>NZ_FOIU01000001.1:0-661037 GCF_900111495.1 Chryseobacterium wanjuense | reverse complement strand
CGGAAAAGCCTCGTAACTTTCATTACAAGGCTTTGAATTATTTAAATAATATCAATTCACAATTGAGAATTGACTATTTCACTTTTTTAAAGTGGGCTTACCAATTCCAGGAACCAGTTTTTCACTTCCCCTTCCAGGTATGGAGCGATTTTTTCTTCGCAGGTTTTATGGTAATTATTCAGCCATGCGATTTCTTCTTCGGAAAGGATTTCTTTTACGATTGTATCTTTAAAGAATGGGCAGAACGTCAATGTTTCAAATTCGTAGAAAGTACCGAAAGCGGTTTTTTCCGATTCTTTTACGGCGATCAGGTTTTCATGACGGATTCCGTATTCTCCTTCCACATAAAATCCAGGTTCGTTGGAACAAACCATGCCTACCAAAAGCTCCTGCGGATTCATATCTTTTCTGATATTTTGCGGACCTTCATGCACATTCATAAAACTTCCCACACCGTGACCTGTTCCGTGATTGTAGTCTTTTCCGGACATCCACAACGGAAGTCTTGCAATGGCATCAAGCTGAACACCTCTTGTACCTTTCGGGAATTTCACCATCGATAAACGGATCATGCCTTGTAACACCAATGTTGAGTTTCTTTTAAATTCATCCGAAACTGCTCCCAAAGCCAATGTTCTGGTGATATCTGTTGTTCCTTCAAGGTATTGACCTCCGGAATCTACCAGAATGCTCGCATCATTTGTCACGTCTTTGCTTCCTTCGCTTTTTGCGGAATAATGCATGATAGCGCCATTATCTTTATATCCGACGATACTTCCGAAGCTTTCCCCTACAAAATTTTCACCTTCCGCACGGAAACCTCTCAGCTTTTCACCGATGGAATACTCGTTCATTGCTTCTTTTCCGGCATTGTGAGTGAGCCAATACAGGAATTTTACCATAGCAACACCGTCTCTTACCATTACTTTTCTGAAACCTTCCAGTTCAGTTTCGTTTTTCTGGGCTTTCATCAGATTTCCGGGAACCGGCGCTTTGATGAATTGATTTTCAGATTTTAATGCTTCAAAAATTGACTGATTGCTGTTTGGAGAAACGAGAATTTTCTCATTTCTGAAAGTTTTTAAATGATTTGAAAATTCTTCATAAGGCATCATTTTAACGAAAGAATCGTCCATTGATTTTCTTGCCTCAACCTCTAATTTTTCAAGGCCAGTGAAGAGAATCGCATCATTTTTAGTGATAATGATGTATCCCAGAAATACAGGATTACTTTCTACATCACTTCCTCTCAGATTCAATGTCCATGCAACATCATCAAGGCTTGAAATAATATGAACCGTAGCTTCCTGCTCTTCCATTTTCTGGCGGATTGCAGCGATCTTATCTGTCACAGATTTTCCTGCTCTTTCTACAGGGTGCACAAAGATTGGATTTTTGGAAGGTGTTCCTCTGTCTTTCCAGATTTCCTTTAAAAGAGGAAGATCAACTAATGTTATATGTTTTGGATTGAATTTTTGTGAAAGAAGTTCCCAGTTTGCGTGAGAAGTTGCCAATGCATTTACCGCTACTTTTCCGTTTGCCGGAATTTCGGAAATGATCCAGTCGATATAGTTGGGAGTTCCTTCCAGCCCGTCTTTGAAAAGATCGATTCCGGAGCCTTCTAATTCGATGGCAGCCTGTGTGTAATATCTTCCGTCTGTCCAAAGTCCGGCCTTATCTTTGGTAACCACCACAAAACCAGCAGAACCTAAAAACCCTGACAGCCAGGCTCTTTCCTGCCATTCTTCCGGCAAGTATTCACTCATATGCGGATCTGCAGAATATACTATAAATGCATCAACATTATTTTTCTGCATTTCTTCACGAAGCGCAGCTACTTTTTCCTTTGAAGTCATTTTTTATTGAATTTTTAAAGATCGGAAGTTACGAATTTTTGAGTGTTCCCGGTATATTTTTCAGGAGAGATAATGCTAATTTTTTTATAAATAATTCTGTTGATATATTTATTTAAATGTGACTTTATAACTTGAATTACCAACCGGAGATTAAATTTAATATCGAATATTTCTAAATGAAACCTGCAACCCTAGCCCTGATTGAAGCATTTGTTTGAGCTCATTTTCTGTTTTTTTTTCGGGCGAGCCTTTGGCTCGCCCGAAAAAAAAACAGAAAATAGCGAGTGCGGAAAGCAGGATAAAGCTCCTAAAAAAGAGTTTATGGAAGTTTAAATAATAAATTTCCTGACAAGCTTCCGGTTTAATTATTGAAAAATTTTAGGCATTTCAGTACAATCAACAATATTTAGATACCACAAATATCAATTATTATTAAAAATTTAACATTTTGGAAAGATTCTTGCTATATTACACAATATGGAAAGTCAGAGTTATCAAAATCACAGGAAATTTTATCCGCCACATCATTTTATTTATCTTCCATTATTAATTCTGCTGGAAGTTTTCGGGATCTGGAAAATTTTTAATGATGAGCCTAATAAACTGATCTGGATTTTATTTTCGATTGTTATTTTTCTGCTTTTCTATCTGGCAATTATGATCAGACAGCATTATGCGCTGGGACTTCAAAACCGTTTGGTAAGACTGGAATTCAAACAAAGGTATTTTGAGTTATTCGGCCAGAGGTCTGATGAAGTTGAAAGCAAGTTGGGATTTGATCAGATTGCAGCATTGAGGTTTGCTTATGATGATGAATTTAAAGAGCTGTTGTACAAAGCACTTCATGAAAATATTTCGGGGAACGAAATCAAAAAATCCATCAAAAACTGGCGAGCAGACCATCACAGAATTTAGAATAATAAACACCAAAATAAATTGCTATGAAAAAATGGAGCTTATACAGTATTATGATCTTATGTTTATTAACACTAACAAGTTGTGAAGCGATAGAGACAATCTTTAAGGCAGGAATGTGGTGGGGAATTATATTAGTAGTTGGCGTATTAGCTATTATATTATGGCTATTTTCAAGGGGTAAGAACTCTTAACCAAAAAATCTTATGGAAAATTCAGACTTAGAAATCATTTCCCATCTGAACCCTTCTAAGATTGTCAAGATTATGAGAGATCCGGAGGCTTCTGCAAAGGCGGTACATCTAGTATATACTTCCGATGCAGAAACGGCCGGTATCATTCGGAAAAAAACCGGAAAGAAATATTCTTATTATAAAGACGGCGAAAAAATCAAGGATAAGGACGAGATCTCAAGAATCAACAAACTCGTTATTCCCCCGGCTTGGGAGAATGTCTGGATCTGTGCTTTGGACAACGGACACCTTCAGGCAACGGGATTTGATGTAAAAAAGAGGAAACAGTATCGTTATCACCCTCTATGGAATGCCTTACGAAATCACACAAAGTTTTACAGAATGCTACAGTTCGGATACGCTCTTCCGAACATCAGGCTTCATGTGGAGCAGGATCTGGCTTTGAGGAATTTTGAAAAGAGGAAAATCCTGGCATTAATCGTAAGTTTAATGCAGAGAACCAACATCCGGATCGGAAATAATGCCTACGAAAAACTCTACGGTTCTTTTGGTTTAACGACTTTAAAAGTTAAACACGTAAAAATCAACGGGCAGAAAATTACTTTTTCATTTAAAGGTAAAAAAGGAGTCATGCACAATGTCGATCTGAAAAGCAGAAGATTGGCCAGACTCGTTCAGAAATGTAAAGATATTCCCGGAAAAGAGCTGTTTCAATATTATGATGATGAAGGCAACCGCCACTCCATCGATTCGGGAATGGTGAATGAGTATATTAAAGAAATCAGCGGGGAAGATTTTACGGCAAAAGATTTCAGAACCTGGTCGGGAACGGTAAGTGCATTAATTGCTTTTAAAGAAATCGGCTACGCAGAAACCCATGCGGAATACAAGAAAAAAGTAAAAGAAGCTTTGGAAATTGTAGCTTCCCACCTCGGAAATACAAGCACCGTCTGCAGAAAATATTACGTACATCCTTTGGTAATCAACCTTTACGAAAACAATACCATTAAAAAATATCTTGACGAGCTTGAAGAAATAGAACAAAATGACGGAAAAGCAGGCTTAACCCAGGAAGAAAAACTGGTGTTGAAGATTTTGGAAAACGAAAAAATGTAGAAACGTCAATAGTTAATGGTCAATTCGCTTTGCCTGGCAATTTTTTAAGTATTATTTTTAAAATTCACTATTCACTTGCTAAGCAAAATTGACAATTCACATATTCATCTATCAACAAAATCAATTTTAAATGTTGTAAATTTGTATCATTAGCAAATTAAAAAATAATACAACGTAATATGTCAAAAGCAATTTCGCAAGTACCATTTGCAGTAAACGAACCGGTAAATTCTTATGCACCGGGAACTCCGGAAGTAAAAAGCCTTATCGCTCAATACAAAAAAATGTGGGCAGAAAAGATAGAAATCCCAATGATCATCAACGGAAAAGAAGTAAAAACTAACGAAAAAGTTCAGCTTCAGTCTCCTCAGGATCATGCTCATGATTTCGGGTTTTACTATAAAGGTACCATGCAGCATGTGGATGATGCTATCAACGCGGCATTGGCAGCCAAGCAAGAATGGAACGAACTGGGCTGGGAACAGCGCGCAGCAATTTTCTTAAAAGCAGCTGATCTTTTAGCCGGACCTTACAGAGATGTAATCAACGCCGCTACCATGATCGGACAGTCTAAAAATGTTCATCAGGCTGAAATAGATTCTGCTTGTGAGCTTATCGATTTCTTAAGATTCAACGTAGAATTCATGACGGAAATGTATTCTGAGCAGCCGGTTTCCGACAGCGGAATCTGGAACCGTGTAGAATACAGACCATTGGAAGGATTCTGTTTTGCAGTAACGCCGTTCAACTTTACAGCGATTTCAGGAAATTTGCCGACTTGTATGGCCATGCTTGGAAACGTAGTGGTTTGGAAACCATCTGACAAGCAGGTTTATTCTGCAAAAGTAATCATGGATGTTCTTACTGAAGCGGGTCTTCCTGCAGGGGTAATCAACATGATCTTTACAGACGGAAAAGATACTGCTGAGAAAGTTTTAGCTCATAGAGATTTTGCAGGACTTCACTTTACAGGTTCTACAAAAGTTTTTCAGGGAATGTGGAAAATGATCGGTGACAATATTCACAATTACAGAACATATCCGAGAATCGTAGGAGAAACTGGAGGGAAAGACTTCGTTATCGCCCACCCTTCTGCCAATGTAGAAGCTGTAGCAACGGCTTTGGTAAGAGGTGCTTTCGAGTATCAAGGGCAAAAATGTTCTGCCGCTTCAAGAGCTTATATTCCTCAGTCTCTTTGGGCTGATGTGAAAAAAGTAATGGAAACGCAGATCAATTCTATTAAAATCGGTTCTCCTGAAGATCCTTCAAACTTCGTGAACGCGGTAATCGATAAAAATTCTTTCGAAAAATGCAAAGGATATATCGACAGAGCCAATGCATCCAGTGAAGCCAACGTAGCGATCGGCGGAAAAACTGATGATTCTAAAGGATGGTTTGTACACCCGACTGTAATCGAAACGACAAATCCTCAGTACGAAAGTATGGTGGAAGAAATTTTCGGGCCGATCTTATCTGTTTTCGTTTATGAAGATAAAGACTGGAAAGAAACTTTACAACTGGTAGATTCTTCTTCTCCTTATTCATTAACGGGTTCTGTTTTTGCACAGGATCGTTATGCGATCAATGAAGCTTTCAAAGCGTTGGAAAATGCTTCAGGAAATTTCTATATCAATGACAAACCTACAGGTGCAGTTGTTGGTCAGCAGCCTTTCGGTGGTGGTAGAGCTTCCGGAACAAACGACAAAGCAGGTTCGAAAATGAACTTATTGAGATGGACTTCCGTAAGAAGTATCAAAGAAACTTTTGTTTCTCCTAAAGATTACAGATATCCTTATCTTGGGTAATCATAAGTAATAAATAATGGGCAATAAGTAATTTGCTTCATCAATACATATAGCCTCTGAATTTCGGTTTCGGGGCTTTTTTATTGATGATTGCTTGTTGACAGTTAATTGTTTATTGTTATTAGTTATTGCTTTACCCTGAACTTTAAACTTTAAACATTAAACATTGAACATTGAACATTGAACATTGAACATTTAACATTTAATCAAATTCTACTTTTTTTAACAATTTTTACATTAATTTATTGATATTTTAATAAAAATTAAACCTTTTCGGAATAATTATTGAATTTTAAAAATCACACACCAAAACAAAGTATTATGAAAAAGTTTTTGTTAATAGCCGTAGGTTTAGGAATATTCGCAGTGAGTTGCGGAACAAAGGAATCCTCAATGTCAACAAGTAGTAAAGATTCGACAGCAGTAGACAATACAACACAAAGTGTATCGCCTGCTACGACTGATACAATGACTACTAAGACAACAAATCCTGACAGTATCAAGATTAAAACGGATTCAGCGGCCACAACACCTGTTAAGTAAATATAAAGTTTAACTTAAAATGGAAAATCCACAGATGAAAGCTCTGTGGATTTTTTTTATTTACTTATTTGAAAATAAATTATATTTGTATCCTAAAAACAACACAGTGATAAAAAAAATCTTATTTGTTGCCTTTACGGCAATAGGACTTCTTACTTATGCACAGGGAATCAAATTTGAAGAAAACAAACTTTCTGAAATTCTTGCTAAAGCTAAAAAAGAAAACAAACTTGTTTTTATAGATTCTTATACTTCTTGGTGCGCTCCGTGTAAAATAATGGCAAAAAAAATCTTTCCGCTTCAATCTGTAGGTGATTATTACAATTCCAATTTTATTAATGCAAAATTCAATATGGAGAAGGGAGAAGGTATTGCAATTGCAAAAAAATATAATGTAAAAGTATACCCTACTTATTTATTTCTGGACGGGGATGGTAAGGAAATACATCGGACAATGTCTTCTATGGATGAACAAGAATTCATTCAGCTTGGGAAAGATGCTCTGGATCCTTCTAAACAAATTACCACTCTCAAAAGAAGATTTGATGCTGGAGAAAAGGATCCGGAACTTCTAAAAAGCCTTATCCAGCTGACAAATGATGATGATGCATATAATCCTAAGGTCTTTAAACGCTACTTTACCGTAAAACCTGAAATTGATAAAGAAGATGCAATGATGCTATTTACTTCTATCAATGGTACAGATGATAGCCGCTATCAACTACTACAAGAAAATAAATCTAAGATCATACAATTAATATCTCAAGAAAATTTTGATGAGTATAATAAATTTGTAATACTAAAAGGCATTCGAAAAAAAGCATATGAAAAATCAAAAAAACTTGATGAAAAAGTCTTTTTAGCAGAAGCACAAAAATTTTTCGGAAAAGAAGAGGCTGAAAAAATTTTATTTAATGAAAAAATAAGTGAATCACTTGAAAATAAAAACTATGCAGCTTACGAAAAAATGGTTTTGGATAAATATAAAGATAATTATTCTAATGAAGAGCCTCTTGAGCTGGCCTATGTCGCACAAAACTTTCTAAATCATATCAAAACAAGATCGTCTTTAGAAAAAGCATTGCTATGGTCTTCTGATGCAGCAAAAAGAAATCCACATTCAATGACTTTTTTTACTTTAGCGGGTCTCTATAATAAGCTTGGAGATAAAACTAATGCTAAAATATATGCTGAAAAAGCTCTTGAAGAAGCAAAGAAAGCTAAATACCAAAGTGAGGATCTTAATGCTGATATTCAGAAATTATTAGACAGTTTAAAATAAAAATCTACAGATACTTATTTGTAAATTTTTATTATAATACCCGTATGATAAACGACTAAGGTTTCCAATAAATTTCTTTTATCTTTTATCCAATATCATTATATTTGATTATACTAAACATTTAAAGAAATTAACTATGAAAAAATTATTGTTAGGAGCTGTTGTAGGTTCTCTTTTTTTAGCAAGCTGCGCTCAGAATAAAGAGAAAAGGGAAGAATTTAAAGATGATCATGACAAAAGCGCCATGCGAAACTCGATGGGAGATTCTGCAGTTGCCAATTCAGAGATCGGGCCAGAAATAGACTCCACAAAAGTAAACGATACTGTAAAAACAAAATAATAATAAAACCGCAGAAACTGCGGTTTTATCTTTTAAAAAAACTTGACTGAAAAAAACCGGGCAATCACCCCGATTATTGTATAGAAAAATCTTAAAATTATTCTCCCAGATAGATAAAGGTATTCACTACCAGATACGCAGATTTGTTATCCAAAGCTTCACCCGTTCCTCCTGAGCTTACCGTTGCCGTTCCTGTCACCGTATGGGTATGATTTCCCGCATTGGCAGCATCTACATCAAGATTATGGGTATGGGCTCCTGCATTGGCTCCGGTTCCTGTCACAGAATGTGTATGAGCTCCTGCATTGGCCGTAGTTCCTCCAATACCGACATTTCCCCAGGCTCCCGGCGAACCGTTCCCCTGATAATTACCTGTTCCGTTGTTTCCGGCATTTGTTCCTCCCAATAGAAAACCTCCTCCAGAAGTCGGGCCGTGAGCGTGCGCTCCTGCACTGGCTGCAGTTCCCGATACGGAATGGGTATGCGCTCCCGCACTTATCGCGGTTCCGCTCATGGTGTGGGTATGAACTCCTGCGGCGTTGGTATTTCCGCTGATAGTACCCGTAAAATTTACACTCGGAAGATTTTCTTTTTCAATCTGTAACGTATTACTTCCGCCAACGCTACCTAAAATTTCAACATTGTTTTTTGTTTTTAGAACCCTATCTGCAGCATTTGGCAATTTGGACGGGAAGCCTAAGCTTACCGCGGCATTCATTGCTCCTGCGGGAAGAGTGGAAACGTCTCTTCCATCCAGTAAATACCACCCATTGTGATCAATAGGCTGTATAGAATGCTTAATATCACCTGCCGCCTGTGTGCTGAAGTTTCTCCCGTCTCCCTGCATCATTTTTACCCAAACCGCACCATCAAAATAATACAATCCTACAGAAGTAATGTTGATGGTTTTGGTACTGGGTACACCTACAGGAGCTGTTGCATATACAATGACTCCCGCATGTTGTGGAAAATACTGGTTATCTCCCGCTTTGATCTGATCTCCCGTAAGTCTCGGTGGTAAAATTCCTTCCGCAGAAGATCCGTCGTTTGTTTTGGCAACGACATCCAGACTCGTTATCGGGTCAGCCGTATTGATTCCTACTTGCGAATAGGCAAGATTGGACAATACAGATGCCATAACGACCGTTAAAGTTGTTCTCATCCGTTTAATTTAATACTAGTTTAATGTTCATGGTCTGGCACAAAATATTGGTTAGATATCCGGTACCGCTAGTAGTTTTTAGTTTTAGTGTTTAGGTGTGAAATACGAGATTTTTTCTTTTAAAAAAGGAAATTTTCCTTGAGAAAAAGTGTGACAGACTGCAGTATGGGTTATGTCCCGTAAAACTGCTGCAAAGATATTGAAGTGATCGATTGGCATAAAACAATTACTTATCCGTTTTCGGGAAAATGATAAGAATAATTGTTTAAATCGCGAATCATTCTAATTGTTTTCCTGAAAATGAACATGTTTATCTGATTGGTTTTCAGAATCTAAAAGCTTTATATAGGAAGATGGAGAAAAATCGGTTTCCGCTTTAAAAACGGCGGCAAACTTACTGTGGGAAGAAAAACCGCACTCATCAGCAAGGATACTGATCTTATATTGCCGGTATTTTTCTTCATTAATAAGCTTATCGATGATGTAATTTATCCTCAAACGATTAATATACGTTTTAAAATCTGCGCTTTTATGTTGATTGATAATGTATGAAAGATATTTTGTATTGGTATTGAGTTCTCCGGCCAGAAAAGGCAGGGACATATTCTTATTATTGTAAAGACTTCCTTTCTCAAAATCATTCAAAAGTTCAAGCAATTTTGTTTCTGTCTCGGATGTCATGAGGGATTCATTCCTTTTTTTATGATCATCTTTTTTCTTAAAAACCTCTTCTACGGAAATATTTGAAAAATCCGGTTCTGCAACTTCCTTTACTGGTTCGGAATTGTTTTCTTTATTAATTTGAACATAGTGGTTTCTGATAATATTTCTGAATTTCGAAAACTGTTTTTTCTGTTTGGATTTACAATAGACAAACAATCCAACCAAAGCGGCTGCCAGAATAATAATCGCGATATTTTTAGCAATACTTATCTCTGTGCTTCTTTTTTCAGATTTTATTGTTGAATTTTCAGGAGAAACCGTTATTGCTGCAACTGTTTTTGCATAATCTTTCTCAGGCAAAGGAATTTTATAGATATTGATTTCTGCTAAAGGAAATAATTTTTTGAAATTTTTCGTGTGGTGAAGAAAATGAGTGGGAAATGTGAGTAAAGCAGCAACAATAAAAAACAAAAGCTTGTAAAAACTTTTAGACATAAAGCAACAAATTATCATGGTTATTATAATAATTCATCATCTCAGAGGTGTCTTTTTGTTGGGTGCAAACTTAAGAATAATTTATATTTTATTAAAATTTTACGATATTAATTAATATTTTAAACTAAAAATTAAACAATCGTTTATTTTAATAACTTACCCTTCTCTTTTTTTAACCTTCCATTAAAAAAATAATCAAAACTTAGTTGTAACTATTTTAATCAGATGATGACTAATTTGTAGGCATTATTATTACATTTGCAATCAATAAAAAGTATTTATGAAAAAATTAGCAATACTCTCTTCCCTTTTCATCGGAGCAATTGCCTTTGCACAGGGAATTAAATTTGAAGACACCAATTTCAAAACCATTTTAGCCAAAGCTAAAAAAGAAAATAAACTTGTATTCATCGACGCCTACGCATCATGGTGCGGGCCATGCAAACTGATGGTGAAAAATGTTTTCCCACAGAAAGCAGTCGGGGATTATTACAATTCTCACTTTGTAAACGCCAAAATCGATATGGAGAAAGGTGAAGGTATTGATCTTGCTAAAAAATACAACGTAAAAGCCTTTCCTACTTATCTTTTCGTAGACGGAAACGGTGAGGTGGTACACAGAACGCTGGGTTATGTTGAAGAAAACGACTTCATCCAATTTGCAAAAGATGCAGGAGATCCTAGTAAAAGAATAGGAACATTAAAGCAAAGATTCGAAAACGGGGAAAAAGATCCTGAGTTTTTGAAAAATCTTGCTGAGCTTACGATGTACAATGATTCTGAATTTGCAGGACGTGTGATGGAGCGTTATTTGAGCGGAAAAACAGAACTAGACAGAGGAGATGTACAAATGCTGCTTACCGGAGCACAAAATACAGACAGCCCTTTGTACAAAATGTTCCAAGCCAGAAAAGTGGAAATCACGAAAATTCTTCCTGCAGAAAAATATGATGCTATTGACAAAAATATCAAGATCAACAGTATTTTCAAGAAGTCTTACAATGCCGATACAAAAACTTGGAACGACAGCTATTTCATGACGGAAGCGCAAAAATTCTTAACAAAAGATGAAGCTGAAAAGATTCTGAAAAGAGCAAAAGCAGGCAGAGCTTTGAAAGATAAAGACATCCCAACTTACGAAAAATTAAGTTTGGAATTATATAAAGATACTTCAGCTGCGAATTCAGAAGAGCTGAACTCAATAGCATGGAACTTCTTTGAAAATGTGAATACTAAATCTTCTCTGGAAAAAGCAGTAACCTGGGCTCAGGAATCTGTAAAGAAAAATGAAAATTATGCCAATACAGATACATTGGCCAATCTTTACAACAAGATCGGAGACAAGAAAAATGCTAAGCTTTGGGCAGAAAAATCTATTGAACTGGCTAAAAAAGAAGGACAGGATTCTGCAGACACAGAAAAGCTGTTGAAAACCCTTTAATTAAAATACATAGAAATAAACAGCTCCGGCATCTTCGATGCCGGAGCTGTTTTTTAATAATAGTTTAAATAATAAAATATCTTTCCATTTTTGAATTTTAGTTCATTCTTGTAAGAACAATTCTATAATTTTTAACAATATTTCCGTTGTTGGTAATATTGACAGTACCACCTCCCACTAGCGAAATAGTATAGTTAAAACCGGTGGTATTACTTCCATCCTGACAACCTATCGGATTCCATGTTGTATGGGTAGTCACTGTGCTGGCTTGGGTAAATGTAGGTTTAGATCCTGTAGTTCCTACAACTCCGTCGTCCCCGGTAAGGGTGGGATAACTTCCATTATAAATATAATATTCGGCAATAGCGACATCCGTACACCAATTCGAGACAGAAACAACAGCTTTATAAATAGCTCCTAATGCTAATCCTGATATTACAGTAGCTGTAGCTCCGGGCGTAATAGCAGGAGAAGAAGATGCAATAACACTCCCATAGGTACCAGGGTTCATTTTTACAAAAACACCATTAGCATCTGCGTGTACCGGAGTCGAAATTACATTGTCTGCAACAGAATTCACAGTTCTTACTCTTGCCGTACCATTTACATCCAAGGTATTGGTAGGAGCTGTATTGGCAATTCCAACATTTCCTCCTACAGCACTTATGGTCGCATTAGCTCCAACACTCCCCATATTTCCGCCCAAAAATACATTTCCGTTTTCCTGCATTATGATACGGCGAATATTATTATTTCTGTCAACAAGGCTTAGTTGTGAATTTGGCGATGTTCCTTCCGGAGACAGCGCCCATTTTGAAGTTGCGTTTGTAAATTGAGACTCAATACCTTCCACATGAAGTTTCGCAACCGGAGCCATTGTACCTATTCCTACTCTATCATTGGCTGCATCTACCGAAAAAGTTTTTCCGTCTACTGAAAATGCGTTGGTGGCCGTACCTGTAAAAGTAAGGGTTTTATCATTCTGTGTTACGGTTCTGTTAGTCAAAACAGTACCATCCGAGTTATAGATATTCACCGAAGAGCCGGAGCTTCCTGCATTCAGCTTTACCCAGACATTGCCGTCAAAATAGTAATACCCTACCGTATCGACATTTACGGCATTTCCTGTTTGAGTTCCTCTTACCACACTATCAACAAAAATCAAAGTAGAGACAGGGATAGAACTCATAGATTGCGCTCTTTCTCTGTCTACTCTCGGAACGAGAAGACCATCAACATTTTTTGAAGTACCCGTAGAATTTTTTGCAGTAATATCCAATGTAGAACTTGGAGTAGGTGTATTAATACCAACCTGTGCATTAAAAAATGAGGCGGCTGTTAGTAATATAGCTGCAGATAAAGCTTTTTTCATAATTTATATTTTTAATTTATTGTTGTTTTTTTAAAGTCAACCATTGTTATTGAAGTTCCGTACTTCTTTGTATTTAATTTATCAATACGTTACCGCCTGAATAAATACTCAAATGGGGAATTAAAATTATTGGTTGTGATTTTTCAATACCCCCTCTTGAAGAGAACAGATCATGACCATTTCTTGAAGTATGTAAAGAAGTTTTAGCAATAATACCCAACGTAGAACCGGGAGTATTTAGCAGAGCATAGCAAAGAGAGGTAACTGTCAGCAAAATAGCTGCAGATAAAGTTTTTTTCATCATTGTTGTTTAAGTCCCAAAAATATAAAAAACAAATAAAACTCACAAACCATTTTTAATTTTTCGTATAATTTTTAATAATTACTTATTAATTTGAAAAAAAAATATTTAGCAAAAACGCGCTTATTAAAGCATTTTCCTGTATTTTATATCACAACCATATGATATTTATCATGAAATATTAACAAAATATAAATAAAAAAAATTAATTTTTCGCAAATAATTATCATTATCAATAGTATATATAACAATTATTCTTTAAAAACACAATATATTGAATTAACTCTAACATTTTCACTTCAAATTATTTCTTCAAACAGCCTATTATGAATAATATTAAAAAATACATATTTACATATAAAATTAATAACAGAATAAATCAAAAACATCAATAACAAGTGATTTATACATCGTTACCCGTTTCTCCCCCGAAAAAAATTTACATTCAATTATTCTAAAAGGTATTTTGATGAAATGTATAAAACAAGATTTTTTTTACCAGAATGTGGAAGGTATGCTTGGATTTTTACCAAAATAAAAATCCGCAGAAGATTCTGCGGATTTTCAGGATTGCGTTCAAACAAGTTTAATTTACAATATTAAAGGAACATATAAATTTTTCGTGTTGTGTTTTTAGATTTTCCAACCTATTATTTAACAGCTTGTTTTTTGTGCCTGATTGTGTCTCCTATAGTTTATTTATTTGTGGTGATTTATGTTCTTATATTTAAATAATATCTATTCCTAGCTATTCATTTTAGTTCATATTTTCAGGTAATCTTTAACAAAAAAATTGTTGAAACTACTACCGTTACCCATATGTAAATATAGATAAAAAAAATCATATAGATTTAAATTAATTATAAGAAAATAAGTTATTATGTAAATTAAATTTAATATTTATCAAATATCATTTTAAAATCAAGATTAAAAAAATTTAAAGAAATATTAAAATTTTAAGAAAATATTAACAAAAAACCACCAATCTTACGAATATCAATTTATTTTAATTAATATTTAGTTAATAAACTCAAACCGTTTTTTATCAAAAAAACACCCGCTGATGCAGGTGCCTGATTTATCGTTCCAACGGAACTTCCTTTTTAAAAGATTCAATCATCTGATCTCTTCTCTCTTTGGGAAGATTCTTTCTTTCCGGATACGGATTACTTTTAAATTCTTCTCTCTTTTTAATATACTGCTCCCTTGTTACAGGAATGCCTTTTTGCAGGGGTTTTATTTCCGTCTGCTTTTTTTCTATACCTATTGCTTTGAATGAGTGGTAATTTTTTTCATCATTGATTTCCAGAATCAAACCTGTCAATCCTTTAAACCTGTAAGGTCCTTCCGAAATCGGAATATCTTTCGTATACCAAGCCGTAAATATCCTGTTATTAAAATTGGTTGTCGCTTTGTTGCATCGATATCCGAGAATCGTTTTTACCTCATCATAATTCGTATTCCATTTCAGATAGGTACTTTCGAATGTAAAGACGTCCCGAAAGATGTTTCCTGTGTAATAGATTTGCGAGCCATTCCTATATATCGAGTAACTTATTTTGTATTTGGGAAGATCAGCAGTGCGGATTTCCACATTCGCCGAAGTCTGGGCAGCAATACCGGCTTGCTCAAAAACCTTTCTTGCCGCTACATATTGCCTACTATAATATATTGATGACCGGGGATTACAATCTAAAACCATGAGCTCTTTTGACCGGTGACTGGGATCTACATCTGTCGTATCTCTGGTAAAAGAATATTCATAAAGAACCTCAAGATCGGAAAAGGATTTTTCTTCTTTCTGCTGGGAACATGCAAAAAAGAAAGAAAAGAGCAATAAAATTGAAAAGTAATAACGCATCTAAAAGTTTGGTTTTCTAAGGGTTGTAACCATATTGCGGATTTTCAAACGGACTGTCGCAATCTATTTCCATTTGGTCTGCATCTACAAGATAGCACAAAGGATCATCGTTTGCTCCTACTGTGACATATTGGGTATACCCGCAAGAGGAAGTAATTTTTATAGGATTATAAATCACTTTGGATTCTGCTTTCATTTCAGCCACGGAAGTATGGGCACTTATTGTTCCGGCAACTGCCATTGCTGCCAATAAAAAAATTCTCTTCATTTGTTTTTTAGAATTTTGAAATTAATAATAATTTTTTACACCAAAAGTATTTCGCGAAACTTTTCCCAAAAATGTGAAACAATTCCCTACCTGACAATTCCAAATAGAATAAAATACTATTCCGATCGGAATAAAAATATTCTGGTAAAAAGATTATCTTTACATTTCAATTTCCAAATCGTATGAATAACAGCATTGGTTTTAAAATAAAAAAATTAAGGGAACAAAAGGAAATTTCGCAGGAAGACCTGGCTTTCCAATTGGATATTTCACAAAGCTACCTCAGCAAAATAGAAAACGGCTCTATTGAAAAAATAGACTTTCTTTTTATGCAGCGAGTAGCAGAGTTTTTTAAGGTAGAACCTCAATATTTTCTGGAAGGTGATACAATTTTTAATGTTGAAACAAGTAATAATTCTGCTGTGGGTAATATTCATATGTCTACAATAAATAATAATATTGATAATGATTTGTTTAAAAGCGTCATGCAAAATCAGCAACAAATCAGCCAGCTCATGGAAATGCAGAATAAGCTGATCGAAAAACTTCTGAAAAACTAGATTATCTTTACATTTCAATTCGATATCGTATGAATAACAGCATTGGTTTTAAAATAAAAAAATTAAGAGAACAAAAGGAAATTTCGCAGGAAGACCTGGCTTTCCAACTGGATATTTCACAAAGCTATCTCAGCAAAATAGAAAACGGCTCTATTGAAAAAATAGACTTTCTTTTTATGCAGCGAGTAGCAGAGTTTTTTAAGGTAGAACCTCAATATTTTCTGGAAGGCGATACTGTTATTAATGACATTGAAACAAGTAATAATTCAGCTGTTGGATATTTTAGAAACTATACAATAAACAACAACATTGATGGAGATTTGTTTAAAAGTTTTGTGCAAAATCAAGAACAAATTACAAAACAACAAGAACAAATCAGTCAGCTTATGGAAATGCAGAATAAGCTGATCGAAAAACTTCTGAAAAACTAGATTTCATGTCTCTGGTTTAGGTACGAAAAAGCACGCCTTTTTCAAGACGCGCTGATTCTAAAAACATAAACTATGAGATATAAAATTATATGTGGGGTCTAAAATATTTTCCACTATAATCCGACTGGATCGTTTTCAAATATAGGCATTAAGTCATTCGAAAAAACAGGTAACATCATGATTTTCAGGTGACGTTTACTTATTTATAAACTATTGGGAAATAAAAATAAGTCCACCTTTTATTTAGCCATAAAATATAAACTGCTTTTATAAAAAATATTAAGATTATAAAACCCTATATATCAAAAAAATCGCCGAATTTCTCCGGCGATTTTTATTTTTTTTCTGAAAAATTTAGTTATTGTATACCAATACCTGCATTTTGGTAAGCATAGCCTCTACGTCGCCATTATATCCTCCATAAAAGCTTGGAACAAAATTAACAGCCTGAGTCCCTACCCATGCATCATATTGCACTTTAAAAGTATAAGTTCCTGCCGTAAGTGTAACCGATTTTAAAAAAGTAACCGGATGCGGAAGTCTCGACAAACCACTTCCATCACTGGATGATGCGTAAGCTGAGCTAATTTTGGTACCGTTCTGAAGTAAAATAAAAACCCCTTGTGAGGCTCCTGTTGCAGTCTGAGCCGCATATCCCATAATAGTAAACATGAAAGTCTGGGTGTGGCCTGCAGGAACAGTTACTGTAAGAGTCACTCCCGGTACATCAGCAGTAGTTCCCTGCGCTACATTCAATTCTGTTGTCCCTTGTACATAATAGGTATTGAACAGAGCTCCGCTCATCGTATTCAGAGCTTGCCAGCTGGGAGCAGCTCCTGATCCTCCGGATGTGAGAAGCTGCCCTGTAGTTCCCGCACTTCCTGCTGTAGAGGCAGTACCTCCTACATTCAATTCATTTACGACTTGTAAAGAACCATTCACATGATGTGTTTTTTGCGGGGTTGTCGTGCCGACACCTACCCTGTCATTTGCTGCATCTACCGATAAAGTGGTACCATCTACAGAAAATGCATTGGTTGCCGTGCCGGTAAAAGCCAGCGTATTTGCATTCTGAGTAACGGTTCGGTTTCCGGTAAGTGTACCATCGGAATTATAAATATTTACACTCGGGTTTAGTTTTATCCAAACCGTACCATTAAAATAATAGTATCCAGCAGCATCTACATTTACTGCAGTTCCTGTTTGAGTTCCGGTAGCAATACTGTTTACATAAATTAAAGTAGATACAGGAACAGAAGCCATAGACTGAGCTTTTTGCCTGTCTACTCTTGGAACCAAAAGACCTTCCACATTAGTAGAAGTTCCAGTCGCATTTTTGGCAGTAATGTCTAGCGTCGAAGCAGGAACATTATTGTTTATTCCTACCTGAGCACAAAAGAATAAAGGAAATAGTAAAGTCCCGAATAAGATTTTCTTTTTCATATTTTCTGTTTTTAATTTGTAATTTATTAACAAAAGTCATTATTTTACATAAATTTATAAAAATAATATAACATAAATGACATATTACCAATAAATATCACAATTAATTAAAATAATAATAAAATAATTAGTTTTAAATTATTTTTTTTAATAGAAAATATTTTATTTCACGTATATAAATCAGCCAAATTCAGGAAATATAAAAATGAGTTTAGCAGTAGTATGTTTAATGACAGGAAATCAACCCAAAAAGCCGGAAGAAAATTCTTCCGACTCATTTTACATCATAAAGTGTTTTTAGTATTCCTACAAAAAAAATTTAGTTATTGTATACCAGCACCTGCATTTTGGTAAGCATGGCTTCTGCATCTCCGTCATATCCGGCATAAGCAGTAGGATTATGATTAACCCTTTGATCACCAGCCCAGGCTTTGTACTGAACTTTAAAAGTATAAGTACCCGAAGGAAGCGATACAGCTTTCAAAAAAGTAACAGGTATAGGAAAATCTACAAATCCCCCACCTGCATTTCCAACATTAGAAGTATATGCAGAAGATATTTTAGTTCCATTTTGTAATAGACTGAAGACCCCTTGTGAAGATTTGCCGGTACCAGGAGAAGGGTTAACCGCATATCCTAAAATATTAAACAAAAAAGTCTGTGTGCGGCCTGCAGGAACTGTTAATGTAATGGTAACTCCCGGTACATCAGCCGTTGTTCCCGCCGGGATAGTTAAGCCGGTAGTTCCCTGTACATAATATGCATTAGAAATTGTTCCGCTATGTATGTTCAGTGTTTGCCAGCTTGGTGCAGTTCCGGCTCCGTTAGATGTCAGAATTTGTCCGGCCGTACCCGCATCTCCCGCTTTCGAGGCATCACCTCCTACGTTTAATTCATTTACTACCTGTAAAGAACCATTCACATGTAAAGTTTTTTGTGGGGTCGTTGTATTCACACCCACTTGTGCTTTCAAAAATGATGCACTTATAATCAATAATAGAATTGTTAAAAATTTTACTCTCATCGCTTAGTATTTTTAAAATTTGAAAATTTTGAACAAAGAGATAACAATTCAGTCAGAACACAAAAAAAATGGTATACCATGCATATACCACTTTAAAATAACTAATTGAAAACCAAATAATTAAAATTAAGTCACAAATAGTAGAATTTTAATTAAAATTAAAATATTAACTAAAAAACAAACATTCATTTCAGAATAAAATTAAAATATTCATCCTTAAACAGTAAAAATAATAACCAAAAAAGCAATAATTAATCAATCTTATCCGGAAATATAATTTCTAAATACAAAAAAGACGGAAAAAATATTTCCGTCTTTTTAATATATTGATGTTTAATTTTAATATTCAAACAAAACACTTCCCCAGGTAAATCCACTTCCGAAAGCTGATAAAAGTACCAGATCTCCTCTCTTGATTTTCCCCTGCTCGATCGCTTCACTTAAAGCAATAGGAATAGATGCCGCCGTCGTATTTCCGTACTTCTGGATGTTGTTGAAGACTTTCTCGTCCGGCAATCCGAATTTTTGCTGTACAAACTGGGCAATTCTCAGATTCGCCTGATGCGGGATAAACATATCTACATCATCGATGGTTTTTCCGGCTTTATCCAAAGCCTCCATCATCGTTTCAGGGAATCTCGTCACCGCATGTTTGAAAACAAAATTTCCGTTCATGATCGGATAAATTTCTTTATTCGTCACATTTTCAGGATCTTTTCTCATTCTGTCGCTCCATCCGAATTTAGAACCCGGGAATTGGGTGCAAAGTTCATCTGCATATTTTCCTTCAGAATGCATATTAAACGCCAGCACATCTCCTGCATTTTCATCTTCCGTTGCAGAAAGCACGATCGCTCCTGCCCCATCTCCGAAAATCACGGAAACACCTCTTCCCTCATCAGAAAAATCCAGCCCGAAAGAATGGATCTCAGCTCCTACCACCAAAATATTTTTGTAAGTACCTGATTTAATAAAAGCATTAGCCACACTCATCGCATACACAAACCCCGAACACTGATTTCTCACATCCAAAGCTCCGATCGTATCACAGCCCAACATCTCCTGCAGCAAAACACCACATCCCGGAAAATAATAATCCGGAGAAAGGGTCGCGAAAATAATATAGTCGATATCTTTTGAAGTAAGACCTGCCTTGGCAATCGCTTTTTCCGAAGCCTTGAAACCTAAGTAAGCAGTGGTTTCCTGAGAATCATATCGGTCTTTTCTGTGTCTTCTTTCTTTGATGCCCGTTCTTTCCGTAATCCATTCATCATTGGTGGTCATTAATTCTGCTAGATTATCATTGGTAACAACGTTATCCGGGACATGAAAACCAATCCCTTTTATTGTACTTTTAATCATATAGTTTTATAATTTTGACAAAGATAAAACTTATTTAATACATCGTTTTTCAAAATATTAGTATTTTTACTTATGCCAATTGACACAATTTTCAGAAACGCCCAATGTGACTGGGTAGATGTAGAGGCTCCAACTGCGGAAGACCTGAAATTTCTTCATGAAAGATACGAAATCAACAACCTTCTCCTGGAAGATACCCTGGACCCGAACCACTTACCAAAATATGAAGAAGACGGAGACGTAAAGTTTTTCCTTCTTCGCGAAAGCACCGAACTGGAACGCAAAAACCTCAACACCATAAGTGATATCAGCACAAAAATCGGGATTTTCCTTATCGATAAAACCATTATCACCATTCACAGGATGAAAACCAAAAGCATCTATGAAACCAAAAAACAGATCTCAATTTTACAGGAAGAAACCACTCCCGAAACCATTGCCCTGAAAATTGCTTTATTAATAATGAAAAGTTTCGATGACGAATCCGTAAGCCTTCTGGAAACCATGGATAACATCGAAAATGAGATTTTCCTGAAAAATACCAACCATACCAATCAGATTAAAAGATTATATAAACTTAAAAGGAAATCCGGATTAAATTCAAGGGTATTGACCATTTCTACCGATGCGGTTGATAAATTCAGGCTTTTGGGACTACAGGATTCCGAAGTAGTCGATTTGAAAGACAAACATAAAGATGTTGTGGCCGATTTCGACCATCTGAATCTCCAGATTACCAACCTTATTTCGATGTTTCTGGCATTATCCGACCAAAAAGCAAATCAGGTGATGAAAGTATTGGCGATCTATTCGGTGTACTTCTTACCGATCACCTTTATTGCAGGAGTTTACGGGATGAACTTCGACAATATGCCGGAACTGCATCATAAATACGGGTATTTTTTCACATTGGGATTAATGGCTTTGGTCGTGATCTGCACTTTTATCTATGCCAGAAGAAAACAATGGTGATTTTACCTGTGAGATTTAGTAAAAACCCCATGCTTTAAGATTTTAAATATAATTAATTTTAAATCGTAAAAACGAATGAACAGAACGTTGTAAATTTATTATGTTAAATCACAACAGCTTGTCATTGCAAACTGTGAAGCAATCTCACTCAAATATTCAGAGATTCTACATCATTCTTGGCAATGACAAAAAACTAAACACCAAATTAAAATGAAAACTGAAGCCCTAAACCAAATCCTAGAGGAAGATGTTCTCTCCCCTCAATCCAAAGAAAAGCTTGCTGCTTTGCATGAAAATATTTCGTCCAAAGAATTTTCGGATCTGCTGGATGCGGAAGGCAATCAGTATGTAGAATTTGTACAGGAAGGCGGCGGTGTCTGGGGAAGCGCACTGGTAGGTTACCTGTATGGCCTCGAAATTTTCGGAATTCGTTTTCTAAAAGTAGCAGGAACAAGTGCAGGAGCCATAAACACGATGCTTATCGCAGCCTGCAAAACCAAAGAAGAACCCAAAAGCGAAATCATAAAAGATATTTTGTTCAACTGGAACTTCGCCGATTTTATGGATGGAAAAACGTATGTGAAAACGACCATCCATGCTATGCTCAACAATAAAAATTTCCTGAAAATCAATCTTTATATTGCAGTGGCGATTCTCGCATTTTTTGGGATACTGGCTTTTGTATTGCCCACCAAATCGACCTGGGAAACGAAAATTCTTTTTGCCATTCCTCTATTCCTTGTTATTTTTGGAATTTTATGTCTGTCGAAACTTTACTCTGATTTAAAAAAGAGAAATTCAGGCCTCAATCCCGGAAATACATTTTTAAACCAGATGAAACAGGTGTTGGACGGTTTCGGCATCACAACAGTTGCTGCCCTGAATAAAAAATTCGTACAATCCGGAGAAAATCTCAACCTTGACTACCGCTACGGAAACGGCATGGAATATTACGCCATCGCCTTAAACAGCATTGAAGAGATCAAGGTAAACAACAAAGAACACATCGACGAAATACGTTACAGAATTTTCTACGAAAGTGCCGTAAACAACGAATATTATAAAAAAGATCCGTTCTATTTATTAAAATCTGAATACATTGTCATTACAACAGATATTAACGCTAAAATAAAGGTCGAACTTCCGACAATGGCCAATCTCTATTGGTCTGAAGAGGAAATGAAACACATCAGCCCCGCCGAATTTGTAAGGGCATCGATGTCGGTTCCGTTTTTTTTCGAGCCGATGCAGAAAAGAATTGACAAAAATGATGACTCTGTGAAGTACGCCTGGAAATTCTGGATGAATACCAAACAGGAAGATATCAACCCTGTCGGAGTTTTTATTGACGGCGGAAGTATATCCAATTTCCCGATCGATCTTTTCCACTCTGCCGATATTTTTTATCCCAGACTTCCATTGTTTGGAGTACAGCTGACCAGCGATTCCGACATTCTTTCCGAAAAAGGAAAAACCAGTGAAGAAATTTTGAAATCTCCCCTGTCTTTCGCCGGAAATATCATCAGTACTTTGAAAGGTTTTAATGATAAAACATTCCTTACCAAGCATACTTTTTACCATTTATACAGCATACAAACCGTGAATTGCGGAACGAGCAACTGGCTGAATTTCTTTATGAAAAAGGAAGAAAAAGAAGAGCTTTTCAACAAAGGTTTCCAAGCCGCCCTGGATTTTCTCAACCGTTTTGAATGGGAAAAATACAAATGCGAAAGAATGATGCTGTCCATGAAGGAGAAAAAGATTTTGAAGGAGGAGGATACGAAGACTGTGGGGTAAGGAAATTTGAGTATTTTTGGGTTTAAATATCTTACATGATGAAATATATCTGCCAATGCTGCGGCGAAGAAAAAGAAGACTGGCCCGCAATAGCTTTTTCAGCACCATCTCCTTATTTTCATTTAACTGAAGAAGAATTAGAGCATTCAGAACTAACATCTGATACATGTATTATTAATTATCCCGATCACACAAACTATTTTATCAGAGTGGTTCTTGTACAGGAAGTTGATGATAGTTGTCAGGATCTTGAATATGGCGTTTGGGTTTCATTAAGTGAAAAAAGCTTTAATAATTACATCGAGAACTACGATGATAAAAATTTTGAAGGTGGATGTTTCGGTTGGTTGTCAAATTACATTCCGGATTATGAATTTGACGAAGCCATTCCAACAGATGTATTTATTGATAATAAAATAGGAAGACCTTTCATTTATCCTCATGAGAGTTGCGAACATCCTTTTGTAAAGGATTTTTATAGCGGAATTTCAAAAGAAGAGGCTGAAAAAAGGATTGGTGTTGTTTTAAATGGTTCTTAAAAGCGATTAAGTAAACTAACATATTTTAGATGCTTCGACTGCTTCGCGCTCAGCATGACATCGCTAATACTAACTGCTACTTTCACAGAATAATTTGCCAGTGTCATGCTGAGCGCGAAGCAGTCGAAGCATCTGTTTGAGATTGATTTTAATATGCTTCGAGAACCTCAGTATAACACCGCTACAAACAACTGTAAAATAAGCTTTTACTATTAATAATGTGATATTTTTGAGAATCAAAAAAATTATCCTTTCTTCCACATCGGTTCATGCTTCAACACTTCGTGATAGACCGAACAACTTTCATCGTGAGAACCTTTCAGATAACCGATGCTCATTAAAAATTCATTCACAATTTCTCCACCTGTAAACTTGAAAGTTTTTTTGAATAATTTCATCCATTCCGGTAATGTTTTCGGGTGATGATGTTCCAGCCATTTTTCGAAGGATCCGAATTCTTTTTGCAAATCGATAATGGTTTTGGCATTTTCGATGGCTGCGTTTACCTTTAATTTATTCCGAATAATTCCCGGATCACTTAATAATCTTTCACGATCCTGTTCCGTGTAAACCGCCACTTTTTGAATATCAAAATTATCGTAAGCCAGTCTGAAACTTTCTTCCTTTTTCAGAATCGTTTCCCAGCTCAGACCCGCCTGATTGATCTCCATTATTAATCTTCCGAACAATTCGTTATCATCATGAATCGGAAAACCATAATGATTGTCATGGTATTTTTTGTGAAGTTCCCTCCTGCTTTCAGGCTGCATTCTTTCTATGGCTAAACAATAACTCATTTCAGTATATTTTCGGTTTTGATTAAAAATTTTTCTAACGCTTCTTTAATATCAATTCCTGTTCGGTCTGCTAAGATAATCAACCACCAGATATTTTCGGCTAATTTATGTTCCAGTTCTTCTGCGGAATTGGGTTTTGTCCATGTTTTTTCATGCGACATAACGTCTCTTCCCACCAATCCGGCATCGGTTAAAAAAGCTAATACGTCCTGTTCCAGTGTCCATTCTTTACCATTCTGCCGAATTTCCAGTTGATGATATTTTTCTCTGATTTCAAGGGAACGCTGTATGATTTTATCTAAACTATTCTGATCCATAAAAAAAACAATTTTTGTCGGGATAAAGATAAAATGAAATGATGACAACTGTTTGTCAGGAGAGTTTTCTTTAATTTTAGATAAAATCATCACAAATTCATTAGATAAATCATCCAGAAAAGAATCATTCAGACAATTAAAAATCTCATTTTCAACACATACCATATTTAACGGAAAATTTAAACATAACAACTTTTTTTTAATTTATTTTCGTTAAATTCGTTAAAAACATATTTTGATAGAAAATTTTCACCATTAATTTGAATTATGACTAAAAATTTACTTTTTCTTATTTTCCTGTATTCTACGATGGGATGGGCCCAAAAAAGCAATGATCCTTTTGAACAGTTGTATATGAAAACTTTAACAGAAGTTGCGGCAAAAGATACCCCTCGTGCATTAAAGATTGCCGATTCGATGTATGCAGCGGCTACTACTCCTGAACATAAGGGAAGAGCTTTCATGTTAAGCGCTAACATCTACCTGCAACAAAATAAAAATGAAGAAAGTATAAAGTTTGCGGAAAAAGCAAAAGATATTCTCGACAAATCTGAAAATGATGAATTAAAATCAAAAATCCGTGGTCTTCTAGCTTCTGAATATCGAATTATTGGACTTAATAATAAATCTAAAACATATGCGGACGAAGGATTAAAGCTGGCTGATAAAATTAATAATGAACAGAAAAAAGCGCAAGTAAAATCCCTTTTTTACCAGGAATTAGGATATTATGAAATGGAACAGAAAAACCACAAAAACGCAATACATTATCTGAATCAGTCACTTGAATGCCTTTCAAAAATACCTGCTGATAAAATTAATCTGGGAAGAACATATCAACTTTTAGGACAAAATTATCTTGAGCTGCATGATTATAAAAATTCTGATAGCTATAATCTAAAAGCTATAGAAATTTTACCTGAAACATTTGTCGGTACAGCATTGAGCTATATTGGGTTGGGAATATCAAAAACCAATCAAAAGCAATATAAAGAGGCTGAAAAGTATCTTCTAAAAGGATTGCAATATGCCGAAACTGCCGATCATCCGGCTGCTAAAAGAACAGTGTACGATGGCCTGGCAAAATATTATGAGCAGACAAAGCAATATGAAAAAGCCAGCATATACAGAAAAAAATTCGTAGAAGTATTCAAGAAAACAGAAGATAAGTACAAGAAAACTGTTGATAATGATTACGATAAAATAGAAAAAGAAAAAGAGCAATATATAGGCTGGAACAGTACAAAGAATATTATAATCGGTGTCGCTTCCCTGCTGATTTTGAGTCTCGCTATTCTTTTCATCATTAATAGAAAGAAACACAAAGCCGAATATCAGAAATTCAAAAGTATTATCGATCATTATAAAGAAAAGGAAGAATACGTGTTGGAATCTAAAGTAGTAACCTCAGAAATGGAGGAAAATGAAAATGAAGAGGAAAATATCTACGAAGAAATAGAAGCAGAAAACAAACAGAATGACATAGCCATCAATAAAGAAACAGAGGCTAAAATCCTTTCGGAGCTCGAGCAGTTTGAAAAAGATGAAAAATATAACAACAGTTTTATATCCCTTTCCTATCTGGCCACAGAATTTAATACCAATATCCGATATATTTCTTATGTCGTGAAAAAACATAAAGGAACAGACTTTAAGAGTTATATCAATAAATTAAGAATCAACTACATCATCCATAAGCTAAATACATCCGAAAAATACAGAAAATACAAAGTGGGAGCTTTGGCTGAAGAGTGCGGTTTTTCATCGCACAGTAAATTCACCACTATTTTTAAATCCATTACAGGAATTTCACCTTCTACTTTTATTTCATTTATAGAACAAGAAGAAACAAAGAAGAATAAAAATTAATTTCGATAAAATTATTAATTTTTTACAGCGGTCTGTATCTCATCGAGGTACAGGCTTTTTTTATGATTTTTATGACACTTTTTTACTTTTCAAATTCAAAAAACAACAAGATTTTTAATAAAAAACATACTTGCGATTTCATTTATAACTAAAATTAAAACTCTAATTATCAATATTTTACAATTAAAATCATTCTCGTTTTTCGAAAATGGAAAGGGTATTTCTTTCCTCACAATATGTTTGCTGATAAATTTGCAAACAATGTCAGGCATAACAATATTTAAACAATTCACAACATGAAAAACACTATTATTCTTCTATCAAAAAGTTCCCGATTTCTAAAAAAATACACGAACTAGATTCCAAACAATTTTATCATTGCGATTAAAGTTCCCAACGATCGCAAAATTTATTATACCAGAAATTGTACTGGTAAAAAACTAGAGTAACAAGATTCTAAAAATTACAAACATGAAAAAACAACTATTATCAATTTTTACACTTACATTCGGTGTAATAACATTTGCACAGGTTGGTGTGCATACCTCAACACCACAGGCATCATTAGATATTACGGCTAAAAATCTGACAGGAACATCTGTAGAAGGACTTTTGATCCCAAGAGTAGACAGATTAAAAGCCCAGTCGATGATTGCTATTCCCACTTCTACATTAATCTATGTAAACAGTACTGCAAACGGAACCTTGGCCGGAAATGCCGTGAACATCGATGCTGTAGGATATTACTATTTTAACGGAACAGCATGGACAAAACTGATTCCTACATCAGCACCCACAAGTTCTGTAAATATTTATAATTCCGACGGCACACTCGAAGGAAACAGAATTGTAACACAAGGAACAAACTTTCTACGTTTTACTCCTACGATAGCTCACGGATTTTCTGTTAATGGAAATACTTTTTCCGTAGATGGAGAAAATAACAGAGTCGGAATGGGAACCATCACCCCTCAAAGAAAAGTGCATATCAACGGAACCATGCAGCTTACAAACGAACTCAATGTAGGTGGTACAGCAACCGTTGCGGGAAGTGCAGGTACAGCAGGGCAAGTCCTTGTATCCAACGGAGCCGGAACAGCACCCTCTTGGGAAGCAACAGACGGAATTATCGGAAACGAAGTATTAAACGCAACAGCGGGAGGTGCTTTGACGAGATCCGGAGCAGGTACCGCTGCAAGTCCGTACACATTAGGCATTGCTGACGGAGATATTACTACTGCTAAAATTGCAGATAACAGCGTAAATTATGCTAAAATTAATACACCTTTCAGAAACATTACAACCGCTACCGATGCATTGGTGGCTACTGATGAAGGCGGTTTTATCTATGTAATGTCTTCGACACCGGTAACGATCACTGTACCGGATACTCTTCCTAATGCATTTCATTGTGTAATTATTCAGCAGGGTACAGGACAGGTTACGGTTGCAGGACCGGGATTGGCTTCAGCACGCGGATTGAAAACCAGAACCCAGAATTCCGCTATCGGAATCATTCGAAAAAGCCCTGTTTATGCAACGGTAACAGGAGACGCAGTTAATTAAAAAAGATATTTATGAAAAGTTTATATATATCAATTATACTGCTATTATTTTCACAGGTAAAAGCCCAGCAAAATGTGATTATGGAAGCTTTGGATGCTCCGGATCCGGTTTTTACGATTACAGCATGTAACGTTTCTACAATAGGATGGCTAGGAACAGGCTTACCAGCAGCTAGTGCTGACATTGCAGCCAAACAGGAAATAGCAGTGAATGTCATCATTCCCGGTCCGTATGCCTTTACAACCGGCGCAGTAAACGGAGTGACTTTCAGTGCATCCGGAACTTTTACGACAACCGGCGTACAGAATGTTACCTTAACAGGTACAGGAATACCGGTTGATTATACCGTTGGCAATGGAACATTTTCCTATACTGTAACCAATACAACCGGAACAAATGCTGGAAGCTGTAATTTCACCAGAAAAGTATATGTCCCGGATCAGAACTATACCGGAACAATAAGAAATGACGGCAATCACCGCTTCTTGTATAAGGTAATATTAGGCCCCGGAAGTGATGAATGGCTGCAGACCAATTTAGGATCGCATTATAACGAAGTGGGACATCCTTCTTTCAATCCTGAAATGGGAGCAACCAATGTTGACGATTATCTGGCATTCGGAAGTTTATTTCAGTTAGGAAGAAACTCTGATGGGCATGAGCTTGTTAACTGGACATCAGCAACTACAGCAACAGGATTGTCTACTACTGCCACGCCTGCTCCCAACCCTACTGTAACACCCGTAAATTCAGGATTATTTTATACCTCTACCGATGGTACCCGTAATTTGGACGGTACAGGAAATCCCGATCCGGAAACAGGAAATTATTATGGTCTTAAGGTATTAAATCTCGCTTTGAAAAAATATACAGTAGGTCCCGGAGATCCTTGTCCAAGTGGTTTTGCAGTTGCTCAGGATGCTAACTATGGTCCAGCTAATTATAATGCAGGTTCCACACCGTGGCTCAACAATCCTTTAAAACTTGTAGCTCCGGAAATGTTTAGAAATGCAGCTAATGGAGCTTTAGTAGCTTATCCCAGAAGATTAATGAGAACAAGCAGGCTGGCTCTTTTCCCAATGGATACATTCTACAGCTCTGAGTTTGTTATTGAAGGAGGTAATATTGTTTATGGCGGCGGCGGCAGTACAGAACATGCAGACCGACGTGTTTCAGGATTTAATTTAGCTACAGGCACTGTCTTCGATCCAAGAGGAACGCTCGACGGTTATCCTGTAAGATGCGTAAAACCATTATAAGATTAATATTAAATAACCCGGCTACGAAAGCAATTTTCAGAGTAAGTTTTAAATATCATATCATCCATAAGATAAAATGCCGTGACAGGATTTATACATGTTTTAAATATCATCTTGTGAATTTGTAAACTTAAATAGTGATCGCTTAGCTGGTGGAATGCGGGAATATAACCCGCATTCTTTAATTTTAATTTGTTTTGAAATGAAAAAAAATAAATGTCTGTTAATACATTAAAACCTTATTGATTTTGAAAATCTATAAGGTTTTTTTTAAGCCAGCCGTTCTAAACCTGCTCCACAACGCTCCAGAGTTCCTTTTCGGTAACCGTTGTAAGAACTTTTGACCAACGAGCTTCTTGTTGGGAGTTTATTTAATATAAGAATTTCATTTTAACTAACGATAAAACTTCACTGCATTCTTTGTAGAATTAGTTCTACAATTTGTAGGCTTAATTCTACGGCTTTTTTCGAAAATAACAATAAAATCAATATATTTTTGTATTAAACAATATAAACAGAGCTTAATTAAATAAAATCAACAATAAAACCGCATTATAACTATGAAAAAAAAGCTATTACTTTCGATTTTTTTGATTTCTGCTTTATATATGCAGGCTCAAGTAGGAATTCATACAAATAATCCGCAAGGCATGTTTCATGTCGACGCCGGAAAAGACAATCCTGCGACAGGGGCACCTACCGTTGCACAGCAAGCCAATGATTTTGTGATCACCTCGCCCAATGGCTATGTCGGAATCGGTACCACAACACCGGCAAGAAAATTACATATTGTCGGCGACGGGGTGAATGATCCTGCACAGATTGGCGGACTTGTCGCCGGTGATCCACAACTAGATAACCTACTGGGTATTACGTCTACAGGTTTAATACGATCAATAGGATCTGTAGAAAGTCTTTCTATTCCCAGACCGGCACTTTTCGTTTTAGGCACTAGCGTTACCAATTTCCTTAATGGAGTTGCTCCCGGAAACAATCAGGTGGTGAATATGGCAATGATAAAAAACGCAATCCCCGGGCTTACTTTCACGGCGGCGACAAGAGAAATTGTACTTCCACCGGGAACATACCAATTCACTTTTGTATACGAAGCTGATCATAATAATACCGGCTGTACTCTAAGCTCATATTTCGTTGATTTCCCGAATGACGGAACGGCAGTAAGAGTTCAGAGTAATGCTTCGCATTTAGAAGGAGGTGTTTCCAATCATGGCGGAACGATAAGTTATTCTGTAAAACTGGTAAACCCTACCAACAGCTTTTTTATCAGATTAGGAAGAGGACAGGCTGGAAATTGCACCGGAACAGGTATGACTCTGGTAAAAGATTCTACACACTTATTGATATACAGAATGGGAGCTTAACGGATTTTTCTGTAAGCTGAATTTTAACTGATAATCTTTATTACAATGAAAAAATTATTACTAATATTTTCCATTACCTGTATGAGCACTGCATTGTTTAGTCAAAGAGTGGGTTTCAGAACTTCAAATCCTCAGGCGCCCTTCCATCTTGATACCAGAGCGAATAATCCTGCTACAGGAGGATTGCCTTCACTCCCTCTGGTTTATGACGATTTTCTGATCGATACAGACGGAAGTATGAATATAGGACCTTATTTTGCTGCCGGTATGCCAAGAAGTAAATTCTTTTTATTTTTCGCTACTACCGGTGGTGATAATGTAAGAATAGACAATCTTCTCCCCGCACCCAATCCTGAGGATATCGACTTATTAGGTGTCGTTCGTCCGGGGGCAGGTTTTTCTTATTTAAAAAGAGAACAATCTCTTAACGAACTGGATCTTCCAAGAACTACAGTGCTTGGTCTGTCTGCCGACGTTACTAATTTTCTAAACGGTGTAAGCGCCGGAGGTGCACAGGATATGCCGATGACTGTCATAAAGAACGGAATACCGGGATTATCTTATAATGCGACCACACATTTTGTTACACTCCCTGCAGGAACGTATCGTTTTACGGTAGTATATTCAGCCAGCCACGGAGGATGTACATTGAGTTCATACTTTTATGATTTTCCTTTACCTTCTTCTTTTACCAGAGTACACAGTACGTCTGACCACCTTACGGGCGCAGGTGTAGGATCCAGACACACAGGAACGATCACCTATGCATCTGCATCACTCCCTGACGGAAAAATGATCCTGACCAACTTAGGAAGAGGACAATCTGGAAATTGTGGCGGAACGGGAATGACACTCTTTGCCGACGGAACACAATTTTTAATAACAAGAATAGGTGACTGATTCTAAATACACAAATGCTGCTAAAGCCATTACAAGTTTTCTATTGTCCATTGTTCCCCACAGTACGGATAGAAAATATTTAATTGAAATGCTTAGAAGTTCACAGTCATGTTTTACAGTATACATTGTATCTGTATAATTTAGTTTGAGTACCCCTTTTTTTGAGGGTACTCTTTTTCAAGACTTTAAAAATTAATTTTAATTATTTATTAGAAAAAACACAAGACTTTAATAATTAAAATGAAAACAAAATATCATGCATAATAACAGAGAAACAATGAAAAAAAATTTTTTAATGCTATTTCTTCTTGCTTTCGGTGCTTTTTCTGCACAAGTGGGAGTAGGAAACAACAATCCGACAGTAAACCTTGATGCAAGAGCAACAACAGGAAATTCTGCCATCGCTTTTGGAAACACCAATCAAACAGCTCCCGTTGCCGGAGGTGGTGCCATGAAGTACGACACCGGGCAATTGTATTACAGCAACGGAACCACCTGGATTCCTATTTTGGAAAAACAGGCGGGGGTTTTCATTCCCAGAGTAGTAGCTTCCAGAAAAAAAGACGATACACAGATAATGGGGCCTACAAACACCAACGAATCTTATGTATGGACTTTTCACGAAACCGTAATAGATGACGGAAACTGGAATGACACTACATCCGGCTATGTTGTTCCTACTTCAGGGTTTTATCAGGTATCTTTATTTGGAAGAATATATGCAAACGCTACCAACAATTCTGCAAACTGGACGATCTATGTATTTAACGGAGCTACAGAAACGAGATATATTGTCGCCACTCAATCGATACTCACAGCTGGAGGTTATACCGCAACTGGAGGAACTCTTGCCTTATATCTTACAGCAGGACAGGTCGTAAAATTAGGATCATCATACTGTAACGGATGTAGCACCCCAAAAACTTATACTGTTACGCCGGACGCAGGATTCACGATTACCCAGCTGAGCAATTCATAAAATAAATAAGTTTTAATATCAAATTGGAAGACAATGAAAAACAGATTTATTTTATTTCTCTCTGTTCTTGTTTCCGGAGCTTTTTTCGGACAAACAGGACAAGTGGGAATCAATACAGCAACGCCCAGAGTACATTTGGATGCAAGAGCGACAACGGGAAATTCTGCCATAGCTTTTGGAAACACCAATCAGACTGCACCTGCTGCAGGAGCCGGGGCAATGAAATATGACAACAGTGTTAATAATAACGGAATTTATTACAGTGATGGCGTAGTTTGGCAGCAATTCCTTACATCAGGTACTACATCTCTTCCCAAAGTGGTTGCAGCGGGAAGAAAAACGGTAGATGAAATAATCAGCACCAATACCGGAGATACCCACCCATGGCTTTTCCAGAATGTGATTCTGAATGACGGCAACTGGAATTCCACAACCAACAGCTATACCGTTCCTCAGGATGGTCTTTATCAGATGTCTATGGGAGCACCGCTGAGACCCAGTCAGGTCAACAATTTATCTGAGTTCACCATTTTTGTTTATGACAGTACGGGTACTAATGAAGTCAGAAATTTTGTTTTTAGAGGGATTGATTACAGTGTTGGCGGGGCAGCTTTCAGAGGAGGTACTTTGACTTTTGAGCTGAAGAAAGATCAGATTGTAAAATTCGGGTCGGTACACTGTTATATCGGATGTCTTGGAAATACGGTAAACTTTACCATTGGAGCAGGAGCTTTATTTACGATCGTACAGCTATAAAAACCCTTATTATAAATGGTAATGGAATTTCTCCTCACTTTTCATTACACTTAAAAATACAAATATCAATATAAAGATTATTCCCTTTTGTTTTTAATTTCCCTTAATTTTAGTAGGTTATTGTGAGTCTGTTCTTTTTTTGAACAGGCTTTTTCATTGCGATTTCCGCTTTTTATTTTCACTAAGTACTGAATTATTAGTTTTTTATTTAAATTTTTAACATCCTGATTTTAAATTACTTAAAAATTAAAATTTATTCATTTTCGGAAAACGAAAAGGCTATTTCTTTTTTACCACAAGATTTCTGAATAGTTTTGAGCTAAATAATGTCACGCATAATACTATAAACAATGAAAAAAAAAGTTACTTTGCTTTGCTCATTAATTGCTTTCGGAGTTTCGTTTGCACAAGTGGGAATCAATACATCCAATCCACAAGGAGCATTCCACATTGATGGTGCTAAGGACAACAACAGTACAGGTGCTCCCACTGCCGCTCAACAGCTTAACGATTTAATCGTTACCAGTGCCGGAAATGTCGGAGTAGGAACTACAGCTCCTTCCTCTAAAGTGGAGATCAATTCGGGTACAGCTAATACAAGTGGGCTTAAGCTTACTAATTTAACTTCGGCATCACCCATTTCAGCCGGACAAACCATCGGAGTAGATGCTTCAGGAAATGTGGTAACTCTACCCAACCCTACTGCTGTAGGTGTTACTCCTTATGAAGTAGCTTCTACAACCGGTGCAGATTTTAACGTAGATGACAGCTCGGATACTCTGGTTTCAGGAACTACACAAACAATCAATATTCCGACAGGAGGAAAGGCTTTGTTTATCAATTTCATGCTGGGTATCGATTTTACAACTGTAACAGGAACCGGCGCAGGATATTTCAGAGCCATGTTATTTATAGATGGAGTTGCTACCAATACTTATCTGATTATACAGGAACCGGTGGGTTCTGCATCAGCTTCAGGAGGACAACAGCTTTCTTATACTTTAAATACAGTAAAATTCCTTACCGCAGGTAATCACACTCTTGATATAAGGATGAGAAGAACTGCCAACAATGGTACTGCAGCAGGTACTGTTACAGGATGCCGTCCTATTTCAATGTCATTCAATGCGTCTTACCTAAACTAATGATTTATGAAAAAGTATCTATTATTGGCAGGATTCTTAGTCATAAATACTTTGTCTGCACAAGTGGGAATAAACACCCAAAACCCTCAGACGGCTTTTCATGTAGACGGAGCAAAAGATAACAATACATCAGGAACTCCTTCTGCTGCTCAACAGCTTAATGATTTTACATCAACTTCTTCAGGAAGTCTGGGAATAGGAACTTCAGCGCCTACTTCGAAGATGGAAATCACTTCAGGAACGGCAAATATCAGTGGTTTAAAGTTTAGAAACCTAACATCGGCAACACCTGTCGCTGCTACCGGACAAAACCTCGGAGTAGATGCATCAGGTAATGTTATTACTGTTCCTACACCTACCACTCCCAATGTAATCACTGAAGAGGTTTCTAACTCTACAGGGTTCAGTTATGTTGTAAATGATCTGGCTTATACAATGATCCCAACTTCCCAACAAACCCTGAATATTCCGGCGGGAGGAAAAGCCGTGTTTATCAATTTTATGTTGGGAATAGACTACTTCACTTTTCTTGCGGGAGGTGGGGCAGCTTATTATGAGGCAAGATTATTTGTAGATAATGTTCCTACCAACGTATATCTTATCACTCAGGAAAGAGTACAGGGAGGATCTCAGACACAATATTCGATGAGTACAGTAAAAACCTTAACTGCAGGTGCGCATACGGTTGACGTAAGAATGATCAGATCTTTCAACAATGGAGTAACTTCCGGTGCAAATATGACTTGCAGAGCGATCTCAATGTCCTTTAATGCATCGTACATCAACAATTAAAAGTCATCATACATTGTAATGAAATTTCCCCTCATTTTTCATTACTCTTAAAAATGCAAATGTCAATATATAAAGGTTATTCCCCTTTGTTTTTAATTTCCTTAATTTTAGTAAGTTATTGCAAGCCTGTTCTTTTTGAACGGGCTTTTTTTGTTAAATGAATTAGTTTTAAATTAATGAAAATCTCATCGTTCAGGCCAGAAACAAAGAATGTGTTTGTAGACGATAACCCTTTCAGAGTTTAAAACTCTGAAAGGGTTGCTACACTTTTTTAGATTAACTAAATTAAGTTAACCAAAATCCTGCAACCTGTAAAAACAAAAAAACCTCCGAAATGATCGAAGGTCTTTATATTATTTAAAATATATTTAGTGCATTGCTTCACTCAAATCTATTTTTTCTTTGCTTTTTCTTTCTTTAATAAAAAGGATAAACGGAATACATATTAAGAATATCACACCTAAATAAAGGAAAACATCCATATAAGAAAGTACCGTTGCCTGCTTCGTTACCGATAAATCGAGCATTTTGTATGCGGCATTCATTGCTGCATCGGGAGTCATTCCTTTTGCTATAAAGCTTCCTTTCAGAGCCTGCAATCTTTGCTGAACCGCAAAATCATTTTCATCAAGGTGAGAAATTAAATTAAGCCTGTATTTCTGACCTTCATTGGCAATAAATGTAGTGATCGCCGCAATCCCAAAAGAACCGCCAAGCTGCCTCATCATCCCCGTGAAAGCCGCGCCCTGACCAATTTCCTGACCTTTCAAAGTACTTAATGACAACGATGTGATCGGAATAAACAGAAGTCCTAAACCGGCTCCTCTTACCATCAACATCCAGAAAAAGGCTTCTTTACTGGTATCGGGTGTTAAAATTTTATACCCCCAGAAACTGTAAACAAAGAAAACGAAGAGTCCTAAAGCTACCAGAATCTGTTGTTTTGCTCCTTTTGAAAGCAGTCGTCCGATAATCGGCATCATGAAAGCGGTCGTTAATGCTGCCGGAATCATCAAAGCTCCCGACTGCAACGCCGTCCATCCTAAAATACTTTGTGTATATAAAGGAACGATAAACGTTGAACCATACAGTCCGAATCCCAACACAAAAGACATCGCAGTACCGATTCTCAAATTACCGTTTTTCAATACCCGCAGTTCTACAATCGGATATTTGAAGGTGAGCTCTCGCCAGAGGAATAAAATAAATCCTAAAACTGCTGACACTGTAAATGCTACAATCATTCCGCTTGCAAACCAGTCTTCTTCATGCCCTCTTTCCAGAATAAACTGTAAAGAACCTACCGTTATGGCCAATAAGGCAATCCCGATCCAGTCGACATCCGAAACTTTTCGTTTTTCGGCATATTTCGGACTTCTTACGAACTGCAGTGTCATTAAAGTCGCCGCAATCCCGATAGGAATATTAATATAGAAGATATACGGCCAGCTGAAATTATCTACGATATATCCTCCCAGAGGTGGCCCCAAAGTAGGACCGATAATTACCCCAAGACCATAAATCGCCTGCGCCATACTTCTTTTTTCAATCGGATAAGATTCCGTAATGATCGTCTGTGAAGTTACCAGTAAGGCTCCCCCTCCGATTCCCTGCATCAATCTGAAGAATACGAGTTCCCAGATGTTTGTTGCATTTCCGCATAGAAATGAAAATACGGTAAATATGATGATCGAAGCCGCGAAGTAATTTCTACGTCCAAACTGCTGTGACAGCCAGCTGGTCATCGGAACAATGATCACATTCCCGATGGCATAAGCCGTAATTACCCACCCAACTTCAGAAAGTGTGGCTCCCAGGTTACCTTTCATCTCGTTCAGGGCAACGTTTACAATCGTGGAGTCCACAATTTCAAGCAGGGCACAAAGGATCGCCGTAATCGTGATGATTACTCTTCGGGCTCCGTATTCTACTAATGAATCTTGCATGTTTATTTTTACTATTTTTTTAAAAAAAATTAAGAAATTCAAAGATTTAGAAATAAGAATTTGTTTTTTACGAACTAACTGTATTCTTGAATAATCTGTGTTTAGGCTAAGATTCAGGTTCAAAAACTTATTCACCCGTCGATTTTTTATTATTTATATTAAATTAAAAAAATCGATTATCAACACAGATCGTTTCCGAATCTCTAAATATCTTAATTTAAAAAGTGAACTGTCAATGGTCAATCAACGTTGTTGTCATTTTTACTACTTCATTTTCAACATTTCATTATTGATTTCCATCTTCAGAACGGCGTCATCGTCATGGTCAGTCTTCTTCTTCATTTCCACATTGTGACTGATTTTCATCTACCAACCGACATCAGCTTCATGGTCAAATTTCCTCCTTCATTTCCACATTTCAGCATCGACTTTCTCCAGCAAAAAATTGACAATTCACTTATTTTTATTTATTATTTCAAAGAAACTTCTGCTTTCACATTCATTCCTGTTCTCAACTTTTTCGCGATGTTTTTGTCAAGGTTTACAAAATCGATTTTGATAGGAAGTCTCTGAACCACTTTTACGAAGTTACCACTTGCGTTATCCGGAGGAAGAATGGAGAATGTAGCACCTGTTGCCGGAGAGAATGAGCTTACTACTCCTTCAAATTCCTGGTCAGGGAAAGCATCGATCTCGATTTTCACTTTCTGGCCTTCCACCATTTTATCTACCTGAGTTTCTTTGAAATTGGCCACTACCCATTTCTGGTCGTTTTTCACCAAAGCAAATAGCTGTGACCCTGCCTGAAGATATTGTCCCGCTTGGATAGGAACTTTCGCAACATATCCATCTTCAGGAGCCACGATTACCGTGTATGACAAGTTTAATTTTGCATTTTCAACATCCACTTCTCTCTGTTTTGCTACCGATCCGGCAACACTGATTTGCTGAGAACTTGCAGCCGTTTGAGAAGATGCGATATTCGTTTGCTGAGCGATTTGATTTCTCTGATCGATTAAAACCTGTAATTGTTTGTCAGCCGTTTGTTTTGCTGCCAAAGCCTGCTCATATTGCTGCTCTGTAATCGAGTGATCTTTTACAAGATTGGCGTATCTTTTTAAATCCTGGGAAGTTTTCCAGACGTTTACTTTAGCGGCTTCGATCTGTGCATTGGCAGTAGTTACCGCCGCTTCAGACGAACCGATATTTTTTGAAGTCGCAGTCGTTGTAGCTTCGGCATTGGAAATATTGCTTTTCGCCGTAGATAAAGCTGCCTCAGCTTGTTCCAAAGCCATTTTCTGATCTCTGCTGTCTAAAATAACCAATGTATCTCCTTTTTTTACAAATTGGTTATCCTTCACTTTCACTTCAGTTACGTATCCTGAAATTTTAGAAATAACCGGAGCCATGTTGGACGCAATTTGCGCATCGTCGGTTTCCTCGTGGTATTGCCCGTAAGTATAGGCTCTGTAGCCATAGATTCCTCCTCCGATTAAAACAACAGCTAAAATTATAGGAAAAACTAAACTTTTTTTCTTTTTAGGTTCAGTCGCTTGTGTATTATTGTTTTCCATTGTTGGTATCGTTCTTTATTTTTTATTTAATTGTTAAAGTTCCTGTAGTTTGTAATAGTTTTCTGTAAGCCAGCGCTGCATCTGCTTTTGCATTGATAACTCCTACGTTTGCCGAAATCTGAGCTGCATCTGCATCCAGTAATTCCGTCATGGTTGCAAGACCGTTATCGTATTTATTTTTTGTGATTCTGTAGTTTTCATTAGCCTGCTCTGCAGATTTTTCGAAAACGGCGATTCTCTTTTTCGAGTAGTCTGTGTTTTGATATTCTCTGTTTACATCAAGCTTGATATTGTCGTTCAGCAGTTCATTCGTCGCAGATAATTCCATTTCTCTTGCCTGAGATTGTTTTAACGCCGAGTTTTTCTTCCAGATATTTGATAGATTGTAAGAAATCCCAACTCCGACATTCACTGCATTATAAATCGTTAAAAATTTCGGAATATCTGCCGCTACATACCCTCCCGTAAGAGCCACTGAAGGAAGATTTTCTGCTTTTGCAGCTTTCGTTCCCAGTGCTGCAGCCTGTCTTTGCTTGTCGAGAGCCTGAAGATCTTTACGGTTTTCTTTCGCTTCATTTACATAAAAATCAACTGGTTTTACCTCGTCGCCTTCCTCGATATAATTCTGATCTACTTCAATTTCCGTGGTTTCCGGAAGACCCAGTAATAAGTCCATATTGATGTTGGCAATATTGTAATTGTTTTTGGCTTCCAATAATTGCAGCTCGATATTTGAAGTCTGAAGATTGGCTTTTAACCTGTCGTTTCTTGCAATCAATCCGTTGTTTTCCATTTTAAGGAAAGTTTCGTCCCTTTTCTGAGAAGCCGTAAGGTTTTCTTCTAAAACTTTGATCGACTGATTGGCTTTAAACAAATTATTATAAGCCTGAGCAACATTGTAAGCCACTGCGATTTTGTTGTTCTCAGTGCTTAATTTTGATGCTTCCACCAAATATTTTGCAGATTCGATCCCATATTTTATTCTTCCTCCGCTGTAGATCGGAACACTAAGATTCGCCGATCCGTAGGCTACCTGATGTACTTCAGGCCCTCCGTCTCCCGAAACACCGGGAAGTTTTATATTAACATTCGGTTTCAACGGAAGATACATATAGCTTCCTGAAACTTTCAATTCCGGAAGCTGTCTGTTTTTCGCTTCCAGAAGGTCTGCCGTCGCTTCTTCGATCTTTGCAACATCGATCTTCAGATTTTTGCTGTTTTGGATACCCAACTGCACGGCTTCATCAAGAGTGAGTGTTTTTTTCTCCTGAGCATTTGCGTTTGCTACCCCTATAAACAGGGCAAGTGCAATAACTGAGTTATTTATTCTCTTCATAACCTAAAAGGTCTTTTAGTAAATATTTAATATGAGTGTTAAGTTCTGTGTAATATTTTTCGTCAAAAACTTCTTCATCATTGGTATCATTCAAGAATTCTTTATACATCTCCTTTGCATTGAATGCATAAAATAAAGTTCCGCTTACGGTTGAATGAAGCAAGTAAATCGGAGGATTTTTGGTGAAAATTCCTTTTTTTAAACCACTTTCCAATATTTTTGAATACATGGTAAGAAATCCCATTTTTGTTTCCTTCAAAAACTCCACGATCTGAGGATTTTCTGCATGAAGCTGCTCTCTCTGCATGATTCTGTAGAAACATTTATGATGTCTCACCTTATTGGCAAATTGGTCTACGATTTTTTCTACTTTCTCCCAGTCATTAATATCCGTTCTCTCAATAATATCTTTTGAGAAAAACTGGCCTTCATTCATTCTATATTCAACCAATTTTTCATAAAGCTTCTCTTTCGATCCAAAATAGTAAGAGATCATAGAAATATTCACATTCGCTGCTTTGGCGATCTCCCGTGTGGAAGTTCCCTCAAAACCTTTTTCAGCAAAAAGTATCTCGGCGGCGAATAATATATTTTCTTCTTTTGAAATCATTGTACTCTCATTTTTTCAAGGGACAAAATTACAATGATTTTTTTATAAATCAAACGATTGATTGATTTTTTATTTAAATTTAATTTTTTTTTAATGTTGGTTAATTTTAAAACGCTGAATTTGTTATATTTGAATTCAATTAAAAATTAAAATCAATGAAAAAAATTATTTCAATTGCAGCTATTTTAAGTGTATTTACTCTGAATTTCGCACAGGAAAAAGAAGGCTGCTGCGCAGGAAAAGACAAAAAAGAGTGTTCCGTAAAAGATAAAAAAGCTTGCGGTGATCATCATAAATCTTGTGATGCTAAAGCTAAAACTGCTGAAAATACCGTAAAAAATAAGAAGGCTGTGAAAGCAGTGAAGAAAGCTGCTTAAATTTTGACAGATGCTTCGTGAACATTCGTTCGTAAACGCTCAGCATGACATCGCTAATACTAACTGTTTTTGGATTATGTTTAGCTAATCTGAGCCAATTAAAAACATCTTAATTATTATAAAAACAAAACTCCGACACAACTGCCGGAGTTTTTTTATGAATTCTTGTGAATATGTCTCGATAATTTTATTCCTAAATCCGTCCATACAATTTTAGGGTTTCCGTTTCGGGTCAGATGCAGATCTGCAGTGCTTATTTCTTCCAAAATGCTTTCAATATTCGCTCCGCTGATGAATTTTGAGAATCCGACCCAATTAAAACCATTGGCATCAATTTTTTTATACACCAGACTTTCCGACTGATAATTCTGAAGCAAAGCCAATCTGAAAATTTCCGAACAATAATTTAGAAAATTCTTTTGTTTTTCGCGATTCCAGCCTGCAATTTCTCTTGCCCAAAGAATAATGCTTTTCAAAAATTCAGGTTTCTTTTTTACCATAAAAGCATCACGAACCCACTGAACAAACAATTTCTCAAATTCATCGCTTTTATTTCCGGACTGCAAAAGCTTCAAAGCATCATTCAGATCGCCTTGCGCTTCATGCACGATTTCTTTTATTTTATCATCAGAAACATTGAAATTCTTTTTCAGATACGCTTCAATATCTTCATCATTGATTCTCGGAACTTCCACGATCTGTGTCCGCGAAAGAATTGTTGGCAAAATATCATTGGTGGACTCTGCAGTCAGTAAAATAATGGTTTTTGCAGGTGGCTCTTCCAAAAATTTCAGGAATTTGTTGGATGCAGCGACATTCATTTTATCAGCTCTCCAGACAACTAAAATTTTAGTTCCGCCTTCGAAACTTTTTAATGAAAACTTTTGATTCTGGTCATCCACTTCATCCGCGGAAATAAAAAGTTGTTTGTTTTCAGACTCCAAAAAAGCCGTCCAATCGTCATAGCTCGAATATGGAGAAGCCATGATCATTTCCCTGAAATCTTCAAATTTATTTTTGCTTAAAGAATTTTTATTGTCCGTAAAAACCGGAAAACTGAAATGCAGATCAAGGTGATTGAGGTGTTCAACCTTCGAAGCGGCGTGCTCATTTTCCAAGCTTAACACTTCTTTTGCATAGGCCAAAACCATAGGCAAAGTACCATAACCCTCCTTTCCTACGAAAAGCTGGGCGTGGCTTACTCTGTTTTCGGCGATACTGTCTCTCAGAAGTTTTTTCAGATTTTCCTGTCCGGCAATGTTCTCCCAATTCATGGCTCAAAGATAAAGAAAATTGTAGTTTGGTAGATCGTCAATTTTACTTTGTAAGTGAATTTTGCTTCGCAAGTGAATGGTGAATTTTAGTAATCTAATTTAGAAATAGGGCATAAAAATTCACGAGCAAAGCGTTTTACAATTGACAATTCACCATAATTATGGCTATTCATCACCCTTAACAAACTTTAACCTCATATAATTTTTACAATTCATTAATATTTAAGATATTTGCGCATTGTTTTAAAAATAAAGAATGAAAAAAATCTTTGTACTATCATTCATATCAGTTGGATATTTCTTAAATGCGCAGAATCTGAGTAATTCACCTTATGCCACTTATGGAATTGGAGATGTAAAATATGATAATACGATTGAAACTACCTCAATGGGGGGTATATCAACCGCTTTTATAAGCGATTTTACGAGTAATTTTAACTTTGCAAACCCTGCAAACAACGCTAATTTCGAGCTTACAAGTATCAAGCTGGAAGCTACCAACGAAAACAATTACTTCAAAACTGATTATAATAATACGAAGTCTACCAAACATTCTACGTATTTATCTAATATTTCCATAGCTTTTCCTTTGTCACCAAAGTTGAAAATGGGTCTTTCTTACCAGCCTTACAGCTCAAAAAGTTATGAAATCATACATACAGATGAACTTAAAGACGAAAACGGTGTAGTATATGCTACTAGAGCCAACAGATTCAAAGGAAGCGGAACATTGAATACGGCTCAGATTGCTTTAGGATATGAACTTACTGAAAAATTTGCAGTTGGTTTAAGAGCCAATTATTATTTCGGAAATCTTTACGATCTTAATGAATTAGCTCAATCTAATGCAGAACTGATCAATGGATACGAGACTAAAAACAATGTAAGAAACTTCAACTTTACATTAGGAGCAAGCTATCAGAATCTAAATACAAGTACGGACAAAAAACTGACAATTGGTGCTACCACTACCTTTGGGAATACCAGTAATATGACTTCTGAGTATAAAAACAGTACTTATTTTTATGATGCTACCGGAACAACGATCCAAAGTGGCAGCGAAAGCATCATCGAACAAAAAACAGCTAGCTCTAAAAACCTTTTACCATTACAGGCTTCACTTGGGGTAGGTTATGGAGAGGAAAACAAATGGTTCCTTTCTTTACAGGGAGATTATAAAAAAGGAGAAAGCATCACGTATTTCGGAAAATCTTTTGACCTTCAGGATTCTTACAGAATTTCTGCCGGAGGTTGGTATTTGCCGAATTACAACAATTTCAGAAGCTATTTTTCAAGAGTTGTGTATAGATACGGAGCTTTCTATGAAAAAGGAAGTTTGAAAATTGCAGGACAGAACATCAATAAATTTGGAGTTTCTGCCGGGGTACTTCTTCCATTCAAAAACAGCAGCATTACCAGAATGAGTGGTCTTGAGCTGGGTCTTGAGGTTGGGAAAAGAGGAACTCTTAAGAACGATCTGATCAACCAGAATTACATCAACTTCAGAGTTGGTTTCAATTTTGCTGATAAGTGGTTCAGAAAGAGACTTTACGAATAAAATTATGTTGATGATTAAAAACATATCATATAAATATATAGCATACCTTTTTAGTTGTGCTATATTTTTTATATTAACGTCTTGTGAAGAAGACCTTACGAAAGCCGGAGGAAAGCAGAGTAAAAATTTTCCATCGCAGATCATCAATAATGCGAATATTATTCAGAGAGATTCCGGGTTTGTGACATTAAGGGCAAAAGCACCGATCATCGAAAAGTATGAATTGATCGACAGCCCATACACTGTGGCAAGAAAAGGAATTGACATCCAGTTTTTTGATAAGAAAAAGCCTAAAGTTCCGGGAACAATTAAAGCAAAATATGCCAAGTTTTTTGATTATAAACAATTCTATGAAGCAAGAGGAAATGTAAGAATTACCACCAATGAAGGGCAAAAATTTGCCATGCAGAGTGTTTTTTGGGATCAAAGAAAAAAGCAAATCTATACCCACGATACGGTATATGTAACGCTGGAAGACGGCTCCACCCTGATCAGTAATCACGGGATGAGGGCAAAAGATGACTTCTCGGAATATGTTTTCTTACAGAATTCCGGAGATTTTACGACTACTAAATTATCTGAAAGCAAAAAATAAATCTATGAAATTCCATGCGATCGGTTTGATGTCGGGAACGAGCTTAGACGGCCTGGATATTTGTTTTGCAAGATTTGAAAAGCAAGATTCCTGGAGTTTTGAAATTGTAAAAGCAGAAACGGTTCCTTATCCTAAAGATTGGGAAGATCAGCTTAGAAACTGTATCGACTTTTCGGCAGCAGAATTGTTAGAATTACATTCAGAATATGGTTTTTATTTAGGAAAATCAGTTAAAAATTTCATTGAAAAACATCAGATTGAGAATATAGATCTTATTGCTTCTCACGGACATACGGTTTTTCATCAGCCACAGAAAAAATTCACTTTACAGATCGGAGATGGAAGAGCTATTAAGTTGGCAACCGACTTACCCGTTATTTATGACTTTCGCTGCCAGGACGTTTTAATGGGCGGAAACGGCGCTCCACTTGTGCCTATCGGAGATGAGCTGTTATTTTCCCAATACGATGCATGCCTTAATTTAGGTGGATTTTCTAATATTTCTTTGAAAATTAATGACACAAGAATTGCATTTGATATAGCTCCGGTGAATATTGTCTTGAACAAACTGGTTCAAAAATTCAATAAAAATTTTGATGAAAACGGGGATTTGGCCAGAAAAGGAAAAATTAATGACGATTTGCTATTACAATTAAATTCTTTACCTTTTTATCAGCAATCTCATCCAAAATCTCTAGGAATCGAATGGTGCAACGAAAAAGTTTTTCCACTATTTGAAACACTCGAAACCGTTGATATAATGGCAACTTTTACTGAACACGCCGCTCAGCAAATTTCAAAAGTTTTTAATGAAAACCAGCTAAAGAACGTACTTTTTACAGGTGGCGGAACTTACAATCAATTTTTAATTGAAAAAATTAAAGCCAAGACAAACACTCAAATCATCATTCCTGAAAATGAAATAATCGAATACAAAGAAGCATTAATCTTTGCATTTATGGGCGTTTTAAGACTCAATAATGAAATAAATGTTCTTTCTTCCGCAACGGGAAGTTCGCATGATCACAGCTCCGGAGTTATTGCTTAATCTGCTTATTTACTAAGATTTGAAGCTGAAATAATTAAATTGGAAACTTCATTGGGATGGCTAATGTAAACACAATGGCTCGCTCCTTCCACTTCTATCGCAGTACTTTTTGCTCTTTTTGCATACATTCTTTCCAAATCGGGATTGATAATTTTGTCTGATTTTGCCACAACATACCAACTTGGTTTTACTTTCCAAGCCGGATTTTTAATAATCGCATGAAAAGCAACATCTGCCGTCGGAGTTTGAGATACAGCCATAAATTTCGCCTTTTCCTTTGCTACTCCACCAGCAAAATCATCCGGAAATTTTTCAGGATTAATATAATCCAGTCCGTCCTGTCCTTTTATTAAAGATTTATAAGCCGGCGGATAAATTTTCCCATTATCAGCCTCCGACTCCCCTTCATCAGGAGCATGAGCAGCGACATACACAAGCCCTGCAACCTTCGGATTGTTGCCGGCTATCGTTATAATTGCGCCGCCATAGCTGTGTCCTACGAGTATACAAGGGCCATCCTGCTGATCGATAATTCTATTGACCGCCTTCACATCTTCCTCGAAAGAAAGAAGCGTATGCTGGGTAACCGATACGTGATATCCTTTTTTGGCTAAAATTTTATAAATCCCCTCCCAACCGGAGCCATCGACGAAAGCTCCATGAACAAGCACTATATTTTTGATCGTTTTATTTTGCTGTGCGTAAAAATTTACAGAGATAAATAATGCCAAAAGCAAAAGTATAAAATCTGCTTTTTTAAAGATTAATTTGGTTTTCATAGCAGTTAATTTTAGTAATAAATGTCTAATAAAGTTACTAAAAATTCAACCATAAGACCAACACTATCAGTAAATTATGCTCAATAAAAAGATTTTCAACAAAAAAACCGCTTAAAAAGCGGCTTTCTTATTTATATGCTTCAATTTTATCTGTAAGCGTATTTATGAAGTTTTGCAAAGGTTTTTCCACCATCATTTTGATAAACGGATTGAAATTTCCTTCAAAGAACATCTGTACTTCCGTCTGATTTTCGTTAAGAGGATTCAAAGTTGCCGTTAATGAAAAATCTAAACTTGAACTTGCAGACTTCAAAACAGCTTTTTGATCATTCACTTCATCAATTTTTAAAGCAATTTCCGGCATTCCCTGCAACCCGAATTTAAACCCATCTTCTCTCGTTTCAAACTTTTGAAGACCATCCGGCATGAAATCTTTGTAGTTTTCCGGAGATTTTAGTATTTCTACCAACTCTTTAGATGATTTATTGACAATAATCTTTCGTCCTTCTAAATTCATTTTTTATTTTTGTATTTAAATTCTTAATTATTACAAATGTATAAAGTTTTTGTGAACGAAAAAAAATTATTACTGTCTAAGCAATCTGAAAACCTCGAAAAGACGCTTGGCTATGAAGACGTCACAACCTTAGAGATCGCATTGGATCTTTTGGAAAATACATCTGTAAAGGAATTGAATGTTTTTGGCGAAAATATTAATGAGATTTGGGCAGAATTCCAAAAATTATTTCGGATCATTGAAGCTGCGGGAGGGGTTGTCAATAATCCTGAAGGTGAAATTCTATTCATTAAAAGATTAGGAAAATGGGATCTTCCGAAGGGTAAAATGGAGAAAGGCGAATCCCGCGAAGAGTCTGCTGTAAGGGAAATTGAAGAGGAAACCGGGCTGAAAGACGTAGAATTAGTCCAATTTATCAACACCACTTATCACATTTACGTCGAAAGAAATGGTGATAAAGTCCTGAAATGCACCCATTGGTTTGAAATGAATTTCAATGGTGAAGATACTTCAAAACCGCAGATTGAAGAAGGAATCACTGAAGTTGCCTGGAAAAACACCGCTCAGATTGAAGATGAAGTTTTCCCAAGCACTTTCAAAAATATTAAATTAATTATCGAAGAATTCTGGGCTACGAAGGCTAAATAAAGTCGATCGACCTTTCCAGGGCAATTCCCCTCGAACCTTTTAATAGGATATTTTCTGATAAGATTTTATTCTGTTTTAAATATTCTATTAATTCCAATGTATTTTCAAAAGCTTTTGCTGAAGAATTTACATGTTTAAAGTTTTTCCCGACGGTAATAATTTCGTTAAAACCTAATTCCTGAGCTAGTTTCAGAATATTTTTATGCTCTTTTTCGCTTTCTTCTCCCAATTCGAGCATATCGCCAATGACGATTGTTTTCGAGCCTTCAAAGGTGATAAAATTGTGTAAAGAAGCCGTCATAGAGCTTGGATTGGCATTATAGGTGTCCAAAACCAAAGTTCTTCCCTCTTTTTTCACTACCTGAGAGCGCATATTCGTCGGGGTATAATTTTCTATGGCATGTTTTATTTGTTCAAAATCAATTCCGAAATGTAATCCTAAACTTGCAGCAGCGCAAAGATTGGTAAAATTATACTCTCCCGTCAGCTTTGAAACAGCTTTTATTCCTTTATATTGTAATCCGACAAAGTGTTCTTCCGAAAATAATTCGAACTGATAGTCTGAATTTTCCTTTCCAAAAGTAATTTTAGGTGAATAATTTTCTGTTTTTTGAACCTGAATAGGATCATTTTCATTAACAACAATCGTTTGCTGATGATTTTTAAGGTAATCATACAGCTCAGATTTACCTTTAATTACTCCTTCAAATCCACCGAAACCTTCCAGATGGGCCTTGCCAAAGTTTGTGATATAGCCGTAATTTGGCTTAGCAATATTTGAAAGAAATTCGATTTCTTTTTGATGGTTGGCTCCCATTTCGATCACTGCCATCTCATGTTCAGGCTTAATGGAAAGGATTGTCAGGGGAACTCCAATATGATTATTGAGGTTTCCAAAAGTATACTGCACATTGAATTTCTCTGAAAGAACGGCATGAATGATTTCTTTCGTCGTTGTTTTACCGTTACTCCCCGTTAATCCTATAATAGGAATATCCAACTGTTCTCTGTGACGAACTGCCAGATCCTGCAAAAACTCCAATGTTGAGGGAACATAGAAAATATTTTTATCTGTATTTTCAAAATCCTGCTGTTCTACAATCACGGCCAAAGCACCTTCATCTATGGCTTTTTCCGCTAATGTTGCCGCATTGAAATTCTCTCCTGAAAATGCGAAGAAAATATCATCTTTTCCGATTTTTCTGCTGTCGATTGTTACCTTTCCGGACTTTAAAAATAAAGGATAAAACTGTTCTATATTCATAGTTCAAAAATAAAAAAACCTTCCAGAAATCTGGAAGGTTTTTGAAAATTATTTTGATAAATATTATCTTCTTGTTCTACCTTTGTCACTTGCTTTCGCATCTTGAGCAACACGGAATCCGATCCATCCGTACGCTTTATTTTCGTCTTTATATCTTCTTTGACCTGGGTCTAACCAATATGCTGTATCCTGCCAAGAACCACCTTTTACTACTCTGATATCATTAGTCATAGCAGAAGTTCTTTCCTTCCTATCTCTCTGAAGAATTACTTTTCCGCTTGCATCTACAATGAATCTTCTTTGAGGTCCGTTATACATATTCGTTTTAGAATCAGCAGAATCAGAAGTACTTCTGTAATCTAGAGAAGACATTCTGTCGCCATCTCTGTAGTTTCTGTAGTCAGCGATAGTTTCTCTTTCGAATTGACCCGGTAAGTTTCTGTAAACTAATCTTCCGTCATCCAAAGTATCATACTTAATGCTGTTTTCATCTACCATTTTATAAGTTCCGTCACCGTTTCTTACTACAGCTTGAGGCATATTTCCTCTGTAGTAGTTGAAGTCACTGAAATCTTCGTCAACAATAGGTCTGTAGATATCGGCAGTCCATTCTGATACGTTTCCATACATACCATAGATTCCTATGTCGTTTGATGGATATTGTCTTACATCAGAAGTTCTTGCAGAACCGTCGTTTTTCCAGCCTGCAATACCAGAGTAATCACCCGTTCCCATTTTGAAGTTTTCAAGGTACATTCCTTTGTCTCTACCTTTCTTTCCTACCAATGTCTGGATTTCAGGTTTTTTACCTAAGTATTGGTTGTATTCTCTGTTTTTAGCCATACCCAACGCTGCATATTCCCATTCAACTTCTGTAGGAAGTCTGAATTTCTGAACCATTGCAGCAGCAGGAGCTCTGTTAGCAGCCAATAATCTTTGGTTGGTAGTTTTAATACCATTCTTTTGCTGCATTCTTTTTTCATTGATGTATCCTTGCATTTCAGGATCATTCGACTTGAATTTATCCATGTTGAATGCGGTTCCACCCTGATTGTTCGATTCGTTGATGTACAAATCTTTAGCAATAATACCAGCTTGCATTAAAGCTTTTTCGTTTGCTCTGTCTGTCAACCACTCGCAGTATCTGTTTGCCTGAGTCCAAGAAACACCTACTACCGGATAGTAATCGAATTCAGGAGAACGGAAATACGTCTCGTTGTAATCATTTCTGGATAGTTTGTTGTCCCATAATAAGGTATCTGGCAACGCACCGTTGTAGATTTCCTTAAAACTAGGATCACTTGGAGGAAATACATACTTCAACCATGTAAGGTATTCACGGTATTCGTAGTTAGTAATTTCTGTTTCCCCGATAAAGAATGAACTTACCTGCATTCTGCGCGGCGAGTTATTCCAATCGTGCATAACATCATCTTTCACTAATCCCATTGTAAAAGTTCCACCTTCTACATATACCATTCCCGGCCAACCTTTCTGCTTTTGTTGCTTTCCTGCAAAAAACCAACCTTGTTTTTCGTTTGGTTTCCAACCCGTTTTGCTGACAAATTTTTTAGTACCGCCTCCTTTGCTAGTACCTCCACCACAACTGGTTAATGCAAGTGTAGAACTTAATGCTATTAATGAAAACAACTTTAGTTTTTTCATAGTCGATATAAATATTTTCAAAGTACAAAGAAAAAATAAATTATTCAATAAATCAAGTAAAGAGTTGATTTTTTTGAAAAACGTTAACAAATTAATTTTATTGTATCATAATTTAATTATAAAATTTTCATTTATTTTGTAATTTAGAAATTTCAAAAGTAAACATGAAACAAAAAATACTGCTTTTATTCCTAATTGGCTTTGTATCAACAGTTTGGGCTCAAAGAATAAACATCGACTGGGATGGTTCTAAAATTCAAGACTTTGGTGATACAAAAATAAATCTCCCAAACTTTAAAAATCAGGGATTTTCATTCAGCCAAAATAACATTTTTATAACAATCAAACAAAAAATTGGCGAAAAGCAATTAAAAGTTTCTAATCCTGTCTGGGAAAATGTTTCCAGCAGAGACTTATTCGAGCTAAGCAAAGGTCTTCTGCCCGACTACGAAATAAAAGATGTTGCTTACTATTATCTCGATGGAGAAAGATATGCAAGTATTAATGTTGCTTTATTTAAAAATGTAAAAGGATCTGTTCAGAGATTGTCTTCATTCGAAATTTCGGAGACCAATGCTTCAAACAATATCGGAAGTACCTTAAAAGTAGGAACGACCGGAAATCCTTTATCAACAGGCGGTTTTTATAAAATAAAAGTTGACAAATCCGGTGTTTTTAAAATTACAAAACAGTTTTTGCAGGACAACGGAATCAATCCTTCTTCTGTAAATCCTAAAAATTTCAGAATCTATGGTAATGGAGGAATTATGCTTCCGGAATACAACCAGGATGTGAAATACAGTGCCCTTCAGGAAAATGCCATCCAAGTAGTGGGTGAAGATGACGGTGTCTGGAATGACAATGATTACGCCTTGTTTTACGCTCAGGGACCGAACGGGTACAATCTTTACAATACATCCAACGGAAACGGCTACAAGAGAGTCGATACCAGAAGTGACAGAAGTGAAAACTTAAAAAATATCTACGAAGATTTTTCATATTACTATATTAATTTTGATAAAGGTCCGGGAAAAAGGATCCAGCCTGTGGATGTGAACCTGCCGACAACACCTTTAATTACAAGATTTGACAATTATCAGGTTATCAATAATGACCAGAAAAACCTGATGAAAGTAGGAAGAATCTGGGTGGAAGACACTCCTTTTACTACGGATAAACCTGTGACTTTCACTACTGCTTCTGCCATTCAGGGCGGAGATGTGATCCGATACAGAGCTCAAGTAATTGGTTATAAATCTCAGCAAAACAGCATTGCATTCAATATTAACAACCTGAATCCTTTCACGGTAGCGATACCGCCTGTGAATTCAAGCGGAACCAACGATTTCTACCCGGCAAGATATTCAGGAACGATCACAGGTCTGAGCGGAACTCAAATTACTTTTAATCTAAAACCGGATATTTCTGTAAATCCTAACGGAACTTTCTACGTAGATTACCTGGAAGTACAGTACAAGGACAATCTGAATTTTAACGGTAGCCAGATGAATTTCAGAGATTTCTCTTTGGTAAGCGGGAGCAATACGACCTATGGTTTTAGTTTGTCTAATGCTTCTACAGCGGAACAAGTTTGGGACGTTACAGATATTACCAATGTGAACAGAAGGGTAAACAAAGCTGCAGGAAATACAACGTTTAATTTTGCCTATACCGCTTCTGATCTTAATTTTAATAATGAATTTGTAGCGTTTAAAGCAGATGCAGCTTTTAGTCCTCAGTTTGTAGGAAGAATAAACAATCAGAATCTTTCAGGATTACAGAATGTAGATTATCTTATCATTACCACTCCGGAAATGATGGGACAGGCTCAGAGGCTGGCGTCTTATCACCAGACCAAAAGCAACTTTAATGTACAGATTATAGATACTGATAAAATTTACAATGAATTTGGCAGCGGAAGCAGGGATCTTACAGCAATCAGAGATTTCGTAACTAAACTGAATACGCCGCTTGGTACCTTAAAATATGTTTTCATTTTAGGAGATACCTCTTACGATTATAAAAACAGAATTCCTAATAATACCAATGTAGTTTCCAGCTATCAGAGTGAAGAATCTATGGACGTTATCAGGTCTTTCGTTACCGATGATTATATTGTAATGACAAAACCTCAGACCAACGAATTCATCACCAATAACCTTCCTGATCTTCCGGTGGGTAGAATTCCTGCGGCAAACGTTACGGAAGCAGGTAATATGATGGATAAAACTTTGGCGTATTACAATAATCTATCCGGGCAGTCTACCCCTTTCGGAGAATGGAGAATGAAACTGGATTTTGTAGTGGATGATGATAATGACGGTGGTACTCCTTTCCATACGGTAATGAACAATTCTTTGGTGACAACCTTTGAACAACCATCAACAAATCTTAAAGAATATAATGTAAGAAAGCTTTATTTAGATGCTTTTCAGGCAGTAAGTACAGCCGGCGGACAAAGATATCCTCAGGTAAACCAGGCCATTTCCAATGACATCGGAAACAGCTTATATCTTTTCTATTTCGGACATGGAGGGATCAACGGATGGTCTCAGGAAAGGGTTTTAACATTAGATGAAATTCAAAATTCTAATAACTTTTCCAACGTATACAGCAGATTCCCGTTTGTATCGACAATTACTTGTGAATTTACGCTTTGGGATGAGCCGGATACGTCTTCTGCAGGGGAACAGTTCCTTAAACTAAAACAAGGAGGTCCTGCTTCCATGATTACTTCAAGCCGTGCGATTGATGTTGGGTATGGTATTGATTTTACCAACCTTTATACTCAGAATATTTTTAAACTGACAAGTGATGATTTTGATACGTTAGGATATGCACATTTAAATGCTAAAAAGCAAAAAGGTGCTGCTACAGATCACTTAAAGGTAAATTTCCTGGGAGATCCAGCCATGAAACTGAGCAGACCTAAACGATTATTAAATATCGATGCCATTGAAACTCCGGTTCCGGGACTCATCAGAGCGTTGGATTTTGTGAAAATAAAAGGACACATCAACAAACCGGACGGTACCATTAACACTTCTTTCAACGGAAGGGTTGTTATTAATATTTTTGATAAAAGATTAAATAAAAGCACTTTAAATAATGATGGAAACCTTACACCTATCCTTCAATATACCGAAGAAGGAAGTGCGATCGTAAAAGCTTCAGGAACTGCCGTAAACGGAGTTTTCACCGTAGAATTCTATGTTCCTAAAGATATCAACTATGCGGTTGGGACAGGTAGAATTTTAGGATATGCAGATAATAAAGTTTCTGATGTATTCAACAATCAGGCAGTACAGGTGGGAGATATCAATCCGAACGGAATCAACGATAATGAGCCGCCAAAAGTAAAATTGTACATGAACAACACCAACTTCGCAGACGGCGGTATTACAGACCAAAATCCGATGCTACTGGCATGTCTTACAGATGATACAGGAATAAATTCAACAGGTTCTGGTATTGGTCACGATATTACAGTATATTTGGACGGTCAAATTATTAATACCATCGTATTGAATGATTTCTATGCTTCAGGAGAAGGAAACGGATGTTTAAGCCCGAGTCTGGCAGACTACCAGAAAGGAAATGTAACCTATCCGTTCAGGAATCTTGCAGTGGGACAGCATCAATTAACATTTAAAGTTTGGGATATAAACAATAATTCGACAACTGCTACGTTAAACTTTGAAGTTAAGGATCAGGCCGATCAGCATTTGGTGATCAACAGACCATTGAACTGGCCGAATCCGTTTACGAATAAAACGTATATTCAGTTTGAGCACAATTGCGATGATATCCTTGATGTGAATGTTCAGATTTATACGATAACAGGAAAATTGGTAAGAACTTTATCTCAGCCAGTGGTTGCAGAACCGTTCTTACAGGGCTTTAGAACGCCACGTCAGGCAATTGAATGGGACGGAAGAGACGATTTTGGAGCTACAGTTGCAAAAGGTACGTATATTTTTAAGATATTTGCAAAAAGTCAAAATCAAGAAAAATGCAAAGGAAGTGCTACAGCTGTAGAAAAAATGGTACTTTTGAAATAATTTTAAAACGATAACAGTAATAATATTAATAAAAAACTGATAATATATAAAAGACAACATATGAATTTAACTACTAAACTGCTTTTAGGGATCGGGTTAAGTGCTGGCTTTTTAGGCTATTCTCAAGATTTAAGTCTAGTAAGACCTGTGTTAACCGGAGCTCCTTTTTTAAGAATCGCACCAGATGCCAGAGCTGGAGGTATGGGAGACCAAGGTGTAGTTACCTCTCCGGATGCTTTTTCACAATTCTGGAATGCAGCGAAATATCCTTTTAGCAGAACAAGTTCTTCAGTTGGGATCAACTATACTCCTTACATGGGGAAACTTACCAATGATGTGTTTTTGTTGTATGGAGCGTTCCATAAATTCTTAGGGCAGGAAGAAAGATCTACCATCTCTGCGAGTATTTATTACTTCAATATGGGTGAAGTAGACCTGACTCAATTAGTAGGAAATGAAGTAACTTCCATGGGAACTTCAAAGCCAAACGAATTCTCTATCGACGTTGCTTACGGTCTTAAACTTTCTGATTCTTATTCAATGGCCGTTACGGGTAGATTTATCCGTTCAGACTTAGCCGGAGGATTCAACACAGATACGACGCTAAAACCGGCAAACTCTTTTGCAGTAGACGTTTCAGGATACTATACATCTCCTAGATTCTCAAGTTTCGGAGGATATGATGGTAAATTAAACGCAGGTTTCGCAGTTCAGAATCTTGGTCCGAAATTAGATTATACAGGAAACGAAGAATCAAGATCTTATCTTCCTACTATGGCAAGATTAGGGGTTGGTTACGACATGTACCTTGATGATGTAAACAGAGTGGGAATCAGTGTGGAAGGTTCTAAAATCTTAGTACCGGGCTCTGAGTACGTAGGAATGGATCCGAATACAAGACAGCCTATCTACGAAGTTCCAAACGTAGGACCAATTGCAGGTATCGGAAAATCTTTCAAAAATAAAAACTCTATCATGTACAGTGGAGCGTTGGAATATTCTTATGACAATGCATTCGCCGTAAGAGGAGGTTATTTCCACGAAAGTGAAGAGCAGGGAGCAAGACAGTTTGCTACTGCAGGTATCGGATTAAAATACCGTTCTTTCGGACTTGATATTTCTTACCTGATCAATATGTCCAAAATTAATACTGCCTTAGACAACACCCTTCGTTTCGGTCTTACCTGGAACATCGGTGATGAAACATCTAACGTAGATTACTAAGAAACATATTTTCTCTACATATAAAGCTCCATTTTATGGGGCTTTTTTCTTTTTCAGATACAGCCAATTTATTTTTACAGGTCATTTGACTTTGTCGAATTGTATTTTGATTGTTTTTTAAAGGAGCTATTTCCTGCTATCCGCTATATCTTTTTGGTTACGGGCTCCTGAACTACGTTCGTAAACTTTCAGTTTATGCTCCGCCCACAACCAAAAAGGATGCCGCTACTATCAGGGCTAGGACTTTGCACATCATTTCAACATTCCTCTAATGCTCGTTCTCAAACCTTCAAGGTTTTGAAAACCTTGAAGGTTTAATTTAATCACAAATATTTACATCCTCTTCCAAAGTAAAAATTCACAATTCACATTAATATAAACCTCGATACTAAAAAATATGTTCACAAAGTCTTATTTTTATAAGGCTTTTTTTGTTTTCAATACCTAATTTTGTAGTATGAACTATTCGGCGGAGCTCAAAAAATTCGTAACCAGTCAATATGTATATTCTGCGATCAGAATTACACTGGCCACTGTTTTACCCTGTGTCGTTCTCGCCCACTTCGGAATTTTAAAAGAATATTTCCTTTTTCCCCTCGGAACCAGCTTTGTAGCACTCACAGACCAGCCGGGACCATTTATCCGAAGAAGAAATGCATTGTCATTTGCTATTATCTGTTTCGTTTTTGTCGCGCTCATAGCCAGTTTGGTGATGAATATTAAAATTCTGGTCTTTGCAGAACTCATCGTTTTCGGGATGTTTTTCTCTTTAATCGGGGTGTACGGACAAAGATTAGCTGCAGTAGGATCATTATCACTGGTTGTTCTTGCCATCTTTATCGACGGGCATCTGACTGGGGAAAACATTTTAAAAAGCCTTCTGATTTTTGCTTCAGGATGTACTTGGTTTTTATTAATATTTTTAATTGTAACCACCATTCAGCCGTATAAACTGGCGAGCCAGATGATTGGGGAAAATTATCTTCAATTAGCCGAATTTTTAAAAATTAAAGCCAATTATTATCAAAAAAATCCTGACTTTGATAAACTTACAACACAAGTCATCGCAAAACAGATCGGAATAAAAAACCTTCAGGAAGAAACCAGGGAAACCGTTTTTAAAACAAGAACGATCGTTAACGAATCTACGACGACAAGCCGTTTATTAATGCTGATGTTTCTCAATTCAATGGATCTTCATGAAAAGCTGATGACCTCTGAAAGCGACTATCAAAAATTACAGGAAAGTTTTGATGATACTACGATTCTTGTAAATATTCACGATTATCTGAACCTGTTGGCCGAAGAAATCACAAACATCGGAATCTCGCTTCAGATCGGAACGAGAGCAAAACCTATGTTTAACCTTGATACTGAATTAAGAAATTTAAACCATAATTATTTCGACTTAAGAAACAAAAGAATTTCTCCCGACAATTTTGAAGATTTCATGATTTTGCGTCAGATCCTGATGCGTATTAATGAAATTACAAAAGAAATCAACGAGATCTACAAAGTATTTTCACAAAATGTAAAGCTGGCCAAAAGTCTTTCTACCGGGTTGGATTTAAAAAAATTCATGCCGAACGAAGAAAAATTGAATTTTAATGTTTTAAAAAACAATATTTCTCTTTCATCGTCCCATTTTCGCCATGCGTTGAGAATCACCATTGCTCTTTTAATAGGATATTCGTTTTCTTTATTTCAATTTTTGGGAATCGGGCATACCTATTGGATTTTGATCACCATTGTTGCGATTTTGAAGCCCGCCTACTCCATCACAAAACAGCGAAACCTGCTTCGTCTCTACGGAACCGTTGCCGGTGCGGTGATTGCTTACGGAATCCTTCATTATATTCATACACGTCAGGCTTTATTCACCATTCTACTTTTAAGTATGGTGATGTGCTTCAGTTTTCTGAAGGGAAAATATTTTTGGGCGGTCTTATTTATGACGATTTATGTTTTTCTCAGCTTTAATTTTTTAAGCCCTGGAAATATAGACGTGATTTTTAAAGACAGAATTGTCGATACCATCGTAGCTGCGGTGATTACTTCATTAGTGGCCTATGTTGTACTTCCAGTTTGGGAACATACCCAGAATCTGGATTTAATGAAAAAATCGGCGGAATCCAATTTACTGTATTTCCAAAGTGTTATTTCTAAATTTTTAGAAGAAGACTACGACATTGAAGAGTATAAAGTGAAGCGTAAAAACGCCATTATTTCGCTGGCCAACCTTTCCGATAATTTTCAAAGAATGATTTCTGAGCCGAAAAATCAACAGAAAAAACTGGAGGTCGTGCATCAGTTTGTGGCAACTTCACATCTGATTACGGCGTACACCGCTTCTCTTTCACAATATGTAAAAGACGACGAAAAATACCCGGAAATAGATGCAGATGGCTGGAGCCGGAAAATTGAAGCCGAAATGCAGAAAATTTCCAAGCTGTTAAATGGTGAAGAGATCAACGAAACATTGAATATGGAAAGCCGCATCGAGCCGGAAGACTCATCCCTTGAAGATCTGATTCTGAAAAGAAGAACCGAGCTGATAGAAAATGAAGGCTACGATTTGAGAGACCCGAATAAAATCTCACATTTAACGGAGCTTAAAAACATTCACGATGTTTTGGAACTTATTTATGATGTTGCCAAAGAACAGCGAAAAGTGATCGAAAATTATAAAACCGAATCGCAAACTGAAGCTCTGGAATCTATTCCTCAACAATCGTAAAGCAGTAATCGTCGAAAAACTCTACCCTAGCCTTAAATTCATCCGAATTCTGATCATCGTACACCCTACATTTGATGTGGTGAAGATGTTTTAATTCAAAAGGTCTTACATCGTAATTTTTTTTCAGCGACCAGTGCTTGGAATGATGTATTTTGTACATACTTTCTTTCACACTCCAGATAATCGTATAAAAGGCCACTTCTTTATCCAACGGAATAAAATCTCTTTCATTTTCATACGTGAATTTATCAATAACCCTTAAAATTTTAGGATTAAATTTTTCAATATCAATTCCTATCTTATTTTTAGAAATGGCTATCGCCGCAAAGGGAAAAGAATGAGTGATGGAAATTTCCGCATCTTTCGGAGACAAAAAAGGTTCCCTGTCTTTATATAATATTTTAGAATGTGGTTTTAAGCCTTTCAGCATCTGTCGAACCATTAATACCTCCAGCAATTTCTTCGGATGGTAGTCTTTTACCTTTTCGGCATTTTCGGGTTCTAAAAGTTTATTAATATCCAAATCTTCGGTTTCATCGTACTTCCATACGAGAATCGTGGCATTGTCATCTGAAAAATCGCGATAAAGGGGCATATTTTTGGTCAGCAGAATTTTAGTTTGTAAATTTGCGAAAAATTTTTCAGATAGATGGAAACAACAACCCAATACGTTCCTTATAAAGTAAAGGACATCTCCCTTGCAGAATGGGGAAGAAAGGAAATCACTCTTGCAGAGGCTGAAATGCCAGGTTTAATGGCTATCCGTGAAGAATACGGGCCGTCTCAGCCACTAAAAGGTGCAAGAATCGCTGGATGTCTTCACATGACAATCCAAACGGCTGTGCTTATCGAGACATTGGTAGCTTTAGGTGCTGAAGTTACTTGGTCTTCTTGTAATATTTTCTCTACACAAGATCACGCTGCTGCTGCTATTGCTGCTGCAGGAATCCCTGTTTATGCATGGAAAGGAATGAATGCTGAGGAATTTGATTGGTGTATCGAGCAGACTTTATTCTTCGGTGAAGAAAAAAAGCCTCTTAATATGATCCTTGATGACGGTGGTGATTTGACGAACATGGTGTTTGACAAATACCCTGAATTAACAAAAGAAATCAAAGGACTTTCTGAAGAAACAACAACAGGTGTACACAGATTATACGAAAGAATGCAAAACGGTACTTTGGTAATGCCTGCAATCAACGTAAACGATTCTGTAACGAAGTCTAAATTCGACAACAAATACGGATGTAGAGAATCTGCTGTAGATGCAGTAAGAAGAGCTACTGACGTAATGTTGGCAGGAAAAAGAGTGATCGTTTGCGGATTCGGAGACGTAGGTAAAGGTACTGCTGCTTCATTCAGAGGTGCGGGTTCTATCGTTACTGTAACGGAGATCGACCCAATCTGTGCGCTACAGGCTGCAATGGAAGGATATGAAGTGAAAAAACTGGATACTGTAATCGAAAATGCAGATATCATCATCACTACAACTGGTAACTTCAACATTGTACAAGGTTCTCACTTCAAAAAAATGAAGGATAAAACGATCGTTTGTAACATCGGTCACTTCGACAACGAAATCGATATGGCTTGGTTGAACGATAACTATGGTTCTACAAAATATGAAGTAAAACCTCAGGTAGATGTTTACAACGTAGACGGAAACGAAATCATCATCTTGGCAGAAGGAAGACTGGTAAACTTAGGATGTGCTACAGGTCACCCAAGTTTTGTAATGTCAAACTCTTTCTCTAACCAGACTTTGGCTCAGATCGAACTTTGGAATCACTCTGATAAATACGGAAACGAAGTGTACACACTTCCTAAGCATTTGGATGAAAAAGTAGCTGCTCTTCACCTTAAAAAATTAGGGGTAGAACTAGAAACTCTTACTGACGAACAAGCTAAATATATCGGTGTTGATGTAAAAGGTCCTTTCAAACCGGAATATTACAGATACTAAGAATGTTATCCTAAGCTTGCGAAGGATTTCGAATAAATTAAACTCTCCAATTTTTTGGGGAGTTTTTTGTTTTTTTTAATGATGAATATTTACCAGGACTTTCAATGAATTTGCACAATAAAATTCGAATAATTTAGTTATTGCAGCCATTAAATAAAAAGAATATCTTTGAGCCTTTAAACACAAACATTATAATTAATGAAAAAACAAAGAGTATCAAACGCATTCGTGGCAGCGTCATGGGTTGCTTTGGGAGCTGGAATGATCGGATTTATCGTAGGTCTTGCAAGAGCTGAAATGCTGCTTAATGAAAAAGGATATTATTTTACGATCCTGCTTTATGGCTTATTTGCAGTAGTTTCTTTACAGAAAGCAGTACGTGACAGACTGGAAAATATTCAGGTGACAGACATTTACTACGGGATCTGTTGGTTCGCCACCCTTTCATCGATCGTATTATTGGCGATAGGACTCTGGAATGCAACCATTCTTCCAAGCGAAAAAGGTTTTTATGCTTTTGCCTTTCTGCTGGCTCTTTTTGGCGCAATTGCCGTTCAAAAAAATACAAGAGACAATATGATTCAGGAATAACGAACAACTCTCCAATTTTTTGGGGAGTTTTTTGTTTAGGAGCTTTATCCTGCTATCCGCTCATACTCCTCGCCCAGCCTCTTTTTGCCATCGCTTGCTGTGGGGTAACCGCTACTATCAGGGCTAGGAAGTTTGTCTTTTCATAAATACTAGGCTACTATCAATTGTCAATTTTTGCTTTGCAGTGAATAGTAAATTATTAAAATTGACGATGATATTAATTGACCATTCACGATTCACTTTTCAACCACCCCGTCAAAAATTCTTTTAGAATTTTCGCCACCCCTCCAGAGGAGGGGAATTCGTACAAATATTTTGATTAAAAGTTTGTAAGAATTAGGTTTATAAATTATTTTTTGTTAAATTTTCCTTTTTATTTCAATAAAATATTCAAAACTTTATACATTTTCTTATTTTTGTGATACTTATTTCACAAAATATTGATATGCATAAAAAATTAATCTCTTTTTTCTTCATTCTATTTCTGATTCATTTTTCGAAAGCCCAGAATGAATTCATCACCATTTGGCACCCGGGACTTCCCGCTACGACGCCCCTTATCGTTGTTGATGCTCCGTCTCAGGCCACATCCAATCAGATCTGGTTTCCGGGAATCGGGGAAAATTATACGATTACCTGGGAAGAAGTCGGTTATCCTACACATAACGGTACAATGACAGATGTAACCTCAACAGCACAGGTGCTTATCGATTTCGGAAATCCCATCAATCCTGATCCTGCGACGGCAACCTACAGAGTAAAAGCGAGTAATGGAAATGGAGTTTTCAGACAGATAAGATTCGGAGTGCCCGCCATTATTACCCTTCCGGATAACCTTTTCCCGATCTGGACCATCTATGGAAGCGCAGATAAAATCCTTGAAATAGAACAATGGGGAAATATCAGCTGGGAATCGATGAACAGCGCCTTCTCCAACTGCCGTCTTATACAGCTTACCGCAACAGATTCACCCAATCTGAGTAATGTTACCGATGCTTCTTTTATGTTTCACAATGCTCATAATTTTTTGGGAGCACCTTCGATGCAGAATTGGGATACCTCTCATATCCAGAACTTCATGTTTATGTTTGCTCATCAGGGTGATTATCCGGCCGCAATTGACAATTTTGATACACCTTATATCTCCACTTGGAATACTTCTTCGGCGATCAACTTCAACAGTATGTTTTTTAACAGGAAAAACTTCAATCAGCCTCTGAACACGTGGAATACATCCAACGCGACAAATATGGGCTGGATGTTTGCCAGTTGTTTAAAATTCAACCAGAGACTCGACAACTGGGACACTTCTAAAGTAACGGATATGTCTTTTATGTTTCATTTCATTCCGGTTTTCAATCAGCCTCTGAAAAGCTGGAATACTTCGAATGTTGTCAATTTCGGGCATATGTTTCATGGATGTACATCCTTTAATTATAATTTAGATACCTGGGATCTTACCAAAACCACGAGTACAGACACCATGTTTTCAGGAGCCAGCAGTTTCAATCAGTCTCTTGCAAGCTGGAACCTGGCCGTCTTGAATGAAGCTTCCAGCTTTTTAAGTAATTCCGGGCTTAGCTGTGAAAATTACAGCAAATCTTTAGCAGGATGGGCAGACAATCCCAATACGGCCAATAATGTTAATATGGGCTTTGTAATTCCTTTGCAGTATGCAGCAAATGCAGTCAATAAAAGGAATATTTTAATAGGAAAAGGTTGGAGCTTCAACGGAGATGTTCCCGGAAGCTGTTTCCTTGCTACTTCTGAGGTTGGTTTGAGAAAAAAAGGATCAATCTATCCAAATCCTGCACAGGATAATATTCACATTGAAAGCATCCATGATGCACAAAGTTTCAAAATACTGGATGCAAGCGGAAGAATTGTAGATAGCGGAAACACTGATTCTGAAATGATTAATGTAAGTGCACTGCCCAAAGGAAATTATATTTTGCAGATTGTTTCCAGGGAAAATATAGAGAATTTTAAATTCATTAAGAAATAAATAAAAAGCCTCACGTTTTGTGGGGCTTTTAAATTATTAACAGTCAACTTTTAAATCAAAAAAAATTCATCATTGACTCTTCACTATTGACATTATTTATTTATCATATCGATTCGGGTGCTGTGCTTTAATATCATCCACCGTTCCCAATACTTTATCTTTCAAAGATTCCTGATATTTTTGAAGCTGTTCGGCAACCTGAGGATTTCCGCTTCCGATAATTTTTGCTGCTAAAATTCCTGCATTTAAAGCTCCGTTTAGCGCAACTGTAGCTACCGGAATCCCACCCGGCATCTGAAGAATTGAAAGGACAGAATCCCAACCGTCGATAGAATTACTGGATAAAATCGGAACCCCGATCACTGGTAATGTTGTACAACTCGCCACCATCCCCGGAAGATGCGCCGCACCTCCTGCTCCGGCAACGATTACTTTCAAGCCCCTTTCCTGAGCTGTTTTAGCATAATCAAACATTCTTTCCGGTGTTCTGTGTGCCGAAACCACCGTCAATTCATACGGAATGTCTAAAGATTTCAAAAAATTTGCAGCCTGTTCCATGATCGGTAAGTCGCTCTGACTTCCCATAATAATTCCTACCATTCTTCAATATGTATTAGATGTTCAAAGATAAAGAAATTATGCTGAATGTCAATTTGGGTTTCGGCGGCGGCTTTGCCGCCGCCGAAACCCATTTATTTAACTTATTATTTTTTTAGCTCTGAAATTCACAATCCGCTTGTAAAATTCTCTTTCCTGAATGCAGAAGGTGAAATATTATTTCGTTTTTTAAAGAAACGGTTTAAATGACTTTTGTCTGTAAAACCAAATTCATCAGCAATTTCATTGATTCTCATATCGCTGTGTTTCAATCGATTTTCGATGAGTTTAATTTTATAATCGGTGATGTATTCGTTCAAAGTTTTTCCGGTCTGGTTTTTAAAATAACGTCCGATATAGGTTTTTGAAACTCCAAATAAATTACTGATACTTTCACTGGTCAATTTTTCAGGCTCATAAATATTTCCATGGACGTATTGAATAATATTTGCTGCTCTATCTTCTGTCTTTTCATCAATAATTAATGAAGTTTTTTGAATTAAATTTCTCGCAACAACCGTTAGAACAGACTGTACCAATAACTGGATCACCTCTTCTGAATAAAGCTTTTTATTTTTCATTTCTAGGAATAAATTCTCCATTAAATGCTCAATAACTATCTCATCTTCAATAGCATCTACTACAAAACTCTGAAAACCGTTGATGTTGGAAAAAACCTGTTCTATCCGTTTAAAGAAATTATTCTCGATTGTAGTATTCTGAAAAAACACCCGATTAAAACGTATAAAAAACAATTGAGTTTTCGTTTCAAATGTAAAACGATGAGAATCTTCAGGTTTAAGCAAAAAAAGATTGCCTTTTTTATAAGAAAATTCATTTCCGTTAATATGCTGAAAACCTTTTCCTGAAACAATATACACCAATTCAAAAAAACTTACGCCATGCTCTCCTCTTGGACAAACACCCAGTGGCTGTTTCAGATCAAGTTCGAACGGTTGTTGTAAATAATCTTTTCTCATGACAACATTATACCCTTTTATCATGTAAAAATACAACATTTCAAAATAAATATTTTGAAAATTTGTATCATAATTAATTCAATATCAAAATGAAAGCAATCGTATTAGAACAATTTGGACAACCATTGGTGGTAAAAGAAATTGAAAAACCCCAACCAAAAGATCATGAAGTTTTGGTTAAAATAAAAGCAAGCGGACTGAATCCTTTAGACATCAAAATAAAAAATGGACAAGCCGCACATGCACAGGTAACTCCGCCTATGATTTTGGGAATCGATATGGCTGGAGTCGTCGAAGCTGTCGGGAAAAACGTTAAAAATTTCAAAATTGGCAACGAAGTGTATGGAATGGTAAGCGGCGTAGGAAATAACCCCGGAACTTTGGCAGAATATATTGCTGTAGACGCTGATCTTTTAGCATTAAAACCTAAAAATATTTCGTTTAAAGAAGCTGCAGCCACTCCATTGATTTTCATCACTGCCTGGGAAGGTTTAATTGATAAAATGAATATTCAAAAAAACCAAAATGTCTTGATACACGCAGGAAACGGCGGTGTAGGTCATGTTGCCATACAAATTGCATTAGCAAAAGGTTCAAAAGTTTTTACGACCGTAAAATCTGAAAATATTGAAGCTGTAGAAAACTATCCTGTTGAAATTATCAATACTGATGAATCATCTGTGGAAAAATATGTTCAGGATTTGACAAACGGGATTGGTTTTGATGCAATTCTTGACACAGTCGGGCTTTTAGATGATTCTTTTAAAGCTGTAAAACAATATTCCGGCCATGTTGTGAGTATTTTGGGTTGGAGAACTCACAGTTTGGCTCCCTTATCTTTCAGAAATGCAACCTATTCCGGTGTTTTTACGCTATATCCCTTACTATCAGGAGAAAACAGAAAGCATTATGGTGAAATTTTACAACAAGCCACTCAACTTTTCGAAAATGGAAAATTAAAAATTATGCTTGATGATAAATTTTATTCGCTTGAACAGGCAAATGACGCATTCGGTGATATAGAAAATAGAAATACCAAAGGGAAAATTGTCATAGAAATAGACTAGGCATTATCTGCCTTACAATCTTTTTAAAATAAATATCTTTGTAGTTCCATTTTACAAATATTTTGAAAGATTTAAAACTCACTTTTGCCATTCTTACCGTCGCCATTGTCTGGGGAACGACTTTTTTGTCGATCCGTGTAGCTGTAGAAACCATTCCGGCGTGGTTTGTGGCGGGAATCCGGCAGTTTCTGGCATCTGTCATTATGCTTTTGATCCTTCTCTATCGGGGAGAATTTCAATGGATCGGCTGGAAGAATTTGGGCTATCAAATTGTTTTTTCATTATTAATGCTCATTATCGCCAATGGACTGACGACCGTGGCCGAAGAAACTTTGACGAGCAGCCTGACTTCACTGATAAGCGCAACATCCCCCATTATCGTATTTCTGGGAAGTGTTGCTCTCGGATTGCAGAAGTTTACCATCAGGGCATTAGTGGGCGTTTTAATGTGTTTTGGAGGCATTCTTTTCATCTTTTGGGACGGAATAAAAGATCTCGCCAATCCGGATTACAGATTTGGGATTTTACTTTTGTTTTGTGCGATTGCAGGTTGGGCTTCGGGAACGATTTATACTAAAAAACTTAATATCCAGAGTAAAAATATTTCACTGAATTTATTTTATCAATTTGCTTTTGCAGGAATTATGCAAATTATTTTTGCATTTTTATTTTCAGAAAATTACAACTTCGAAAACTGGAGTCTGAAAAGTGTTTCCGCAATGATTTACCTGTCGGTTTTCGGTTCTGTGGCAGCATTTTTTGCGTATCATTATGCATTGAGGAAAGTTTCCCCGGTACAGGTTTCTATTTTAGCTTATGTGAATACAATTATTTCCATATTTTTGAGCTGGCTTATTTTGGATGAAACCATTACGATGAAGTTCATCATGGCCGCTGTGTTAATTATTTTTGGAGTTTTTGTAATTAATTATAATCCGCAGATGTTTAAGAAACAGAGGATTGAGTAAAATATATGATTGAAATTCTTGAGAATATTTATTACTTTTTAAGTAAGCTTCTTCCTTACTCTTTTGGGATCGCATTAATTGGATTTTTAATGTCATTTATTGCAGATATTGCTAAAAATATTAAGTTCAAAAAAATTTGTTTTATTTTATTTCTACAGATTTTTGTTATGGGATTTATAATGTTCGCACTACAAGAAATAATCATTAGAAAAATCAGAAATGAGGTCGTCGAAATACTATCAGATCCTAAAACTCAAATCATTACATCAAGAAATGATTTTGAAATACTTCCCAACGAGCTCAAGAAAGAACTCCTTAAAATTCAGGACATTTCACCCAACCATACGGGACCAGAAGATAAAAAGCCGATTGAAGTTATTTCTCCGAAAGGAATTTTTAAAATATTTATTGGAAGAGACTCAGCCAATAAAAATCAGTTTTGGATTTTTACAGATAGATACGAATTTGGTAAAGAACAAGAAATAGGAAGAGTAACTTCGACTTTAATAAAATAATTGTATTTGCTTAAAATATTTCTTTTTATTTTCTGTTACTAATTAAAAACTTAACCATTTAAAAACTTTTATGAAACAGATCTTTTCATTATTTTTAATTTTTACATCATTCATTATTTTCGGACAGGATCAAAAATTCACAGATCAAGAAATTCAGCAGAAATTAGATTCTATCAAAGCTGAGGGAAATTTGTTATTTTCAATGGAAAATGCGTCCTGGAACTCCTCAGATCTTGCCAGAGAACATAAAAAAATAGCTGAAAAACTGGGCGGTTATCTTACTTATAAAAATAATGATACCGTTAAAACCGTTTTTCTTAACAAGTCTCAAAATCTGATCATTGCTGAATATTCATTTAAAAATGACTCAAAAAAGCCGGTAAAAGAAAACTTTAAAGAACGAAATCTGAACCCAACAGAAACGACATTGAGCAATGTGCGTGCAAAATTAATCTCACAATTATCAGCTCCTAAACATGAAGTGGGAGTTCCTGAAGGCTTTAACTTAAACATTATTACGATTCCTTTTAATGAAAATTATAAAAATTATATCATTACAGGAGCTTCCGAACATGGTGTCATTCCTTTTGGAAACGATTATTTATTCATTACAGATAAGGATGGAAATATTACTTCCAACAAAAAATTTCATTCCAGATTTATTCCAACAATGACGAGAATGCAGGATGGAAATGCCATAGCTTCGTCGACACACAGCCATATAAGAACCAATCCTTTCATTTCTGCAACGGATATTTGTACATTTAAATTATATGCTCCTTTTTCAAATCTGGAAGAGTTTTCCATCTATTCACCCGCTTTGGGATGCTATATAAAATATAATTATAAAAAAGATACAGTAAGTAAATCTAAAGATCTTAAGTAATGAAAAATTTTCTTCAAATTATAATTTTACTTTTATTATTTAATTGTAAAGAAAAAAATATAATAAATAAAAAAAGACTGCTCTTCCGCAGTCTTTTTCAATATAATAAGTTTAAATTACTCCGCAATCACTCTCACCATTCCTTTCACCATCACCAGCTTCTCCATCAATTCCTCCCTGGAATCTGCCAACACGTTGATGTGTCCCATTTTTCTTCCCGGCTTGGTTTCTGTTTTTCCGTAAAGGTGAACATAGGTTTCAGGCATTCTCAATACGTCCTCCATTCCTTCATAAATCACTTTTCCTGAGAATCCTTCTGCTCCTACCAAATTCAGCATTCCGCTGTAGATAATAGCATCTGTATCTGCCAAAGGTAAATTTTTCACCACACGATACATCTGCTCAAACTGCGAATTGGCGTTTCCTTCTTGGCTCTGATGCCCCGAATTGTGCAGTCTCGGTGCTGTTTCGTTTACCCAGACTTTTCCTTCTTTATCCAAAAATAATTCAATCGCAAAAAGCCCTGGAGAATTGATTGCATTTAAAAATTTCTCAGTGATCGAATTGATTTGTTCTTCAATTTCTTCGCTCAGGAAAACCGGACAAATATTGAAATCCAATAAGTTAAGCTTCGGATCGGCCACCATTTCCGTTACAGGGAAAGTTTTTGTTTCACCATTTTCATTTCTGGCAACGATTACGGAAAGCTCCTTGTCAATGTCAACCAATTTTTCAATAACTGAGTCCTGTGTCCACATATTTTTCATATCCTCAGCAGTACGGATGACCTGAACTCCTTTTCCGTCGTAGCCGCCTGTATTCATCTTCTGTACAAAAGGCAACGGCATTTTGATTTCATCAGAACTTCCATCCATCACCTCAAATTCCGGGCTTGGAATATCGTGAGCTTTATAAAATTCTTTCTGAAGAATTTTTTGCTGAATAGTTTTAATAATTTTAGAATTCGGAACTACTTTTATTCCCTGATTTTCCAGTTCGGCAAGAGCATCAGCATTTACATGTTCGATTTCAATAGTCACCACATCTTTATCTTTACCGAAATTCAGGACGGTTTCATAATCGTTAAAATTCCCTTGTGTAAAGTAAGAAATATTGTGGCAAGGTGCATCGGAAGCCGGATCCAGGGTATAAAATTCGTCATCATATTTCAACGCTTCCTGAATCAGCATTCTTCCCAGCTGTCCTCCTCCTAAAATTCCTATTTTCATTTTTTATTCTTATTTTTTCTATTAGATTTAATTTTTAATTGAGTTTTTTAATGCAAAGTCCGCAAAGGTTTTATTTAAAAATACATTATGTTTTTAAGATCACAAAGGCGTTTCACTCAGCAAAGAACTCTTAAATTTTATTATATTTTATCAATCTTCAAATACCCCAGCCCCATTAGGTTTTCCTGATTTTCCACATCAGATTTCTTTAAGACAATTGAATATTTTTCTTTCATTTTTTCTGGCAAAATGTCACTTACATTAAAAATATCATCGATATCCACCCCATGTTTATCATCAATATGACTTACCGCTCCGTCAAATCCCATGGTGTGATAAAACTCTGTATCCTTCGCTTTTTTTACAATTTCTCCCATCGATTTTCCCACCATCAGATGTTGCTCATGAAATTCTTCAAAAAAACCTTTTTTATACCCGCCAAGATTAATAAAATACAATTGATCTTCTGTAGTTTTCCGTCCTTTTTCAACAATTTCCACTTCATATCCGTCAGCAAATTTCACTTCCTGATAGCAATCGATATGGATTTTTCCATCTGCTTCTTTCCAAAAATCTTTCATATCAGGAACCAAATCTTTCAGGCTTTCCGCAATTCCAAAAAATACGTCATGCTGCTCTATATTCCTTCCTTTTGGCGTTGCGCCGAGTATTATGTAGAATAATTTCAACTGATTTTCCATAATGCAAAAATACATCAAATTTATCTTTTTCAAACGTTTGGCAGACTACCACAATAGTTTTATATTTGTAGCATGTCAGAAATCATCATTCTCTTCCTTGGAGCAATTTCGGCGGGACTTCTGGGTTCACTGACCGGTTTAGGAGGAGGAGTCATTATTATCCCTTTATTAACGCTGGGTTTCGGCGTTCCTATGCATTATGCCATTGGTGCTTCACTTATCTCTGTGATCGGGACTTCTTCCGGTGCGGCTGTTGCTTTCGTGAAAGAAGGTTTTACCAATATGAGAGTCGGAATGTTTTTGGAAATTGCCACTACATCCGGAGCTATTATCGGAGCTTTGGTTTCGGGAATGCTTAACCCGAATACAATCGGAATTATTTTCGCTAGTATTCTTCTTTTAACGGTAATTTTAAACTTAAAAGGAAAGCCGGATCACCAAGAACCTATCATTAAAGGCAGTTTGGAAGAAAAACTAAAATTATACGGAACATTTCCTGATAAAGGAGTGGTAAAAAGCTATTCTGCAAGAAATACAGTTTCCGGATTTTTGATGATGATGTTTGCCGGTGCAATGTCCGGACTTCTGGGAATCGGTTCTGGCGCTTTGAAAGTGCTGGCCATGGATAATATGATGAAGCTGCCATTCAAAGTTTCTACGACCACGAGTAACTTCATGATCGGTGTAACGGCGGTTGCGAGTGCACTCATCTATTTCCAGCGAGGGGAAATTATCCCTGTGATTGTAGCTCCGGTTCTGATCGGGGTTGTAGTCGGAAGTTTCATCGGATCAAAAACGCTCATGGTTTCCAAGACGAAAAAATTAAAGGTGTTTTTTGCCATTGTAATCACCATTTTGTCGGTTTACATGATGTATAACGGAATTAATAAAAGTTTCAGATAATGAGAAAGAATTTCACAGACGTAGATCTGAACCGTTCCGTAGGAAATCTTCTGAGACTGGGCGTTATTCTGGCTGTAGCCACTTCTCTGATCGGTTTTGTAAAACTCTTCACCGAAGGCTTTAAAATGCCTAAAAAATATACTTCCCTCGACATGGGAACGTCCTCAGAGAAAGTTTGGGGGCAGTTTTGGGATTCCCTTTGCAAAGGTGAAGGAATGGCCATTATCCAGTTGGGAATTCTGCTTTTGATCTTTACACCTTTAATGAGAATTATTTTCGCTTTAATTGGATATTTAAAGGAAAAAGATTATATCTATGTAGCTATTTCTTCGATTGTATTGGCTATTATGGCAGTCAGTTTTTTTACAGGTTACGCGCATTAATTTTTTACATTTCATAAAACTCCAGCGGCAGTTGGTCGGGATCTCTGGTAAAGAAAAATTCTTTTCCTGTGAATTCGTCTGTTCTTATTTCTTCACAAATTAATCCTTTCTGAACTAATTCCTGGCGTTTTTCATGAACATTTTCAACTGAAAAAGCCAAATGCCTTAACCCGCAGGCTTCCGGCCCGGAAGGTCTTTTAGGAGGGTCAGGAAATGAGAATAATTCAATGACATAATGATCGCCAATTGCAAGATCGAGCTTGTAAGACTGTCTTTCTTCACGATAGACTTCACGGATGATATTCAATCCTAAAACCTCAGTATAGAATTTTTTTGAAACTTCATAATCTGAACAGATAATGGCAATATGATGGATTTTCATTTAAAAATTTTTAAACTTACTGGTTATAATACTTTTATAAATTTCTCTAAGTCTTTCTCCAATTTTATCATTGTCCAGATTTTTATCAATTTGTACGCCATGCACAACGATTTCACTGAATTTTTTAGGACTTATTTTATTGAATGCGGGTTCAATTGAAAATCTAAGATTTTTCACCGTTCGCTCTCCTATTCTAATTTCTGCAATTTTATAATCTGATCTTTTTTCAATTTCTTTTAACAGAACTTCCTTTAAATCAGCATTATCAACTTTAAAAATATCCCCGTCACTTTTTATAGCTTCCTGATCAAATTTTCCCATTCTGGAAACTATAAATCTCGAAGACTCAAGAATATAGGCTGTATCTTTTACGATGACAAGATTTTGATTTCTGATTTCGTTTATGAGATCAATTTTTGTTTTTTTAACCTCAAACCTTGTGTCATTATTGAAGGTAAGTACTCCGGTTTCAGGCGAATACGTATAGCTCTTCGGTTGAGAAGTGGACATTAACACCAATAATGTCGGCAGCAAAACTGCAAATGAATTTATTTTTTTTACACTAATTTGTTCTAATAAGCTCATATTTTTAATCAAAAAATAAGGAACCGGCAACAATAGCAATACCACTACATCCGAATAATCTACAACCCTGTGAATCGAGATCGGAGACATCAGATTATAAATATTAATAAAATTTTCAGAAAGCGGTGATTTCCAAAAAATAAAAAACAATCCGGCGACAAAAACAGAATTTTGTTTCAGCTTTGGAAACAAATATGTTAAAAGCATCGGCAACAAAACAATCCCCACTATATCAGACAATTTTCCCGTAAACCAGCTTTTAAATTGAAATTTAAAGAAATGATCATTTAAAAATAAAACAATCAGACAGCCTAGAAAAATATAATTAAGGATCAGATTTTTATTTCCCATTACTTGATTTCCTTGCAGTTATCTTTTCTTCGCGTATCGATCAGATATTGGATTTTCCACTCCCCGTTTTGCTTTACCAATTGAAAACTGTTGGCTCCGCAGTGAGAGAATTTACCCTTGAAAAAAAACTCATAAGGAGTGAAAACACTTGCCAGATCGCCGTCTGTACGGATGACATCTATTACAATTCTTTCATCCAGATCATTTTTAGAATACTTTGAAATAGAGCCGAGAAAGTCTTTGAGCTCTTCATTTTTCAAGCCGTTTTTGGTGATGGTCTGAAGAATTGCCGTATCTGAAAAAGTAGATTTTACCAATTCAGTATCTGCGTTTTTCATACCTAAAAACAGATTCCGGATTGTTTTTTCAACTTCCTGATTCTCATTTTGTTGTCCAAAGCATAAACTTCCGAACAATACGGTTGCCATAAGTATTTTATTCATATTTTCTCCTGTTGAAACTGACAATTAAAAATAAGGAAAAATATTACATCTATTGGGCAAAGTTTTGTGAAAGTATGGGAAAAATGACAAAAAATAAATTAAATTTATCCTAATTATTCTGATTAACATGTGGACAGCTTATCTGATTCTGATAGTATTGTTATTAATTTTAACCATACTTCCAAAAATTCAAAATTCTCATTGGATATTTCGGGTTCCGGAATTCGGGAAAATACAGATCACATTCTTTATATTATTCACTTTTGCATTGGGTTTTGTGGTCGCGGAAAATTTAGAAAACTTTTGGTATTACCAGGCATTTCTTGCCATACTATTTGTTTATCATGGTTTCACATTGGTGAAATATACCCCACTTTATCCTGTAAAAAAATATTCACAAAGCAATCATTCTTCACAGAAGCTAAAATTTATTTCCGCTAATGTGTATCAGTTTAATAAAGAACATCATCATTTCATTAAATTAATAGAAAAATATCAACCCGATTTTTTCCTGACCATGGAAAGCAATGCTGAATGGGAAAAAGCATTACAACCCCTCGAAAAAGAATATATTTATCAGCATAAAGTCCCTCTGGAAAACACTTACGGAATGCATTTTTATTCCAAAACTGAAATAAAAAAGGCTCAGACCCATTTCTTTGTTGCGAATGATATTCCTACCATTGAAGTGCATTTGGAGACAGAAAACGGATATAAATTTGTCTTTTTTGGAGTCCATCCGCCGCCGCCAAGTCCAACCGAAGAAGAGACTTCCAAAGAGAGGGACGGCGATCTTTTGAGCACGGCAAAACGCGTCACCAAAATAGAAGAACCGGTGATTGTTGTGGGAGATTTCAATAATGTTGCGTGGTCGAGATCCTCTGTTTTATTTAGAAAAACAAGTCATTTGATTGATCCCAGAATCGGAAGATCTTTTGTTTCTACTTTTCATGCAAAATACCGTTTTCTAAGATTTCCCATTGATTTAATGTTCCACAGCGAAAATATTTTCATTAAAGAACTTAAAACACTGGAAAATTTCGGATCAGATCATCTTCCTGTCTATTGTGAACTTTTTATAGACCATCAAAATGATGAGCAGAAAAAAAGAATCGACAAGGCCACGAACGAGGAAAAAACAGAAGCCGAAGAAATGATCCAGGAAGGGAAAGAAGAAAATGGGGACCGTGATCCTGTAGTAACAGAGGATTGATTTTCAGTAAAAAAAATTTATTTAAAACATAAAAAAAACGAACAAAAGTCCGCTTTTCTATTGATCTATTTTAATTTTAAAATTTCATTACATCCTTTACTACTCCATTATTTTGAGTGTGCTGTAGTAAATCCGATTCAATGAAAGATTTAATTTTTTCTTCAGAACCATCATTCGGGAATAAAAGATGAACATTTGCTCCTGCATCTAATGTAAAAAATAAAGGCAGATGGGTTGCTCTTCTGAAATCCCAGATCTTATTAATCACTTCCAAAGTTCCTGTTTTCATTAAAATAAAAGCCGGATCGCTCATCATCATCATGGCGTGAAGCGTCAGTGCTTCGTGTTCCACGAGTTTGATGAAGCTCTGCATATCTCCATTTTTTAGGATTTCTTTCATCGGGGCAAAATTTTCCCTTGCTTCCTGAAATCTTCTTTCTGCGTAAGGATTTGTATTCATCAATCCATGGCCAACCGTTGAAGAAACGCTTTTCTGACCTTCATGAATCAACAGTACCCAGTCATTGAAATTTTTGAAAATCTCATGAATTTCATCATTCGGATATTGTACGGCAAAAAAGTCTGAACTTCCTTTTACCTGAGATTCGCCCCAGACCACCAATCCGTTGTATAGGCTACGACAAGCGCTTCCGCTTCCCAATCTTGCTAAAAATGAAGCTTTCCTTAATGACTCCTCCTCCGAAGTCTGTCCTGAAAAATTTTCATCTAATTTCATCAGACATTTGGCAATCGCACCGAAACCCGAAGCTGAACTCGCAATTCCTGAACTGTGAGGAAATGTATTTTCCGTTTTAATAATGTATTTTCCCTGCAAAATCCACGGAAGATATTGTTCGATATTTTTAAAATATTTTTCGATTTTCTCAGCAAATTTCACTTCTTCATTACCCGCTAAAAAAGTCTGAACAGAAAAAGGCTCATTGGCAAAAAACTCAATGGTAGTATTGGTTTTACAATGATTCAAAGTATAGCTAATACTCGGATTTGCCGGAACCTGGTTGTCGTATTTTCCCCAATATTTAATTAAGGCAATATTTGACGGACAGCTTTCTGAAACCGTTTGATTATGTATCGTAAAATCTTTTTTTCCTAGAAATTCTTGTATTGTCATAATTTAGTTTATAAAATTCATTTTCAACCACAAATCACATCAATGTATTCACAAGTAAAAATCACCGATTTTCCGGAACGTCTGTTTTGTGGTTTAAAAATTTTATTTAATACATCTTCTCAATAAGATCTGCATATTTTTTAAGAACCACGTTTCTTTTCACTTTCAGAGTCGGGGTGATTTCTCCGCTGCTGATCTCAAATTCCGCAGGCATCAACGTGAATTTTTTCACTTTTTCGAAGTCTGATAAATGACTTTGCAGTTCTTTAATTTTTTCTTTATAAAAATCGTGCACCTTCTCGTTTTTCACAATTTCTTCCCAATTGGTAAACTGAATATTATTCTTTTTAATAAAATCCTGTAAAAATTCAAAATTCGGGACTATCAAAGCGGAAACAAATTGTCTTCCTTCCGCGATCAGCACAATCTGCTGGATAAAATTATTATTGGTCAACAGGTTTTCAATCTGCTGTGGTGCAATATATTTCCCGTTGGACGTTTTCATCAGGTCTTTCAAACGATCTGTAATGATCAGGTTTCCTTTATCATCAATTTTCCCTGCATCACCCGTTTTAAACCAGCCATCTTCCGTGAAAACCTTCTCAGTTTCTTCCGGTTTATTATAATACCCTTTCATGATTCCGTTTCCTCTGGCCTGGATTTCATCGCTCTCTCCAATGCGAATTTCTACACCTGGTAAGGGTTTTCCGCTCGTTCCGTGTTCGAAATGGGTTAATGGGAAAAGCGTTAAAGTTGCCGTCGTTTCCGTCAGACCATAGCCAACCGTAATGTGGATTCCCACAGATTCGAAAAACCTGGTGACTTCCGGAGATAAAGAAGCTCCACCGCATGGTAAAAACCACAATCTCCCTCCCATCCTTTCCTTGATCTTACTGAAAACCAATGAATCTGCAATGGATTCTTTAATTTTTAAACCTAATGAAAGTGGCTTTTCATTCCTTCTCAATTCTGCAGTTTGCCAGCCCGTTTCCAGAGCCCAATTGAAGATTTTTTTCTTTAAAGAAGAACCTTCCCCTGCTTTCTCCAGAACTCCGGCATATACTTTCTGGAAAAACCTCGGAACAGCGCACATCATCGTAGGTTTTACGTCTTCCAGTGTTTTCGCAATATTTTTCGGATCTTCAAGAAAATAGACTCTTGCCCCTCCATACAGACAAAGCAAGCTCCAGCTTCTTTCAAATACATGACTCAAAGGTAAAAACGCCAGTGACAGCTCTTCTTCAAAATTTTTAAACTTAAAAAATTCGAAATGCGCATCAAAAGCTTTGATAAAATTTCCGTGTGTGAGCATCACTCCTTTCGGTGTTCCTGTGGTTCCGGAAGTGTAGATCAGCGTTGCGACATCATCATATTCTTTTTTGCAAAACTCAAGTTTTGAGGGTGATTTTGCAATGAAATCTTCGAGATAAAAACTATTAAATTCTTTCTTGATCCAAACCGATTTTTTAGAAACGATAATGGTTTCAAGAGTACTTTCTTCCTTCTGTACAAGTTCCAGACAGGCATCGTACTGTGCCTGATCGCCAACCAGAATCATTTTCGCTCCGGAATCCTGAATGATATATTCTGCCTGTTCGGCATTATTGGTAGAATAAATAGGAACCGTAATCGCTCCGATGGCCATTGAAGCCAGATCGAAGATCATCCATTCCGAAGAATTGTCGGAATAAATCGCAACTTTATCATTTTCCTGAATTCCTGCATTTTTTAGTGAATTAGCCGTTTTAAAGATGATTTCACCAAATTTTTTCCAGCTTAATTCCTTCCATCCTGCTTCTTTCTTTTTAAAGCCAATTGCAGATTTTACAGGATGTTTTTCTATATTCTTTTGGATAATTGCCTCTGCAAGATTCATTTCTTCAGCTTTTTATCGTTAATATAATTATTCAAATGAAAATCAATACTTTCCGAAACAGGAATAAATTGATAGTCAAGCTTTTCTTTAATTTTTTGATTGGAAATGGTGTTGAATGATGAAACAGATTCGATATTGGATTTGGTAATCATTCTCAGTTTTGGGATCAGCCATCCGAAAAATATATTGGCAAGCCTTCCCATATTCAATTGAAACCTTGAAAGAACTTTTGCTTCTTTTAACCCAAGTTTTTTCCTGATCTGTCCGCCGATTTCAGTATATCTGTTATTTTCTGCAACGACCAGAAAACGTTCTGCGAAAACATTCCTTTCCATTAATTCAACAGCAACTTTCGCGACATCTCTTACATCCACATAACAAGAACCCCCGGAAAAAGTAAAGCTATTTTCTTCAAAAGTTGAAAAAATTTCACCGCTGCTTTGGTTCCAGTTTCCGGTTCCGATAATCATTCCAGGATTGATGATGATCACATTCATTCCTTCTGCCGAAGCCCTCCACACTTCCATTTCAGAAAGATGTTTTGATAAAGCATATGCTGAATGTTCCAATTTAGGATTAAAATCAGAACTTTCGTCCAATTCTCCTTTTTCATTAAAATTATCAAGGACAGCCACCGAACTTACGTGAAGAAATTTTTTAACCTCTGAACCTTCACAGGCATACAGAAGATTTTCCGTTCCTTTTATGTTTGTATGATACATTTCCTTTTCATCTTTGGGATGAAAGCTTACTTTTGCGGCGCAGTGGTAGACTTCTTCTACCCCTCTCAAAGCGTTTTGCAGAGCATTGATATCGTCAAAATCTACATCTACCCATTCAATTTTGTTGAAAAAATCGTCGGGATTTTCCGTATAAAATGTATAGGAATGCCTTACTTCTTTTAAATTGCTCGCAGGTCTTTTTGCTGCACGAACATTTTTGCCTTTTTTAAGAAGCTCTAAAACGATTACTCTGCCCAAAATTCCGGTTGCGCCCGTTACAAAAACCATCAATTATTTTTACTTGATTGCTGACTAAATTATGATAATATTCTCCGTTATGCAAATTTGCGATTTTTAAAGCAGAATTCAATTTTTATTAAGCAGAATTACGGTTTTTTTAACTCAAAAATCAAAAAATTATTTTAAGTTTCGGCTAAAGCCTATTGGGATTGATCTTAAAAAGAAAAACGGGCTAAAGCCCGTTCCTATTGATATACATAATTTCATTACTTAGAAGAAATTAAGCTAAAACCATGTTATTTCTTCTCGGCGCTTTATCGCACAAAACATCTGCAATACTTTTTGAAATAAGGTTTCCGTCTGTGAGATTATCCAACCAGAAAAACTCTCCGGCTGCGTTTATTTCGATAAAATAATATTCATCTTCAGGAGAAACGATGATATCAATAGCCCCGTAATCAACATGATAGACATCCAAAAGCTCAAGAAGTTTGGCTTCTATCTCTGCGGGAAGCTCTGTCTGAATCCATTTATCGATCAGGTTTACGCCGTCTTTTCTCCAGTCTATTTTTGCGGCTTCCGATTGCTGGGAATCAATTTCGAATGCGTAAACATCACGGCCAACGACCGTTACGCGAAGTTCTTTTTTCTTTTCAATTTTCTTCTGAAACTGCATCGGGCAATACAGAAGCGTGTCCAGTTCCTCTAATTTATCTTCATTTACCACATTCGTAAACACCACGCTTTCCACTCCGTCTTCGTAAATTGCGAATCCGGTCTGCATTTTAGCCACTACATTCTGATGCTTCAGGATAAATTGCTTGGCTTCTTCAGGATTGTTGGTAACACATGTTTCAGGAATTTTAAGTCCTATCTTATCTGCAATTTTCAGCTGTTCCTCCTTGCTGTCGAGTCTTCTGTAAACACTCGGTTTTCCTAATGAATACACATCAACCGACTCTAAAAAACCGAAAAGAGTATTGCGGATCTCGCCCATTGCGGCACCGTAAAATTTGGTATCCAGCTGATCTCTCAGACCATCACCGATATTGTAAGCCCTTCTGTACCAAACTGCTGCAATATCATCCAGACGATATTTTTTTTCAGGAGTTTCTAGAATAGTGATCCATTTTCCATCCTGAAAAGTGGTGGATAATTTATTTTTTAAAGGATATAAATCAACATCAAAACGAATTACTTCGCAGCCGTTTTTATCAATATATTCCGTTACTTTTTCGATTGAAAAATTATCTCCTGTATGTGTAATTATTAAAATTTTATTCATTGGTATTCATTCTTTTTATAAGATTATCGGCAATTCTTTCTGCAATTGGAAAATGTAATTCTTTCTGCAGCATTCCCCATTCTCCCTGCGGATTTACTTCAAGAAAATAATAGTTTCCGTCTCTGGATTTGATCATATCAATGGCTCCGAGGTAAAGTCCCATTTCCTTCATCATGGAAGTCAGGCTGGCCTTAATATTTTTCGGTAAATCATAGGCTGACCAGAAAAAATTTCCCTGGGCAACTCTCCAGTCCGCATTTTCGCTATTATTGATTTTTCCTGTAAAAAATTCACCATCTACATAGACGATCCTTAGTTCATATTCCTTTTCGATATAAGGCTGGAAAATCATCGGACAATAGGCTATATCCGAGATAAACTCCAAAGAATCCCCGTCAATAATATTGGTGGAAACAAGATCTTCTCCACCCATTGATTTTGACAATACTCCGTGAAGTTTTGCCACCATTTTTCCGTTGCAGCTTTCGTGAAAAAACGCTGTGATCTTCTCTGCATCATTGGAAAAAATGGTTTTGGGAATTGTTAGATGATGCTTTTCAGCAATCTTAAGCTGAAGCATTTTATTACCATCGATTTTCTTTTCATTTTCAAAAGGATTGATCCATGCTGCATCTTCCAGAATGGTGAAAAGATTGTAGCGGAGACTGGCATATTCTTTTAAAAATATTTTTTCATAATCTTCATCCAATTCCTCCGGAACACTTATTTTCCAGGCTTTTCTGTGCCACACTCCTTTGATTTTGTCAGAATTAATTTTATTCCCCGATTCATCTGTTAATTCAAAAAAATTTTCATTAATACTTATTTTTTGAAGATGATTCATACGATCGGAATTCAACCTGAAATAAGGAATATTTTTCGTTTTTATGTATTCAAAAAAAAGATCAATATTATAATAATCCTGAGAATGTGTGATACAAAGAATCATTTGCCGACTTTTTATTAAAAAAGGAAACTTAAAGTTTAAGTTTCCCTTCTATAGTTTTTATTAGTGTGTATTTTGAACTATATCATTGACTTAAAGATCAACATACTGCACATCATCATCCCCGTCTGAAGGATATTTTTGTGTCTGAGCCATGTCCTGATCCGGCTTCGTTACCCCATCGAAAGCTGGTTTTGTAACGATATCCTGCGTTGCAAGAGTGATATCTCCTCCTCCTTTGATTTTTTCAGGATCTTGAAGTTGTTTTTCTAAAAATGATGCGAAAAATGGTTTCTTTTTTGAATTTTTGTTTTTCATAATTATTTGATTTGAATAGTTTTTAATTAAGATTCTCCCGGATCTGATAAATCTCCAATTTCGTCGTTGTCAGACGGATACTTCAGCGTCACTACATTATCTTTAAAAGGTAAAGTGGCATTATCTAAAGTAGGCGAAGTGGTTACCGTATCCTTTGTGGGTAATGTTACGAAGTCGGTAAGAGGAGCCGTAGGAACGCTGCCTCCTTGAATCTCTTCAGGATTCTGGATTTGTTTTTCCAGGAACGAAGCAAAAAAAGGCTTCTTACCCCCGTTTTTTTTCATACTGTTTTGTAATTTGAGTGGTTGGTTGTTAGTTTTTTTGTTTAGACAGCATCGCCATCTTCGTCGCCATCGGACGGATATTTCATCGTCACATTATCACTTCCCGGCTTCGTAACATTGTCTTGAAGTGCAGAAGTAATACTGTCTTTCAAAGCTCCGGTGGTATTATCCTGCAATGCAGAAGTAATAGTTCCCGAACCTCCTTTGATTTTTTCAGGATCTTCAACCTGTTTTTCTAAAAATGAAGCGAAGAAAGGCTTCTTTGATTTTTTTTCTTCCATAGCATTAATTTTTAATGATTTAGAAAATCTAAAGTATTAAAAAAAATTCACCCAGAGAAGAATAAAATATTATTTTATGAAAATTTTAACAAATATTGGTTTTTAACGAAATAATTTTAATTTAAATCTAAAAATTCCTTAACAACCTCAGCAAAATCGACAGGATTTTCTGCCTGCACCCAATGTCCTGCATTTTTTACCGTTACAATTTTAGCTTTCGGAAATTGCTGCTTTATTGCAAACTCATCCTGTGGAAGAATATAATTGGATTTTTCTCCCGCAATGAATAAAGTTTCCCCTTGAAAAACTCCAAATTTTATAGCATTGGAAACAAATTCATTATACTTTTCGGATAATGTTTTAAGGTTAAACCTCCAATTCAGCTTTTTATTTTCATCCCAATACAGGTTTTTGGTTAAAAACTGTATGGTCGATTTTTCAGGAATATATTGGCTTAAAACGGCTTCAACCTCGTTTCTGGAATTTACCGTATTGAAATCAACCGTTTCTAAAGCCTTGATAATCCCCTGATGATGCGGAGGATAAGCTTTTGGAGAAATATCAACTACGATCAGCTTTTCAACTTTTTCGGGATAATTCATAGCAAACTGCATGACAGCTTTTCCGCCCAGAGAATGGCCTAAAACATGGGCTTTTTCAATCCCGTAATGATTCATATAGTTGGCAATATCATTCGCCAGATCATCATGAGACATATCTTCGGAATGAAAACTTCTCCCGTGATTCCTTAAATCTATTAAATGAACCGGAAGCAGCTCTCCGAGGTCTTTTCCGAAGCTTCCCCAGTTATCGAGCATTCCAAATAAACCATGAAATACCAAAAGTGGTGTAGACGAAAGATTTTCGCCAAATATTTTTGAATGTAGAATTTCCATAAGTTTTGTTTTTAAGATGGAGGCTAGATGATGGAAGCTGAAATTTAACAAATACCCATTGAGCTTCCCTCTTCTGATTTCTGGCTTCCAGCTCTCAGTTTACCATTTTGCCAATCTCTTCAAATATGCCTGAACCGTATTTTCCAATCCCATGTACAATGCCTCAGAAATTAAAGCATGACCGATGGAAACCTCCAGTAAATTAGGAATATTGTCTGCAAAATATTTTAAATTTTCTAAGCTTAAATCGTGACCTGCATTGAGACCTAATCCGAAATCTGCCGCAACAACTGCAGTGTCATAGTAAGGTTTTAATGCTAATTCTTTATTTAATGTATAATTTTTTGCGTAAGCTTCTGTGTACAATTCAATTCTGTCTGTTCCGGTTTTGGCAGCATATTCTACCAATTCCGGTGTCGGATCAAGGAAAATTGAAGTACGGATTCCTGCATTTTTAAATTCCGCAATAATTTCAGTGAGGAAATCTAAGTGTTTTTTCGTGTCCCAGCCTGCATTTGAAGTAATAGCATCATCGGCATCGGGAACCAAAGTTACCTGTTCCGGCTTCACCTCCAAAACCATATCGATGAATGGACGATGTGGATTTCCTTCAATATTAAATTCCGTTGTAACCAAAGGCTTCAGGTCATAAACATCTTTTCTTGTGATATGTCTTTCGTCAGGTCTTGGGTGAATCGTAATTCCCTGTCCGCCAAACTCCTGAATTTTTATTGCAGCTTCCGTTACACTTGGTGTTTCACCTCCTCTCGCGTTTCTTAGTGTGGCAATTTTATTAATGTTTACACTTAGTTTTGTCATTTTTTAATCTCGATATTAGAGTTTAGATTTACAAAATAGTAAATCCCAACAATATTTAAAAACTGTACAAATTTAGTGATTAAAAACCACTATTTATCGTATAAAATAATAGAAAAAAAATATGAATTCATTTTTTCTGCATGGTTATTTTCACCATTAAACCTGAAAATTAGGGATCAGTCCGAAAGATAGGTTACAATTTTAAAACAATAAAAAAATTCATAAATCTTAATAAAACAGGCAGTTATGATTGCTTATTTTTATTCTATTAAATGTACTTTTTTAGATAAGTTAACATTTACAATACAAATAGTTAAAATATACTAATAAAATACTATTAATTTAAAAATTTAATCAAAAAAATTAATTAAATATAAAATAAAATCATTTTTATTGACAGTAATTTAAAAAAAGCTATTGTAAATATGAATTTTTTATTAATATTACATTATCAAATATTTATAACACAAGATGAAATTAAATGCTAAAAACTCTAGTATAGGAGCTTTCTGCTTCTTGCTGGGAACCACCGCCCAAATACACGCACAAAAGACAAAGACCGATTCTACTAAAACTACAGAAATAAAAGAAGTTGTAGTAACAGCTCTTGGGATAAAAAGAGACCAAAGAAAGCTGGGCTATGCTATTTCTAAAGTTGAAAGCAAAGACATTTCCCAGGCCGGAGTAGTGAATCCTATGGAGGCTCTTCAGGGTAAAGTCCCTGGCGTTCAAATTATAGCCGGATCGGGAGGACCTCAATCGAGTGCAAAAGTTCAAATCCGTGGAAATACATCACTCGGAAAAAATAACCAGCCATTGGTAGTAGTAGACGGAGTAGTTATTGACAATTCCGTGACGGGTGCAGACGAATGGGGATCTGGGTATGATTTTGGTAACGAAATGAAAAATCTAAACTCCGATGCTTTTGAATCTGTTTCTGTCCTTAGAGGTGCCGCTGCTTCTGCGCTTTATGGTTCCCGTGCTTCCAATGGTGTCATTGTGATTACCACAAAAAAAGGACGCAGCAGAAACGGAATTGGTGTCAAAGTAAATTCTTCACTTACCACCCAGAGTGTATATGCAGGTCCTAAACTACAAAACGAATTTGGGGCCGGAGTCGGCTCGACTTTCCCTGTAGACAGTAATGGAGAGCGATATATAGATCCAAATACTTTCTTCTACAGTTATGGGCCAAAGTTTGATGGCCAGCCGGTAAGAGATATTGATGGAAGAACAGTTTTATACAATCCTCAACCTAAAAACTACCTTCAAATGTATCAGGTAGGAATTGACCGAAAAAACTCCGTTGAGCTTTCGGGAGGGAATGATAAATCAACATTTTTATTTAATTATACCAATCAGGAAGCGGAAGGTATTCTGCCTCGCAACAAATTTATCAAAAATGCTTATTTCCTGCGCGCCACGCATGAGTTTAATAAATATCTGCAATTAGACGCAAGCTTTAATTATACCAGATCTTATGGTGAAAACCCTGTTCCGCAGGGAGGAAACAGCAGCCCATTATTCAGTTTTGTATATGGAACTCCCAGAAGTTTTGATGCTAATTATTGGAGTCAAAATTATTTAGATCCTGTGAATGGCGGGATAAAACAGGGTAATGCCGACCCCTATGGTATGGCAGGACAATATTTTGATATATTCCAGAACACCAGAAGCCAAAAAGAAAACAATTATATTGGCCGTTTAGAAGTAAAATCTCAGCTTACAGACTGGCTGAACCTTGTTGTTGGCGGTAACTTCAACAACTACAATTTCACAAATGAATCTAAAATTTTAGGTTCTGATCCGGGCTTTAAAGGAGGTGGATATAGTATTCTGGAAGGCAGAAAAGAACAAAATACCGTTAAGTTTTTAGCCAATGCCAATTTTAAATTGACTGATAATTTAACAATGAATGCCTCCATCGGAGGAGAAAGTTTCAGCTCAAAATATAAATCTACAAGATTATTTACCAACAACGGTCTTAGAATTCCGGGCGTTTTTGAAATTCAAAATTCGGTAGATGTTCCAGGCACTGAGATAGTTTACACCGATGGAAACGTGTCTCCTAAGAAGATCCAGTCTTTATATGCTTTTGCTAATTTTGCATGGAAGGATCAGCTATTTATAGATATTACCGGGCGTAATGACTGGTCTTCAACGTTGATTTATCCTGATGGTCATGGTGATGTAAGCTATTTTTACCCATCTTTTGTAGCAAACTGGACTTTCTCTAATTCTTTCAAGCTTCCAAAATGGATCAACTTTGGTAGCCTGAGAGGAAGTCTCGCGTGGGTAGGACGAGATACATTCCCATATAACACGAGTGCCGGTTTTTATTACAAAGGCGATCCGTCAGCTTACAATTCTCCGGACGGTACACGTATTCCTCTGATCGGATTTAACAGCAGAGCCCTTGCCAATGCCAATTTAAAAAACGAATTAAGCCGATCGATTGAATTTGGTTTAAACATGGCATTTCTTAATAACAGGTTAGATTTCGATGTTTCGGTTTATAAAACGAATACTACCAATCAGTTATTAACACTTCCTATGCCTCAGGAATCGGGTGTAGATTCACAACAAATCAATGCAGGGAATCTACAAAATAAAGGGATAGAGATCATTGTAAATGCAGTTCCTCTAAAATCAAATGATTTTAAATGGGATACCTCCCTTACCTTCGCGAAAAATCAGGATAAAATTATTGAACTCGCTCCTGGAGTTGAAGAATATGTACTACAATGGGCAATGGGTAGGGATGTAAAAAGTATTGCCATTCCGGGACAGGAGTACGGATTAATACAAACTAATTATGCTTTCGCAACCTATCAGGCTCTTGACGCCAACGGAAATAAAATCGATGATCCAAGAAACGGTATGAGAGTTCTGAAGCCGAATGGTACCTATCTGCGCTCCAATTCTTATCAAAACCAAGGCTATGTGACGGTAGGAAAGCTTACACCTGACTTCCTGACCAGTTTTAGAAATACCTTTAAATATAAAAATGTAGCACTAAGCGTTTTAATTGATGCCAGAGTAGGTGGAGATATTTTATCAGCTACTTACAATTATGGGGTGCAATTCGGAAACCTGCCTTCAACTCTACAGTATAGAGATGAAGATAGAGGCGGAATTATGTATACGGATGCCAACGGAAAGACTCAGTTTGGACTAATTCCTGAAGGGGTTTTTGCCCAAAATACACAGATCAAAGATAAACAGGGCATTACCCGGGATGTAGGCGGTATGACCTATGCAGAGGTTTATCAGAGAGGTTGGATGGATCCTTTGCGTACCGATTTATATTATAGAAATTTAGGATCGTGGGGAAATGGAATCCGGGAAAATGCAATTTTCGAGAATACTTGGGTTGCGCTTCGTGAGTTAAGATTAACCTATTCATTTAAGCCGGAATTAATAAAGCCTCTTGGTATAAATACACTAAACGCTTCTCTAATAGGAAGAAATCTTTTTTACATCTATAATAAACTTCCAGACGGTATTAATCCTGAAGGAATGTACAACAATAATTCGGGAAGCTTTGCAGAGTACGGAGGTTCGCCTATGTCAAGATATATAGGATTTAATTTAGATTTTTCTTTCTAATCATTTACTTAATAAAAAATAAAAAAATGAAAAAAATATTTTTACTAGCTGTTTCACTTTATTTGCTCAATTCGTGTACACGTGATTTTGCTGAAACTAATACAAACCCGCTGGATATTGTAAACACTACTCCGGAAGCGCTGCTTCCACTGGCCATCAAAAAAGGATATGATGCCAGTTTTGAATATTATTATGATTATTATCGTAGAATTATGCCATGGACCCAGACTTTAGTGCCTGGTTCATGCAATGTTCCCGAATTTATGGATGACGGCTCTAATATGAATGCAAGAAAAGACGTTTTCTATGGTGATCATGGTTCTCTCCTTACGGATATTATTCACAAGATTGATCAAATGCCGGCAGACGAGCAGGCAAAATATGTGAATATTAAAAGTATAGCTACTATTTTAAAGGTGTACTACGCCTGGTATGTTACCGATGTCAACGGAAGTATGGCCTATACAGAAGCATTTCAGGCGAGGTATGGTGGTACTGCAACTCCAAAATTCGAAACACAGGAGCAGCTGTATGATATTCTTGATAGTCAATTAAATAGTGTTTACACCGCTATAGAAGGAGCCAACCAGTCTATACAGGTAAACCCGGGCAGCGGAGATCTGTTCTTTAATGGAGATATCTTGAAATGGAAAAAAGTTTCTAATTCATTAAGGCTAAAAATCGCATCAAGATTAATGAAAAGAAATCCAACAAAAATTGCCACAATTGCGGCTCAGGTATTATCCAGAGATCAAATCAGTAGTCAAAGTGAAGATTTCTCCCTGCGCTCAAGAAGATTTACCGAGCATGGCAACTTTAATCCTAACGGTTTCTTTGCCACAAAACCGATGGTAGATTATATGAGAGTCAATAAAGACCCTAGAATGCCTATATTTTTTCAAAAAAACTCGTATACTAAAACCGCAATCAAAAGATTATCAGATGCAGGTTTAATGAACTCTGTAGTAATAGATGATTCTCTGAAAAGATATGTAGGAGGCCCTATCAGTCCGGATCAAAGTACAAGCCGATATTACACCTCAGCAAGAAGATCGTTGAACGGAACCATATATGATACGATCTCAAAGCTTCAGTACCGTATTTGGCAGCCCGAGTTCCTATCTGGTACAGGAAATGCCGTATTCCCTATTTTAACGTATGCAGATTATTCTTTATTAAAGGCAGAATTACAGGCAAGAGGAATTATTGCAACCGGAAGTTCCGTACAAACGCTTTACGAAGAAGGTATCAAGGCATCTATCGACACGTATAACTTCATCGCTAAAGAAGCCATTGTAGATCAATATGCCCCAACAACAGCTGGTGAGGTAACGGCTTATCTGAGTGCACCCAATGTTCAGTTTAATCCGTCAAATGCATTGGAACAGATTATCATTCAGGAATATTTAAATTATTTTAAACAACCTAATGAAGTCTGGGCTCTTATCAAAAGAACCGGTATGCCAAATACTTCAACAGCCTTGAAACTAGAAGCTCCTACACGAAATGGAGGAATTCCTCTGACAATGCCTAGAAGAATTGTACTTCCTACCCCTTCAGCCAATAATTTGAATTATAATAATCAGCTGTCTGCTCTAAACCAGATGAAGCAAGACCCGGATTTTGGCAGCAGTGAAAGTGATATCCAAGGGCGTATTTGGTGGGATAAAAAATAACTATAAAAGAAACCCTTTAAATAAAAAGATTCTGGCAATAATTTCACCAGAATCTTTTTTATTTTAAAAACTAAATCGTTTTAAATATCTAATTCATTACACTTTCACACTCACCTGCATCACCTGCAGATCAAATTCTTTTGAAGCTACCAATAAATGGTCAAAAATATCTGCCTGAATCTGCTCAAAATGTTCCCATTTCGAATCATTTGCAAAACAGTAAATTTCCAGCGGCAAACCTTGCGGCGTTATATCCAGCTGGCGTACCATCATCGCGCCATCCTGATCTACCTCAGGATCATTTTCAATATATCTTTGGGCATAATACCTGAAAACACCGATATTTGTCAGCTGCATTCCGTTGATTATTTTATCACTATGCTTCAGAGTTTCTTTTTCTTTTCTTAATTCAATGCTTTTTCCTTCAAGATATTCTGAAATCAGGTTAATATCCTTTAATCTTTCAATATCTTCTTCTGTTAAAAATTTAAAAGAATTAATATTAAAATAAATCGATTTTTTAATCCTCCTTGTGTTGGATTCGGACATTACCTGAAGATTTTTAATCTCCGTTGTCAGCAAATCATATGTTGGAATGGTGGAAACCGTCTTATCGAAATTGGTAATTTTTGTGGTTAACAGGCTTATATCCGAGATATTCCCTTCGATGCTGTATTTGGGAATACTTACCCAGTCACCCACTTTCATGTTTTTCGAAGTCGCCACGTGAATCCCCGTCACAAATCCTAAAATCGTATCCCGGAAAACCAACACCAAAACCGCCGTAATTGCCCCTAAACTTCCGACAATGGTTGTCCCTTTAATCCCGAAAATCACGCAGATCCCGACAATTGAGAAAATGAAAATTCCTAAGATTTTCATAGTCTCTGAAATAGCATTGAGAGCCATTATTTTGTAGAAATCCTGTTTTATTGTAAAGTAGTTTCTAAAAGCTGTTAATCCTCGATACAACATTCCGGCAAAAATCATTACAAGACCTAAATTTACTGATCTTACAATAAATTTAGATGTGTTTCTCAATGCACCAGAAAATATAGATTCATGAATCCCTCCTATTATTAAAAGAGCTATTAAGTGAGCAAGTGAATTCGAGACCTTAGATTGATAAATTGATTTTATTACAGGATATTTTTCCTGATTATGAAAAAATTTAAAAAAATTATTAATGATGAATTTAAAAATAAAATCAAAAATCAAAAAAATAGCACAAAGTAAAGCCAATTTTACTATAATATGAAAGACCCAATCAAGACCAGATGGAGCAATCTGGCTTATATAAATGTAAAGCTGTTCGCTAAGCTCTTGCAAAAAACTTTTGGTATCTTGTAACTGATCATTCATTACAGCAAATTTATAAAATTTAAGTATGCTTTTAATTAAAAATTCTGTATCAATTTTCATCCCAAAATAAGCTGCATTTTATTATTTATGGAAATTTTATTACAAATTTTTAAAATATAACCATCAACAAACCCTGATCAACAAATGAAAAATTTATCACAAACCAAGAATATCCCTAAATTATATTAAAAAAATTCACCATTTTATGATTTTATATTTATTTATTTTTTAAATTTGATAAAAACTAAACAAATCTAAATCAATTGAATATGAAACAAAACTACTTTTTTATTTTGTTGTGTGTATTCACACTTTTAACCAGTTGCGCAGGAGGAGACGATTCTCCGATAGCTACAGAGAATACGACTCCGGCGGTTGCAAAAACCGGAAAACTCACCGGAAAAGTGATGTCACAAAACGGAACCAAACCTATTGGTGGAGCTTCAGTTTTTACTTTTGATGACAAGTATAAAATCTACTATACCACATCAGACGCAGAAGGTAATTTCACTTTGGAAGCACCGGTTGGAAACCACACCATCCATATCCAAACAGGTAACGGAAGCAATTTCCGTACAGAAATTTCCGCCACTGTAAAAGACAATGAAACTCTAAATCTCGATGTCAGCCAAACCAAACTGAACCAGGTTGCAAAAATTGCTTACGTAAAAGGAACTTATGATAAAATCGAAGATATTATCCAGACTTTAGGATATACTGCGACGGAAATCAACAATAGCGATCTTGCCAACCTTACAACGATTGCACAGTATGACATTATTTTTCTTAACTGCGGTTCAAGATCCAGCTACACTTCCAATCCGGCACTTTATACGGTAATTGACGCGAATTTAGCAACTTTCGTAGCTAATGGAGGAAGTATCTATGCTTCAGACTGGGATGTGGCGTATTTAGTGGGTGGAACAACCAATACCAACAATTGTTCGCTTCCAGGAGGATTCGTTCCTGATTCAAAACTATGTTCTAAAAATATCGGAACCTCTGGTATGGTAGCCGCTACGGTAAATAATGCAGGACTTACTTCAGCTTTAGGCTTCAGTACACTTAATATCGACTATGATTTAAGCCAATGGCAAAAAATCATTAACTACGATCCGAATTATTGGGAAGTTTTGGTTAAAGAAACTTCATCAAATGACCCTCTAATGATCAGATCCAATCATTTTACAGCGACGGGTACGACAACGACTCCGATCGGAACAACCACAACATTTGTAACGGTTTGTATTACTCTTCCGGGAAATATCCAGATCAGTATTTCAGTTCCACAGGTATTAGTTCCTTATCTGGTTGCGCTAGGAGCAACGGTAGGGCCTTGTTCCGGATCTTCAACAAGTGGCTATATTTATTACACCACTTTCCATAATCATGCTTCAGGAAACATCGGAAACGCAGGCGTGATTCTACAATATGTAATCTTAAACCTATAATAACTTTATCTTAAACATGGAGGTGGCTTTTTTAAAGCCACTTTTTTTATATCTTGCATACAGATTTTTTAAACATGAATATGGATACAGCATTAATTAATATTCTCTGTCTGATTCTCTTATTCCTGGGGATTTTGGGAACATTTTTACCCATTTTGCCGGGATTATTATTGAGCATCTGTGGTTTATTAATTTACAAATTCGGGACAAATGCAGATTTGCCTATGGTTTACATTTGGGCTTTCGGGATTCTGACGCTGGTTTCAGTTGTTCTCAGTTATGTAATTCCTGCCAAAACCAACCAGAAATACGGAGGAACCCGTTGGGGAAGCATCGGTTCTGTAGTCGGAATGATTATCGGGATGTTTCTTCCGATTCCATTAGGTTTTTTAATCGGAATGTTCGCCGGAGTTTTTGTAGGTGAATTGCTTCATGACAGCAAAGACATGAACAAAGCCTTAAAATCTACAAAAGGAGCATTTATCGGGTTTATTTACGGAACCGGATTCAGCTTTGTGGTAGGAGTGGCAATGTTTTTGGTAGTAGTTCTGGATATGCTTAATGTTATTTAAATAAAAAAAATTATGTTTCATAAAACCATCATACTGAGTTTAGGATTATTAGTATTAATAAATTGCAATGCCCAGAAAGAGCCGAAAACTGCCGAAAAAACCTGGACTGCCACCGAAACTCCAAAAACTCAACCCATGAAAGGAGAAAAAGTCATCTACTTCAACGAAGGAGAAAATAAATTCCTGAAAGAATACCAAATGAATGTGACTTTCAAAGGGATTTCCGAAGACAGCCGCTGTCCGAAAGGGGTTAATTGCATTTGGGCGGGAGTTGCCGTAGCTCAGGTTGAAGTGATGGGTGTAGCGACGCGACCAATGACCTTAAACATCGCAACTATGGATAACAAAGGACGAAACTACAGCAAATCTGCAGATTTCAACGGATATACCATTTCCTTAGCTCAGGTCGATCCGTATCCCGGAGATGCGGAAGGCGCGAAAGCTTTGCAAGGCAAATACAAAATAGGAATCGTCATTAAAAAAGCGGGAGAAAATTCTACCACGAAATAGGCTTCTTCCCTTTTGAAACCAAGTATTCATTAATTTTTGAAAAAGGTTTGCTCCCGAAAAATCCTCTGTGGACCGAAAACGGAGACGGATGCGCAGACTTTAAAATAAAATGTTTAGCCGGATCTATAAGTTCGGCTTTTTTTTGTGCAAAAGCGCCCCACAACACAAAAACTACATTCTCTTTTTTATCTGAAATTTCTTTAATAATAAAATCTGTAAATTTTTCCCAACCTAAATCTTTGTGGGAATTCGGAGAATGGGCACGAACCGTTAACGTGGCATTCAACAATAAAACACCCTGCTTTCCCCAATCATCAAGCTCTTTTGAAGTTCTTACAACTCCCAGATCATCTTTTAATTCAATGAAAATATTTTTCAATGACGGTGGTGCAGCAACTTGCTCAGAAACGGAAAAACACAATCCATTGGCCTGAAAATCATTATGATAAGGATCTTGCCCGATAATTACTACTTCAATATCGTCAAAAGGTGTAATTTCCAACGCCCTGAAAATCTGATTTTTCGGCGGAAAAACTTTTGTAGTTGCATATTCTTGTTTTACTTTTTCCCAAAGATTGGTAAAGTATGGGGTGCTTTTTATGGGGGCTAGTATTTCTGTCCAGGTCATATTTTTCAATTTGAAAATTCAATTTTTGCGCCAGACTGTCATTCAGAACACAGACTGAAGGTCTGCGAACGTAGTTCAGAAGCGTAGTGAAGAATCTCTTTAAAATTATTAAAATTAAGCTTCAAATTTAATGATTAAAAATAAAACATAGATTTCTTGAACTTCGTTCGCAGACCTTCAGTCTGTCTCGAATGACAAATGAAGCGTCTATTTCTTTAAACTAAAAACCAAATTCTCAGGAAAACCTTCATCCTCTCTCCCCTCTTCCAGCACAAAATCATGCTTTAAAAGAAGACTTTTTGAGTTTTCATTCGATTGATGGGTCATCGCCAGAATTTCATGCAAATGTAATTCATTAAAAGCAAAATTTACAACAGTATTCAATGCTTCCGACATGATTCCTTGCCTGTGGTAATCGGGTAATAATTCATAACCGACTTCCGCGACTTTTCGGTCTTCAGAAAAATTATACAGACAAATTGTTCCGATTAAATTGGATTGATTAAATTGGATTGATCTTTAAGCGAAATTCCCCAATAAAAAGATTGATTATTTTGGGTTCTTTCTTTAATGGTTAAAATAAATTGCAACGCATCATAATTGTTTTTCGGAGATTTTCTCTGCACAAACTGATTGATCACTTCATTGCTCCGGATTTTCAGGATATCGTCAACATGGCTTTCGTTGATTTCTTTTAACTGGAGTCTTTCGGTTTCTAGCTTCATATCTCAAATTTAATAAACTTAATGTGTTGGTATTCGCAAAGGCGCAATTTTTTTAAATTTTCTTTTTCAGATAAGACACAAGGTTTTTATCTTCGATAAAATTGAAAATCTTTGATTTTCTTGCGTCTTAAAATACGGTTTATAATTTTAAAAAAAATTGCGCCTTTGCGAATACCAACATTTTTCAAATTAACTCATTTCCAAAATAAAATGCACATTTTTCACTAAATTTGCACTGTGTATATAAATAAAGAAGATTTAAACGAATTAGAGTTTCCGCAATTGCTCGCGGAAATTTCTCCTTTTGCGTATTCTCCGAAAACAAGAGAAAAAATTCTTCAACTTCGTCCGATGGAAATTGACGAGGCCGAACTTTCTTTGAAAAAAACTTCCGAATATCTTTCGAGTTTTGAAAGTTCAAATGCGATTCCGTTTGATGAATATGAGGATATTGAAAGTGAGTTGAAACTCATGCTGATCGAAAATTACCGACTGGAAAACAGCGCTTTCATCAAAATCAAAACCATCACGGAGCAAATCGGAAAACTTCAGAAGTTTTTCCCGACCATGCCGGAAACCTTCCCTACTTTGATGGAAGAAGCTTCCGTATTGGAATTCAAAAAGGAAATTATTGATAAGGTAGATAAAGTTTTTAACCGTTTTGGTGAAGTAAAAAGTGAAGCTTCACCTATTTTAAAAACGTTAAGAACTGAAATCCAGCACGCTAAAAAAGCGATTCAGGAAAACTTCAACCGTGCATTGACCACTTACGGTCAAAGTGATTTTTTGGATGATATCCGCGAAACTATTATTGAAGATCAAAGGGTTTTAGCTGTAAAATCGGGTTTCAAGAAAAGAGTGGCGGGAAGAGTTTTAGGAATTTCAAAAACCGGTTCTATTACTTACATTCAACCGGACAGTGTGGTTAAACATTATTTCAAACTTCGGGAAAATGAAGAAGAAGAGAAAAAGGAAATTGACAAGATCCTGAGAAAATTAACGGCAGAATTAGCAGAATTTCAACCTCAGCTCTGGAGATATCAGGTGTATATTTTTGACCTGGATTTAACGAGAGCCAAAGCTAAATTTGCGGAATTAATCAATGGTATTTTACCGAAAATTAACCGTCATAAAACCTTAAGATTAAAAGATGCGTTTCACCCTTTATTGTTTTTAAGAAATAAAGCGGAAAATAAAACCATCTACCCTCAAACCCTGACTTTAACGGAACATAACAGAATTATCTGTATTTCCGGACCGAATGCGGGTGGAAAATCAATCACTTTGAAAACCGTCGGATTGCTTCAGCTGATGATTCAAAGCGGAATTTTGGTTCCTGCTCATCCGAAATCAGAGATGTTTTTCTTTGACAAAATCATGACTGATATTGGTGATAATCAATCCATTGAAAATCATCTTTCGACGTATTCATCAAGATTAAAAAAAATGTCGGGGATCATTCGTGAAGCCGATGCAAATACTTTATTGCTCATCGATGAATTCGGTACAGGTTCCGATCCGGAATTGGGTGGTGCTCTGGCAGAAAGTTTCCTTGAGTTTTTCTATGATAAGAAAAGTTTTGCCATCATTACAACGCACTACACGAATATCAAATTGGTCGTAGAACAGCTTCCCAATGCAGAAAATGCCGCAATGCTGTTTAATGAAGAGACGCTGGAGCCGATGTATAAACTTGAAGTCGGGCAAGCGGGAAGCTCATTCACGTTTGAAGTTGCGGAGAAGAATAAAATTCCGAGGTTTATCATTCATTCTGCTAAGAAAAAAGTAGAACATGATATTGTAAATCTTGATAAAACGATTGTAAAGCTTCAGCAGGAAAAATTTGAGGTTGAAAAACTGAAAACTGATCTCGCGGAAAGAAAAGAATCTGTTGAAGATAAGCGCGATAACCTGCAAAAACTGAACGAGCAGCTTCAGCAAAAGTTGTATAATTTTCAAAAACTTTACGAAGAAGAACATCGTAAACTGCAGTTTGGAAACAAAATTGAAACGTTCATCGACAGCTATACCAAAGGAAAATCGAGGAAAGATGTGGTGAAGGATTTTGTGAAGCTTTTGGAACAGGAAAAATTCAGGAAAATAGGAGCTGACAAAGATGAAAGTAAACGGCTTCAGGTGGTGAAAAGAAAAATCACCCAACAACTGAAGAAGGAAGATGTCATTGAAAAAATCGCCGAAACCAACGAAAAACTGGAAGAAAAGCGTAAAACAGACCGCGCTCTGTGGATGAAAGTCGGACAACGGGTTCGCATCACCGGAAGCACGAGTGTGGGAACGATCGAAAAGATCTCCAGAAATAAGGTGATTGTGAATTACGGAACGTTCAAGACGACGATTGATGCGGATGAATTGGAGAGAATTTAAATTTATATGGTTAGGCATATAAAATAATCTCTGAAATAGCCCATTTTGTCATTCTGGAAAATGTAAAGCTAACAGGTTTCAAAAACCTGTTAAGTTTGGATAATAAACAGATTAGTTGTCGATGTTAAGATAAAAAAGAGTGTCGTTGTGGCACTCTTTTTATTTAAATTTGAATTATGGTCAAAAGTTTCGAAATGTTTAAAAATTAAAGATTTAAAAGAATTGAAACAGTATTATTAAAAGTATTTAATTTATATATTTGAACTGTCAAAAAAATTTCATGATGATTTCCGTAAGCAAAGCGTTTTATTTATCTGTTTTCTGTCTTTTTTCTTTGGCTTTGATGAAAGGTCAGAATAAAGTTCCTTTCGGCGTTGTAAAAGCTGAGGAAGGATATGCCATGGTGCGTGTTCACAAAGAAGATTACCGAAAAATCATTGATAAGATCCGCATGAAAACAGGTGATGTTTTTGTTTATGTAAAGCCGGCTCCGGGAGAAACCGAATGGATCTGGATCAAATATCCTGAAAAAGACGACACCGAAAAACCTTTCGTAAGATACGACAGCATCACCAAAGAAGGAATGGTGAATAAAAACCGTGTTGTTTTTGTGGATCAGCTGCCGCATTTTACGCCTTCAAAATCTAAAAACGGGAAATCATTGATCTTCACGGACGATACCAATCCGAAAATTCCGGGAAATCAAAGAACAAAAGTCATTATCGATGTTTATCCTTCGTACGCCAAACTCAAAAAACAGGAGAAAGATGCGAACGGAAATATCATTAAAATTGATAAAGTAAAATCCTGGGGAGTCGGAACTGAGCTTCCAGAAGACTTAACCGAAATTAAATCCATCCGGGTACAGCAGCCGGGAAGAGGGTCTGTTTTTGTGAGGGACGCCATCAAAAATATGTTTATGCCCACGATGGATTTTAGCAATATCGGAGTGACGGCCATCGACAACGACCATATTTTCCTTTATATGATCAACGGTTCAGGTGCCAACCGTTATACCACGATCTGGACTATTAAGCAGGGAAAGGTCGAAAGTCAGATCATTTTCAAAAATCCGGAATAATTCGTTTATAATCATTATTTTTACATCGAAAAGTATTGAGCTTTTGGCTTCTTGCCTCTTGCTTAGTTCTTTTTAGAAACTGGTTTTGCTTAACTGCAGATTAAAAGGGAATCGTGTGAAAATCACGAACTGTCGCGCAACTGTAAGTAACTGAAGTCTTTATAAAGAATCCACTGTCTCGTATTACATAAGATGGGAAGGAAATAAAGATGTTACAAGTCAGGAGACCTGCCTTTTCTTTAAACAAAAAACTTTCGCGATTTGAAGTTTATTGATCTGATGGATGCTTCAGGGATTTTTGTCTCTGTTTTTCTGTAGTTTTAATAATATTTCATTTCGCATTAATTAATAATGAAATATGACTACAGAAGAAAGAATTACAGCATCGGAAACCAGAATCTTTAAAGCAGTTTTCCCCAATACAACCAATCATTACGATACGCTTTTCGGAGGTACGGCCATGCAGCTGATGGATGAAGTGGCATTCATTACCGCCACACGTTTTGCCAGAAAAAGAGTGGTGACCGTAAACAGTGATAAAATCGATTTCAAAAAGCCTATTCCCGCAGGAACGATCGTCGAGCTGATCGGGAAAGTAGCCCACGTCGGAACTACCAGTATGAAAGTAAATGTAGAAATCTACACCGAACAGATGTATTCTTACGAAAGGGAAAGAGCAATTGTCGGCGATTTTACTTTTGTGGCGATTGATGAATTCAAGAAACCAATTCAAGTATTATAAATAAAAGGCTCCGGCGGCCTTCGGCCGCCGGAGCTCAGTATTTTCAATGTTTTTTTAAGCGGTTTCGGCGGGCTTTGCCCGCCGAAACTTTTTATTTTTTTAATCGTTTTAATTTACAAGATTACCACTCATTTTGTCATGCTGTAAGCATTTAAACAAAGCAAAATTAGATTGTTGACGGAATAATAAGACGTCAAATTCATAGATTTTCGAAAAAATCTATCAAAAAAATTCCCGATACATTGTTCTTCATTACCTTATGAAAAACACTCAAATTAACGGGAGTGCTTCTTTCTTATTAAAATTTATTTCAACACCTTTTCCGTCTCCAAGTTTTTAACCATCAGCAACTGAAAAGCCTCTCCCAGTTCATCCGAAGCACGACTGATTGCATTTTCCAGCATATTTCTGATCTGCTTTTCCGTAACACCGGCTTCTGTCCAGCTTTTTCCGGAAGTGTGGGAGTTTAAGATAAAAGGCATGATTCTGTCGATGGAGCAGGCAAAAATTGCATCCGGAGTTTTCTCTTCTTCGAATTCCAGCCAAAGATCAAAGAATTCTGAGCGTAAAGGTTCGTCTAAAATTCCGAAAATATTTTGAGCAGAGATTTTTTCCCTTTCAAACTTTCCGACCATTGCCGCTTCGTCGAACAAAAAAGTATCTCCCGCTTCAATTTCAACAAGATCATGAATTGACAGCATTCTGATCACCCTCAACAAATCAATATCTGCTCTGTTTTTTGCGTATGGATAAAGGATTTGGGCTAAAATAATAATCTGCCACGAATGTTCCGCCGTATTTTCCCTTCTGGAATCATCTGCATTGTAATTTCTTCTCTGTACATTTTTTAAGGCATCAACTGCCAGAATAAAATCAATCTCCTTCTGTATCTTCATTATTAATTTTCTTTATAATATTCGTTTATTGGATATTCTTTAATATTGGTAATCCATTTATCATCAATGAATTCTTTTTTTGTCACCACTACTTTTTCACCGCCGGTTGCATCCTCTTCCAATTCATATACTTTAAATAACCCTCTTTGCGGAAGCACCGTATATTCAGTGGTAAGATGCCAGCAACACCCTGATTTTTAATAGGTAATCAACCTTTTACGTTCAGAATCGGTATTGAACATCCCCAAATTCTCATGAGCCAGCTGTGTCAGCTCTTCGCTCGGAACAAGTTGTTTTTTGGTGATATTGAATACATATACATCATAGGAAGGGCCGCCGTAGCCGCTTTCATTTCCGTTTCTGATCGCCACATCTTCCGTTCCGTCAAAATTGAAATCATCAAAAATCAATGGACTTTGTTCATTATATAACTGAATAATATTCGCAGTTGGCTTTTGATCTTCATTTAAATAAAAGTTTAAATCGTCAGAACTGAGGGTCTGAAATTTTTTAGAAGTCTTTTTATCAAATAATTCTATGGTTGCTTTCCCGCTGCATTCATTGTTCTCACAGTTTTCCACATTGATTTTCACGTCATAGTTCTTTGAAGCATCTTTTAACTCGAACTGATGCTGTGCAAAACAGAGATTTCCCATCAAAAGTATCGGTAACAATAATTTATAGCTCATCTTGAGGTGTTTTTTAAATTTAAATAAAATTTGAGTGTTTTTCAGGGTAAAATTTTGATTCAAAAGTACGAAAATTTAAAATTTTTGACCTGGTTTTAGCGTAAACAAAATTCAAAGTCAATTTCAATTAAAAATTATTAATCTGATTTTCAACACTTTAACAGTTTTATTTAAAAAATTTCACTACTTTGTATTGCATAATACCATTTTAATTACATATCTTTGTAATGTAAAATCAGAATAGGTTCAGCTAGCTAGGAACTTTACCTGATCTTAAATATAACTAATTAACAAAACTTATTAAAGATGAATACTGAAAATACCAAAGCGCAAATGCGAAAAGGAATTCTGGAATTCTGTATTTTAAGTCTCATCAATCATCGTGAAATGTATGTTTCCGACCTAATAGATGAACTGAAAAAAGGAAAACTGGATGTAGTAGAAGGAACACTCTACCCTCTTTTAACAAGATTAAAAAATGGTGAGTTTCTTTCATATAGATGGGAAGAATCTACCGGAGGACCTCCGAGAAAATACTACCAGATAACAGAAAAAGGTAAATTGTTTTTAGATGAACTTCAAAATACCTGGAACGAATTAACAGATTCAGTCAACCAAATCACTCAAAAAAATTAAAAAACAAAGCTATGAACAAGACACTCTCAATAGGACTCGCAGGTTTTTCTTTTACCATAGAAGAACACGCATATATAAAGCTCAGCGACTACCTGAATGCTCTTAGAAGCTCTCTGGATGCTTCGGAAGCAGATGAGGTAATGCATGACATAGAAATCAGAATGGTGGAGATCTTCAGAGATTCTTTAGGAAAACGTGAAGTGATCAACGATACAGACGTAGAGAAAGTAATCGCACAGATCGGAACTCCTGAAAAAATCGAAGAACAGGAAGAAGCTTATTATTCTGAAAAAAACAATTCGAGAAAAAGCAATACAGGAACAGAATATACAGATAAAAAACAACTATTCCGTGATCCTGAAAGACAAAAAATCGCTGGGGTTTGCGCAGGTCTGGCTCACTACGTAGGAATGGATATTACCGCGATGAGAGCTATCTGGCTAGGAGTTTTCGTTTTAGGAATCTTTACAGCAGCAATTTCTTCTTCATTAATAGTATTGCTATACATTATCCTTTGGATCGTTTTACCAAAAGCAGAAACAGCAGCAGATTTCCTGAAAATGAAGGGAAAGCCTATGAACTTCGACAATCTTAAGAATGAGTCTAATAAATTGGTACAATTTGCCAACGAATCTACTCAGAGGGTCGGAGAAATGTATATCGAAAGCAAGCCTTACATCAACAACGCAGGAAGCGGAGTATGGAATGTAATCAGATATATTCTGGGCGGAATCTTCGCATTAATGTCTTTCTCTTGTTTAATCGGAGTATTTGTAATCTTCGGATTCATGGGCAACAGCGACTTCCCTCCTATCAGCGAAATGGATTTCTATTTTGACGATGGCGGAATGAGATATGTTCTAATGGCCATGATCACTTTAGGAAGTTTAATTCCTGCAATGTTATTCGGATTATTGAGTATTAAATTAATCTCTCCAAAAACAAAACTGAGAAATACAGGATGGGTAATCGGAGCTTTAATTCTTGCACTGATCGCGATTTCCACTTACTTCGGAATCAGCATGGCAAAAAAAGAAATGTTCCTGAAAGGTCATAAAGAAGATACGGAAGAAGTTACCATCAATACAAAGTCAGACAGCATTTATGTAGACTTCAAGCAGGTAAATATTCCTCAAAACTTCAGAGGATACGAAGATGATCTTTATTCTGACAAGGTTTCTGTTTTCGAAAAAGACTGGATCCACGTGGAAGTTACAAGAAAAGCAGACGTAAAGACACCATATTTAATTATTAAAAAAGAAGCTAAAGGATACAATTTTCCTCTGAACGTAAATGTTCCGGTAGAAGTGGTAGACAACAAAGTGATTCTTCCTAACTATATTAAATATCCTTACGCTCACCGCTTCAGAGATTACAGTATCGATTATGAACTGGTAATTCCTGCAAAATCTGTAGTAATCCCTGCAAAAAGAGACGGAATCGACTTCGACGGAGATTTGAACGGAGACGGAATCAACGATGATGATCAGGATAAAGATGAACATGGAAATATTAAGATCGAAAAAAATAAAATCACGGTGAACGGCTCTACCATTGAGTACAACTCAAATGATGAAGACAGCGACAGCATTATCATCAATGGTAAAAAAGTTCCGAGCAACCAGGCTGATCAGGTAATTGATTCTATGAAAAACAGCATCAAAAAAATGAAAGGCAACGTAGACATCAAAGTAAACGAAGGTAAAAACGAAATTTCCATACAAACTAAATAATTAACTGCAGAGAGTGGCAGAAGGTGTGAATGGATAGCCAATTGTTTGAAATTCACACTCTTCTTCTCTCACAAGGGGCAAAAAAATATAAAATATTTGTTCGCCATGTTAATAAAAAGTTTTACATTTGTGTAGAAAAAAAATTATAACCAAAACACTCAAAAATATTTAATAATCATGGTACAATTAGCACTAGAAATCATAATGAAAATCGTAGATTTAATCAGCGGTTTGTTTTAAGAGCGATAATATTTCAATATATTTGTAAAGTATAACCACTTTGGTTATACTTTTTTGTTTTAATGTGAAGATATGAAGAAACTATTCGGCAAACTGATGTTAAAAATGATGGGCTGGAAAATCGTCTTACAAGGCGACGTCAACAGCCTCAACAGATGTATTCTCGTTGTAGCGCCACACACCCACAACATGGAATATATTCTGGGAAACTTTGCCTATTGGGCTTTGGAGAAGCCTCTGAAGGTCATCATTAAAGACGCTCATACAAAAGCCTGGTACGGAGGATTAGTAAAAGGGTTAGGCGGAATCGGGATCGACAGAAGCCAGAAAAATGACCTGGTGAATTTCGTGGCCAAACAGTTTGAAAAAGATAATTTCAGTCTGGTTATCACTCCGGAAGGCACAAGAAGCTGGGTTCCGAAATGGAGAAAAGGCTTTTATCACATGGCTTTGGCAGCAAAAGTTCCGATCGTTTTGGCGGCAGGAGATTTTAAAAGGAAGATTATTTATTTGGGATATACCATTCCTTACGAAAGAATTGCTTCTGTTCCGTTCACAGAAATCATGCGCGAAATCGAAGATTATTACATCAAAAACGATATCGTTCCAAAAGTTCCGGAAAACTGGAATCCGAATATCATGGGAAATGATTCTGAAGCAAAGGGCTAGAAGATTGAAGCTGGATGCTGAAAGTTCACAAAATCACTCATTATCAATTACTCATTTACTGATAGCATGTATTACACGAAAGATAAAACTAAAGAAGAAATATTAGAATTCATCAACAATTGGGGTGAAGAAACATTTGCAAAAACTCTTGATATAAAATTCATTGATATTGATCTTGAAAATGAAACTCTAACAGCCACAATGCCTGTTTTACCAAGAATTCATCAGCCTTTCGGAATCATGCACGGCGGTGCAAGCTGTGTTTTGGCAGAAACAATGGGCTCAAGCCTGTCTAATATTTTTATTGATGGTGAGAAATATTTCGGTGTCGGAACGAATATTAATTCCAATCACTTAAGAAGCAAAAAAGAGGGAATCGTAACAGCCGTTGCAAGATTTATCCGAAAAGGAAAGACTATGCATGTTTCTGAAATAGAGATCCGTGACGAGAAAGGTCAGTTGATCAATCATACGACTATGACGAATAATATTATTAATCGATAGGATTTTAATTTTATTTGAAGCTTTTTCCGCTTGGAATTTATGCTGGGCCTGTCGAAGTGCTGTATCTTTTTGGTTACGGGCTCCGCTTCGCTTCGCCCGCAACCAAAAAGGATGTCGTTTCAATCGGGGCTATGGTTTAAGTCATTCATTTAAATATTAGAAAATATTAACAAAGTTCGTCATTCCGCAGGAATTCAGGCTTGAATACTTAGATTCTATGGAATAACAACTCTGTGGAAAATCGATTTAAATCAGAAAAAAACTTCAAAAAATATCAAAAATATCAAGCTCAAAAATAATTTTGAGCTTTTTTTGTTTTTATACTGCAACCTTTTTCTTTTCTTGCATCTTATAAGAAAATATCGACCATGAAAACTTTGATTTTACCTTTCTTATTTTTATTGACACTTGTAATTTCCTGCAAAACGGATAATTTGGAAATCCTTCAGGAAAAAACCACTTCTTACGATGTTTACGTCGGCGGTGTGGATGAATATAATGCCTGCTATTGGAAAAACGGACAAAAAATTTCTTTGCCAGGAGGAGAAAATTTACAGGGAACTTATATTACTGTTGATAACAACGATGTTTATATGCTTGCCAACAATATCGCTTCGCTTGGCGGTAACAACACGATTTCCTCTTGGTACTTTTGGAAAAATGGAGTAAGGTACAATGTTGCCCAATATTTAAATGTTGCTCCAAATACAATAAATGATGACCTGAGTTTACAGCTTTGGAATAATTTTACCGTTAAGGATGGAAATATTTATTTTTCCGGAATTATAAGAAATCCCAATCCGACTTCCTCTGCAGATCTTTTTCAACTTTGCAGTTGGAAAAATGGGGCAAAAACAGTTTTAGAAAGTTTCAGCTCTTATAATTCTCAATCTGCGGGAGCAATTGGAATTTTTAATAATGACACCTATGTTGCGACACGCAAGATTAATCTTCCAACAATTTCTTCCTGGAATACAGGTTTTTATAAAAATGGAACTTATAATTTAGTAACCAACAATGTACTTCCTCGCCGATTTATTTCGGATGCCACAGGAATGTATCTTCTTTACTCCGATATCTCTGGCTCCATTTCAATTAAAAATATTGTTACCAATACCAATCTTTCTATCCCGACAAATATTGCCCAAAGCGGAATCACAGAATTAAGCTGGGATAATTCGGATAAATATTATATTGGCAGCAATTTTTATTTTAAAAACAATAATCAGGTTCAAATCTCCGATGCGAATAATTTTAATAATATCGGGCATTTTGTAGCAAAAGATCAAAATATTTATATGACGAGATACAACAGCAGTGTTGGTGGAACAGCCGTAAAATTCTATGTCAATAATGTAGAAGTAATGAGCCTTCCCAATACAGCAAGAGGTTGTTTCAACTCGATTTTTGTCGTTCCCAATTAGAAAAAGATATGAAAAAAAGCACTAGTGATATCAACTGGCAACAGATCTACGGCGACTATTCCCCAAAGCTTCTGGGGATCTGCCGAAGATACATACAAGACATCTATACGGCGGAAGATATTGTTCAGGACAGCTTTATTACGGCTATCCAGAAGAATCATCAGCTTGCCGATGAAAAGGCGCTTTTTGGCTGGCTTAAGAAAATTGTTGTCAATAATGCATTAATGCACTTGCGTAAACACAGTAAAGAGGTTTTTGTGACTACAGAACCATCAGAAATTCCAGATACCTATTCCGAGATGAACCATCCTTCTTTAGACGAAAAACATATTTTCATTTACGATTTTACGAGAGAGCAACTGCTGTCTTCCATCGACAATCTGCCGGAGCATCATAGATCGGTTTTCAATTTATTTTTCATTGAAAATTATTCTCACGCAGAGATTTCCAGCGCACTGGGAATTACTATCAATACATCAAAATCTCATTTGATGAGGGCAAAAAAATCTGTTCAGAATTTCCTGACCAGCCATTTTGTAAATCAGGACACACCAAAAAACAAAAAACTGGCACAGCTTCTCGTTATTTTCGGATTGGGAGGATTGTTGTGGGCGCAAACTTTCAGGAGCAAATTTGCAGATTTCAGCATTTCCCCTTCAAAAAAACTTGAAATCCCGGAAAATATCAGCTATATCAATTCTGCATTTTCATTAACCCCCACCGGAGCCTGGAAAAATAAAATGATCATGGGTTCTACCGTTTTGGTTATCATTGCAGGTTCAGTTGTATTGTTAAGTCCTAAAAATTCATTATTAAAAAACTCAATGAACAGTACGGAAACGACAGTAAAAAAAGAAAAAATATCCCAGAATATTCATTTAAAATCAGAGAATAGTCCTGTTAATGAAAATTTGTCTGGGCAGAATGTTGAAACCAGCAAAGCCCAGAAAACTGAGGTAATTCCAGCAGAAAAAAATACAGAAATAAAATCGAATTCAAAGAAAATCATCATTAAAGATTCCATAAAAGAAACACCACAAAAAGTAATTGTAGTAAAGAAAATTATCCAACGAGATACCGTATTTATTGAAAAATAACAATAACAGTAATTTATGTTTTTAAAAAAAATAATATTCCTTTTATCTGTCATAACCACCAGCTTTTTATTCGCTCAAAAGAAAAAGAAAGTTGACACGGTTTATGTATATGAAAAAGTTATAGTATATGAAAAAGTTATAGTATATGATACGGTTTATCTGATAAAGCCTTTAAAATTCAAACAAAATGGTTTACTATTTTCAGAATTAAAGGTGGAAGAAACAAAATTTGTCCGCAATGTCTACAAAGAAGAAATTGAAAAACAAAGGGCAATCAACAGAGCCAGAAGGCAGAAAATAAGAACTTTCGAGTACGGTTTGGAAGCCGGATCCGGATTAAAAATCAGTGATTGGGGAAAAGAGCTTTCCGGCAAGCCTCAATTTGGAGAAAATATTGGAATCTGGGCTTCAAAAAGAATCAGCAATACCGGATTATCATTGGGATTATCCGCAAATGTCTACCACTGGAACTCTTCATTTGATCTGGATGCCAACAAAGAAGATACTTATCTCAACGGTTTTTATTTTACAGACGACAATCAGCCTTTATTATTTCAAAGATTTAATAATAAACACTTCGAGTACACTTTACAGTTAAAATTATTCTATGAATGGAAAAATATTCGTCCTTTTGCAGGTTTCTTAGTCAATAAAAACATCTACAAAATGCAGTTTCTGACACCGGAAAATAATGTTTTGGATAAATTGGAAGATTTTAAAAGCAACCAAACCAACATCGGATTTTCATTGGGACTTCAGTACAGGGTGTTTAGAAAAATCCTGCTGTCACTGGATTATCAGCAATATCATATGAATAATGTTTCGTTAAAAAACAGCTCATTTGATTTTGACATCTTTAAGACTAATAATACCTTTGCAGAAAGAAAAATCAACCTCGGAATCGTTTATACAATTTCCCGATAATTTTTCGAAAATGTTTAGATCATGATGTATTTCAAATTACCTTTCGACGAAAAACTGTACTCAACAGACGAAAACTCCAACGAAAATTTTGTTAATTTCTATTCTTTTGATGGAACAACGCAAATTAATTTTAATGGAAATATCGTTGAAATAAATCCCGAAAGATTCGATCAAATAACCATTTCAAGTGAATCTCTTCCAGAAGATAACAATCATTTTTCAACTGAAACCCAAGAAGAATATTTGGAAAATCTCAGTAAAGTTATTGACGTTATTAAAAATAATCAACTTCCGAAGCTTGTTTATTCCAGAAGAAAAATTTTCACTGATTTTAATGAAATTGATGTAAAAGAGAGTTTCAAAAATCTTTGCCAGTCTTATCCGAATGCATTCAGGTATATTTTCATCAATGGGGAAACCTCATGGATGGGTGCTTTTTCGGAAGTGTTGGGAAAATTCAACAAAGAAACCCACGATTTTGAAACCATGAGTCTTGCAGGCACGCTTCCCATTTCAGAAAGCTGGTCGGAAAAAGAAATTGAAGAGCAAAAACCAGTGACAACTTATATCAAAAATATTTTAAATAATTATTCTGAAAACATTAATGAATCTAAGACTTACGATCATATTTCAGGAAATATTAAACATCTTCGAACCGATTTTAAAGCTAAAATAAAACCTGAAAATCTAGATAAAATCATTCAGGAATTGCATCCCACTCCCGCTGTTTGTGGTATCCCAAAAGAATTTTGCAAAGAAAATATCCAAAATCTGGAAAAATTTCCGCGTGAATTGTATGCCGGTTATATCAAGATTGAAACAGAAAAAACAGTACAATATTTCGTTAATCTCCGATGTTCTAAGCTTTATAAAAATGCGGTGCACTTATTCGTAGGAGGAGGAATTACAGCTCAAAGCAGTCCGGAAAAAGAGTGGATTGAAACGGAATTGAAGTCTGAAGCGGTTTTGAAAAATTTGGTTATTTCTTAACCTACTTTGCACTTACAGATGCTTCGACAGGCTTAGCTTGACATCCCTAATACCAATTGTTTATTTCAACAGCTCATTTGAAGTGATCATATAGGATAAGCTTACTATATACCAAATATTTAACAAAAAAAGAACCCTTTCAAATTGAAAGGGTTTTATATTATATATCAAAAATTGTCTTATTTCTTCGCACCGATCTGGCTCCACGTATTCATTACGAAAACGATGATCAGACCAATAACCGCCGAAGCGATAGAAAATACAAACTTCAGATTATCTTCAGATAAAACATCTGATTGCCAGTCAAGAGCATAAAGATTGATTGCTATGAAAACAATAAACAGTACCAAAAATACTTTATAAAACTTCTGCATAATTCTTAAAAATTAATATAAGTCTGCACCAATTGTGCAAAATTTGCGGTGAATAATTTAATTGAAATCGCCAAAAGGATGATTCCGAAAACTTTCTGTAAGATCGCTAATGTAGCATCGCCCATTTTCTTCTCCAGCCAGGTCGCAGATTTCAGCACCAAATATACGAAAATTGTATTGAGAATGATACCAAAAATGATATTAATATCGTGAAATTCAGCTTTTAGAGACAAAGTAGTTGTAAGTGTTCCCGCTCCTGCTACCAACGGAAAAGCAATAGGAACGATGGATGCGGCTCTTGCCTCTGCGGTTTTATTGATCTCAATTCCTAAAATCATTTCCATAGCGATAATGAAAATTACAAATGCACCGGCAATGGCGAAAGAATTTACATCAACACCGATAAATTTTAGGATTTTATTTCCTACAAAAAGAAAAACAAGCATGATCACCCCTGCCGTAATAGCAGCTCTTTCGGCATCGATTTTTCCAAATTTCTGCTGAAGACTTACTATAATAGGAATAGAACCGATGATATCAATCACGGCAAAAAGAACCATAAAACAGGTAATAATTTCTTTTATAGAAAAATCATTAAAAATTTCCATCTCTTTGTAATTAAAAATTTCGCAAAAATATGAAAATAAATTGATTATTTGCTAATCTGAGAATATAAATTAACAATTGCTTTTAAAAGCTCTTCAATTCCCTCGGAAGATTTTACCGGGGCATATTTTTCGATCTGAATTCTTTGGGCAAGATTCCTGTATTCTTCAGCAATTGCAGAACCTTTATAGCTTTCCAGGAACTTCCCGAAATCTTCTCCTGAACCCTGAAAATACTGACTTCTCACTTCAGAATCCATCTCATCCACCACTTGAAAGAATTTTTGATAATCTTCATTATCTTTAAGATTTTCCAAATAGCTGAAATAATCATTTACATCAGTTTTCAGTCTTTCCCTGATTTCATTTTCTGTTTCAGCAACAGAACCTAAAGATTTTACCGGTACGGTTTCTTTAATTAATCTGCGTTTTTTTTGCCATGTTTTAAATAAAAGATAACTGAAAAATAATCCTAGTAAAATGGCAGTATTGATTAAAAGTGCATTCCAGTGGAACTTACTTTTTTCTTTTACTTTGAATGAAGTCGTTTTTAAAACCGGCGTATTTACCGTTTCCAGGAACGTATTGGTGTATTCATTTACTTTCTCCACCGTTGTACGGGATTCCAGTACCTGTTCATGAGAAAGTGCATTTAAGGCCAATGTCTGTTGCCCCAGATCCACATATTCTTTGCTTGAAGGATCAAAAAATGCAAATTCTTCAGTTTTGATGGCAATTTCACCCGCTTTTTTAGGAATCACAACATAACTGGCTAAAATTTCCCCTTTCATTCCCGTTGTACCTACCACAACTTTTGAAGTAATTTTCGGAGCAAAAACTTCATAATCATCAGATGCGGCAATTTTTGGAAGCTCCATATCTTTCAGGTTTCCTTCTCCGCTTACTTTCACCACTATATTAATGGGTTTCTTTACCTCAGCTTTTTCTTTTGAGGCATTGTAAAGACTTACATTAAAGTTTCCAACGGCATTTTTAAAATATTCAGGAGAACCTTCCGGAAGCTTCTTTACATTGATTTTTACTTTATTGGAAACAATTTTATTCTTATTCGAATAAGAATTTACAGACGCAGAAACACCAGGAACTTCCACATATCCGGCTTCGTTGGGAAAGAGCATAAATACGGCAAGAATCTGTGATGCCATATTTCCGTAATCGGCAGGATCAATCTCAGATTTTGCAAAACTTACGGGATAAACACTTAAATTATCCTGCTCCGGAAGATGAATATTTTTCACCCTTCTGAAGTTGTCCATATTTTTAGAATAGACCTTCAAAACAGCAATTGTAGGCTGATCCTGATACACTTCACGATCTTCGATCTCCATGTTTAGATAAACATCCTTGGAAGTATTGCTGGCAACAGATTTCTTTTCGACATCTTTTACAAAAATATCAAAAGGTTCTGTTTTATAGATTTTATTATTAATTGTTATCAGAAACGAACCTACCCTTACCTTCCCTTTCTGTTTGGGTTCCAGAGCCAGTCTCGTTACAGACTGAGACACGACGGTATTGGTTTCCGGATCTACATAAGCATTGCTTACAGAACCTGTTCCGATCAGGTTAAATTTAGAAAAATCGGGTAAGCGCAACGGAGTCTGCTGATTATATTCGCTACCATTCATTTCAAGAACGATGGTAAGATTGATAACATCTTTTCCGTTATAATTTGTTTTATCCGGGGTTACAGAAAGATTTACCTGTCCGTAAGAAATTACGGAAGTAAAAATGAATAATATGTAAATAAATCTGTTCTGCATCACCAATCTTTCTCGTTGCTTTCGGGCATCGAATAAGAATTTTTATTTAAAATTCTTTTGGCGGTCTCTTTTTCTTTATCGTTTACTTTGTTGAGTATTTGATTTTCAAGATCTTTCGGCATCTTGCCTGCATTATTCTGGCTTTGGTCTGGGTTATCTCCCTGCTGACTTTTACCTTGATTTTGCTGGCCTTGTCCCTGATCTTGTTTTTGATCTTTAGGATTTCCTTTTTGATCATCATTTTGTTGTTGGTCTTTACCACCGCCTCCTTTACCCGAGTTGTTCTGCTGGTTTTTCTTTTGTTGTTTTTCTTTTTCTTTCAGTTTGGCAATTTCATAGTTTTTTCTTGTTGCCTCGCTGTAGGGATTTTGTTTAAGGGATTGTTTATAATAATCTGCCGCTTTTTCAGGCTGATTCATCTGCATATAAGTGTTTCCCAGGTTGTGAAGAGCGGCTGCCTTGTCAGGAATTGTCTGCGAAAGCTTTTGAGCTTTTTCGTACTCTGCCTTTGCCTCTTCGTATTTTTTTCTTTTATATAATGCGTTCCCTAAATTGTAGTGAGCCGCAAAATCTTTTCCGTTTGCCTTGATCGCTTCCATATATTTGGAAGACGCTCCATCATAATCTTTACCGTTGAATTTTTCGTTGCCTTCATACACCAGTGTTCTGTAGTTTTCCTGTCCGAAAACAAATCCCGAAAACATGAAAGCAGTAATAAACGACAAAAAAATGATTTTAGTATTCATCAAGTGCAAAATTATTCCTTTAAATGTTAATAAACAGGTGTTTATTTGTTAAAATTGGGTTAAAGTATTTTGTCTTAATTTGAGACAAACATTCGGATATTAAACATTGAAATCTCTTTTAGGATTAAAAATATAAATTAAAAAGAAGAAAAATATAGAAACCCCTAAAAAATATTGATAATAATGATTGGCATTTTGTGATTTTACCAGCGTTTCGGAGGCTCCCATTTTCTTGCTTAATGTATCAACAATCCTGTCGGGTGCTTCGTTGATATTATTTCCGTCGATGTATGATCCTCCTGTAGCCTGCGCCATTTTTTTCAATGCTTCGGTTTGTCTTTTTGAGATAACGGTCTGTCCGTTCATATCTGTTTTATACCCCATCAGCTGACCGAAAACGTACTCCGGAACCGGTGCTCCTTCATCTGTTCCGATTCCTACGGATGTGATTGTGATTCCTTCTTTGTTGGCTAATTTTATGGCATCATCATCATTCCCTTCATTATCTTCGCCATCACTTAGCAAAACTACTTTTCGGGCACCTTTGCTTACATTTTTAAACTTATCTGCTGCAATCTTCATTCCGTTTAAAAAATCGGTTCCCTGAATCTGCATCGAATTGGTTTCAACACCGCTGATGTAGGTTTCTGCAGAATTATAATCTGTTGTCAAAGGCATGATCGAAGTTGCCTGTCCCGCAAAAATGACAATTCCCACTTTATCGCTTTTCATCTTCTGCATCGTCTGAATCATCAGATTTTTCGCTTCCGTCAGACGGCTTGGGTTGATGTCTTCCGCATTCATCGAATTGGAGACATCGAGCATAAAGATGACATTGTTCAGTTTCTGATTCGACTTTACTTCTTCCGAACCATTTAATAAATCAATGATTGAAAAAATTAAAAATAATGTTGCTATTAAATATAAAGCCGGAAAAAATTTTGTGAAACCCGATCTTTTTTCAAACAAATGCTCATGAAACTGGCTGTCTGCAAAAACTTCTCTTTTCTTTTTTATCCATTTTAAATAACGGATCAAAAAGACAGCTAACAGCGGCAAAAGCAACAGCAATAATAAATACCAATAATTTCCTAAATACCAATCCATCAGCTTAAAATTTTATAAAGTACCCATCTCAATAATGCATCTACGAAAAGCATTCCCAAAGCAATCCAAAGGAAGATTTTAAAATATTCCTGGTAATTATACAGTTTGGAAACTTTTACGTCAGATTTTTCCAATTGGTTAATTTCATCATACACTTCCTCAAGGCTGCTGTTCGATGTTGCCCTGAAATATTTCCCGCCCGTCATTTGGGCAACTTCCTTCAGAACAGGTTCATCAATCTTCACCTCTGTTTCCGTGAAAACAAGATCTCCAAAAATATCAGTCTGCGTAGGCATCAAGGCATATCCGTTCGTTCCGATACCGATGGCATATACTTTAATATTATTATTCTTTGCCAATTCTGCAGCTATAGCAGGAGGCATCGCATTTTCAATGGTATTGACACCATCTGTCATTAAGATGATAATTTTACTTTTCGCCTTACTGTTTTTAAGGTGGTTTACGGCAACAGCAAGTCCTTCCCCGATCGCCGTTCCGGGCTGTAATTCTAATGGATTCAAGCTTTGTAATTCATCAATAACCACCTGATGATCGGAAGTTACAGGAACTTTTGTAAAGGCTTCCCCGGAATATGTTACCAAACCTATCCTGTCGTTGGGTCTTTTTTCAACGAATTTGATGGCAATATCTTTCAGGGCGGTCAAACGATCCGGTGTCAAATCTTTCGCCAACATACTCAAAGAAACGTCGACAGAAAGCATGATATCAATTCCTTTCGTATCATCCCTGTCCTGAGAAACGGTGAAAGTTCGTGGTCTTGCCATGGCAATAATCAAGGCTGAAAGAATGATGTATTTTGAGATTTTCAACAAAAACATCACAGCCTGAATACCTCCGCTGTCAGCCATATTTTTAACCGTGGGAACTTTGATTCCTTTCTTTTTCTGTCTGCTCGCATCCCTGAATAATAGCGGAATAAACAAAGCAAAAAGCAGTAAAAACCACGGACTATAAAATTCAAAATCAAACATCCTTTCTCAAGTTTTCGAATTCTAAATCTTTTGATGATCTTTTCACAAAATCCCTGATGTCTGCAAAGTCTTTTTCCATCGTCTGCTGATCTGGGAAAGTTTTGGCAAATTTTACAAGATCACCTCTCAAAAACACATCTTCCACCACTCTTTCATTTTCCTGAGAAATGGTATTATTTTTCTTCATTAAATCAATCAAATCATCCGTCAACAAAACATCTGCCGGCAAACGGTATTGTTTTGCTATAAAATTTCGTGAAATATCAATTAATTCAACATAAAAAGAACGGTAATTTCCACTTTCCACGTATTTTTTCTTTTTAAGAGAGTCTAATTCCTTTAAGGTCTGATTGGTGGCGACGACGGGTGAATCTTTGGATTTCCGTCCATACTTTACAAACATCACAATTGAAATAATCAAAGCAATGGCTGCAATCACTGCCAAAATATAAAACTTATACAGCTCCCAATAATCTGTCGCTTCAAGTTTTACATTTTTATTATTCATGATATCCTTGATCTGATCTGTCTTTTGAGCTGTATTGATCACATCGATTTCATAAGGAATAGTTTTTAAAACCTTCTCTCCCACTTTGAATTCCAGTTCCGGAATGGTGAATTTGCCTTCCTCAAAAACCGCAAACTCGATTCTTCTGTAATAAATATCAGGATTTTGCGAAATACTGTCTTTCACTTCTTCAAAATGAAAAGGCAATAATTCGTTCTCGGGAGCCGCGGAAACCTTCTCGTTTTTCAGATTATTAATCGTAATTACAATATGATTCACTTCTCCCAAAGCAATGGTCTTCTTCTCAACACTGGAAGAAAGGATCTGTGAAAAGGCATTCGCACAGATTAAAAAACAAAATATAAATAATAGTTTTTTCAATTTTAAATAATAAGTTTTGGCTAAAGCCTAATGTTTATATCTAATTTTAAAATGGGCTAAAACCCATTCCTATTGATGTTATTTTTTCTGAAAATAATTATACAATAATTTCGAATAGTCCGCACCGGTATTGATATTCATAAAACTTGCCGAACTATTGGCAAAATCCTCTTCCAAAGTCCTTAATTTTTGCTTCTGAGCTTCAGCAAAAGTATATCTCCATCTTGCACTGGAAGTATTTGCCCAAACCTGTTTTCCTGTTTCCGCATCATACAGCAGGGTATATCCAACGTCCGGAATTTCATTATCCTTTTCATCATAAATCCTCATTCCCAGCAGCTGATGCTTTTTGGAAGCTACCCTCAGCATTTTAGAGTCATATTGATCTTCAAAATCCGAGAATAAGAAAACCAGTGATTTTCTTTTAAAAATCCCCATCATATATTCCAGCGCTTTATCCAGTTTCGACTCTGCAGGAACATAATCTGCCGTCAGAATATTACTGATAATCGAAAGAATATGTTTTCTTCCTTTTTGTGGCGGAATCACTTTATATACTTTATCTGCAAACAAAATCAGTCCCACCTTATCATTATTTCCCGCCGCCGAAAAACCTAAACTGGCTGCAATTTCTGCCACATATTCCCTTTTCAGCTGGGTTTTTGTACCGTAATCCATCGATGCGGAAATATCTACCACCAACATCATCGTGAGTTCCCTTTCCTCTTCCATTACCTTCACGAATGGTTCACGGAAACGCGCTGTCTTGTTCCAGTCAATCCTTCGGATTTCATCCCCGAACTGATAGGGGCGAACCTCAGAGAAAGTCATTCCCTGTCCCTTAAAAGCGCTGTGATATTGCCCCATCAAAGTAGCTTCCGTCTTCTTACGAGTACGGATTTCTATTTGTTTGACTTTTTTTACAATATCTTTTATCTGCATACAATTAGTTTAAAGTTTATGGTTTTATGTTCAGAGTTTTTAGCCTAAAACTGTTTAATTTATGTTCAAGTTTTTTAAAATTGATTTAATTACATTCAAAAAAACATTAAACCCAAAAACATTAAACATTGAACTCTATGGAAACATTAAACCATTCATCATCAAATTTCGGATTGTATTTTTTGTAGAAATTAATGGCCGGCTCGTTCCAGTTTAACACCTGAAAAACCATTCCGCTGTACAGATTTGATTTTCCGTGTTCCAACGTGGCTTCAAATAATTTCTTTCCGATTTGCTTTCCTCTTAATTTTTCTGTTACGACCAGATCTTCAAGATACAACCTTCTTCCCTTCCATGTTGAATATCTGTCGTAATACAAGGAAATTCCAACAATTTCTTCTTCAAATTCAGCAACAAAAGCACCCCAAACAGGTGATTTTCCAAATCCGTCTTCCGTAAACTGCTCTAAAGTTAAAGTAACTTCATGCAAAGCCTTTTCATAATCGGCCAATTCTTTAATTAACTCCAACATCGGAGCACAATCTTCCTGAACTGCCCTTCTGATCACAACTTCACTCATTACGGAGCCTGGATTTTCGCTAAAATTCTATTGATAATTTCTTCTGATGAAATTTCTTCTGCTTCTGCCTCGAAAGTTAAGCCAATTCTATGTCTCAACACATCTTTTGCCAATGCTTTTACATCTTCAGGAATTACAAATGCTCTTCCTCTCAGGAATGCATACGCTCTGGATGCAATTGCAAGGTTGATGGATGCTCTCGGAGAAGCCCCGAAACTGATATAATTTTTAAGCTCAGAAAGACCATAATTTTCAGGATAACGGGTAGCAAAAACCATATCCAGAATATATTTTTCGATCTTTTCGTCCAGATAAATCTGATTAATCAGCTTTTTAGCTTCCACAATATGATCAAGAGTGACAACAGGCTTAATGACAGGCTGATGCGAAGTAGAAACCATTTTCATGATCGTTCTTTCATCTTCAAAATCCGGGTAATCTATGGTACATTTCAGCATAAAACGGTCGCTTTGAGCTTCCGGTAAAAGATAAGTACCTTCCTGATCGATCGGGTTTTGCGTTGCCAAAACCAGGAAAGGTTTCGGAAGCATCATGGTTTCATCTCCGATGGTCACCTGCTTTTCCTGCATCACTTCCAAGAGAGCCGACTGTACCTTTGCCGGTGCACGGTTGATCTCATCCGCAAGCACGAAATTCGCAAAAACAGGACCTTTTTTTATGGAAAAATCATTGTCTTTTATATTGTAAATCATCGTTCCCACCACATCTGCAGGAAGCAGATCGGGAGTAAACTGGATTCTCGAAAATTCTCCGTGAACAGCTTCTGCCAATGTCTTTATGGCCAGCGTTTTTGCCAGACCGGGAACCCCTTCCAGAAGCACGTGCCCATTCCCCAAAAGACCGATCAACAGACGGTCTATCATATATTCCTGTCCTATAATAACTTTATTGATTTCCTGTCTCAGAAGAGAAAAAAAGTAGTTTGCTTCTTTTACCTGTTCCGTTAATTGACGAATATCTTCCGCCTGATTTATTTCTGACATATCTTAGTTTAAAATAATTGGTAAATTTCTAATAAATACTTGCATGAATCAACACAATTAATGCCATATTTGAGTTAAAGTTTGTTAAATATTCCAGCATTAATGCGAGATTGAAAAATAGTGGAAACCTTAAAACTCAACAACATTATTTCTTTTTTTCATAAAAATATATAAAATTTGCTTTAATAGCGCATTCAAAAATTGTCATTTCCAGTTTATTAAACTATTTTTGGTGATTAAAAAAAATTGCAAAATGAATTATCATTTTCAAGCTCACAGACAAGTAAGAAAGAACCTTTTGACCGTTTTACAAAACACTTCCCACGAAGATCTTTTGTTCATTCCGGATGGTTTTAATAATAATATTTACTGGAATATTGCACACACGGTTGCTACCCAGCAGCTTCTGCATTATTATCTGAGCGGAAACCCTTTCAGAATTGATAAATATTGGATTGAAACATACAAAAAAGGCACTCTTCCAAACTTGAATGTCCAAAAATCTGAAGTTGAAGATCTGGAATTTTTATTGACCGAAACTTCAAAGATTTTAATGAAAGATTACGACAGCGACTTCTTTTCAGATTACACCCCTTACACCACAAGTTTCGGAATGGATCTGAAAAGCATTCAGGATGCCATCATCTTCAACAATATGCATGAAAGCCTGCATTACGGCTATGTAATGTCGCAGAAAAGAGCAATTTTAGGGGAAAAAGGAAGATAGTTAAAGTGAATTTTGCTGCGCAAGTCAATTGTCAAATGTGAATTTTAAAATTTGACTTACAAAGTAAAATTGACCATTGACATTTCACTATTTAAAATATCAAAATGACAGATAAAAAAGACGATTTTATTTTCGGGCTGCGTCCCGTGATTGAAGCAATTGAAGCGGGAAAAACGATTGACAAGATCTTTGTGCAGAATGCACTGCAAGGTCCTATTTATGCTGAACTGAAAACAATTTTAGCTAAAAATAAAATCCGTCCCAATTACGTTCCGGTTGAGAAATTGAACCGTTTTACAAGAAAAAATCATCAGGGTGTTGTAGCATTTATTTCGGATGTTCCGTTTCATAGAGTGGAAGATATTGTTCCTCAATTATTTGAAGAGGGAAAAACTCCATTTCTATTGATTCTGGACCGATTGACAGATGTGAGAAATTTCGGAGCCATCTGCAGAACTGCGGAATGCGTGGGAATTGATGCTGTCATTATCCCGGAAAAAGGAGCTGCACCTATTAATTCCGATGCTATAAAAACCTCAGCAGGAGCCATTTACAATATTAAAATATGTAAAGAACCGAATCTGGCTCACGTTGTAGATTTTCTTCAGCAAAGCGGGATTTCTGTGTATTCGGCAAGCGAAAAGGCAGATAAAATGATCTACGACATCAATTTTACGGAACCTTGCGCAGTGGTAATGGGCAATGAAGAAACCGGTATTTCTAAAGAAGTTCTGCATCATTCAGACGAAAAAATAAAACTTCCTATTGAAGGGAAAACACAATCATTAAATGTTTCTGTAGCTTGTGGCGCAATTTTATATGAAGCTGTAAGACAGAAAATTATGAAAATCAATTAATTTCGATAACATTAAAAATTTAAACAAATGAAAAACATAGCAGCATTAGTGCTAATATCCTCCATAGCTCTTGTTTCTTGTAAAAAAGAAACTACAAAAGTAACGAAATTTGATCCTAAAACAGGTAAAACAATCACGGTAGAAGTTCCTGCGGATTCTGTGGCAAAAGTGGCAGAAAACCCTGCTATTAAAGATTCTGCCGGAGTTTATACTCAGACTTTCAAATTGGAAAAAGGAAAAACATATCCTTTAACAACGTATCAGAGAGATACAAAAACAATGACCGATCCACAGGGAAAAACCCTTAACGGAACAAGCGAATCTACGGACGAAATGTCTTTCACCGTAAATGATATTAAAGGAAATATTTATGATATCACTTTAAATTTAATTGCTAAAAGAAATTCTCAGTCGGCAGACGGAAAAACAATCGTAGTGGATACAAAACTGCCAATTCCGAAAGAAGATGACCTGAAAATGATCTGGAATATCAACAGAGCGCTTACCGGAAATAAACTGAACATGAAGATGGATACAAAAGGGAATGTAATTTCAATTACAGGTTTTGATCCGATCTACACTAAAGTTTCGAATGCAGTGGGGACGATCGTGAAAGACGCCAACCAAAAAGCAAGTGTTGTAGCGAGTCTTAAAGAATCTTTCAATGAAAAAGTTTTGAAAGACCAGTTCAATAAAAATTTAACCATTATTCCTAAAAAAGGAGTAAAAATCGGAGAAAAATGGACAAGCAGTGAAAATGCTGATCCAAATGGAAAAATTAAAGTAACCTCAAACTATATTTTAAAGAGCGTAGGAAACGGTATCGCAGAAATTTCCGTAACCGGAGGAATTCCTAAAAAAACCGAAAAGCAGGCTCAGGGAGCGATCACACACAGCCTTAGCAGTGAATTGGCGCAGAACGGAACCATTAAGTTTGACCAAAATACAGGATGGATCACTAACCAGAACATCAAAGTGGTAACTACACAGATTGAAACGATCTCAGACGGAAAACAGTCTCAGTCTATGAAAAGTGTTTCTAATTCTTCTGTAATGGTAAATCCTTCGGCGAAGTAAGGAGTGAGAGGGTTTTTGGGGTTGGAGTATTTGAGGGTTGGAGAATTGGAGTATGGAGGAGTTTTAAAGTCTAATTTTCAAAGCTTTAACTTAAATATTAAACCCTAAACTTTAAACAATTTATTTATTATGAAGTACATTTTTGAGTTCGTACTTGCAACGATTATCATTTATTTTGTCTGGAATATTTTGAAAAGGATTTTTTTTAAGACATTCCACAGTTATATGTTTAATAACAACAAAAAGCAGCAGCCGGATATACAAAACTCAAATAAGATCAATAAAAAAATCAACTGGGACGCAGAAACTGTGGACTATGAAGAGATTAAAGAAAATAACGACAAAAGGTAAAATAAAAGATAATAACCATCAACATGGCGAAAAATAAAAACTTAATTTATATTGCAATTTCATTAGTTGTATTTATAGTTTTAGCATTTTTATACTCCACTCCTGTCTTTACGGGAAAACAGCTTTTCCAGCATGATATCGTGCAATATCGAGGCGGTGCAAAAGAACTTCTCGACTACAGAGCCGATACCGGAAAAGAAACCTACTGGAGCGATTCCATGTTTGGAGGAATGCCGACTTATCAAATGGGAAGCCAGTTTAAAGGTGATATCATTAAAAAAATTGATTCTAACTTAAACTTTTTTCCAAGACCGGTAAACTATCTGTTTTTACTTTCTGCAGGGTTTTTCCTTTTAGGAATGGTCGTGCTCAGAAACTGGAAATATGCACTTTTAGGAGCAACATTCTTCGGACTTTCGACCTATTTCTACATCGCGATTGCAGCCGGACACAATGGAAAAATCAATACTATTGAATATTTCGCGCCGCTTTTAGCCGGAATTTTATTGGTCTATATCCGAAAAAAATACATTTGGGGATTTATCGTCACTACCCTGTTCATGGGACTTCAGGTGGCAGCGAATCACCCGCAGATGACGTATTACCTTTTCCTTGCCTTAGGATTTTTATTCTTGTCGGAATTAATCAGAACGATTCAGAAAAAGACTCCAATGAAGCATTTTTTAATTTCCTCAGGAATTATTGCTGCTTCATGTCTTATCGGTGTCGGAATGAACTCCCAAAGAATCATGGCGAATTCTGAATACATTAAAGAAACCGTTCGTGGAAAACAAATTTTAACCAACGACAGCCATACTGGAGGAAATTCAGGAATGGATAAAGAAAGTATGCTGATGTGGAGCTACGGAAAACTGGAAACACTTAACCTATTCATTCCTAGATTAATGGGTGGTGGAAGCCAGGAACCGGAAGGAAAAGAAATGATGGCCAAAGTTCAGGAACTGGTGCAGGAAAATGTAGGTTCACAAGCTGAAATGGACAGGATTTCCAAAGGATTCGGAAACTTAACCTACTGGGGAGATCAACCCGGAACTTCAGGGCCGGCTTATCAGGGGGCTATTGTCTGTTTCCTTGCTGTTTTAGGATTCTTTTTTGCCTGGAAAAAGTACCGTTATTGGATCTTAGGCGCTTCAATTCTTACTATTTTATTGGCTTGGGGAAGCAATTTTATGCCACTTTCGGACTTTTTTATTGATTTTGTTCCGTTTTACAACAAGTTCAGGGCGCCTTCTTCGATTTTGGTGGTCGTGGAATTATTATTTCCTTTAATTGCCATTATCGGGTTGTACAGATTCTTTACCGATTCATCATTAACAGAGGAATACAAAAAGAAAATTCTTCTTTATGTAAGTGGTGGAGCTTTAGGTTTAGTCTTAATTATGCTTGTTTTCGGAAAATCATTATTAGGATTCCATACAGATAATGAAAAAACTTATCTACCTCCTTTCCTGTTGGATTATTTGGTGGATGAAAGATTTAAATTATTTAAAATTGATGCGATCAAAGCATTTATTTATATCGCTATTGCAGCCGGAGTTTTATTCTTGAGTTTAAAGCAAAAATTAAATCAGAATATTGCATTAATCATCATCGGAGCCGTAAGTTTATTTGATCTCTGGACAGTAAACAAACGTTATCTGAATGATGAAAACTACGTTGATAAAATCTTTGCGGAAAATCCTTTCCAGACCGAAAGCTCAGATCTTATGGCCGAAAAAGTGCAGGAAAATCCGAACCTTGAATCTATTTTAGCGAATGTAAACGTTAACAAAACCCTGGAAACCATTGCAGAAAAAGATAAAACGCATTACAGAGTTTTCAACAATATTTTAGGGACATTCAGTGAGACGAATACTTCTTATTTTAAATCTTCCATCGGAGGATATCACGCCGTAAAATTGAGAAGATACGACGATGTGATCAATGAATATTTCCAGGTAATGGATTCTGTAAAAGTTCCGAATATCCTGAATTTATTAAATGCTAAATACTGGGTTGTAGGCGGACCGGAACAGCCTCAAGCAATCCCGAATCCAAAAGCAAACGGAAATGCATGGTTTGTAAGTGACCTTAAGTTTGTAGATTCTCCTAACCAAGAAATTAAAGCAATTGGAGTAATTGACAGTAAAAAAACCGCTGTTATCGCTTCTTCAGATAAAAAATATTTTGACGGAAAACCTGTTCAGGCAGACTCTACGGCATTTATTAATTTAACAAAATATCAGCCGAACGAACTGGAGTTCAGATCTGAATCAAAAACTCCGCAATTGGCTGTGTTTTCTGAGATTTATTATCCTCACGGATGGAAAGTCTTCGTAGATGAAAAAGAAGTTCCTTATATCAAGGCAGATTACTTGCTTCGGGCAGTTCATGTTCCTGCAGGAAAGCATCACGTAAGAATGATCTTCGAACCAGAAGTTATTGAAAAAGGAAAATGGATTTCTCTTCTTTGCTTCGGATTGTTTATTCTGTTGAGTGGTTTTGGAATTTATTCTATTTACCGCAAAAGAGACAAAAGAAAAACTGAAAAGTAATAAAGTCTTTTGCCTCTTTTGTGTTTAAAATAAGTATAATGAGTTCTCAAAAAAAAATATTGATCATCACCTATTACTGGCCTCCCGCGGGAGGTCCTGGTGTTCAAAGGTGGTTGAAATTTGCAAAATATTTACCCGAATTCGGATGGAAACCGGTGATCTATACACCGGAAAATCCGAGTTACCCTTTGCTGGATGAGAGTCTGATCAAAGATGTTCCAAAAGATATTGAAATTGTAAAGACAAAGATCTGGGAACCTTATCAATTGGCCGAAAAGCTCAATAAAAGCAACAAAAAATTCAAAGCCGGACAGTTTGATGTCGGGAAAAACCAAAGCTGGAAATCTAAGCTTTCGATTTGGGTAAGAGGGAATTTTTTCATCCCCGATGCCAGAGTTTTTTGGGTAAAGCCTTCTGTAAAATTTTTAGAAAATTATTTAAAAGAAAATAAAATCGATGTGGTTGTCACTTCAGGGCCGCCGCATTCTCTGCATTTAATTGGTTTAAACTTAAAAAAGAAACTTCCCCATTTAAAATGGATTGCCGATTTCCGTGATCCGTGGACGGAAATTTCATATTACAAACATTTAAAACTCACCAAAAACTCCGACAAAAAACACCGACAGCTCGAAAGTGATGTTTTTAAAAATGCAGATATTACTTTAGCCACAAGCTACACCGACGCGGAAAATTTCAAAAAAAATGGAGCCAATGCAGTTTGTATCACAAATGGTTTTGATGAATCTGATGCTTCAAAAACAGCCAAATCCTCAGACTCTCAAACCCTCAAACAAAGATTCATACTGAGCTATATCGGGGTACTGGAACAGTTGAGAAATCCGGAAAACCTTTGGAAAACTTTAGATGATTTGGTGAAAACCAATGCTGATTTTGCAGAAAATTTCACCTTAAAATTTGCCGGAAGAATTGATGAGAAAATTTTAAACTCAATTGAAAATTCTGCTTTAAAAAATCATATCCTGAATTTGGGTTATCTTTCGCATGACAAAGCTATTGATGAGATGGCGAAATCTTCCCTTTTATTAATAACAAACTTTCCGAACGAATCGTCGAAAGGAATTATTCCCGGGAAAATTTTCGAATATCTGGCCACCGGAAAACAAATTATTTCTTTCGGACCCAATGATGCCGATGTTGCCGAAATTTTAAATGAGACTAAAGCCGGAAAACACTTCAGTTACAGCGATTCTGAAACGATTAAAAATTTTATCCTCGAAAAATTTGAACTCTGGAAAAATGGAAATCTTCTTGAAAACACACAGAACATTCAGCAATTTTCAAGAAAAAACCTGACTGAAAAATTGGTTGAAATTTTAGATTAATTATATTTAACCACAAAAGGCACAAAAGATTTTTATACATTAGAAGAACACTTAAGACAATTTAAACCTTTGAAAACATTTAGATCAATTGAGAAATCAAAGATTTTCAAAACTATGTGTTCTTCTTTGCAGTTAGTTTTTAACTTCAAATAAGCTAATGTGTAAAAATCTTTTGTGCCTTTTGTGGTTAATTCATATTAAATCGTCCACTGATCATTCACAACACCAACTAAATAATATTTCCCCTGATATTCTTCAAAGACCAGGCGAAGCGTTTTCCAGTCCATTTCGGCATTGGCTTCGGAACCTTTGATAAAGTTTTCTACAAAATCTGCATTAGGATAAATTTTCTTTAAATTATTCAGCGAATTTCCTTTTCCTAAGAATTCATTTAATGAAGTCTGCCCCGTTACAAAATCTTTTGAATACACCCATTTTGTAAGATAGTCATCAATTGTGGCTTTATATAATTCTCCCGAACCGTCCATTGCTCCCCAGGTGAAAAGCGTTTTGGTAGGCTCATATTTTTCGAAATCTGTTTTTGAAAAGTGCTTGTCTTCTTTAGGATTTACAAACGCGTACATTGAAAAACGAATTCCTTTCTCCGGATGGATATATTCTGCTAATTTTTTATAGTCTTTATTTTTCAAAGCCTGTAAAATTTCCTGATTGTTCTGCGTTAAAAGTATATCCTTATTATTAGTAGGGTTTTGAGTCACCGCTGTACTGTCAATGGCAGTTTGCTGGGTAGAATCCTTCCTGTCTTCTATAGGTTTCTTGGGATCTTTTTCACAAGCAACAATGCTCAGAATTAATAATGAAGTAAATAATTTTTTCATCGGTTTACTGTTAAATTTGATAGAAAGCACCAAAACTAATGCCAGCTTGATCAAAATTTCCAGAGTAAGTGAAATAGAGTTTAATTATTGTAAGTATAGTTTTTTGTTTATGTATTTAAGACCTTATGTATAAGGCATTTTCGTATTTTTGTGATATGGAAATTTTGGATATTCTTATCATCGGAGGAGGACCCATAGGTTTGAATTGTGCGCTGGAAGCTCAAAAAAATAATCTTACGTATTTAATTATCGAGAAAGGAACAATCGTAAATTCACTATACAATTATCCTTTATATATGAGGTTTTTCTCTACTGCAGAGAAATTGGAGATCGCTGAAATTCCGTTTATTTCGACCGCTCCAAAACCGGGAAGGCAGGAAGCCTTGGAATATTATCAGGGAATTGCAAGACAAAAAAATATCAACATTCATCTCTACGAAAAAGTGTTGAAAGTAACGAAAGAAAACGATGTCTTTACCATTGAGACTACGAAAGGAAAATATTCAGCTAAAAATGTAATAATCTCAACAGGCTTCTATGATATCCCGAATTTTATGAATATTCCGGGAGAAAATCTTCCAAAAGTAAAACATTATTATACCGAACCTTATCCTTACGCCAAACAGAAAATTGTAGTGGTTGGTTCCAGTAATTCGGCGGTAGATGCTGCATTGGAAACGTACAGGAAAGGCGCTGAAGTTACGATGATTATCCGTCATTCCGAAATTTCAAAAAGTGTGAAATATTGGGTAAAACCCGATATCGAAAACCGAATTGCAGAAGGAAGCATTAAGGCCTATTTTAATTCTGAAATCACTGAAATAAAGGAAAATACCGTAATTTTTAAAGATGAAAACGGACAAACCAATGAAATAGAAAATGATTTTGTTCTGGCAATGACGGGTTATCTTCCTGACTTTGAATTCCTGAAAAATTCAGGTATTGAATTGCAGGGAGAATGTTTAAATCCGCTTTATCATCCGGAAACAATGGAAACCAATGTCAAAAATCTTTACCTGGCCGGGGTTGTTTGCGGCGGAAAAGATACACATCTTTGGTTTATTGAAAACTCGAGGATTCATGCGGAACTTATTTTGCAAAGTATTTTAAAGTGAGTTTAATTTTATACTAAATTTAATTTATTATTTCCAAATTAAGGGATTTACTTGTTAAAAATTTCAACTAAACAAAATCCCAACTATCAAATTATCAATAAAATAAATCATAAATAATACAAAGTATCATGTGAATTATTTTTTTTTGAATTTTATATTTCAATTAGTTGTGATCTTTATAAATTTGAGAACTTAAATTAAAAAACCTTATGAAAAAATTAACTACATTAAAAGTTTTAGGAATCATTGGAGTTTCTTTCTTTTTAGCATCATGTGAACAGGATGGGATTGAAGACACTATCCAACAAATTCAGCCGACAGAGAAAACAGAACTGGCTACAAAAACCATGAGCGCCAAAGAAGAAGCAAAATTCATTGAGGAAAATGGTTTGAAACTTATTGCAACGATTAGTATGCCCGAACGCAGAAGTAATAAAATTTCACTACAAAACTCCACTACAATACAGGAAGAATTGACATCTGCCAACCTTCAACAGTTAGGCTTAACAGCTCCGAAAATAGTCACTTTATATAAAAATCAATATGGAGGAAATGTTACAGGAGTTATCGTAAACGATTACAAAACAGATGCAAGTCTTGTGCGTCCGGCAAATAATGGTGCTAAAGCTTATGTGAAAACATCTTTACCGGTGATTAACAGTTTTAATCCCGTACAAGATGGCAGCCAGGCAACATATAGTGCTACAACCATCTACAACAGCAGTTCAAATCCTCTTGCATATTCAAAAACACTTACTTTCAGTGATCAGCTTACCTTGTCAAACAGTACTACTGTGGCGGCAGGTCTGAATGTTGGTGCAAAAATATCAATTATGGTGAGTTCTCCTACCGGAAATATAGGGCTTCCGGGTGGTGTAAGTATTCCGTTACCATTTGTGCAGGCAACAGCAGAAGCATCAGTACAGGCAACATTAAGCACATCCAAAACAACAACTACCACTACTACAAAAGGAACAACAATTAGTGAAACGATCAGCCCAACGATTCCTCCACATAAGAAATTGTATATTGTTGCTATTCAAAAGGTACAAAAAGGTGCTATAAGCTACAAAATACCCGTTTCTATTACAGGAAGCGTTGTTACAAAACAAGCAGCATCATATACAAATCGTCCGGCTTCTTTCCTTAAAACTCAAAATCTGACAGAACAAGAAGGAACAATTAATTATGGATATTATTCAGATACTAAAATCTATGTAAAAGAATTGAATATGAATGAAGCTCCTCCTGCACTATAAAAAATCACATTATAATAATTAATTTTAATGAAAAGAGTTATGCTTCGGCATAGCTCTTTGCTTTTAAAAATTAACCTGTATTCCCGTAACAAAATTCCTTTTTGCAGCCGGATTATAGAAGCGATTCCCAAAAGCATTACTATCAAAACCCAAGACATAATCTGTATTGTAAAGATTTTGAATTTGAAAGAACACATTCAATCTGGTATTATCAATATCAATAGGAAATCTAAGTTGAATATTTCCTATCAAACTGGATTCTGACCAAAAAGTATTCGCATCATTCAAAGGAATTTTCGAGGTATAAAAATGGGAATAGTCAACAGAAATCTTTTTAAATAAGGTAAAATTCAGCAAACTGTTTATTGTAGTTCTTGGAACTCCTGTCAGATCATTTCCTGAAAAATCCGTATTATTTTGTTGATAATTTTCAAATTTAAAGTTGTAAAAACTTCCGGAAAATCTGAATTTGAAATTACTCAAAATAGTATTTTTAAGATTAAAATTTTTCGACTCCAACAAAATTTCAACGCCTTTCTGAACCGATTCTCCGGAGTTGATAAAATATTCCTGTCCGCTGTCATTCTGCCTTCTCACGATCGCATTTTTCATCCTGAAATCAAAATAATTTCCTTCCACAAAAATGGAATTTCCGAATTGTTTTCTAAGTCCGATTTCTTTATTCCAGCCAGATTCCGGAACCAGATTCACATTAAACTCCTGATTTGATGAGCGGATTTCCTCATTCGTAGGCGCAGAATTGCCTTTCCCTATTTTCCCTCTGACCGAAAAACCTTTTCCCAACAGGTAAGTAATGCCAAAATTAGGAAGCCATTGATTTTTAAACCTAATCGTCCCGTCTTGTGATCTTGGATAAAGCCTCTCCCATTGGTAAGAATTGGAATTTAAGCTCACTGAAATATCCGTGAAAAGTTTTTCGTTAAAATCTAATTTTTGCGAAAGAAAATAAAATCCGGAAGTATATTTAATTTGATCAAAATTCTGTGGATTTCCTTCAATACCTTTATTATTGTCGTAATTTTTAATCAAAATATCATTTATTCCACCTTCAAAACCGAACCTGTAGGCTAAAGAAATTTCGTTCCAGTTTTTTTCATAATTAAAATGAGTTCTTAGTGCAAAATTCTTTTCAAAACGATTCTCAAAGTTGGTAATAAACGGATTTTCAAAATCTACATACGATCCCTGAACTAAAATAAAATGAGAAAAATTTTGATTAAAATTAAACTCATGAGAAAGTCCAGTCAGAAGCATTTTGTTACGGATTCCTGTGTCCTGTTCTTTAGCTCCAGGAAGTGAAGGCGTGGCTGGTCTGGCCTGTTGGCGGTTGGCTTGCATCTGTTCCAATGTCAGTCCTCCCGGTGTTTCGTAATTCAGGTCTGTGTATGAAATCATTGCTTTAAACAACGCTTTTTCCGAATATTGAAAATTGTCTTTGATAAAAAACTGTTTTCGCGCCACCGCCGATTGTTCCCTGTAAGAATCCGTCTGATAATAATTCTGGAAAATCTCAACAAAATGTTTTCCCAACTGTTTCGAGAAATCAAAACTCTGGTTAAAAGCTCCATAACTCCCGATCGATACATTGGCAGAAAGATGATCCGATTTTCTGGTCTGCAAAAGGATTGTTCCGCCTGTTACCGCTCCGTAATCTCCGCTTTCCGGACCTTTGTAGATTTCCATTTTGTCGATCAGTTCGGGGGAAATCACATTGAAATAAGTATTACCCGACGCATCCGATAGAATAAAATCATCCAGATAAACTTTCACATTCCGGACTCCGAAAGGCGACCTCAGCGTACTTCCGCGAAGTGAAATCCGGTAGCTTCCGGGAGAGCGTTCTTCCATTCTTGCTCCAGCAATCTGGTTGATGGATTCCAACATTCTCTCAGGGGTATTTTGACTTAATAATTGTTCAGAAACTACCGAAACCGATTTTGTAGAAGCCATAAAAGGCGTTGATTTTTTGTAAGCATCGATCTGAACTTCTGAAATCAATGTTGCTGAATCTTTCTTCTGTGAAAAGAAAAATGAAACGGAAAATATGGAAAGTAAAAAATAGAACTTTGTCATTGAAGTATTGAAAGCAAAAATTATTCTCTTTTTACTCTGTAAAGATTAATATTTCATAAATGGTTCTTTTTTAATGAAAATATAGCCCTGCCAAGGTTTAAAACCTTGGCAGGGCTATATTTTTTGCGGCTCTCCCACGTGAGGGATGCGGCGGGCGGCGACGAAGGAGCCGGTGCGAGTGAGGAACGAACGAGTACGGAAGCGAAGCGGACCCCAAAGCAGCCCGACCCCGGAGATTTTCGGATTGGATGAGCATTGGAAAATCTCCGGGGACACGCCCAAAAAACAATTATATTTTTTCTTTTTTATCGCCGATCATCCATGGAATGATAAAATAAAATGCAATGGCAATCACTGTCGCCAAAACTCCTGTTCCGATCCACAAGGCATTGAAACCGAATTTCTCCGCAAGCATCGTCCCCAAATACGGAGTTACGATAAAAGCAATGGAAAAAGAGATCCCGTTGAGCCCCATATAAGCGCCTTTGTTGTTGTCCCCCGATCTTAATGCAGTGATGGTTGACATGAAAGGGAGTGTCCAGATTTCCCCGATACAAAGCAGCGTCATTGAAATTATCAGTGTAACGATACTGTGATCAAAAGCCATCATGGCATACGAAAATCCGCAAATGAAAGTTCCCAAAAGCATGGTAACGGCCAGGTTGAAATATTTTTCCGCAATCTGTACGAAGCCCATTTCGAGCAATACGATCAAAAATCCGCTGTATCCTAAAATGTAGCCGATATTCTGCTGACTTAGTTTTGCAACATCTTTGTAGAATATCGTTAATGTACTGAATATCTGGAAAAAACAGATCGAAAACAGCATACAAAAGAAACAGTAAACCAGGAATTTACCATCGCGGTAAGGCGAATTTTCTTTTTTGATTTCTATGGCTTCTTTCACTTTTTTAGCTTTTAATCTGGCAATTTTATTACGTTTTCTAAAAAATACAATGTATAATATTCCGGCCGAGAAAGCAGCCAAAGCATTGCTAAAGAATAAAAATTCGTACGAAATGGCCGACAAAATCCCTCCCAAAGCAGGACCAATGGAAAACCCAAGATTGACCGCCATACGGTTTAATGAAAATGCTCTCGTAATATTTTCAGGTTTTGCATATTTTGTAATCGCCACCGAATTGGCAGGACGGAAGGAATCGCTTACAATACTTTGAAGTAAAATGATCGCTGCCACTCCCACTTCTGTTTTGAAAACAGGAATGAGACAAAATAACGGAACACTCAGTAATAAACTGAAAGACTGCACTTTGTACTCCCCTATTTTATCTGTAATAAATCCTCCCAACCAGGATCCCAATACCGAACCGATTCCGAAAAAGCTCAGAACGATTCCCGTATTTTCGATGCTGAAATGCAGATGATTTGTCATGTAAACTCCCAAAAAAGGAAGCACCATCGAACCCGATCGGTTGATGAGCATTACCAGCGCCAACATCCAGCTTTCCTGCGAAAGCCCTTTGAATGAATTTGTATATAAGTTTATTAATTTCACAATTTCTCAAGTTTTAGTTTAATAATTTGTATTTGATGTTTTGTTTAAACACAAATGAAGCAAATGAATTTCACGAAATAACACAATTTTGATTTGTGAAATTGGTGCTCATTATTGGTGCTGTTAGTGTTTAAAACAAAAAAAAACAGGACTTAAAAATTAAGCCCTGTTCATTTATATTGATATAAATAATTTTTACTCCGGCTTATAAGAGTCTTTTAGCGTCACAGTTCTATTGAACACAAAATTTGTATCCGTAGAATCCTGATCCTTCGTGAAATAGCCAATTCTCTGGAATTGAAGAGGTTCTCCAACAACCACATCTTTCAGGCTAGGTTCAGCAAATCCTTGAACTGTTGTGACAGATTCAGGATTAATGAAGTTTAAGAAATCTATATCTTTCTCGGCATCAGGCTGTTCCACAGTGAATAATCTATCGTAATTTCTTACTTCTACAGGAATCGCATGTTTTGCAGATACCCAGTGAATCGTACCTTTTACTTTTCTTAAGCTTTCTTCAGTTCCGCTTCCGGACTTAGATTTTTCGTCATACGTTGCATAAATCGTAGTGATCTCGCCATTTTCGTCTTTCTCCACCCTTTCACCTTTGATGATGTAAGCAGATTTTAGACGGACTTCGCCACCCAATTTCAGCCTGAAGAATTTATTATTCGCTTCTTCTTTGAAGTCTTCACGCTCGATATATAATTCTCTGGAAAACGGTATTTCTCTTGTTCCTGCATCTTCCTGTTCAGGATTATTTTCAGTCTCAAGCCATTCTTCTTTGCCTTCAGGATAGTTTTCGATCACCAATTTGATAGGATCAACAACCGTCATGACACGTTTAGCAATTTTATTTAAATCTTCACGGACGCAGAATTCCAACAACTGGATTTCAATAAGGTTTTCCCTTTTGGCAACCCCCACTTTTTCAATAAAATTCCTGATAGAAGTCGGTGTGAAACCTTTTCTTCTCATTCCGGAAATCGTAGGCATTCTAGGATCATCCCAACCGTTCACTACATTTTCAGCGATCAGCCTTTGTAGTTTCCTTTTGGAAGTGATCATATAAGAAACGTTCATCCTTGCAAATTCTCTTTGCTTATTTCTTACTTTAGTTTCATCATAAACCTGATCCAGATACCAATCATAAAGCGGTCTGTGATTTTCAAATTCTAAAGAACATAAAGAATGTGAAATTTGCTCGATGTAATCGGATTCACCATGCGCCCAGTCGTACATCGGATAAATTTTCCATGCCGTTCCCGTTCTGTGGTGAGGTCTTTTTAAAATTCTGTACATAACAGGGTCACGCATATTCATATTAGGCGATGTCATGTCGATTTTTGCACGAAGAGACATTGTACCTTCTTCAAATTCGCCGTTTTTCATTCTCTCGAACAAGTCTAAAGACTCTTCAACAGGACGATTTCTGTATGGTGATTCCACCCCCGGTTCTGTCGGATTTTTTCTTTGCTCAGTGATCACTTCAGACGGTTGCTCATCTACATAAGCTTTTCCTTCTTTGATCAATTGCACGGCCCAATCGTAAAGCTGCTGGAAGTAATCGGAGGCGTACAAAACTTTATCCCACTTGAAACCTAACCATTCAACATCTTTCATGATAGAATCTACGAATTCCTGCTCTTCTTTTTCAGGATTCGTATCGTCGAAACGAAGGTTTACGGGAGCATTGTATTTTTCACCCAAACCAAAATTGATGCAGATCGCTTTTGTGTGACCTACATGCAGATAACCGTTTGGCTCAGGCGGAAAACGGAAACGGATCTGATCTCTTTTCAGACCGTTTGCCAAATCATCTTCGATAATTTGCTCAATAAAATTGAGTGATTTTTTTTCTTCTTCCATTAAAATTCGCTTTAAGATGTCGCATAATACGACAATTTGCAAATTTAGGAAATTTTAAGGGTTTACGGAAATTATAATTTAAATCTATAATTGTTAATAATTCAATATTTTTCTTTAACTTAGGAATAACTAAAAACCGTTACTCAAATAGTACTGTCATGGCTGTTTACATCTTAAGCAATCGGAAAATCATTCGTCATAAAGGGGAAAGAGTAGATTCTTTTTCCAATGATGAATATTCTATTCCCAGTTTCAGGATTGCAAAATGTAATTTCGACGGCTATAAAGAACCGACCGCCGCAGCCAAAAAGAAAAAAGACTATACCAATCGGAATATTCTTAACTATCAACTTTTCTCAGAACCACAAAAACAAGGTTATCAGGATGTTCTGGACGTTTTACTGAATGAAAAAGGAATCAAAGAATCTTCCTTAACAGCCAATCATCTCGGCGGAACCCAAAGAATGTTTTATGAATTATATAAAAATATGTCTTCTACAAAGGACAGAAGTGATGTTTTAATATTCATTCACGGGTATGCGTACGATTTTGATGATGAACTGAAAGCTATTCTGGACCTCAAAAAACTGTTTATCGACAATACCGAATCTCCTGTTGAACATATTTTATTTGTAAGCTGGCCTGCTTCAAGCAATGTTGTTCCACTCACTTATTTTGATGATAAAGCTGCAAGTATCAATTCCGGAGCTTCGCTGATGAGACTGTTTTATTTTTATACTCAGTTTTTAAAGGATATTTTCTCGAACCGCGACCTGATTCCCTGCAACCAGAGGATTCACATTGCAGCGCATTCGATGGGAAACCGTGTACTTCAGAGTATGCTGTACAGCTTGAAAAAGGAAAATATACTGAGGGTAATTGATCAGGTTTTATTGTTGAATTCCGATGTTTCCTATAAAGTTTTTGAAGATCAGGAAACTTCTTTCAACAAACTGCCTTTGCTGGCGAATAGAATTTCAATTTATTTAAACAGAAAAGACCTGATTCTGGGGATCTCACAGTTTACTAAAAATATCCTGACTCCGAGATTAGGAAAAAACGGGCCCAGTAATATTGAACCTTACAAAGATATTGTCTCTGTTATCGACTGCACTTTTGTAGAAGATGATTTGCTTAATACCTTCAAATTTGAAGCGGGAAATCATTGGGGATATCTTTCGAGCTCATCGGTTCAGAACGATATTTTTCAAAACTTGTATGGTGTGGATAGAAATCTTATTGCCAACAGATTGAAAAATAATGAAAATATTTTCACAATTGTCTCTTAATACTATTTTATTTTTAAACATATGACAAATCCTTATGACATACCCTAAAAACAGCCGCTCAAGTTGGCATAAAGATTGTAAAATCAACAGACAAAGAATACTAAATTTTACATCATGAAAAAAGTAAAACAAAAGTTTTCTTATTGGTTAGAATGCATTAAGAAAGCGATTTTCGTAAAAGACGTGATTTAATAACCGAGTATTAACATTAAAAAACACACAAATTTATTCGACCCTAAAACTACTATTTCAAGAAAAATAACTGCTCTCCCCGAAGATCCAATTGACTCTCAAAGTTATTGGTAAACAAACCTCCTGTCCCTAAACCTTGAGGCATCTTACTATGCTTCGTATACGTGTATTGTGCAATGGCATTCAGTCCGATATTGCTTTCCAGCGCGGAAGTGATCCACCAGCCGATATTTTGATTTTCAGCAAGGGAAATCCATTCGTCTGAACCTGCAAAACCTCCTACCAAAGACGGTTTTAAGATAATATATTGCGGTTGTATTGTTTCTAAAAGCTTTTTCTTTTCATTACAATCAATAATTCCGATTAATTCTTCATCAAGGGCAATCGGAGTTGGAGTTTCGGCGCATAGCTCAGCCATATCTTTCCAATTTCCGGCTTTTATCGGCTGCTCAATTGAATGAATATCTAAATCTGCCAATTGCTGCAACACCACTTTTGATTCATCTTTATTAAATCCTCCGTTGGCATCAACTCGAAGTTCCAGTCTTTCCTTTGAAAATTTTTGTCTTAATTTTTGCAGAATTTCGTGCTCGGATTTCCAGTCGACACCGATTTTTAGTTTGATACAATGAAAACCTTTTTCCAGCTTATCCTGAATCTGTTCTTCCATATAATGAATATCTCCCATCCAGATCAAGCCATTGATGTTGATTGAAGCTTTTCCTTCTGTAAAATCACTCGGGAAATAGAGGTTTCCACTATGCTTCAAATTTAGAACAGCCTGCTCATATCCGAACCAGATCGATGGAAATTCCTTTAATTTTTCCTTTAAAAACTCAGAATCCTGTTGAATATTTTCACAAAGCCATTGTAATTTCTCTTCATAATCTGGCCTGTCGTCAAAACTTAATCCTCTGAAAACGGCGCACTCTCCTATTCCTTTTTTCCCGTTCTCTGAAATTTCAAGAACAAAGGTTTCCTTTTCATGCAAAACGCCGCGAGATGTTCCACTCGGGCGTTTGAATTGTAATAAATATCTAAAATATTCTGCTTTCATTTATTTTACACTATCGATTCGCATAAATTCCTCTGCTTTTTCCACCATATCGATGCTTCCACAGAAAAACGGAATTCTTTGATGCAGCTCAGTCGGCTCTACTTCCAAAATTCTTCTGAAACCGTCTGTTGCCTTTCCACCAGCCTGTTCAGCCAGGAAAGCCATCGGATTACACTCGTATAATAATCTCAGTTTTCCGTTGGGAGCCTGTGAATAAGACGGGTAAATATAAATTCCGCCTTTTAGCATATTTCTATGAAAATCAGCCACTAACGAGCCAATATATCTTGAAGTATAAGGCCTGTCGCCTTCTTCCATCTGGCAATATTTAAGGTAATTTTTTACACCCTGAGGAAATTTGATATAATTTCCTTCGTTGATGGAATAAATCTTCCCTGTTTTCGGAAACTGCATGTTTGGATGAGATAAATAATATGTTCCCAGAGACGGGTCAAGTGTAAATCCGTTTACCCCGTTTCCTGTCGTATAAACGATCATCGTAGAAGAACCGTAAATAACGTATCCAGCCGCAATCTGGTTGACACCTTTCTGTAAAAAGTCTTCCAGCTGAACCGGAGTTCCCGGCTCGGTAACCCTTCTGTAAATTGAAAAAATCGTTCCTACAGAAACATTCACGTCAATATTCGAAGAACCATCTAGAGGGTCGATCAATACGACATACTTGCTTAAATGGCCGTTTTCGCCGCATTTAATATCAATAAAATCATCGTTTTCCTCAGAAGCAATACCACAAACAACCTCTCTTTGGGATAGTGCTGTAATAAAAATCTCATTGGCAATGACATCTAGTTTCTGCTGTTCCTCTCCCTGAACGTTCTCATTTCCCGCCTTTCCTATAATATCTGCAATTCCTGCTTTATTCACTTCCCTGTTTACCACTTTCGAAGCCAATCTTATTGCACTCAGAAGGCGAGAAAACTCACCCGTAGAATATTGGAAATCATCCTGTTTATCAATAAGAAATTCTCCTAAAGTCTGTAATGGCTGATCTGACATATTTTCTCTTTTTACGTTTTCCCCAAATTTCGTAAAATTTATTACATTTAAAAAAAATTATTCATAAAAGAGTTTAAATACTGTTTATCAACATCATACAGCCTTACTTTCATGATTTATCCAAAACTTCTCAGTGAAATCAACTCCCAATCTGTTGAAGCAATCTTAATATTTTTAACCAAATCGTGATTTTAATAAAATCTTAAGCCTATCCTTTCACTGGGCTATTTCATATCTCGTTGTAAATTTATAATTTTGACACCCGTAAAATATTCCCACAAATTTTATCTAACAATTTTATTATTAACAATTTAATGAAAATTTTCAAGTTTGGTGGAGCATCAGTAAAGGATGCTGACAGTGTAAAGAATGTGTCTATGGTATTAAAAAGCCAGGGGTTTGCCAAATGTTTGCTGGTAATTTCAGCAATGGGCAAGACGACTAATGAGTTGGAAAAAGTGGTAGAACTTTATTTCAAGAAGGATAATTATCAAACTGAAATTGAAAAGATAAAACGAAAACACATCGAAATTGCAGATGGCTTATTTCCTGAAAATCATGCGGTTTTTGCAGAAATTAATCTGTTTTTTGATGATATCGACTCTTTTTTGAGAAGAAACAAATCTCCGAACTACGACTTCGTCTATGACCAAGTGGTAAGCTGCGGGGAAATGATTTCTACTAAAATTGTGAGTGAATATTTAAACGAGATCCAGTTTACCAACCAATGGCTTGACGCAAGAGATTATGTAAAAACAGACAATTCTTACAGAGACGGTAATGTAGATTGGAAAAAAACGGAAGAGTTTATCTCTAATTTAAACAAAGAAATCTGCTACGTGACTCAAGGTTTTATCGGTTCTGATGATAATAATTTCACGGTAACACTGGGACGAGAAGGTTCCGACTACTCTGCCGCAATTTTTGCCTATTGCTTAAATGCAGACGCGATGACCATCTGGAAAGACGTTCCGGGAGTAATGACGGGAGATCCGAGAAAATTCAAGGATGTTACCCTTCTTTCGAATATTTCTTATGAAGAAGCGATTGAGATGGCCTATTACGGAGCAAGTGTCATTCACCCGAAAACATTGCAGCCGCTTCAGCAAAAAAACATCCCTTTTTATGTAAAATCTTTCGTGGATCCTACAAAAGAAGGAACAAAAGTAGGTGCTTCCGACAAAAACCAAAGTGAGGAAACGTATATTTTAAAGGAAAACCAGACTTTACTGAAAATTTCGACGAGAGATTTCTCTTTCATCGCGGAAGATCATATGAGTTTAATTTTCGGATATTTATCTAAGTATAAAATTAAAGTTTCTTTGATGCAGAATTCGGCAATTTCACTAGCTTTATGTCTGGAAGATAAATTTAATACTATCGATGAGCTTAATGAAGAACTGCAAAAAGTATTCAAAACAGAAGTTGTAAAAAACGTATCTTTATTTACGGTAAGAAACGCCAAGATGGATCACATTGATAGGTTTTACCAGGAAAAAAGTGTATTATTGGAGCAGATTTCGAAGAACACGCTTCAAATGGTAACACAATAAAACTAATTGCGACTAAACACAATATGAGTTTAATTTCGAAAAACGATCTGATAAAAGCTTCCGGCTTAAGTAAAATAGGATTTCTTAAGAATCCTGTGGCATCTGCTGTTATGAGCATTGCTAAAATAAATGAAGTAAACAGACTATACGATAAACTAAAAGACAAGGAAGGCAAAGACTTTTTCGACTCATTTGTAAGAGAAAGAAACCTAAGCTATATAGCTTTTGAAGAAGATTTGGCAAAAATTCCGAAAACGGGACCGTTTATTCTGGTTTCGAATCATCCGCTTGGTGCTATTGACGGAATTTTAATGTGTAAAATCTTATCGGAAGTTCGTCCGGATTTCAAGGTGATGGGTAATTTTCTTTTGGAAAAGATCAAGCCGATGGAGCCATACGTGATTTCTGTAAACCCTTTTGAAAAAAGAAAAGACGCCTATAACAGCTCTTCCGGAATGCGGGAAACTTTAAAGCACCTGCAGAACGGAGGTTGCGTAGGTATTTTTCCGGCAGGAGAAGTTTCGAATAAGAACAATCCTTACGGAGAGATTTTAGATAAAGAATGGGAAAAACCGGCTCTTAAGCTGATAAAAATGGCAAAAGTGCCGGTGGTTCCTATGTATTTCCACGCTAAAAACAGCCGATTATTTTATCAGGTTTCAAAAATACACCCGAATTTACAGACATTGATGCTTCCTGCAGAAATGATGAACGACAGAGAAAAGCCAATCCGTATCAGAATCGGAAAACCTATTGCCGTAAAAGCGATGGATGATATGGAAACTATTGAAGAACTGGGCGAATTTCTGAAGCGTAAGGTTTATATGATGAAATCTTACTACGAAAAGAGAAAATCATTGGCTCAAAGTATCAATCTTCAGAATTTATCGGTAAAATTTCCTTTATTAAAAGAAGAAAATATCGTTCAGAATATCATCGACGAAACTCCGAAAGAAGACATCATTAAAGACATCAACAAACTGAAAGGCACAGATAAAATGTTTTTCAGTAATGGAAATTATGAAGTTTACTTTACGAACTACGAAGAAATCCCATCGATCATGAGGGAAATCGGACGTCAGAGAGAGCTTACATTCCGTGCTGTGGGTGAAGGAAGTAATCTTCCTTTCGATTTGGACGAATACGATAAACATTACCACCATCTTTTCCTTTGGGATAATGCCGAGGAACGATTGGTCGGCGCTTACCGAATGGCGCTGGGTAAAGAAGTGATGAAAAGATCCGGAATCAAAGGTTTTTATACAAGTTCTTTATTCGAATTTGAGCAGGATATTCATCCTTTCTTTAAAAAGGTGATTGAAATGGGACGAGCGTATATCTGTCAGGAATACCAGCAGAAACCACTACCACTTTTCCTTTTATGGAGAGGAATTGTGCATGTCTGCCTAAGAAATCCCGATCATAAATTTTTGATGGGAGGCGTAAGTATTTCCAATAAATTTTCTGAATTTTCAAAATCATTAATGATTGAGTTTATGCGCTCAAATTATTACGATTCCGCTGTTGCTCAATACATTACACCAAGAAACGAATATAAGGTAAAACTTCGTGACCGGGATAAAAATATCTTTTTCGAGGAAATGGAATCTGATTTGAATAAATTAGATAAAATCATCGATGACCTTGAACCGGAGTTGAGATTACCTGTTTTAATAAAAAAATATATCAAACAAAACGCAAAAGTGATCGCCTTCAATGTAGATCCCAACTTCAATGATGCGATCGACGGGTTGATGTACATCAGGATCAGTGATCTTCCCGAAAGCACGATTAAGCCTGTATTAGAGGAAATGAGCGACCAGATCAGGAAGGAGCAGGAAAATAATCCGGCTGAAAATCAATAGGTTTTTAAGTTTTGTTAAAAAAAGTATTGTTAATACTTGCTTCATATACGAAAACTTACTACTTTTGCATCACTTTAAAACAACGAAGTAAAAAAGAATGGTTTCTTAGCTCAGTTGGTAGAGCAATGGATTGAAAATCCATGTGTCCCTGGTTCGATTCCTGGAGAAACCACACAAAACCACCTGTAAAAAGGTGGTTTTCTTTTCAAAATTGTTTTAAATAAAATTGTAAAGGTTGATAATTATTATTACTTTTGCACCACTTCAAAAAAAGAAGTAAAAATTAAATGGTTTCTTAGCTCAGTTGGTAGAGCAATGGATTGAAAATCCATGTGTCCCTGGTTCGATTCCTGGAGAAACCACAAAAGTTAAACACAATTTAACTTAATCAATCAAAAAAATCCCTTTTAAACAATGTTTAGAAGGGATTTTTGTTTTAGTGATGTTTATTATTGTTTCATCAAATTTAGTCCTTTTTTGTCCCTTTGTTGTCCCTGAGGACAATTTAAAAAGATTTTCAACTGTATCACAGACTAATTTTGAAACAAAAATAGAACTATGAACATTGCATTTTTTTTAAAAGAGCCTACAAAGGCAACCGAAACAATGGTGTACGTCTCAGCAACCTTAAAAGGTCAGAGACTGAAACGCTCCACAGGGGTAAAAGTAAAACCCTCACAATGGACGGGGACAAAAGTGAGACAACTAGCTCCCGAATCAGCAATTAAAAATCTGAAAATCGAAAACACTGTTAAAATCTTAAAAGAGATTGAGCGGGAGTACTTATTGAAAGAACAGCCCCTATCTAAAGAAATTTTAGAAAAAGAATTTGAACACAAGATTACACCCGTCAATACAACAACTGCTAGAAAAAAAGACGTATTAAGCGTTTTTAATGAATTTATTGATGTTAGAAAACAATCTGTATCAGAAAATACAATAAAGACCTATAAAACGTGTAAAAACCATCTTCAAACGTTTTCAACTGAAATGAAATTTGATATGTCATTTCAAAACATTACGCTTAACTTCTATGATGAGTTATTGGCATATTTCATTGAAAAAAACTTCTACAACTCTACTATTGGAAAATATGTAACAATACTTAAAACATTTATGAATTGGGCAGGAGAAAGACGATTTCATAATAATATGGAATTTAAAAAGTTCTTGGTTTTTAAAGATGATTCTGAAAAAATAAAGCTTACTCCTGAAATAGTAGAAAAATTGAGAACAACTGATTTCGAAGATGATTATAGTAACATCGTAAGGGATATTTTCATTTTTAGCTCCTATACAGGTTTGAGATTTGTTGATATTCAAAACATGAGACCAGAAGACGTTACAGAAGATTTTTTACGATTACATATCAAAAAAGCTAAAGAAATGCTTGATATACCTTTATTAGATATACCAAAAGAAATAATCAAAGCTCATACAGAACGCTATGGTAGGCTAAAAATACCTACTAATCAATTCTGTAATAGAGAAATTAAAAAACTTTTTGAAACGATTGGTTTTGATGCTAAGATACGGTTTGTAAAATATTCAGGTAAAAATGAGATTACAGTAGAAAAAAATGCTCACGATTATTTAACAATGCATTATGGAAGGGTATTTTTCATTACAAACTCGTTGATTAATGGTATGAATGAAGAGTTCATCAGAGAAATTACAGGTCATAAAGATTACAAATCTTTCAAAAAATATGTTCAGTTTTCCCGTGAAATGGTAGCTGACAGTTTACATTCTGCATGGAAAAAATAAAATCCTATTTTATTGATAAATTCTTATTTTATCAATAAATGGAATAACAAAAATATTCATATAAATATTTTAGGAGCCTAAACTATTACAATTTTGTAAATTAGGCTCTTTTTTCATAGATTATCTATGTAGCTAAAAATTGTGGAATTTTATTATTTTGAAAAAATCAATAGGCAACTAAATTAAGTACCATTTTAGATATATAAATAATAAAGAGAGACACCAGCCCCAATAGTATAAATAGCTCCTTTTTTGCCTACTTTTTGATTTATCGATAGTGATAATTTCATTTTCTTTGAGTGGTCTACCCTCATCACATCAGATATTATTTTTGACTTTCTGAACAGTTCCAATGCTGACCGAACAAATTTTAGCCGTATCTCTGATAGAATTTCCTTTTTTGAGATTCTTAATCACCTCTTTATACTTAGATAGGAAATCTTCTATGCTCTCCGTAGAGCCTTTTTCACGTCCTTTGTAGATTCCTTTAGCTTTTGCGAGTGCAATCCCCTCTCGTTGACGCTCTAAAATGGTTTCACGCTCCATTTCGGCAATGTTAGCCATAACAGAAATAATAAGTTTGAATGCTTGATTCTCTTTACCCTTAATCAGGCTTTCTATTCCGAGATTATCAACTTTGAGAATAACGCCCTTTTCTTTGAAAAATTCCAAAGTCGTAAGAATATCATACAGGTTTCTTCCAAGCCTATCAATAGAACTTACCGAGACATAATTAATTTTACTTCCTTCAATTGCTTTTATCAATTCCCTTCCCTGTTCTCTATCCTTAAAAGGAGTAGAACCGCTAACAACATCAATAAAAACCTTTTCGTCTTTTGCTTGGCGTTCTTCCTGTCTTGCCGTATTCTGCGCTCCTGTACTGACTCTAATATATCGTGCTCTCATAATTGTAAATGTTATAAAGCACCCTGCAATTAAGCAAGGTGCAAAGATTTTTATTGTAATTAGTTTCGGAAGTAATATCCGTTAGAACTCATATAATCATACATCAAATGTCTGGCGGTTACTTCCCAATCAATGTAAATGTAAGAAGGTAGGTTTTCAGGAATTGAGCCGTCCTGTTCTAAAGTAGTCTGCGCAAAATCTTCATCCGAACTGTATTCGCCATAATAAGAATCTGAAAGACTGTTTAATAGGTCTCTTACGTCTTCATGAGAATAACTCATGCACTCTGCATAGGCTTCTATAACCTCAAAATCATAATCCGAATTGTCGATTTGTTTGCCTATCTCATAAATGTTTACTGAAAGATGACATTCGCTGATTAGCTTTTGTTTGATAAAGAACTCACTGCATTCGTAGTCCTGATACATAAATTCGGGGTTTTGCTCGTCTTGGTGTAATTCGTGCATAGCTTTTAAAAGCTCGTCATAACATGAATAATTTGAAAGTTCAAGCCATGCCCCGTATAGGCTTCCTTCGTTGTACTTTGCATACGTTCCGACATAGATACTGAAAGTATCAAGACAATTTGTTAACTTTGCCATTGTAAGTAAGTTTTAATTAGCGTTAGAATTTTTTACACATCCCCGTTCAATATTGGTAGTATTGACGGGGTTTTTTGTTGGTTTTTATTACTCGAAAACTGTGCCAAATGTGTTAATTTTAGGGTACTTTTGAATGAAACAGAAGAAATATTTTAAACCTGTGCAAAATTCTCTCAAACCTGTTCTAACTTTGGGTTACAGTCTAAAAATGTTCAAAAAAAGTGTTGAGGTTTTTAGACAGCCTGAAAACTTTTGCCCGACTTTCAACAAGTGGGGGTACTACCAAAAACTTGCCCTAAGGTGGGGCTTTTTGTTTAGATACCTATTGTTTCTATATACATTTCGTAAAGATAAAAAATTGACATTTTAGCATCACTCACAACCCATTACTGTCATTTTTTCATTAAAAATATATAATAAATATTTTTTCATTAAATAAAGTGACAATTTATTCATTCTGTATAGTTTGGATTAACAGTTGTGTTTTAACTACTATAACAATAACACAAAATATTTTTATGACTGTAGCAGAAAAAATTATCAAACCTACCCAAGCAGGTATCTTCCGAACTGTCTTTCTATACACAGGACAAGGTGAGGCAACATTAATGGTCATTCCAACAGGTCAAAATGTAAATGATTATATGTATGTATTAGTGGATTCTGACAAGGATAATGAAGAAAATGAAATCGATTTAGTTTACTTATTTAAAGAGCTATTCAGTAACGGTGGTAAACTTTCAACTTTTATCAATACTCATCCACATAACGACCACATAGGTGGTATTAAAGAAATATATGATGAAATTGGATTTTCTGAAGTCTGGCATTCAAATCATAAAGCTGGCGGGAAACATAAAGAAAAATATGAGGTTTTTACTGAAGTTTTAAAAAAAGTAGGAAAAAGCAATGAATATTTTTTGTTAGGAACTAATGAACTTAACAAAATCAGGACATCTGAGAACGTACCAACTACAAAAAAGTTAGGTTTAATTGATTTTCAAGTCATATCTCCTGCACAATATTTATGTGAAGATATTCAAGAGGGTGATGCAGATGAAAGAAATAAGAGAATTCATGAGCAATGTGGTGTAATAAAATTTACTTATGGAACGAATCCAAAAAGTATTTTAATGACTGGTGATTCTGATAAAGAAGCATGGAAAGAGCATATAACAGAATATCATAAAGATAGTTTACCTGCTGATGTATTAAGTGCAAGCCACCATGGTTCCCGAACATTTTTTAAAAATGGAAAAGATGATAAGGATGTTTATGAAACACATATTGAATATATAAAACCGTCTTACTTAATAATAAGTGCTCCCAAGCAAAGTGAAAGCCCACATGAACATCCACATGACGATGCTATGGAACTATATAAGAAGCATATTGACGAGGATGGTATTTTACATCTTGGTGCTAACATTGAATCGGTAATCGTAGACATTGACTCTTATGGTAACATAACTGTTAAAACTGATAAAGAATTAATTGAAAAATACGGTATATCTGAGAATGGAGGTGAAAATGAAAAAAATGATGCATCCAAAAATGTTTACATTGGAGTACAAACATCAAGGATTGATAATAAACCTATGGGGTAATGTTACAGTGGTTTAAAAAACATCCAGAGTTTTTACGCAGAGAAAGTAATGCTTTGGCAAATGATAGTAATTACAGGGAACTCTTTCAATATCGTGATAATCTATTTATCTCTCATGGCAATATTGTTGTGAGAGCAAATGGTTTACATCGCTTTCCAATCTTAGTCTTGTATTCAGATGCAACCCCATATCGATTGCCAATGATTTTCCCACTGGAAAGACAATTATCACAAGAAGAAATTGTTGAGCTATCAAAGTTACAATTTTCTGAAGCACTTGAAAATATTAAATCTTTCACAAAGCTTTACTATAATCTTCGACACCAGAATAGCTCGGGGGAATTATGTACTTTAGAAAGGGAGGATTTGGATAAACCAATAAGCATTTATGGAATTTCAACAATACTTCAACGTGTTACAGATTGGCACATAGGACATATTACTGGAGAATATCCTCCCGATAGTGAAGATGTCAATTTCATTGCTCATTTTAATAATATCAGCTCAGATGTAAAATTTTTCTACTCTGAACAATTTTTGGATTTATCCTTAACAGAAGGAGATTGTTATGCTAACCTTTTTAAATTTATTCCAAAAGACCCAATTTTCACTGAAAACAAATACATATACTTCGGTTGTTTTATTGATGGTCACAAAAACGGGATTTTTACACAAATCGACATTGACCTTACCAGATTTGGAATAAAAGATATTAAAACTTCTCTCGATTTATATTCTAAAACCAGTACCGTTCAAGGATTGTTAAAGGATAAAACTCTACTAAAAGCATCTTGGTTTCATATAAACTCAGAACCCTCTCCTTTTGGTACAATTGAAGAGCTTATTACTATTATCGGTAATGGAGACTATCAGCATGGGTTAATTAGGTTATCCCAATCGATTCACAATTTTAAGAGCTTGGATGGATATTTCTATTTAGGATTAAGATTTTCAAACAGAAAAGGTATTAACGAATTTCAACTTTTTAAAATTTTAAAAAAAGAAGTTTCAGAAGGATATATAATCGGGCAAACTGACAATACGCAAAAAATAAAAGAAATTTTTGATTGTTACGATAAGATTGAAGCCATTCAATCTGAAAAGCTAACAGAAGAATCATTTCATCAACGAAATAGCAAAAGAGCTGATTATGATATTCTAAAAGATGAATCAATTAATATTTTTGGAGTAGGAGCATTGGGAAGCGAGATTGCTGATTGTGCGACTAAAGCAGGTATTGGAGAGATAATGCTTGTTGATAACCAAATAATGCATGCACATAACGCTGTAAGACATTTAGCTGGCATGGAATACATTGGTATTCCAAAGGTGCTAGCGGTATGGCAAATACTTAATAATCACAATCCTTTTATAAAAATCTTACCTAATTATGGTGATTTATATCAGCTAGATCCAGAAAATTTGGCAGATAATTCTATTACAATCTGTTCAATTGCTGATGATAATGTTGAAGGATTTATTAATCAGCAGTTGATTTTATCAAATAAGCCTGCATTTTATGTTAGAGCTTTACGGGGTGGGAAAACTGCTCGAATTTTCAGAGTAGTCCCTGAAAAAGATGCTTGCTTCCATTGTTTAAGTCTTTATAGAAGTGAAAATGAATATTTCATTGAGATTCCTGAAGATGCGGAATATCCTACACTAAAAAACGAATGTAATAACCCTATTAGACCCGCAAGTGCCGCAGATTTAAAACTAATTGCTTCAATAGCTTCAAGATTTATCATTGAACATCTTCAAAGTGGAGAATCGGAAAATAATCATTGGATTTGGTCAACCGATACAATTGATGGGACTACTATAAATTCAAACAGTATATACAGTCAATACATTCCACCACACAATGAATGTGTTTATTGTAATAATAAGCAGAAAATACAGGTTATAATAAGTAAAGATTGTATCTCATTCATGCAAGACTTAATCCGTAAAAATCCAACCATAGAAACAGGCGGAGTTATGGCAGGAATTAAAGATGAAAAAGGTAATATAGTCATTACTCATGTTTCAGGTCCAGGACCAAAAGCAGTAATGTCATCAACCAAGTTTGAAAAGGATATTGAATTTTGTCAGAACTTTTTAGATGAAATTTATCAGAACTCCAATCAAACTACAACTTATGTTGGCGAGTGGCATTCCCATCCTTCAACGAATAATCACCCAAGTGAAACAGATGTAAAAAGTCTTACGGAAATTGCTATTGAAAAAAATTACTTGACAGATTGTCCCGTTATGATTATCTTCTCAAATCGAGGAAATCCGTCTTGTACTCTACATCCAGCAGATAAACCATATTATTTTTCTGATTTGGAAATAAAATAATTAAAATATAATGTAAAAAATGCTTACAAATCCATATTTTTATCGTGCTCGACTTTTCCCCGCATTGATAACATCCATACCGATGCTTATCTTTGTTAATAAAATTATTGCCGTCCAGTATGCAGATGCCTTAAAAAATGTCTATGACATTTTACCGTTTATAGCGCATTTTGGGCTATCAGGAGCAATTATTTTTTTATGTGTTCAAGTAAATCGAATTGTTGCAAAAGAAATTTTTCAACGATTACATTTTAGAGAAGAATTATTAATGCCAACTACCAACCATTTATTGATTAGTGACACACACTATCCTACACCAATAAAAGATAAAATTCGCAACAAAATCAAAAAAGAATTTAAAATAGTTTTGGCTGATGCTCAATCAGAAACGCAAAATGAAAATGATGCTCGCAAATTAATTGTTACTGCTGTTTCTCAAATTAGAAACGTTTTGCGAGGTGATAATTTGTTACTACAGCATAATATTGAATATGGTTTTTGGAGAAATTTAATTGGTGGAAGCTTAATTGCAGTTATTTTTGCAATTGCAATTTTTTGGTATGGAGCATACAATAAATTAGAAGACCAAATAATTACAGGGATAATTTGCTTTATCTTGTATCTAATTCCAATCGTTTTAAGTAGATATATTATTCGTAGATATGGTAATTATTATTCGAAGATATTATATGAACAATTTTTAAGTATGAAGTAATAAAATTATATCAACGTAAAAAATAACCTTGTAATATAATTTTTTTTAGCACTTTTGCAAACTATAAACATTTAAAACGGTTTAATTATTGATATAGAAAAATTTATCTAAAAAGCTGACAAGCTATTTTTAGAAGACATTAACGATAAAATAAGTGTTGACTTATTTGCTTTGGCAGAATAAAATTTGGCGATTTTAAAATACAAACAAAGGCAAATAGTGGATAACCCACCCTATGGTGTGGGGATTCTGCTTTTGTTTGTAGGGTTACGCCAAATACCTTTTCTGACGAAGTGTGAATTCCTCACACTTTTTTATTGCTCAAAATCAAGCATAAAATTTAATAGAAATGAGTATTTTATTTTCCACAGACACCGTAAGAAGCCTTAACAAAAGGCAAAAATTGGCAATGCTAACAGTCGTAAAAGCAATTTCCGACAATGCAACAGACTTCACAAAAAAAATCAATCAACAGAAAATCCTTACTAAGTATCTTGCGATATTTGAATTGACCGATGTTGCAATGTCAAATTATGAGCAACATTTACTAAGAATTGATTTAAGAAGTCTAAATCCGAATCAACGAGACTATTTTATTGTGATGGGTCATGAGTTGCTTGGTGCAATTCAAAACAGACGATTGGAGGATTACAACATTTTATTTGAAGCTTTTCAAAGCTACGGCAATATCAGTAGTTCAGAATTTTCAGGCACAATTGAACGATTACGAGGAAACAGCTATTAATATGAGCCGACTATTTACATTATCTTTTTTAACAGTATTTGTAGTATCATGTTCGAGCAATAACAGGGGCGAACTTGAAATCAATTGGGGGATTGTAGGAATAATTACATTTCTAACTATTGGCTATTTTATGAGCAAAAAGGAAAGAAGGGCTGAAGAAGAAACTCGAAATCTTAACGAGCAAGTAAGAAATCAAAGGGGAAATCCATTGATGCAAAAACTTGTCTTCAATTACAGTAAAATCAAATTTACCAATGAAGTAACTTTTAAACCTATTCAAATAGCAACAGCAGAGGTTTACAAAGACAGATTTGAAATTACAATTTACCCCTACTCCGCATATTCGGGAACTTATGTCATTGTAAAATCTCAAAAGCAGGGTGATGGAATCCTAAACACTGTTGTCAAAGTTGACGGTGGAAATTTTTCTCACTACAATTCCAAAAAGCCTTGTTTCGTTCACATATCCGAACGAGCAAACATTCTTAAAATATATGATGAAAATCGAATTGGAATAATCTTAAAATTTTAAATACATGAAAAAATTAATTTTTACTTTAATGTTCGCATTACCAACTTTTTATTTCGCACAGGAAGAAAAGCCGAAAGAATCACAAATAGCTAAAGAGTGTGATTTACCAAAAGATTTCAAAGAACCAATCAAAAATAACAGATTAAAGAAATTTGTTGCCATAGACAATGGTGTTGGTGAAAAAGAGGTAATTATAATCAGAGCGCAAAATGGCTTCGGAAGCGGGATTTATACGGTATGTGTTAAACAGCAACCTATCCAATATCAAAAAATGGGAACTGTGTTTATGCGTGAGGGAAAAAACCCTTTTAATAACGCAAAATGATGTTGCAGTTTCAAAGAAGTTGCATACCATCATTTGAATACAAACAGTACTGTATTTGGGATGATGTATCTCTTATTTTGATATTGTTCATATTCCTTGTGTTTTACACTGGCTGTGCATACTACCTTTTGTATTGCTTAAAATTAATTTTTAAATATTACAAAATTATTAAATAAATAAAGAAGACAATAAAACGACAACTTTTGTCGTTTTGTCGCTATAACTTTACAGAATTATCATTTTAAAAATGATAAAATAAGTTCAACATAAAAAATTAATAACCGACGTAAATGAAAAACAAGTTTTTTTTGTGGTTGTCACTATTGATAACCTTGAGTATTGTTTTATATTCTTGTAGAAATGAGGATTTTGCAAAAGCCGAAACCGATCCACAACGAAACAATGCTAATTTCTTTAAACACCAATCAGATATTTATTCAAAAGCAGGTGTTGACTATATAAATATTTTGGAAGCTTACAATAAGGAAACAGATTTCTTATCAACAATGCCAGATCAAAGAGGAATACCAATCTGGGACAAAATGCAGATCTTTGACGCTGAAGGAGCAACAGGACTCATGATTCCTTTGTCATACGATAATGAAACATTAAGCTCTATCCTCTTTGCTAATTTAGATGAAAAAAATTCAGTACTTAATGTCAAAAATTATGACAATTCAATACTGAAAAATCTAGTTTACAATACGGAAATCGATATAAAAGCAAGAACGCAAATGTTTTACACGTTCATGTATGTAGATCATCAGACTTTTGGGACTGAATCTTTTACAGGCATTCCCTATGATATGTTTGATGGAGATCAACACCAAGAAAACTCAAACACCTATGGAAGAGTTTGGCTAAACGATTTCAAATCTCCCAGCAACCCTCATTATGATACTTCAAAAATGACAATAATGGTTGACATTTGTGTTACTAGCTGGCATTGTAAAGAAGGAAAATCATGGAAAAACTGTGATAAATGTGGAACTTGTCTTTCTTATTCTTGTACAACTATTGGTAGTGGTACTTTTGATGATCCTATCTATAGCCCAGGAACAGGAACTTCACCAGGCAGTGGTGGAGGCGGAGGCGGTTCTCCATCTCCTGAAGGAATCCCCCCTGTAGATCCTTGTACACAAAGTGGTATGCCATTTTACAGGATAGCTCCTCAATGTGCAGGAAATAATGGAGGTGGCAATCTTGATGATGAAGAATTATTGCCACCACAATCTCCATGTGAAACTTTAACGAAAGCCAAACAAGACTCCAAAGTAAATAATGCGCTTGAAGAATTAAAGAGCAAAACTTTACTAAAGCAAGAATATACTTATGAAATAAGTCGGAAGTATAACAACTCTACACAGGATTATGATTATGATACGAACTTAAAAATAGGAGATGGTTTTTCAGTAGTCGTAAGTACAGGAGAATACATTAAAGGAAATGCACATAATCATCCCTCTGATGGAGTAAGGATACCGTCTGTTGGTGACATTATGTGGATGAAGATATGTAAAGAAAATATTGCACCTTCAAAAGCTGTAGCCTATAATATTATTGTATGCTCAAATCCAATAAATCCTAATGACACTACAAAAGCTAATATTTATGCAATAGCAACAGATGATTATGACTCAATTGCTTCAAAAATAGATGAAATGTTAAATCGTTCTGATTTGGCGGGTAAGTCTTATGATGAAAAAAGACAAAAATTATTAGATGAAGATGATAGATATTATGCTGGAATCAATGAAAATAGCACAGAATTAGAAATAAAATTTTTACAAAAATATGGTAGTTTTGGACTAGGTCTTTATAAATTTGACAAAACAACCAACAAATGGACAAAACTTACATACGATGGAAATATAATAACTTTAACACCTTGCGAATAATTATGAAAAATATAAATCTATTTTTAGTTTTAACAATACTGACTTCAAGTTTAGCATCATGCCAGACTGTTGTAAACCTACATAATACCTATCCTACCAATACCCCTAATACTTATTACAAAGATATTGGAGACAAATTGAATCCATATGAGGGTACATGGGTACTTGATGACGGAGTTTCATACATAAAAATTGTACTCGTAAAAAAAGTTAAATTTCCTGTATGGCAATATTTTGAAGATTGTATTATAGGAGGCTTCCAATACAAAAAAAATGGGGTTGAAATTATTAACACACTAATCGATATAAATTCAAATCAAAGTGATCCCATACACTATCCCATATCTGGAAATTGGATAGGAGACCCAAGTCGTACTCCTTTTAGTCAATATACATCAGATAACAGTTATTTAAAATTATCAATTAGGGAAAATGATTGTTTTAGTGATATTTATGTAAGACGATTAACTTTAAATGGTCAAATCGCAATACAGATCTTTAAAAGAAAGCCAATGGATTTACATCAAGTTTGTAATCCAGTCATTCCTCAAGATTTTCACTATTTGATAAAGCAATAAAGTAACTTTAGACTGTAGTTTTTACTACAGTCTTTTTTATAATTTTCAACATTTTACGAATAATTATTACTACGCTTTTCAAGCATGTACTCAACCTATAAATTACATTAAATTTTCTAAAAATTTATACTTGTTTTTGAACCATCGTCTTGATTCTTTAATTTGTTTTAGAAGATTTAAAATAACTTCTTCTAAATTTTTAGTTTCAATTTTAGTTTTATAATATAGTGAACTATTTCCCATTAAAATAAGAAAATTCGTAGAAGTGAAATTTTGAGTTGAAAATACGAAGATCTCTTCAATTATTTTTTTTGAATCATACAGAACACTTATTCCTAGTACATTATCATAGGCTCGTATTTTTTCAGAAATCAAAAAACACCAACACACAGTAGTTGTATTTTCAAGTTTGATACTAAAAATAATAGGTAGTTCTAAAATTATTTCATTGGCTTCAAATTCGCTTGCACCTTTGCTTATTAACCACTTTAAAATATCATTGTTAATATTTTTTTTAGCTTTCTTGATTGCATAAATTCCTTTTCGCCAACTACTTGGAAACAACCAATAAATCTTTTCCTGTGCTTTGTTAAAAACCTCTTTATCAATCGTGGCTTCAAAAGCATTCGGAACTACCACCCATTCTGAGCGTTTATTTTTGACAGATTTTTGCTTCAACCTTCCCCATGTTTTATTATATATTCGAGTACCTATATAAGTTTCATTGGTAAGAATTCTTATAATTTTCGATGTGTTCCATTTTTTTGTATTCGCTGAAAATATTCCTTTTTGATTAAAATATTCTGCAATTTCTGTAATAGAAAATCGTTCATTTACAAATAAATCAAATATTTTCCTAACAATTTCTGTGGTTTCATCATTTTTAGGTGTAAAAGTAACCCGTTCATTAGCTATTTGCTTATGCTCCCTTGCATTAAGAATCCGAATAGGCTTTTTGTTGACATCAAGTAATTGTCGTGTCATTCCATAGGCTGCTTTTCCTCCCGCAGAATAGCCTTGTTGTGAAACTTTTATGCATCCGTGAAATACTTTCTCGCTTAATTGACGACTATACTCTGCCGCCATATATCTTTGAATAGAAATTTCTAAACTTGAAAATAGTTGATTAGATACATCGGGAAAGCCTCTTGAAACATAAACAACCTCTTTACTGTGTTTTTTACATAAATATACATAATGCCCTGCTTGGTCTTGGTCTTGGAAGCGTCCCCATCGAGAAACATCGTAAACCAGAACATATTCAAAATGAGGTGCTGTAGGATTTTCAATCCATTGTTCAAAAAGTCGTTCAAATCCAGGTCGATTGGCAAGTAGCCCACTTACTCCTTCATCTACCTCTTCATGGATTATTTCAAGGTTATGCTCATGAGCAAATCGCTCAATGTGACTACGTTGAATTGCTACTGAGTTTTCTTGTTTATCTTCAGCAGAATGTCGATAATATGCAATCGCATTTTTAAACCTCTGTTGAGAAATATTCAGCATTGTCAGTAAAAGTTCCCATAAGTTTGTGAAGGTCGTCAAGTAAATTTTGCTCCTTTTCAGTCAACCTAATATTTAGGCTTTTCTTTGTACTTAACTCTTTTATTAAGCCTTTAATTTGACTCGAAAAACCTGAAAGACGAGATTTTTCAGAAAGTTCATTAACGGTCATTAATGGCTCGGTAAGAAAATTTAATATTTCCTCTTCATGAAGAGAAGCATTTGTGAAAATTTTGGATAAGGTTTTAAAATCATTAGCAACAAACATAACATTATCACTTATTTTTTTAAATAAAATTTTTATAATATTATCAATTTCATATTGTTTAATTTTCCTTAGTTTAGGGAGCATTTGCATAAAAGCAATACGTTGGTATTCTTTCATATTATAGTCTGACATTAATTCTAAATATTCCACTCTCATATCCCTTAATCCAATATAATGAGATAAATGTACAGGTGAGATTCCTAATAAATTAGCTAATTCTTTTTTAGTAGCATCCTTATATTCCGCCGTAATTTTATGAATAGCATTTGCTTTCTCCATAGGTTTCCAACTTCTGCGATTGTTTTGCATTTCAAATCTTCGAGCTTCAAATTCCCCTTCGCTCATTTTAGGATATACCCTACAAGGGACTGTTTCAAGTTCTAACTCTTTCGCACATGAAAATCTTCTATGCCCATCCATAATTAAAAAGCGACCTTCTTCAATTTCACTTACTTTGATAGGGTCTTCAATTCCATAATGTGAAATTGATTTCAAGAGTCGGCTATAATCACCTCCTGCTCCAAAGCCAAACGCTTTACGAGGTTGATTTGGGTCTCCCTCAATTACATCAAGAGTTAATTCCATAAATTTGAAGGGTTGTGGTCTGAACGAACTAATAAGATTTTTTATATTCTTTTCACCCATAACTAAATGTTTAATAATTTGTTATAAAATAAATCAATCAAATTTAATCTCAATAAAGTGAAATGTGAAATTATATTTTTTTGAACAAAATATTACGTAAATATTATTTGAGCTTAGTAATATTTATTTTTATCCGACATAGCTTAAAGAAACATATTAATTTAAGAAGGAAATTTTATCAACAATTCACTTCTAAAAAAGTTTAAGTAATTATATAAAATGAAAAAGCAGGCTCTATTGAGCATGCTTTTTCATTTTAGACATTATATTCTTTCTTTTAACACACCAAAAGTAGTCCAAAACAGCCTGTCTATTGGTATTTTACTAATCAATTGAGATTCGTGGTATATTCCCAAAGTTACTATAAAATACAGATTCTATTTTCTCAGTTACAACAGGAATATTTTCTTCTGTAGTAGCAATGCAGTCGTGAACACTAAAAACAGGAATCTTTCTCTTATGACTTTTGATAAGTGGTTTAGCTACTTGGTCAATCATAAGGCTACCTTCTAAATCAAAAAGTGATTTTGCTACTGCTTTATAATTTTGTCTCTTCTTGGTGGTTAGAATATCCCATAGTATCGGAAATTTCTCAGCAAACACTTGTTGAACCTCTGTAAATTGGCTAATCATTCCGAATAGCATCATGATAAATAGTTGTTTGGCTAAAGCTCTGTCATGCTCATAACTTTCAACGTATCTTTTATCAAAATAACTCATAAACATATCAGACCATTTTTCTGCGTACTTTTCTTTCAAAGGCTCAATAAATATATCATAGACCGTTCCTTCAATACATAAATTTTTGAAGTCTTCAATCTCCCTATCCATGACGGTTTTCAAGTCTTCCGAACACATATAAATAGAAAGATTAGATTGTAGACGACTTACTCTCTTGGAGGTCATTCTAATGTTGGTAACACTGAAAAGATTAGAAAGAAGATATGGTACACAATTCTTCAAATCAATTTCAATTAGTTTTCCGCCTTTGTAGATAAGGTTTTGTCTGATTTCCTTATTGAGATAAGAAAATGAAGTGTATAGCCTTCCTTTTGTTTTATAATCTTTTTTTCCTGTTTTCTTATTGTTCGAGCTTGTTTTATTTCTGGAAAATATATAATCTCCATTCATGAATTGAGCCATCTTTTTCAAAGCCATAAGGTAGCTACTGTAAGACTTCAAATCACTTTTAATTGGTTCTCCATGTGACTTTTTTAACGGATAATTAGCTAACTCAAAATATCTCTCAAATAAATCGTTTTCAGTTTTATCGCTATCAATAGCAAAATCGGTATTAACAAAAAAATCACTCAATGGCTTCTCATATTTCTTCGTATAGCTTGAATTGAACTTTTTATTTTGATGTTTATGAACCCCTTTCATTTGAATCACTTCTACAATGATTCTTGAATAACGATATGGAACAACCAAGCCATAGCCAAAGCAAGTTTTCTTTTGATAAGGGGTTCGATAGATTATTTTTTCATCCCTCAAAAGTTCAATGTATTTTGAATAGTCTGTACCGATTGTTTCAACCCAGTAATTTCGGGATAAAAAACTTTGGTTAAAATAATTTACAACCTCTGTATTTCCATTGAAAGCAACAGATTTAAAGACGATTGAATGTAAAATAAATTTAACAATATTCATGTCAAATTTTTCAATCTTCTCTTTACCTGAAAGTTCGATATGTTCGTAATTGACTGATCTTGGCAAAAGTGCCATCATTTCATTGTTTTTAATACTTTGTGTCATTTTTTATATAATTTTGTATCCTCAAACCATTACAGGAATAAGGAAAGATTAATAATTGACTTCAAGCAGTAGCAACAACCCACACAGGTGTTGCCAATGCTTAAAATCGTTCAATAAAATTTTTAGGTATTTGTGGAAGGTGGAGAAAAAGAAAATCTTCTTTTAATATATTACATTTTTTCTTTCTCTTTTAATTGATAAAATTACCGCTTACTTTGTTTTTTTAGAATTATAAATATAATTCAAGACATCACTTTTCCTGTAAATAGGACTTTTACCAGACTTACCAACAGGCTTTAATAAACCTTTTTTGTCCCAAAGCCAAATAGTTGTTCTTTTCTTTTTAGTAAGTTCGCAGACCTCAGAGATTAAAAGATGTTCATCTTTTTCTGATTCCGCAGAATCTTTGTCTTTACTTTCTAATTTTGAAATTAATAAATCTAATTTCTCGTCTGTTTTGCTTTCTGACGGAAAGGCACTCACTAATTGAGTGATAATTTCCAAGAATTTTTCTTGTTTCATAATGTTTTATTTAAAATTATGATACAAAAATACTTTAGTGAATTATCCTTAATCAATGCCTGTACTTAAATAGGGACAAAAAAGGGACTAAAAAAATTAAATTAGATATTTAACCTCTTTTTTGGGAGGCTTACAATCTCTCATTAAAGTTTTTTGAATAGTATCTTTTTTAAACTTTTTGTAATCTTCTTCATCATAAAACATAAAGTTTTTAATTATCCATTCCGAAACCTGCTCTTTACTATCAGCAATTAGATGACCTTCATCATAACGTTGTTTAAGAAAATACACAAGCATATTAGAACCGCCTCTGAAAGTAATTTCTTTAACTACATTAGCCAATTCACCAAAAATTAGTTTTCTAAAAGATTCCTTAAATTCTTCGGTAATATATGGAGAGAGTGAATCAAATACATTTTCTGGATAAAGAAATTTTAGTGATTCTTGGCTTTTAGTAACTTTTTTAGCAGTTGGCTGTTTATTATCTAAAAAATCAGGATAATTAAACCTTAGATTCATCGCTAATTTTGTAATATTATCTTTATAGTTTGTAAGTATTTCCAATTTTGAATAATATTCATTTGCTAATTTTTTCAGTCTCTTATTTATAAAGCTATTATCAGACATTCGGAGCTCAACAACTTCAAGGTGAAATTCATTTTTTACGTAAATGTATTTTATATAGTTTTCTAACATTTCAAATTGAAGAGAAAAGTAATTTTGAATTTTTTGCATAGCATTACTTTCAGATAAATCAGGAATTATCTTACTGTAATCATCTAAAAATCCTACTGTAATCTCTTCTTTTTCACTTCGATGTTCATTTTTTCTGCCATAGTACCAATAATAAATACGGGAAACATAGGCAAAATAGTTATATGATAGCAGTTTACTGTGATAGAATAGGTTTTGAAACTTTTCAGGTAAATCTGGATTTTTAAAATATTGATAATCTAATTCTATAAACTGCTCGTAATTGTAGTAAGATTCTTTGAGTTTATCCCAAAAAATCATTTCCATCTTATCGGGATTTTCTGTGTACAATTCTTCAAATGCTGTCTTAATATCAAATGGAAACTGTTCTTTATTGATTGAATAAATGGATTCTAGAAGAGAAATATCTTCATCGAAACTTTCAGGACCTAACATTAAAATATTTTGAAACCTATATCGAAGTTCATTAAGAAAATTGTAAAAATTGTTTATCTTTGCTTTCATAGTTTACTAAACAGGGTTAAACAAATATCGGCAAAAAAGATTTTATTTATTATTTTTTGTCTCTTCTTTGTCCCTTCCATAAGTAAACAAAGTTTTAAATCATTGAAAATCAGAATAAAGGGATATTCCTGGAGAAACCACAAGAAATGAAATTAACAAACCCTTCAAATCAATGATTTGAAGGGTTGCTTTTTTAATAACAAAAAAAAGAGCTGCCTCCATCGAAGCAACTCCTTTTCAAAAACTGAAATTTATCTAATTATTCTTTTTTTTATTTATTTCTTTTTAAATATACTGCAACAGGTTCCGAATCCGATTCTGATGCGAATACCTCTTTATGGTGATGAAAGCCAACCAGAGGACAGTATAATTTTGCCGAACGTCTTGTACTTGCCAATATGTAAGGAGCTTCGTAGCCTTTGTCTTCAAAATAATTAAGACTCCATCTCAAAAGATGCCCTCCATATCCTTTTCCCTGTGAATCCGGGTGAACTCCCATGTATGCGGGTTCATAACTTTTTTCAAGTTTCTCGGGATCAAGGTCTAATTCGCCTTCTTCATAAAGCCAGTAATAACGCTTTACACCTTCCGGATCAAGGACAGCATGCCATTGTTTTTTAAACTCATTGGTATCCTCAGGATCACGCCCAAGCCATGTCCAGATTAAAACAGATTTTTGATCAGGACTTGCAAATACAGTTCCGCCGGAAGCCAAAGTATCTTTGATCATGGCTTCAAAATACTCACTAAGGGTTTGTTCATTGGTCTTTTCACCCAACCAAAAATTTAAAGTAGGATCATTAAGAAAAGCTTTTGCCAATACATCCCATTGCCAAGGCTCTGGAGTTGTAACGATAATTGGATCAACATGTTTTACTTTTGGGGATAATTGTTCTGCTGTGTTTTGCATGATGTATAAATTATATTAAGTGATTGAAATTTAGTTTTTGTAATTAAAATTGAATTAAAAAGTGGCTTTATTGTTTTCCCTTTCATTCAGGACATCTTCTATAAACCTATCAATTTGATCTTTTGAAATTCCCGGCATACAAATTAAGTGGGAGAATCCAGATTTTGTTGCTAACTGCCATTTTTGACATAACAGTTCAGACGGTTTTTCAAAGAGTACAGTAATTGCATTTTCATTATAATAACTGTCAATATTATTCTCCAAAAGCCTGTGATAAGTATACTTTGCCAAAGAAAGACATTCTTCAGCTCTTTGCAACAAACCTTCTTTTCCGAAATGCCTGATGGCATACCAGAGAAAGACCGAACTCAGCCCGTTTCGGGTTCCGGTAATCGTAGAATCTACGGATTCTATGTAGGAAATATAGTGAGACAAGCGCTCTTTGTTATCTTTTTTAACGACAACGACTCCACAAGGAATTGGCGAACCTATGAATTTGTGTCCGCTGCAGGCAATACTATCTGCGCCATTTGAAAAATCAAATTTTGAACCTCCTTCTAATAAAGGAAGATAAGCTCCCGCCAATGCTGCATCACAATGGATGTAATGTGATTCGACCACCAGCTTTTGTAAAATACTTCGGATTTTGGAAAGATCATCTTTCGCCTCCGTCATTGTAGTTCCGATATTGGCAACAATGATAGCAGGAAGATGGCGGTTTTGTTCTACTGCAAGGAACAAATCATCATAATCGATTTCTCCATTTTGGGTTGAACCGACTTCAATAGATTTCATATTAAGCAATCGGATAGATTTTGGGATGCTGTAATGCGAATCGGATGAGTAATATACAATCCCATTAGGGTGTAATTCTCTGGCCATATATAAACCATAGAGATTACTTTCGCTTCCTCCACTGGTAATGTACCCTGAATAATTATCCTTAGGAGCATGGAACAAATCTGCAAAGAAATCTATGACTTCTCTCTCCATAGTAAATGAGTTTACGCCGTAATTGCTTTCCATAAAAGGATCTCCCAGATTAAAAAGTGGGTATCGGAGTAAGCTGTGAAGTTCTTCATAATTGAAATCAGTTGCAAAAGGATACCCTATTGAAAGGGATGCTTTTTCAGCTAATGAATGCATGTACGCATCTAGCATTTCTCTTTTTTGAATGATCATGATTAATATTTTGTAATTAAATAAATTTTTTTCGAATAAAAATGTCTCTTTATCATCATTAAAAAACTATGTAGGCCAAAAATCGAAATAGAAGAATTTGAAAACACTACACATCTTTTTTGTATTTATTTTATTCCTTCTTTAAGTTAATATTCATTTAAAATAATAATTAGATTTAATTATTCAACAATTTGTGAATAATCAATAGTCAAAAATATATCAATATTTTATATTATTTATTACATAATTTCAATATGAATTATAAAAATCTTATAAATACAATTTATGAATAGCATTTATAAATAAAATGACACAATTTATTAACATTAATGAAATAAAAATGAAAAAGAAAATAACACAACAGCCTGATTATATTACAATTACAAAAAACACTTTGTTTAGAAAAAAAATTTAGCCTTAATAAAAAGTATATGATAATTTCATGATTATGTAACAGAAACCTGAAAAATATAACGTCTTTAAACAGAAATTAATGAGCATTATATAAAGTAAAACGAGTTGGTTCTTGATTATCGTTGTCAATTAAATAAAAAAATAAGAACTAATACATACGCGTTTTTCATAATGTTAAATCTTAGTTAAACTCATCAGAACAAGTCTTAAATTCAGTAATAATCATCAATCATTTACGTTAAAATAAGTATCTTCGCTTTTTAATTTTTACCGCCAAATGAAGAAATTTATCTCTGGATTATTTATAATAAGTTCTGTCGTTGCCTTTGCTCAGGAAGCCATTCAGTTTCAAGATTTGCCTTTCAAAGACCTTGTTGCCAAAGCGAAAAAAGAAAATAAAATCCTGTTCATCGATGCCTATACCTCTTGGTGCGGACCGTGCAAGATGATGGAAAAGAACACTTTCACTAAAAAATCCGTCGGAGATTATTACAATGCTAATTTTGTAAATGCAAGATTCGATATGGAAAAGGGCGAAGGAAGGGATATTGCCGCGAAATATGGAGTACGCTCCTATCCTACTTATCTATTTTTAAATGGCGATGGGGAAATTGTTTCTCAAAACTATGGTTATATGGAAGAAGGTCTTTTCCTTTCGATGGCACAGGATATTAATTCTCCAAACAATAAGAAAGGCTCATTAAGAGACCGTTTTGCCAATGGCGAAAAAGATCCGGAATTTTTGATCAATATCATGAAATTAAATTCTGCATCCGATTTTGATTTTGCAAAAAAAGCTTCAGAAAGATATTTCGAAAACAAGAAAAAAGCGGAAGAATTCTCAAAAGATGAAGTTGGATTTCTACTATTTTTCCTGAAATCAGCTGATGATAAAAATTATAAAGAATTTACAGACAGAAAAGCGGAAATTATTAAGTTTTTACCGGAAGAAACCTATAAAGAATTTGACAATCAGATAAAATTATCAAAAGTTGTTGAGCAGTCTATCGATCAAAAGAATAAAAGAATCAACGACGATTATTTCATGAAAACTGCCGAACCTTTGGTAGGAAAACATGATGCAGAAGTGAAGCTTAATCAAACAAAATTAAGCTATTACGAACAAAACGCCAATTTTCCGGAATATGAGAAAGCGGCTTTGGCTTATTACAAAAACTCAGAATCATTTGAGCCTAATGAATTGCTAAAAGCGGCATGGGTATTTTCCGAACACGTAAAAACTCCCACCTCTCTGAAAAAGGCTGCAGAATGGGCAGAAAAATCGGTAATGCGAGGTGAAACTTCCGAAAACACTTATATTTTGGCAAAACTTTATTTCTTAACCGGAAACAAAGATATGGCAAAAACTTACGCAGAAATGTCGAGAAATATGGCAACCCAGGCACAGAAAGATGCAACTTTGGCCGAAGAGTTATTAAAACAGATAAAATAACACATGTCGAAAATTAAATTTATTACAGGATTCCTTACCTTATTTTTATTGGGAAATTTAAAAGCTCAGGAGCAATCTGAAACGAGTGTTTATTTAAAAGGAAATGCCTTGTTTGCTACAATCGGTGTTTTAAATGTAGGCGTAGAACATCAGTTAAGCAAAAAGTATACTTTACAGGGTGATATTTTCATTTCTCCATGGAAGTCTTTTGCGGGACATGAATTTCAATATTATTCAGCTTCTGTGGAAGGAAGATATTATTTTGATGAAGCCTTTAAACATTGGTATCTTGGAGCCAATATTGCTGCATCAGCTTTTACTTTACAGAAGTGGAGCTATTGGAGTGATGGAGAATTCATTAATGAGCATAACGGAGATCTTCTGGTCTATTCTAATCTTTACCAGAAAGGATATTCTTTAATATTAGGAGTTACAGCAGGGTATCAGTTCAACATTTCAGACCGGTGGAATATTGATATCTACGGTACAGTAGGAACTTCCCAGGATTTCTACAAAGGATATGACCGTACAACAGGAAAGCGTTATGATCCAGCAACAGGATTCAACAAAAGCGGCGAAGTTCTCCCATACAGAGGCGGTGTAATGATCTCTTATAAATTAAAATAATTCAATGAAACTATTCGGAAGAAACCATATTATCATTTCTGTCATTACTTTTGTCATTCTTTTTCTGATGAACTATGTCGGAAATGATCAACCTGATAAAATCGAAAGAGCTCTTATGACTTCTATTGCAGGAGTTATCGGATTGTCAATTGGTCTTTTTATCTTGAATAAAGGAAAGAATGACAAAACTCCACCACAGAATTTTGACTGATAGAAAGGGTGAATTGTGAATCTAACTTCGTTAGTGAATTGTGAATTTTTCCAGTTAATAATTCACAAGCGAAGCAAATTCACTATTGACCATTCACTTTTTCAATTTTCATAAACGACATATTTCGATCTGATCTTCTCAAATTTATTCAAATCCGGTTTCCAGGATGCTTTGATCTCGGCGATTGATTTTCCGGCAATAATTTGTTTTCTTAATTCATCGGTTCCGGCTAAAGTATCAAACCAAAGATTCTTCAGGAAGAAATCTAGCTGCGGATTTTTATAATTTTTATACGCCTGAATAACCCATTCTAAATTGATCTCTCTCAAATCATTTGGATAATTTGAAAGATTTTCGCCATAACACAGTTTTCCGTTTAAAAATGGATCTTTCGCTCCGAAATTAGGTTTTGGAGTAAACTGATAAGGCAAATTCGGTGTCCATGGTGAACCATAGATCTGGAAAGGCAAATCTGTTCCTCTTCCTACTGAAACCTGTGTTCCTTCAAAAAAGCATAAACTTGGATATAGATTGATCGATTTATCATTCGGTAAATTCGGAGAAGGCTTATCTAAAATTGGATAGCGCAATTTTTTATGATAATTTTTCATGGGAATTAACGTATACTTTGCCTGAACACTATTTTTTAACCATTTTTCCCCGTTTACCATTTTTCCGTATTCACCAATGGTTAAGCCATAGACAACAGGAACTTCGTGCATTCCTACAAAACTTGACCATTTCTGTCTTAAAACCGGTCCATCTATATAGCCATCGTGCGGATTGGGACGGTCTAACACCATCACTTCCACATTATTTTCTGCGCCGGCTTCCATTAAATACGTCAAAGTAGAAATATAGGTATAGAATCTCACCCCAACATCCTGAATATCAAAAACAACGACATCAATTCCTTTGAGCTGTTCAGGTTTTGGTTTTTTATTATTTCCGTATAAAGAAACAATGGGAATTCTGGTTTTTACGTCTACTCCGTTTTTCACTTTTTCCCCAGCATCCGCATCACCGCGGAAACCGTGTTCAGGAGCAAAAATTGATTTTATTTTGATTCCGTTTTTTACTAAAAAATCAACGACGTGGGTTCTGTCGCTCATCAATCCGGTCTGATTGGTCACAACACCTACTGTTTTTCCTTTTAATAAAGGTAAATACAGCTCAGGTTGATCTGCACCGGTTTTAAAATTGGCTTTATCTTGAGTTTGAGAATAATATTGGTTGAATACTCCCAAAAAAATTAGGCAAATAAGAACTAAATTTTTAATTTTGAAATCTAAATTCATAGGTTTGAAATTTCCTTTATATTTCTCTAGAAAAATAGCGTTTTCCAAAGATAACAAAAATAACCTTTCGAGGGTTATCATCTTCATCGGCAGACTTTCTGTAGCGTTGGGAATTATTGTTTCTTTAATTACCGTTTCCACCGGATTCGGCTCTAAAAAAGCGATCAAAGAGAGATTGGCAGATTTCAGCGGACATATTACGGTAAAATCTACGAGGTCAAATTCTTCATACAACACTTCGGTTCTTGATAATCAGGGACTAAACATCAAAAAAATACAGGAACTTCCGGATGTAGAAACGGTTCAGAAATATGCGATGGTTACAGGAATCATGCGTAATGAGCATAATTTTGCAGGAATTATTTTCAAAGGTGTCGGAAAAGATTTTGACAGTCTGAGATTTAAAAAATTCCTGATAGCCGGTACCACGCCGAAAGTGACGGAAGTAGGCTACAACAATGGGGTGACCATTTCGCAAAAAATAGCGAATGACCTTCATTTAAAGGTAAAAGACAGCATTGTGACCGTTTTTTCCAAAACAGATCAGCAACCGATTTACAGGAAGTTTGAAGTGGTCGGAATTTATAAAACCGATATCAAAATGATTGATGACCAATTCGTAATCGGAGGAATCAATCATGTAAGGAAAATTCAGGATATGAAGCCTGATGAAGTGGGCGGAATCGATATTTTCCTGAAAAATGTCAACGATATCGACAGAGATTTCCCAGAAATTGAAAAACTGATCGGCTACAAAAACTACGCAGAGAAAGCAACTGAAAAATATCCGCAAATCACAGACTGGATCAGCATTTTTGACACCAATATTGCATTGATTATCATCATCATGTTAATCGTTGTAGTTATCAATATTATCATGGTTCTTCTGATTTTGATTATTGAAAGAACAAATTCTATCGGTCTTCTTAAAACATTGGGCGCGAGTAACTCCCAGATCAGAGCGACTTTCATTAATTATACCCTGATCATCATGATTCCGGGATTGTTGTATGGAAATGCGATTGGTCTTGGATTGATTTTAATTCAGAAGTTTTTTGGAGTTATTAAATTGAATCCGGAAAATTATTATGTAAGCACCGTTCCGGTGGATCTCAATCCGATTGCGATCATCTCTATTTCTATAGGAATTTTGATTATTTCTGCATTAGCTTTGATTATTCCGAGTTATCTGATCAGTAAGATTTCTCCGGTGAAGGCGATTAAGTATAATTAAAACTTTAATCTATAAATGTCATTGCGAAACGAAGGTGAAGCAATCTCTTCTAATCTTTATCTATATCTTACTATTAACCATTAAGTTTTATTAAGTATTTAAGAATATTTAAGTATCACTCTTTTTTTAGTTGAGATTGCTTCGTCACTACGTTCCTCGCAATGACAAAGAGTGCGTATAACGACTGCTACCCTAGCCCTGATTGCAACGGCATCCTTTTTGGGTGCGGTCGGAGCAAAGCGGAGACCGTACCCAAAAAGATATAGTGGAAAGCAGGAATAAGCTCCTAAAAAATTTTGAGTAAATAATAGTACCTTCAAAAAATTCACAAGCGAAGCAAATTGACAAAGAAATTAATTCACCATTCACTTTCTAGCCCTTCTTTAACTCAACCGTAATCTAAAATATAATTTAAAGCTGTATCTTTGCACTGCTTTAAAAAACATTTATGAAATACGCAAACAACATCCTTGAAACGATCGGGAATACTCCATTGGTAAAGCTTAATAAAGTTTTGGGTGAGGATTTTCCTGCATTGGTTTTGGCCAAGGTTGAAACCTTCAATCCGGGGAACTCTGTGAAAGACAGAATGGCCCTGAAGATGATTGAAGACGCTGAAAAAGATGGAAGATTGAAACCAGGAGGAACCATCATCGAAGGAACTTCCGGAAATACAGGGATGGGATTGGCTCTTGCAGCAATTATTAAAGGTTACAAATGTATTTTCGTGACCAACTCGAAACAGTCAAAAGAAAAATGCGATATTCTTCGTGCCGTTGGAGCTGAAGTGATCGTTTGTCCGACAGATGTGAAGCCTACAGATCCTCGTTCTTATTATTCAGTTTCCAAAAGACTGGCTAAAGAAACGGAAAACGGATGGTATGTAAATCAATACGATAATTTATCAAACAGAGCGGCTCACTATGAGTCTACTGCCCCTGAAATCTGGGAACAAACGGAAGGAAAACTTACTCATTTCGTGGTTGGAGCCGGGACAGGCGGTACGATTACAGGTTGCGGAAAATTTTTCAAAGAGAAAAACCCGGATATTAAAGTAATCGGTGTTGATACTTACGGTTCGATCTTAAAAGAGATTCACGAAACGGGAGAAATTCATTTGGAAAATGCTTACACCTATATCACAGAAGGTATTGGTGAAGATATTCTTCCTGAAAACTATGATATGTCGGTGATCGATCATTTTGAGAAAGTTACGGATAAAGACGGAGCTGTTTACGCAAGAAAACTGGCAAAAGAAGAAGGAATTTTCTGCGGATATTCTGCGGGAAGCGCAATTGCTTCTTTGGTGCAGATGAAGGATCAGTTCACAAAAGATGATGTGATTGTTGTTTTACTTCACGATCACGGTTCAAGATACGTTGGGAAGATCTACAACGATGACTGGATGAAAGAAATGGGTTGGCTGGATTAATCAGCTTTCAATATAAAAACAAAAATCAGAGTAAAATTTACTCTGATTTTTTTATTCTTTAATATTTTTCTTTAAGGTTTGTTTTAATAAACTATAATCCTTTTCATTCATTGATTTTTTGGGAAACATATAATTGTGTTTTCCTTCCAGTGCAATATATTTTTCGGTGCTGTCGAAATATTCGAAGTCTTTCCATTCGCTGGTTTCTTTTTCTCCGTCGATATTCACCGTGAAAAAATTTTGATCGAATCTTATCTCATAAATATTGCAGTTTTCAAGCTTGTTTAAATAAGAATTAACCTGTTTTTTCCATCTTGAAACTTTATTAATGCTTACCGAAAGAAATACAGCACAAAGCAAAAACAGAAAACTTACAAAGTACAAAATCCCAAATTTTTCTTTAGTAAAATCATCTTTAAATAAAAAGAGAATCAATAAAATCAGTCCGACAACAATGGTCGTAATCGTTTTTCCTCTCGTTGTCGATGAAAAAAACAGACTTCCCTGGTTTTCACTAAAATATATTTCCTCAAAATCGTTTTTTCTAGGTTTTAAAACAATAATCTTTTCTTCATTCATAATTATTAATTTCTCTTACAAAGATAGGTTTTTCATTGTACCATCAATAAACCCCATCAACAAACAACCATCAACTAGAAACAAGCAACCAACAACAAACTACCCCTCTTCATATTTATCACTGATCGCCGACAGCTTATTCATCAGTTCGCGGTTTTTTTGTTTTAAATCTTCCATTTTTTTCAGCATATCATCGATGACTTCTAAACCCGGAAGATTGATTTCCAAATCATAATGCCAATTTGCAAACCTTTCAAATGAAGGCAAATCCTCATACATCAGATAACGGATTTCATTTTCCGTCTCGATATGCAGCAATCCGGAATCTACCAGTTCATCAAAAAAAGTGACTTCAATATTGTATATTTTTACGAGTTCTTCTCGCGATATTCTTTCACTCATGGCTTAGGAATTTTTAAGTTGTTCAAAAAGTTCTTTCTGGTGATCCGTAAGATTGGTCGGCAATTTTACCTCGTAGGTCACAAACAAATCTCCGAATTGCCCCTCTTTTTTGTATACAGGGAACCCTTTTCCTTTCAGTCTTACCGTCATCCCGTTTTGAGTTTCGGGTTTTACTTTAAGGTTTACGCTTCCGCCCAAAGTATTCACTTTCACATCTCCGCCTAAAACTGCGGTGTACAGATCGATCGCCACTTTTGTTTTTAAATCATCCCCGATTCTTTCAAAATTCGGATCTGCCGGAATATTGAAAGTAATGTATAAATCTCCATTCGGACCGCCGTTGAAACCGGGATTTCCGTGACCTTTCAACTTAATCTGCTGTCCGTCGTAAACCCCTGCAGGAATCGTGATTCTTACTTTTTTACCATTAATTTCAAAAGTTTGAGGATGTGTCGTTGCCGCATCTTTTAAATTTAAATTCAGTTCCGCATGCACATCCTGCCCCTTAAATTTTCCTGAAGCACTTCCCCTTGAACTCCTGCTAAAGCCACCTCCTGCCCCGCCAAACATACTCTGAAAAAAGTCTGAAAAATCTTCACCTTCCCCAAAATCAGCTCCGGAAAATCCGCCTCCGAAATTTCCTCCTTGATATTGACTTTGCTGCTGTTGCTGGGCCTTTTCATACTCCTCGCCGTGTTTCCAGTGTTCTCCGTATTTGTCGTACTTGGCACGGTTTTCAGGATTGCTGAGAACTTCATTGGCCTCATTAAGCTCCTTGAATTTTTTTTCAGCTTCTTTGTCATCGGGATTAAGATCTGGATGTAACTTTCTCGCCAGTTTTCGATAAGCTTTTTTAATGTCATCCTGTGTTGCGTTTTTGTCTACGCCTAAAATTTTATAGTAATCTATATAAGCCATAGAAACGATATTTACTCAAATTTATGAATTTTATGCATGAAATTAATATAACGGAATGTTAAAAATAAAGCTATCTTTGATCAAAAAGCACCACATGAAAGAGGTCTTAAAGAACTACTCCGGAATTTTACTTTTACTGTTGGGAATCTCCGTTGGAAGCATCATCGGAATTGTAGCTCCGCAAATTGTTGATTACATCAAACCTTTAGGAGACATTTTCCTGAATTTGCTTTTCGTAAGCGTTGTTCCGTTGGTATTTTTTGCCGTTTCCAATTCTATTGCGTCATTAGAACAGCAATCGAAATTTGGAAAAATCATGATGACGATGGCTTTTACTTTTTTGTTTTTTATTTTAACGGCAGCTGTTTTCACGATCTGTGCAGTGTATCTGTTTCCTGTTTCGGGAGTTTCTGGAAGTTCGGAAATCGTTGAAGAAGCAGCTAACAACGACAGTTGGGGAAACAGAATTGTGAGTTTCTTCACAGTGGGGGAATTTACCCAGCTTTTCTCAAGACAAAATATGCTGGCTTTACTTATTTTTGCTTTCATGACCGGATTTGCAGCCAGAAAAGCTGGCGAAAAAGGGCAGCCTTTCAGACAATTTATTGCTTCGGGATATGAAGTGATGAAGGAATTGCTTTTATTAATTATGAAGATCGCCCCAATCGGTCTGGGAGCTTATTTTGCCTATCAGGTGGCCACTCTGGGACCTCAGCTTTTCGGATTTTATGCTAAACCTTTGGGATTGTATTATATCGCCGGAATTGTTTATTTTCTTGTGTTCTTTTCTCTGTATGCTTTTCTTGCAAAAGGTCAAAACGGAGTAAAAAGTTTTTGGACAAACGCCATTTACCCTACCTTAACCGCATTGAGCACCTGCAGCAGTTTTGCCACTATGCCTGCGAATTTACTGGCAGCTTCAAAAATCGGTGTTCCCAGTCAGATTGCGAATATTGTAATCCCAATTGGGACAACTTTGCATAAAAATGGCTCGTCGATGTCTTCAATTATTAAGATTTACGTGGCGTTTTTAATTATAGGAAGAGATTTTTTTGATCCGATGAATTTACTTTTAGCATTAGGAATTACCGTTTTTGTGAGTATCGTTGCGGGCGGAATCCCCAATGGTGGCTATATCGGTGAAATGCTGATGATTTCCGTTTACAAATTACCTCAGGAAGCGATCCCGGCTGTTATGATTATTGGAACTCTGGTAGATCCGTTGGCAACTGTTTTAAATGCAGTGGGACAACTTGTGGCTTCGATGTTTGTGAGTAGGTTTGTAAGGGTTTGATTTTGTTTAAACACAAATGACACGAATATTTTCATGAATTAACACGACATTTAAACCTTATAAATATAATTCCAAAAGTTAAGCAATTTGACTTTTGGAATTATATTTTGGGCTAAAATTTATAATGTGTATTATTTTTGATAATCATAATACCTCGCTCCTTTCAAAACCGGGCTTTCTAATTCAACAGATGTCAATCCGAAACCTTTATAATTTTGATTAACAGATTCTTCCAACTGTTTTCTGTGAAGTTTTTCATACGTTTCAAAATCTATGGCGGTTCGGTTTTTTAAATCTTCAAATAAATTCCATTTTGCAACGACATTTTTCCAGTTTTGGGAAACTTTTCCTGCAAAAACTTTTGATTTGGAACCACTTCCGTAGCCTAAAAATCCGATTTCTTCGCCTGCTAATTCTTCATTTTCATTAAAAGAAGTTTGCAAAGCAGACAACAAAGCCATGAAGATCGAAGCCGTGTACATATTTCCGATTTCTGATGAGGCTCTTTGCGTTTTCTCAATTTTATCATTGATAAACTGGACATACTCCTCAGATTTTGCAACCGTTTTTTGCTCTTCTGGTGTTTCGTAGGAAAGTCCGTTTTCTAAGCTGTAAATTTCCGTGAAAACTCTTTTCCCGTGAAAAGCATAAGGAAGATGAAAAATAAGATACTTCCAACTCTCGTAAGGTTTATTTTTTCCTGTAATTTCTTTATAATGATTATACGCCTCCCTGATTCTGTCCTGATAACATTGATTAGAATATTGTCCATCAAAAACAGGTTCGTCTGTAAAGATTTCTATTGTATTGGGGTAATTTTCAGGGGAGTTGGATAAGTCTTCTTTTTTAAAATGACGTCTCGGCTTAAAAAAATCGAAAACACTTTCTGTAGCGATACCCCAATCATTTTCAATCTCAATCAGATCCGGATTTGAAGAAACCAGCACCGCAACCGCACCACCTCCCTGCGTGTATTCGCCGGAAGAGACCAACTCATATTTTGCATAATCGCTGGCGATGACAACTGCTTTTTTGTCAGGATTTGCTCTTACGAAATCCAAAGAATTGTGAAGAGCATCCACCGCTCCGATACAGGCGAAAGTCATGTCAACGACATCGCAATTTTTGAAACATCTCGCTCCGAATTCCGGTTCCAATACTTTTTCAACCATCTGCATGGCATAAGAAGCGGTAGGCTTTGCTGCATCCAAAGCACTTTCGGTTCCCAGATAGATTCTCGATATTTCTTTTGGATTGATATTGTAATCTTTAATTAATTTTAGCAAAGCTTCAGCTGCAAAGGTAGCCGCATCTTCATGCACATCAGGAAATCCCATTTTATGTAAGCCCAAACCTTTTTCCAGTTTGGCCGGTTCAATTCCTCTTTTTTCCGCTAAGTCTTTAATTTCCAAATACAACGAAGGTGCATAATAGCTTGCCGCCTCAATTCCAAAAGTCATAATAGTTCAATTTTAATACGAATTTAAAAAATGTAAACGTTTAATCATATATGATTTTTGATAAATTTTAAAAAATAATTGTGAAAATAATTAACCACAATAAGAGTAAAGATTTAAAATATCTAAATTTTAAACGGTTGTAAAGGTTTTTGTTTCACAATTTGTCCTTCAGATGAAGGAAGAATCTACTTGATTCATTACAACAAAAAAAAGCACCTCTTTTCAGAAGTGCTTTCATTTATTTAATCTTAAATTATTTAAAATCTTCGATCGCTTTATTCATGGCGTCAATCTGTTTGTTGATGCTGGCCGCGTTTTGTGGATTCTGTTTCAGAAGTTCCATTTTCTTCGCAAGACCGTCTTTCAACATTTGAGAGATCATCATTTTTACCTGAGGATTGTCTCCCATCTGTCCTTTTGCCTGACCCAAAATTTTTGTAATGCTTTCTGTAGCCTTTACGTTATCTGAAGTCATGATCCAATTGTATCCTTCTTCCGCCGCTTTGCCCAATTCCGGATTTTGGAATTTGATGAACGGATAAAATGCTGCCAATTGAGCAATATTTGACATCTGAGAAGTCACTTTATTTTTAACGATAATCGGTAATAATTTGCTCAATAAATTTTCAGGAGCGCCTTCCAGATCAATTTTATCTGCTAAAGTACTGGCTCTCGAAGGATCAATCTCAATAATTGCACCTACGGAATTTCCTTTTACGGAATTGGAAACTGCATTCAGTCCTTTTTCGAAAATTGGCATATACTTTTTATCTTTAGTTTTTGCCAACGCTGAAATTGCTGCTGCCTGAACCAAAGTTTTCGGGTCATTGGCTGCCAGTTTTTCAACATCTGAACCTAATGCTTTCAATTGTTCTGCATTTGACAAATCCATTAATTGTAAAGCCTTAATTCTAGTTCTGAAAAAAGGATCTTTAATGGCTGCTGCCAATAATTTTGTTGCCGTAGGATTTTTTCCCACCTGATCTTTAATTCCGTTCAGAGCGTTGTATTTGCTTTTAAATTCCTTAGAACCTGTGAACTGCATCAAATACTGTTCAGGAGTTTTTGTGTCTGTAATATCCGCCAATAACACACCATCTGCATTGATATTCACCAAATCTGCATTTTTAGAAACATCAAAATTGAAGGTATTTTTTGCCTGTGCATTTACCCAGACATTATATCTTTTTGGTTTCCCATTGTCATAAACGTCGATGGCCAAAGGAAACTGGAACGGCTGTTCCTGAGTCTGCTCGATAACAACAGCGATTTGTTTTTTTACAGGTTCAAAAGTATAGGAATAATTAATTTTCGGATTTCCGCTTCCGAAATACCACTGATTGAAGAACCAGTTTAGATCCTTTCCTGAAACTTTTTCGAAAGACAATCTCAGCTGATGTGCTTCTGCGTTCTGATATTCATTGGTTTTCAAATAATCCTGCATTCCGGCAAAAAAGGCCTCATCACCCAGATAATTTCTCAGCATATGAAGAATTCCCCCACCTTTCTGATAAGTCACCAAATCAAAAACATCTTCACGGGAATCATAATCGAATCTTACCAAATCTTTCTTGAAATCCGCCGGATTATGAATGTACATATTCACATCCTGCATTTGATGATAATCTGCCTGGTCTTTTCCGTATTTGTATTCGTTCCAAAGATATTCTGAGTAGTTGGCGAAAGACTCGTTTACCGTAAGATTGCTCCAGCTTTCTGCCGTCACCAAATCTCCAAACCAATGGTGGAATAATTCGTGAGCGATGGTATCTTCCCAGGTATTTTCGTCGATCAGCTGTCCCGGTTTTTGTAAAATATCGCTTCCATGCAGGGTTGCCGTTGTATTTTCCATGGCTCCACTTACATAATCTCTTCCGGAAATCTGTGCATATTTTGCCCAAGGATAGTCGTAACCCATTTTTTTAGAGAAAAACTCCATCATTTCCGGAGTGTTTCCGTAGATCTGTTTTGCGTAAGGTTCGTATTCTTTTTCGATATAATAATCTACCGGAATATTTCTCCATTTGTCTTTCACGATTGCGTATTCGCCCACACCCATGAAGAAAAGATAGGTTGCATGTCTTTTATCCATCACCCAATGATCTGTTCTCAACCCATTGGATTCTTTCTGGGAATCTTTTAAAATACCGTTTGAAAGCGTAACATACTTATCAGGAACCGTCATATAAATTTCCTGAGTTGTCTTCTGGTTGGGTTTATCAATGGTCGGGAACCATGCAGAAGAAGATTCTGTCTCTCCCTGCGTCCAGATCTGCGTCGGCTTATCGGGATCTTTTCCCTGAGCATTAATGAAATACAAGCCTTTTGCATCATTAATAGCTGCACTTCCCTGCTGTTTCACCTCGTTCGGACGGGAAGTATATTTGATATAAACCGTATAATCCTGATTTTTCTGATACGTTTTATCTAAAGTAATTTTTAAGACATCATCCTTATAATCATACTTTAAAGGAGATTTTTTACCATTATTATCCAAAGCTACTTCATGAATCAACATACCTTTTGCATCAAGAGTCAGCTCGTTGGTAGCATAGAAAAAAGGAGCGGCAGTCAGCCATTCTTCCCCGTTCATCTGTTCTTTCTGATAGTCGAAATTTACTTTAAGCTTGGTATGTTTAAGTTCCGTTACCTTCGTGTGAGTGGCTCTGTATACCTTTTCTCTACCCGAAGTATCGGTTTGTGCTGCTACATTTACGGAGAAAAAAATACCTCCCAAAAGAGCAATCGATAAAATGGCCTTTTTCATTATTTTTTAGAATTATTTTTTGTTAAAATGTCGAAAATATCATTGACAACTGTTTCATAATCGCCTTTTTTAAACTGTTCTTTCGTTTTATTGAAAGCTTTTTTCAGTTCACTTTCGGGATTTTCTTCGTCGATAATGTCTACGGAATCTACACCTTTCATCTGAAGGATTGCGTTTTTCAATGCTTCAAGATCGGTAGTTTCCTGGGTATTTATTTTTAAATATTTCATTTTTTGTTCAATAGGTTGGAAAATTACGGTGAATGTTACAAAAAAAGTGAAGTTTTAGGCTTCACTTTTTAGTTTGTTTTTTCGTTAAGAATATTTTTTAATTTTATTGGATCTTGTTTGCAATGCCAGAATAATTTAATAACGATTTCATCTGTCTTGATTTCATACATCAACTTAATTTGCTTCTTTCCAATAGACATGTATTTTATTTGGAAATTTTTTCAAAGATGGATGTTTTACAATATTATCAACTATTGTCTGTCTGAATTTTTTAATGTCATTCTCTAAAACAGTAATTTCTTTTGCAGTCCATCTAGCTCTTAGAAAATCTATAATTTCGTCCAGTGATATTCTAGCAGTCTCAAATTGTTATTTTCATTTTTTGCCAAATATCTCATTTAATAAATCATCTGTCAGCTCCTGAGTTCTCCATTTTTATAATCATTCTCACTTGCTTCATTACTTTTGCAAAATATTCTGAATTCTCTATTTCGTCCCAAGAATATGTTTTATCATTTTCAGAAACTTCAATATTAGTGATACCTTTTATTTGTGATAAAAGTTTCTTGATAAAAGGAATATCTGCATATTCGTCTAAGCTGATTTTAATTTCCATAATTTCTGAATTTATATCAAGGTTAATGAATTTATTACTAAAAATTAAATCGCTACCGGCGCTTTAATTCCCGGATGCGGATCATAATTTTCCAGTGTAAAATCTTCAAAATCAAAACCGAAAATATCTTTAATTTCAGGATTCAGCTTCATCGTAGGAAGTGGTCTAGGATCTCTTGAAAGCTGTCTCTGAACCTGCTCAAAATGATTGTTATAAATATGAACATCTCCAAAACTGTGAACATAATCTCCAACCTCAAGATCGCAGACCTGCGCAACCATCATCAATAACAAGGCATAACTTGCAATATTGAAAGGAACTCCCAGGAAAACATCTGCACTTCTCTGATACAATTGAAGTGATAATTTTCCATCCGCCACATAAAACTGGAATAATGCGTGACAAGGCGCTAAAGCCATATTCGGGATTTCGGCAACGTTCCAGGCAGAAACGATCAGTCTTCGGGAGTCGGGATTTTTTTTGATCTGGTCGATCACCTCTGTAATCTGGTCGACAACTTTCCCATCGGCTCCGTTCCAGCTTCTCCACTGCGCTCCGTAAACAGGACCTAAATCTCCGTTTTCATCCGCCCATTCGTCCCAGATCGAGACTCCGTTGTCTTTCAGATACTTGATATTGGTATCTCCTTTTAGAAACCAAAGCAATTCATAAATAATAGATTTCAAATGCACTTTTTTGGTAGTCACCAAAGGAAAACCTTTCGACAAATCATATCTCAGCTGATAGCCGAAAACACTTCTGGTTCCCGTTCCTGTTCTGTCGGTTTTGTCTGTTCCGTTGTCTAAAATATGCTGTAAAAGGTCTAAGTAATTTTGCATTTTAAAATTGGGTTTTATGATATCTTTCGGGAGCCGAAACTAAAAAAAGATAAATTAATATGGCAAGTTTAATACATCATAATAATTATGCGAAAATACAAAATTCTCTTGATCGCCAAATAATTCCAACACCTCTTTTTTTCTAACGGCTGAAATGTTATTAGATAAAATCGCTCTATATGATGACCATTTGTAATATTCAACTTTTGACACTAACCCATGTTTTACAGGATTGTTATGAATGTACAAAATTGCCTGTCTTAAATATTTTTCATCTGTAATTCTCTTTCTTTCAAATGGTTTTTCGAATAAACTACCTGTTCTGCAATATTGTTTATTGACTGCTTGTGTGTAAGCATTAAAAAAATGTGAGAATTGCCTTGAAGGATCAATTGATTTTGGTTTATTTATCGTTGAAAATACAAAATCATCATAAGAAATTTTATTTTCTTCTTTTAATCTAATCAAAAAATGGAAATGATTTTTTAATAAGCAATAAGCATAAATTTCACCAATAGGAACAATATATTTATTTAACAGTTGTAAAAAGTAATGATAATTTCTTTCTTCGAAAAAAATCATTTCACTATTATTTCCTCTGTTATAGATATGATAAAAATGACCTGATTCTAAGGTTTCTATTTTCATTTGTGTGTTTTTAAGGCAACCCTTTCAGAGTTTGAAACTCTGAAAGGGTTTACAAATATAGCCTTTATTTTTACCAGATTTCCTCTATGGTTTGATTTACATTATTAATAGAAAAATTTTGCCCCGATTGTAATCCCATCATTGCTTTTACTAAAGGTGATTCTACCGAAACCGTCATGATTTTTTGATTGTCAACGACAATTTCCCCGATGGAAGCCGCTATATAAAACAATCCTTTATTTGTTTTCACTAAAGCTCCGTTCTGCACTTTTGAAGATGTTTCGGAAGTGATTTTCTGAAGGATGGACTGTTGATTCAACGTTTCGTTCAATTGCCTTTGAAGATTGTTGATTTCCTGCTGAAGCATCTCACGGCCGGTTTCATATTTATCTCCCATCGAACTTTTCGTATCGTTATTTGAAGCTCTGGTTTCGGCGATAAGATGTTCAAAACTTTGAATTTTTTCCGTGATTTTATTTCTTATAATCTCTAATATTTTCGATTTATCCATAGACAAAAGACTTTCATTTAACATCAACTTTCAAATGTATTAAATATTTTTAATCTTATTTAAAGGCAGAATAACAATATAACATAATATTTAAATCTTAAAAATAAATCAACACTAATGGAATTAAATTAATATAAATTTCCCATCATTAAAGATAAAATTGACAGTCATATTTTAAACAGCAATAAAAATGAAAATAAACATTTAACATAATTATTTATTTAAAGTAATAATTTTTATGAATAACTCTAATATTTACACTTAAATATTAATAAATTAACACAAAACATTTACATTTTTTATCAATAATAAAATTTAAAAACTGGAATAATTCATATATTTGCCGTTCAATTTTTATAAAAAAAACAATGACAAAAAAATTATTCATGATTGCTTCTATGGCAATTTTCTCAACTGCATATTCACAGGTTGGGATTAACATAGAATCTCCTCACGTTTCATCAGCACTAGATGTAACATCTGATACAAAAGGATTTTTAGTTCCCAGACTTACTACTGCGGCCATTACTTCTCTTTCCGGTACAGCAAGCGAAGGTCTGATTGTGTATGACAAACAACAAAAAACTTTCCTGGGATGGAATGGCACAAAATGGGTCAATCTAGGTTTTGAAGGCTCTTCAGGGGGAAATTTGCAGACGGGGGTTATCTTCACACAGGGATTTGAAACCAGTGACTCCGTAAATTATACCACATCAGGATTTTCACCTTCAAGCTTCAATTTCACTTCCGGTTCTTCCACTGCTTCCGATGCTCCGGGATCCTCAGCTTTATTTTCTGAAGGAACGCGTGGATACGGATACAGCACCTCAAATACCAGTGCGACAGTTTCTTATCTGGAATTCAATACAGTAGATGCTTCTTCTTATACGAATAATATTACGTTCAGTTTTGATGTAGCTGCTTTTTCTGTGGGAAGTACTACCAACGGTATGGAAAATACGGATGTTGTCACTATCGACATCAGTACAGATGGCGGTGCCAATTACAATACAAAACTTACCCTTACCGGAGGCAATTCTTCTACTGCCACGAATGTAAGATGGGCGTTTACGGGTTCCGGTACAGGGACAAACAGCTATTCTTCATCGGGTATCACTGTAACTTCTTCTAATACCAACACCGGATCGGGAGTTACACTTACAGGGGCACAGGCGATTACAAAACTGTCGGTGACGGGAATTCCCAATTCCAGCCAGCTAAAAATAAGAGTGGGTGTGAGAGACAATGCAGCTACGGAGCTTTGGGTAATAGATAATGTAAAATTACAGGCTTTTTAAATTTTATTTTTTAAATAAAAAGAGACCATTTCAAAGTTTGAAATGGTCTCTTTAATTTATAATTTCAGCCATGATTTCAATGGCCGGGAATTTCATTTTTCGAAAACCGCATAATCGGAAACTTTGAAATTGAAATCTTTTCCTTCATCAAAATTCCTTTTTGTTTTATCAAATACATTAATGAAAGCTCCGGATACATGTTCATCTTCAATCTTGAAATTGACTGGTTCTTTTGACATATTTAACACTACCAAAACCTCATCTTTCCCATTTTTTCGAATATAAGCTAAAATTTTATCGTTGGCCGTCGTGTTTAAAAGATAAGTTGTGACATTAGCATCACCGCCTCTTAATGCAGGATTTGATGATTTTAAATTTAATAATGTCTTATAAAAATCTGCCATCTGGTAAGTATTTGTCCATTTGATGACATCTTTTTCGAAGAATTCCAGTCGTTTCATATTGGGGAGTTCCTGTCCGGAATATAGTAACGGAACGCCATTCCATGTTGCGGAAAATACAGCCATTGGCTTGGTGATAACCCCATATTTTTCATATTCTGTTCCATTCCATGAGTTTTCATCGTGGTTTGTGGTAAACCAAGCTCTCATTGAGCTGTCTCCAATAGCGGAATATTTTATCAGTAAATCCTTTAACTCTTGAAGCGGCTCGTTATTTTTGTAATAATCTGCAGATTTGTGCATCCATTTCCATGAATAACTGGCATCGAAAACTTTTCCGTATTCCGGGCTTTCCAATTCATCAAATTCGCCCAACCAGAAAAGCGGTTTTATTTTTTCAACTTCCGGACGAGCCTGCTGCCAGAAATCTACTTCCACCCAAGAAGCCAGGTCACATCTGAATCCGTCAATATTGGTTTCTTTCACCCAATATTTCATCGCCTCGATCATGGCAAGGCGCATTTCCTGGTTTTTATAATCGAGCTCGATGATATCGTCCATTCCGGAAGCAATGTGGAATTTTCCGTCAGGATCTTTTAAATAAAATTCGGGATGCGTTTTTGTCCATACATGATCCCAACCGGTATGATTGGCTACCCAGTCGATAAGAACTTTAAATCCCAATCTGTGAGCTTCATTCACCATATGTTTGAAATCATCCAGAGTTCCGAATTCAGGATTGATAGAAGTGTAATCTGATGCTGCATACTGACTTCCCAGGCTTCCTTTTTTATTTTGCTGGGCAATCGGAGTAATTGGCATAAACCAAAGTGTTTTCACACCCATTGACTTCAGTCTCGGCATTTCTTTTTCGAATGCCTTGAAGGTTCCTTCCTGTGTATATTGTCTTAAATTAACTTCATAGATATTTGTGGTGTGTTTCCAGTCTTTAGGTAAATCTGTCATGTGTTTTATTCTATTTTGAGTGGTACAGGAAACAATTCCCAGACCAATTACAGCTAATAAAATTAATTTTTTCATTAAGCGATTTTTAACAAATGTAGGAAATGTGTTTTATAAAAGTGAAATGGCGGAGGGTGAATTTTTATATTATAGGTCTTCTCAAATCTTCAAGATTTTGAAAACCTTGAAGGTTTAGTTCAGATTTCCCCATAAAAAAGCCCCGAATTTTCATTCAGGGCTGTATATTTTTGATATCTGCTGATTATCTTTCATCCTCATTGTCATCTTCTTCATCGAAGATATCATCGTTGTAGTCTTCTTCTTCCTCATCATCGAAGCTGTCGTCTTCATCTACAAAGGTTGTGCTTTCTGCAAAGTCATCTTCAAAGTTGAAATCGTCGTCCATCAAAGGCATTGCCGATTTCTTTTTAGATCCTGAACCACCATTTTTGCTAGGCGCTTTCAAAGGAACGTTTCCAAATCTGTAAACTGTGATAGGATAATTTACCCCTTTCGTCTCGTCGATGATCTCAACAAGCTCACAGAAAAATTCCCAAAGGTCAAGAAGGCCATACTGGAACTGAGCTTTATCTCCTATATTTTCGAAAGCCTCATCAATGTACACATCCGACATAATTTCGCCATCACCATCGTCACTCATATCTTCCAATGGAACACTTTTTACTATCGTTCCATCGTCTTCAAGCAAATTAAAAGTAGAAAGCTCGTCTCCCTGCAAGCTGAATGCACTTTTAATTCCTAAATGTAAGTTCCATAGCGTCTGTTTTCCTTTAACTTCGATATCTCGGAAAATATCTTCTTTCGCATCTAATATTACGCGGATTTTGTAAACCATCAGTTTTTAAATTACTTTTTTTGCCTTTTTTATTATGATAAATCTCTGTTGCAAATATAAAATAAATGAGATGTGACAAAAAAATATTTCAGGATTTTTTAAAATATTTTTTTTTCATACATTCTGCAGAAATTATTTACTTTTTTCAAGCATAAAACTGAATTTCGTTCCTTCGAGATATACACTCTCTACCGTAATGTTTTCGTTGTGGGCCTCGAGAATGTGTTTTACAATGGCCAACCCAAGCCCGGAACCGCCTTCGCGTCTGCTTCGGCTGGTTTCCACACGATAGAATCTCTCGAAAATTCTTGGAAGGATTTCAGACTTGATTCCCATTCCGTTGTCTATGACTTCTATTAAAACCTTGTTTTTAAGAATACTTGTTTTTACCACTACTTTGGCTTCCTGTCTGTTGGCGTAGTGAATGGCATTGGAAATCAAATTAATAAAAACCTGAGAAATCTTCTGCTTATCGGCTTCAACAAAGATCTGCGGATGAAGGGTCTGAATCTGCAACGTAGTATTGTGTTTTTCGGCTTCAAGATCCAGAAGGTCGAAAATTTCTTTAATTAAAAGATTAACATCAAATCTGGAAACAGTAAGATTGATTTCGCCGGCTTCCAGCCTGTTGATCATATCTAAATCTGTAACGATAGCAATAAGCCTTTCTACCGATTTATCAATTCTTTCCAAATATTTATCCCGAATGGTCAAATTATCAACACCTCCGTCCCTCAACGTTTCAACGTAACCCTGAATGGAAAACAACGGGGTTTTAAGCTCATGAGAAACATTCCCGATGTATTCTTTACGGTAGCTTTCCATTTCTTTCATCATATCGAGCTCGGTGACTTTCTGCTGATTAAGGTCTGAGAATCTTTCTCCCAATTCTTTAATGGTAATATTTTGATCGTCGTCATGAACAATCTCCTGAGGAAGAAGCTGCGAAAGCCCGCGAACCTGCTTTTTACCATAATAATTAAACAGCAGTTCCAATACTATATAATTAACGATAAAAATAAAGACAAGACATAAGAAAAGCCCCAGTTTGAAGAATGGCGTTTTGTAATAAATATCCTTTAGTGAATCGAAAATGATTACTAAAAGAAACATCACCAATGTCAGAAGACAAGAGGCGACGAGTGTGAGTCTGTAAAATTTCAATTTTACAAAATTTTATTGGTTGATTGTAAAGGTAATAAAATTGAAATTGAGTATTAAACAATAAGTTTATACCCAATTCCTTTTAATGTCTGAATCGTATTGATTCCTAATTTTTCTCTTAATCTTCTGATATGGACATCGATGGTTCTTTCTCCCACGATCACGTCATTACCCCAAACTTTTTCCAGAATTTCTTCTCTTTTGAAGACTTTTTCTGTGTTTGAAGCCAATAGATACAGCAGATCAAATTCTTTTTTCGGAAGCAGAAACTGCTGCCCGTTTTTGGAAACCCTGAAGTTATCCTTATCAATCACAAGATCTCCGATTTCGATGAGTTTTGCATTATCAGAAACCTGAGAGGTTAATTGTAATAAGGCATTCACTTTAGAAATAAGGATTTTCGGTTTGATCAGCTTTACGATGTAGTCGTTTGCACCCGCCTGGAAACCGGCCAATTGAGAGAACTCTTCGCTTCTCGCGGAAAGGAAAACAATAAGAGTTTTCTGAAGTTCTTTAATTTTTCGAAGTTCCTGACAAGTTTCGATACCGTCTTTTTCCGGCATCATGACATCCAATAAGATAAGGTCTGGGATGATTTCTTTAGCTTTATCGATACCTTCGTTACCATTTGTGGCAGTGTAGATGTCGTAGCCTTCCTTTTCTAAGTTGTAAGACAGAATCTCTAAAATATCCAATTCATCGTCTATTAAGAGGATTTTCTTTTGGTTCATTTTTAATTTTTACGGGTCAAAGTTAATAATATTTTAATCACTGTTTAACAAAACGGGTATCGTTCACATAAAGTTAACAATAATATCCTTTTATTAATATTTAGTTAAGGAAAATTTAAATTTCGCTAAACCATTTACCCCACATATTCTTTATTCCTTTGCACCGAAAGAATATAGTAAAAGAAATGAACTTTAGAAAACTGAGTATCGCAGTTTTGTTTTTAACAACATCGGGAACTGTACTTTACGCTCAAGAAACCAAAAAAGACACTGCAAAATCTGAAAAGAAGATCGAAGGTGTCGTAATCACTGGATCAACTAAAAAAGGAGCAGAATCCAACATCATCAGCTTACAAAAAAAATCTGTAGAAGTAATTGAAAGAGTAGGATCTGCACAGCTTACAAAACAAGGTGTAGGTGATGCTGCTACCGCGGTAACGAAAGCTACCGGAACTCAGAAGCAGGAAAGCAGCGGGCAGATTTTCGTAAGAGGTCTGGGAGACAGATATAATTCTACGACGATGAATGGTCTTCCTATTCCTTCCAACGATCCTCTATATAAGAACATCGACTTAGGTATCGTGAAAACTGATATGATCGATTATTTAAGTTTAGAAAAAGTATATACTCCTAGAATCTGGGGAGATATGGCTGGTGCAAACGTAGATATCGTTTCAAAAGTGTATACAGGAAAGCCTTATTTTAAAGTAAATTTAGGATCTTCTGTCAATTTCAATGCCATCCAGAAAAATAATTTCTACTTACAAGACGGACCGAATTTCTTCGGAACCGATATCATTAAAAAACCTTCAAATGCATCTGTTGCAAGTGCAGGGTATGTTTTCAAAACTTCTTGGCAGAATAAAGAACAGAACAATCCTTTTGCTTCGTCTTTAGGAATTGATTTTGGAACAAACTTCAAAGTAGGTTCTACAGGAAAACTGAGCATTTTCGGATATGCCGCATTTGACAATGATTACGGATATGTAAAAGGAATCGCAGGTGGCGCATACGACGGACAAAACACTCCGCTGAAAATCTATAACAATGCTGAAGAATACAGATATCTGACAAACAGCACTGGCTTATTAAACTTAAACTATAAGCTAAACAGCAATCATAATATTAATTTCACAACAAATTATATCCACACTACCGATCAAAAATTGGGTAATTACCAAGGATATAACAGAGACTATTACGATAATGACCCGTTACAGGAAAGATATGTAACCAATCTGAGAAGAGCAACCTATAAAGTAAACGATCTGTTTGTAAACCAATTAAGAGGTGAGCATACTTTATCAGAGCCTTTGAAGCTTTCTTGGAATTTAGGCTACAACAGACTGGAAAGTAAAAGACCAGACCGTCAGCAGAACGTAACGATCTTCGACAAGCAAATGAATACAAGTTTCTTTGCAAGCAGTAATCCGGGAGCAAACAACAGATATTTTGATAATCTTATTGAAAATGATTATGTAGGAGACATCCATGCAGATTACAAATTTTCTGAGAATGCAAAATTGACCTTAGGATACAGCGGAAGATATAAAGACAGTGATTTCAGAGCTACCCAGTACAACTTCAGAATTAAGCTGAACCAGGGAAGTTATTTTGTAGATCCTAATAATTATGATACTTTCTTTAATCCGTTGAACTACCAGATCGGTGCTTTTGATATTGTAACGTTCAGAGGAGATGTGAAATTTGATCCAGCTACAGCTTTGATCCCACAGTTCTTTACTTCTGAGATCTTCAATAATGCAGGGTATGTGAACTTTGATTATAAGTTTAATGAAAAATTAACGGCTCAGATTGGCGTTCGTTATGATAACTTAAGCCAGAAGATGACTTATAATACGGCTCTACTTTCTAATGGTGGTAATTTAGATAAAAATTATTCTAAAATTTTACCGTCATTGAACGTAAAATATGCTTTAAACGATTTCAACAATTTCAGATTATCAGCATCCAAGACCTATACTACTCCACTATTATTGGAAATGGCTCCATTCGAATATGAAGATATCGACGAGTCAAGCTTAGGTAACAAAGATGTTTATCCTTCTGATAACTATAATCTAGACTTAAAATGGGAATGGTTCCCGAAAAAGAATGAAGTAATCTCAATCACAGCGTTCGGGAAATATATCAAAAATCCGATTTCAAGGATTACCATTGCTTCTTCATCAAACGTAGTTTCATTTGCCAACGTTGGAGAAAGCGCCAGAGTATTCGGAGCTGAAATTGAATTCAGAAAAGACCTTTATACAAAAGGAAACTCTAGAGTGTATACTTTCCTTAATGCAACTTATCTAAATACGGAACAGGATCTGGATTCTGAAAAATTATCTAAAGAAAATACATACGTTTCCGGAAACTTCCTTAAAGACAAAGAAAAAATGCAGGGAGCTTCAGATTTCCTTGCCAACGTAAACTTAGGTTGGGAAACAAAATGGAGAACAGGAAATCTTGACTTGGTGGTAGCATATTCTTACATCGGAGACAATATTTACTCTCTAGGTTTCGAGAAAAGAGGAAATATGGTAGACAAAGCCATCAATACTTTGGATGCTACAGCAAGATTCAAGTTCAACAATGGATTTGGGATCTCCCTTCAAGGTAAAAACTTAATCAATCCTACAATCAAAAGGGTTCAGGATAATGAAGGAACAGAGCTTATTGCTAAACAATACAAAAGAGGTATCGGTTTAGGACTAGGAGTTTCTTATGAATTTTAAAATAAATTAAAAAAGAATAAAAATCTAAAGTATTATGAAAAAGAATCACTTAAAATTAATAGCTGCGGCTTTATTTATTGGGACTTCATTTGCAATCCAATCATGCAGCAGCAGTGATGATGATTCAATTCCAACAGTATCTCCGGTAGGAATCGCTCAAGATCCAAGTAACTTCAAGGGTGATGTTCCTAACGGTCAGGTTGTGACATTAGATCCATCTAAAGTTTACAAACTTACAGGTGCTGTAATGATCAAAGATGGTGGTAAACTTATTATCCCTGCAGGTACAAGAATTGAGGCTACAGGTGGTACTTCTTCTTTCATCACTGTAGAACAAGGCGGACAAATATTCGCAAACGGTACTCAGTCTGCTCCTGTGGTATTCACATCTCCTGCAGGTGCGCCGGGAAGCTGGGGTGGATTAGTAATTTGTGGTAAAGCACCTATCAATAAAGGTACTACTGCTACTGCGGAAGTTGGTAACGCTACTTACGGAGGTACAAACCCTACTGATAACTCAGGATCTTTAACATATGTAAGAGTTGAATATGCCGGAGCAATTTATACTGCTGATAAAGAATTCAACGGTCTTTCTCTTTTCGGTGTAGGAAACGGAACAAAAGTAGAAAACGTAGCTTTTGTAAACGGATCTGATGACGGTATTGAGTTCTTCGGAGGAACTGTAAACGTAACAAATGTGGTTTCTGTAAGTAATGAAGATGATGCTTTTGACTGGACAGAAGGATGGAACGGTACTGCTACAAATATCTTCACAAAAAGAAGAGCAAACGGTACAGGAAACAGAGGTATCGAAGCAGATAACAACTCAAATAACCACGATGCATCTCCAAGATCAAATCCTACTATCAAAAATGCTACTTTCATCGGAGGTACTTCTGGTGAAGCTGACGGTTTCAAACTAAGAGTAGGAACTTACGCTACTATCGATAACGTAGTACTTTCAGGATGGGCTACAGGTATCAATATTGAGAATGATGCGTCTGTAAGCTACTTCAACGGAGGTGGTAAAATTACAAACATCAAGTTTGACAACGTTACGACTAAAGCTTCTGCTAAATCTAATGCAGGAACTTCTGTAACAGTATTAGCTAACACATACACAGAAAACGCAAGTGCTACAGGTGCAGGAAACGGAACGTCCACTCCTTCTTGGGCTTCTGGATGGTCTAGCTTATAAAAAATAGTAATTAGTTTTTTCATATCAAATTGAAAGAAACGGCATCGGAAATATTTCCGATGCCGTTTTTTAATGGAATCATTTTATCCTTCATTTTTAGTGTTATTTCAAAAATTTAATTTAATAATTAGTTATTTTTCTTTTAACATCAATTTTTTGATTTTTCTCTTTCTTTACATTACAAAAAATCACAACACTTAGAATTAATTATTAAAAAAATTATATGAAAAATTTATTCTTTTATTTAGTACTTTTTTTCTCATTTACTGTGAAGGCTCAGACTCTAACTGCAGGCAATTTTAAAGTTGATGCTCTCAGTACGGCAAACCACAGAATGGATTATAGTTATGACATTTCAGGAACCTTTTTTAAAGTAGATATGTATGTTTATAAGAATTCGGTCGCTCAAGAAAACTTAATTTCTTATAACTCTAAAATCGATGAGAGTAATTTTGAGCAGTTCACTTTTCCTCCAGGATTTAGATACTCTACGTATTCTTTAAACTATTATGAAAGTACAACTCCTGCAAAATTCATCTTAGTAATTGAAGCTTGGGAAAATCCGGAAATGCCGAAAATGACACAAACTTTAACATACACTCCCCCGGCACCACAAAAGCCAGACTTTTCTATTGCAAGAATTCAGATTTATAGAGATAAATTTAACACAAATGACTACTCACACCTTTTCTTTGATTCACAAGATACGGCAAATTATCCCGGAACAGCATTTAACAAAGGGACGAAATATAAATTTGTAGTAACAGTCTACAATACAGGTTCTCTAACCAACCAAAACTCAACACTTACCCTTATTCAGGGGTTATCACAAAGTGGTACATATCCAAGTGGTACAGCTTTAAAAACTTATGACGCTGCTGTCTCTATTGCCAATACAAACATAAAAACTGTAGAATTTTATGAAACCTTGATTTCTCCTTCACAGGATTATGTACCTGCCTATCTGGCATTTCATATTGATAAGAATAATACCGCTGATGAACTTAATGAAAATAACAATATTAAAATACAACAAGCATCTTTATATCCCACAAGCATCACAATTCCAGGGAAATCTGCTAACTTAACAAGTATCAAAGTCTTTAATGAAAAAGGGAATTTATTGAAAGAATATTCAGTAAAAAAAGATGAAAAAATTGAAAATAAAATTGTTGAAGATTTCGGAGCTGGAAATTATTTCATCAAATCGGAAAATAATATAACCCGAAAATTAAAAATTTCAAAATAAACTTCAAATTATTTCATAATCAAAAAACATCAGAGAATATTTTCTGATGTTTTTTATTTTAGCCGTTCAAATTATTTTAACCCTACTCAAGTGAAATTGGGAAAATTAACAGAAAAATGGTAATTTGGTCTTCTTAAATAGATCCCTGCAAGTATCTATTCAAAAGAATCTAAAAAAATAGTATGAAAAAGAATCACTTAAAATTAATCATTGCGGCTCTTATAATAGGCTTTTCCTTCACTATATATTCCTGCAGTAAAGACGATGAAACAATTGCGACCATCGTTCCCGTAGGCATTGCATTAGACCCAAGTAATTTTAAGGGTGAAGTTACCAACGGACAAGTCGTAACACTGGATGCCACCAAAGTATATGTACTTACCGGCAGTGTCATTATAAAAAACGGAGGAAAACTTGTGATTCCTGCAGGAACCAGAATCGTGGCAACAGCAGGTGCGGCATCTTATCTTTTGGTGGAACAAGGCGGACAGTTATATGCCAACGGAACTGCATTATCTCCGGTTTCATTCACTTCTTCTGCGGCAACACCGGGAAGCTGGGGCGGTGTGGTGATCTGCGGAAAAGCACCCATTAATACAGGTGCTACAGGTATTTCCGAAATCGGTAATTCTACTTACGGTGGTTCTGATCCTGCAGATAATTCAGGATCTTTGAATTATGTAAGAATTGAATATGCAGGAGCAGAGTTCGCGCCTGGCAAAAAATTCAACGGACTTTCTTTATTTGGTGTAGGTAATGGCACAAAAGCAGACAATATTTCATTACTCAACGGTTCAGACGATGGTATTGAACTTTACGGGGGAACAGTGATAGTTTCCAATATCATTTCTGCCGGTAATGCAGACGATGCTTTCAGCTTTACAGACGGCTGGGCTGCGGTAGTTACTAATATTTATACTAAAAGAAGAGCCGACGGAACAGGAAATTCCGGCATCAGAGGGGTGAATAATGCTACCAATTTTGACGCTTCTCCGAGATCAAATCCTACCATTAAAAACATCACGGTAATTGGAGGAACTACCGGAAATACCAACGGGATCAACCTAATTTCGGGAACCAATGCCATTTTAGAAAATATCGTGATTTCCAATTGGTCAACAGGAATTACTATTGAAAGTGATCCTTCCGTAACGTATTTTAACGGTCATAAAAAAATCGTGGGTGCTTTGTTTGACAATACAACAACCAAAGTGTCTTTAAAATCAACAGCAGGGGCGAATGTTCCTATTGTAGATACCACTTTCACCGAAAAACCGGATGCATTCGGTGCCGGAAACGGAACTGCCACTCCGGCTTGGGCAGCGGGTTGGTCTGGTTTATAATAAATTAATTAAAAACAATAAAAAAATCCCTTCGGAATAGGCTTTCGAGGGGATTTTTATTTAAAATATATTTTCCATTTATTCTTTGAATTGCGAAGGAGTCATTCCCGTCTGAGCTTTAAAAAATTTGGAAAAACTGGCATGGTCATAAAAACCAAGATCATAAACAATATCTTTTACCGACATTTCGGAAACTTTCAATAATCTTTTTGCTTCCAGTAAAATTCTGTCCTGAATCAATGATGAAGCCGATACGTTAAGGTTTTTCTTACAGACAATATTCAGATAATTAGCCGAAATATTCAGTTTTTCGGCATAAAAAGATACGGAGCGTTCTGTTTTAAAATGACTATCAATTAAGTTTAAAAATTTAGAAATAATGGGGTTAGAATTGTACATTTCAAAATCTTTGAAAGCTCCTTCCGCGGTTTTGCTTACCAATAAACCAATCAGCTCACTACGTTTCTGAATCAGTTCCCAAAAAATCGGTTCCAAATCTAATTCATTCTGAATCATCTGAAATTCATACCGCAGTGACTGATAAACCGGCTCCGAAAGTGAAATTACAGGATGATATTGGTAATAAGAAGCTGAAAATCTCAATGACGGTAAAAAGCTCTCATACCATTCCCGGCTGATCATCAGTTGATATCCGATCGTTTCTTTCTCAATCTGCCAGTGATGCACCTGATCCGGAAATAGCAGATGAATCTGATGATTTTCAACCGGATATTCCCTGAAATCTATCGTGTGAGTTCCTTTGCCTTTTTCAAAGAGGTTAATGATAAAAAAATCGTGTTTATGAGGCTCAATAATTGATCTTTCGCCATATAATTCATTGAACAGCAGATCACAACCGTTCGATTGCTTCTCCACAAATTCCTGAATTCTCAAAACCGGAAAATGATCTTTCTGATGACTCACTTGATTAAATTTACTTTCTAAAATAAGCAAATTTTGTGAGATTGAGTTTAAACACGAATTTCACGAATATTTTCACGAATGACACAAATATCTGTATAAATCTGTGGAAGAAAAAATAAGCAGTCTCATTGTCATTTCGACACAGGTTGGAGGTCTGAATGACGGACAAACCAAATATTACTAGTGTTATTCGTGAAAATATTCGTGAAATTCGTGTTTAAATAAAAACAAAAAAGGACGAAGCAAAACCTCATCCTTTAAAATTTATTTTTATCTTTTAAGAATATTCAAATTTTCTGACTGCTTCTAAAGTCATGTCAATTTCTTTATCTTTAATCGCATCACTGATGAAATATGTTTCGTAGCCACTTGGCGGAAGATATATTCCGTTTGTCAGCATTTGATGGAAAAAATTATTGAATAATGAATGATTTGCTTCCTGAGCTTCATCAAAATTCGAAACCCTATTAATATGGAAGAACACCGACATCATCGATCCTTTTCTGTTGATTTTATGGGCAATCCCTTTTTCATTTAAAATTTTTCCGATTTCAAAATCCAGCGTTTCTGTAGTTTTCACCAATCTGTTGAAAAATTCAGGATCGTTTTTAATAATTTGCAACGTTTTCAATCCGGCTCTCATGGCCAAAGGATTTCCGCTCAATGTTCCGGCCTGGTAAACACCACCTTTTGGAGCGAGATGATCCATAATTTCGTTTCTTCCTGCAAAAGCACCCACCGGAAGTCCGCCTCCGATTACTTTTCCGTAAGTCACCAAATCAGCTTTCACATTGAAAAGTTCCTGAGCACCGCCAAAGGCCAATCTGAAGCCTGTCATTACCTCGTCAAAAATCAATAAAGCACCGTTTTCATCGCAGATTTTTCTTAATTTTTGAAGGAATTCATTTTCAGGAAGAACACAGCCCATATTTCCTGCAACAGGTTCGATAATTACCGCGGCAATTTCGCCCTGATTGTGTCTGAATAAATCTTCAACCTGTTCAAAATCATTATATCTTGCTAGTAAAGTATCTTTTGCCGTTCCTGCCGGTACACCCGGAGAATTCGGATTTCCGAAAGTCGCTGCACCACTCCCCGCTTTAATCAAAAACGAATCTGAATGACCATGATAACAACCTTCAAATTTTACGATTTTATCTCTTCCCGTAAAACCTCTTGCCAGTCTGATCGCGCTCATACAAGCCTCCGTACCTGAGGAAACCATTCTGATCTGGTCGATATTCGGAACATTTTCTACGATGAATTTTGCAATTTCCGTTTCAAGCTCTGTTGGTGCACCGAATGAAAAACCTTTCTCTGCCTGAATTTTTAATTCTTCCAACACTTCTGGATGAGTGTGACCTAAAATGGCGGGACCCCATGAGTTGATATAATCGATATACGTGTTGTCATCAGCATCCGTAAGGTAAGCTCCTTTTGCAGATTTCATAAAAACGGGCACTCCACCCACAGATTTGAATGCACGAACCGGAGAATTTACCCCTCCGGGAATGTATTTGTAAGCTTCATCGAATAAAGCTGAACTTCTTTGGTATTTCATATGTAGTTGTTGGTTGACGGTTGCTGGTTGCTAGTTTAACAATCAACGAGCAACCAGCAACCGTCAACAAAAATTAGTTTCTAGGTTTTTTATCAATTAAATAAATCAATTGTCCGGCAGAAGGTTTCTGGCCTTCATCCATTCTGTTTTTTGCGTATAGTTTATTTAATTTGATTCCGAATTTTTGTGCGATATCATGCATGTCTTCGCCTGATTCTGCTTTGTAAGTCGGAGTATTTCCGTCAGAGTTTTTAGATTCAAGGAAAACAATATCATTTTTCTTTAGCACATCATTTTCCAGCTCATTCCACTTCATCAGCTTGCTTTCGCTTATTTTGAATTTATTGGCGATGAATTTTAAGTTGGTATCTTCAGGAATGATAATATATTTCAATCCGTCATTCGGATGACTTTTAATTAAAATAGAATTAAGAATCTCAGCTTTTGTCTTAATTCTTTCCACTCTTTTCTGTTGTTGAGCGTAAGACGTTTGCTTATAAGGAACTTCTACGGTAACCGGATCTTTTATTTTTTTGGTATATTTTTCAGGTTCCAGCTGAGCCATGAAACTTCTGTCGTCTTTAAGATCGGGATACATTTTCAGCACAGCATACAAAACTTCTTTTGAGCTTGTATTGTCGAATTCGTACAATTTATATTTTTCAATTTTACCGATCAAAATAGAAGCATAACGTGGATTTGTTGCATAGCCGGCTTTTTTCAGACCATGAGCCCAGGCTCTGTAATCTTTCATATCAAGATTGAAAAGGCCTGTATAATATTTTCTTGTTGCCAGGAAAACGGAGTGATCTTCATACGACTGTTTCGGATCGTCATAAACACGGAAACACTCATTGGGAGCGTCGTCGGTATGTTTCATGGTTTTCCCCGTCCAGTCTTCTTTACACTTTATTCCGAAATGATTTTTGCCTTCCTGAGCCAATCGGCTTTGTCCACCGCCGGTTTCCAAAAGTCCCTGAGCAAGGGTGATAGAGGCCGGAATTTTGTATTTTTCCATCTCCTCTACAGCGTACTTCGCAAATTTTTGGATGTATTGATCTTCAGTTGCCCAAGATTGAGCTGAGAATTTTGATAAAACTAAAAGGCTTACGAGTAAGAAAAGTCTTTTCATGTTTTTCAATTTTACTTATATAATTAAATTTCTATTCTGTTTTTCTAAAAGCAAATTTGCCCCCTCAATTCCCTGCAGTCCACCAGTATGAAAGCACAAAATTTTGCTGTCTTCAGGAAAGTAATCTTCATCAATCAGTTCAAAAACTCTCTGCATCATCTTTCCCGTATATATCGGTTCCAAAGGAATCCCATATTTCTCTTTAAAATCATTGATAAAACGAATATTTTCGTCTTTTACTTTACCATAACCTCCAAAGCATGAATTTATTAGATTAAAGTTTTGCTTTAAAGTTAATTCCAAGATTTTATTTTCAAGTGAATCATCGTCAACCGCCTTAAATCCTATAACCTTCTGATTATCTTCACAATATTTTGAAATCCCTGCAATCGTTCCTCCAGTTCCGACTGCGGTGCAAAGATAATCAAAATCTTTTGTATCGTCGTTCAGCATCATTTTCACGCCTGCCAGAGCCTCTTCGTTGGTTCCGCCTTCCGGAATGATGAGGGCATCGGGAAATTCATTCTGTAAAAAGTCGGTTAATTTTTCCTTGTGACGATATTCTTCCCGGGTAACAAACTGCAAGTTCATTCCGTTTCTTTTGGCAAAAAGTAATGTTGGATTGTCGCGCCATTTATCTTTCAGCTCCTCTCCTCTTATTATTCCCAATGTTGGAATTCCTGCTAAATTTCCAACCGCCGAAACCGCCGAAATATGATTGGAAAAAGCTCCCCCGAAAGTGATGATATAGGGTTTTTCAGGATTTTTTTCTAAATAATTATTAATATTAAAAAACAGCTTCCAATATTTATTTCCGGAAATATGAGGATGGATCAAATCTTCTCTTTTAATAAAAAGTTTGATGTTTTTATTAATGGAAATTTCCTGAATGGGAATTTTTTGTGTCGGGAGTTGTAGCAGCATTCTTTAGCTTAAATCATATGGTACAAAATTAATGTTTTTTGTGTTTGAATGATATTTACCTGATTGATGTCAAAAATTCATTGAATGAATGAGCCTTGTCAAGGTTTAAAACCTTGACAAGGCTGTTTACGTAAAAAAATTGACAGAATCATTAAACTTTAAATCTAAAACATTAAACCCAAAACCCTTAAAGATATTTCCTGAAGCTCCAGAATTTTCTTTTTTGGAGATAATGTAAATCCGATTCATTGGTGTAAGCTTCCCTTTCGAATGAGATTCGTTTGTATGCTGAATGGGCGTCTTTTAATCTAAAAAACCAGTAATAATATTCGATCACATAAAAAATATAAAAGAAAATGACAAGCAGCTCCAGTTGTTGTTGTAAATGGATTTTTTCGTGGTTGATCAATATTTTATTTTTCTTATCTTCGGGTTTCCTAATGAAGATAAAAGGGAAAAGAGCAATGCCGCTAATTTTTAATTTTTTTAAAGGCTTTTGGCATACAATTATCATAATAACAAATATAAAGTTTTTTTGACTTAGAGATTTAACCTATGGCACTTTTTGACATCAAAGAAGGTGAAGACTTTTACTACAACGAGCAGGGGTATAAGGTTTTTACAGAAAAATTTCACTTAAAAAGAGGATATTGCTGTAAAAGTGGCTGTAGACATTGTCCTTACGGATACGATAAAAAGACCGATACATTTATTAAAAACGATAAAAAAAATAAATAAAATGAAAAAATATATTTTTATTTTGTTGGCTGCGGCTACGTTGGGTTTAACATCTTGTAGTCCTTTCCAGGTACGTTCTGATTATGCTGAAACAGCAAATTTTACAACATATAAAACTTACAAAATCAGGATTGACGATCTGAAGCTGAATGATATTGATAAAGACAGAGTGCTGAATGAATTGTCGAGACAGCTTCAAAGCAAAGGTCTTCAGTCGGGAGAAAACCCTGATCTGATCGTGAATGTAAAAGCCAACCACAAAAAAGTTACCGATATTACCAACAACTCTCCCTACGGAATGTATGGTTGGGGCGGGCCTTTCGGATGGGGAATCGGGATGAGCAGAACATGGACAAGCAACTATAACGAAGGTGCTTTGATCGTAGACCTAGTTGATGCAAAAACCAACAAATTGGTTTGGCAGGGAATCGGAAGCGGAATTTCCGTAGATTCACCGAAAGCTAAGCAAAGACAAATCCCGGAAATCATGGCGGAAATTATGAAAAATTACCCTCCGCAGAGAAAATAAGATTTAAATCAATCAAGTATATATAAAAGTCAATGCAGTTTTTTATTGCATTGACTTTTTTTTCAGTATTAATGGTGCCTTACCCCTTTATGATGATATTCAACATTTTTAGGCTGTGCATCATAATTTTTTGGTATTGATTCGTTTTTAAAATTGCTTTTCGAATCTGTGACATTATCGGTTTCAGGGGTTTTAAAATGTAATTCTTTCCCGTTCTTATAGACTTTTCCGTCGGAAGTAAAATACATTTCATCCTTTTTGTACGTATTCCCGTCTTCTCCTACAAAGACTTCGGAATCATTTTTCCTGTTCTTTATTTTACGACCCAGATAGACTAATGCTCCTCCTACAATCATTGCCAGAGCTACTTTTATTTTGTTATTCATAATGGTGATTTTCATAGAATAACTCAAAACACCTGCCAAAAATCAAGCAAAATAAAAAAGACTGCTAATAAAATTAACAGCCTTTCAATTTAAATTTAAAAAAAATTAGTTTTTGATTGTTTTAAAAGACTTTTCTGTCCCGTTTTTAAAATAAAGAGTCACAAAGTACACTCCTTTCTGAAGATCGTTCACTTCTACTGTTGTCGCAGGTTTTTCAACAGTTTTCACCACTCTTCCTACGGCATCGGTGATGATCGCAGTTTTAACATCTTTAGTATCAGAAATATGTAAAACAGTAGTAAAAGGATTCGGATAAACTTTTACTCCCGAAGAAATAGTTGTTTCGACCGTTCCCAATGTCGGAATCGGCTCCCAGACTGCATCATCCCAGTAATGCCCCGCGAAAGAAGTTCCGGGATTACGGATCGCCAGTCTCATTCCGTCCGGAACTGTAGTCGGAACCGTGAAAATTCGCTCTGCAGCACTGTCACTGTAAGATGTATTGGTGATCGTAATGCCTTGAAGGACAACAAAAGTTTCCGGTAAAGCATCTTTAATATAACCAAACTCCAGATACCCCGCAGAATTGGCCCTCATTTTTACTCTCAAACGGTGTGTTCCCGCATTGATATTGGAAACCGGAGGCATCACAACGATAGAGATTTTCCCTGCTCCATAACCATTTTGATAAATCTGACTCGTTCCTGAAGCAGGAGCTGTTGACGAAATAATCTGGCTTGCTCCTCCCAAAAGAACACTGTCCCAGCAAGTAGGCACCACTCCCATAGTACAGCAGCTATAGGCATCAAAATTTTCAGAAAAACTAGTGACTGCATTGCATTGAGCATTTGCAGTTAACATTCCACCCAAGATTCCTAATAAAGGAAAACATTTTTTAAGAGATAAATTTTTAATCATTCTAAATAAAGATAATAATGCGAAAGTAATTCTTTTTGATATTACTTTTAATTTAAAATTTTATGATTTTTATCAATTAAATATAAATTAATTTTTGATTTAAAATTGATTAATGTAAATATTTTTTATTATGGTTGTTTTTTTTAAAACACGAGTATCACAAATATTTTCACAAATGACACTAATTTATTTTTAATAAAAAATGCTTCGAGAACCTCAGCATGACATTCCTAATACTACCCGTTTTACACATTGCTATGCTGAAAACTTTATTCTAAACTTGAGTATCACAAACATTTTCACAAATGACACTGATTTATTTTAATACAGATGCTTCGAGAACCTCAGCAAGACATTCCTAATACTACCCGTTTTACACATTGCTATGCTGAAAACTTTATTCTAAACTTGAGTATCACAAACATTTTCACAAATGACACTGATTTATTTTAATACAGATGCTTCGAGAACCTCAACATATACTCTTAATACTAACTGTTATACAATTATTATTTTTTAATATCCACAGTCTTTTGCCCGTATCATGCCGAAGCTCCCAAAGCATTATAAAATCATTTTTCCATACTCACAATCTAATGGTAAGCAATGCATAATTAATAATTCAACACGTATTGAAATTTAACAATTCCGTAATTTTTTATTCATTAAATTGTAGTAATCTTACTGAAAAAATTAAATTGACATGAAAAAATCATTACTTCTATTTGCATTTATTGGTTTTTTGGCTAATGCACAAGCTCCGGCAGGCTATTACAACGCTGCCAACGGATTGTCAGGCGCCGCTTTGAAAACCGCTTTGAGTACAATCATCACCAACGGTCATCAAGACAAAGGCTACAACGGACTCTGGACTGGCTACAAAACCACCGACATCGATAAAAATTATGAAAACGATGGTTCTATTTTAGATATCTACTCTGAAAAACCGACCACAACAGATCCTTACAAATATACTCCGGTAACCAACCAGTGCGGAACCTATTCTGTAGAAGGAAATTGCTACAACAGGGAGCATATCGTTCCTCAAAGCTTATTTAATGAAGCTTCACCAATGGTTTCTGATATTCAATTCATCAGAGCAACCGACGGAAAAGTAAACGGAATGAGATCAAATTATCCTTTCGGGAAGGTAGGAACAGCTACTTTTACTTCTAAAAACGGTTCAAAACTTGGAAATTCTGTTTCATCAGGATATTCCGGGACTGTTTTTGAGCCGATTGATGAGTTTAAGGGAGATGTTGCAAGAATGATTTTTTATTTTGTGACCCGTTATCAAAGCAAGCTTTCTACTTTTTCTTCGGGAAATATGTTGGGAAATTCAACGTTTCCGGGATTGCAGACCTGGGAGCTGAATGTTTTATTGGCTTGGCACAATCAGGATCCGGTTTCTCAGGCGGAAATTAACAGAAATAATGCTTCTTACACCTATCAGGGAAACAGAAATCCATTTATTGATAATCCGAATTATGTGAGTCAGATTTGGGGTTCTACAAGCGGTGGCGGAACAACCAATCCTCCGACAGGAACCAATTGTGTGAACGAAAATTTTGAAGCCATCCCAACAGCAAGCACATCTTCTTATTTAACAAGAACATGGACGAACAGCGGAATTTCATGGACGGCCACTGACGCCAGAACCGATCAAACTATTACTACCAAAGCCATTACGGTAAGAGACGGTTCATTAACTTCAGGTAGCTCAGCCAACGGAATCGGTTCATTAACGGTAACAACTCAATTGAAATTTACCGGTTCGAACGGAACTTTCAACGTAAAAGTAAACGGAACAACTGTCGGAACGATCCCTTACAACACGAATGTTACAACGACAACCATTAATAATATCAATATTTCAGGAAATGTAGTCGTGGAACTTGAAAATACTTCAACGAACAACAGAGTGGCGATCGACAATCTAAGCTGGACCTGCTATTCCGGAAGTGCAAGACAAGCTCAGAATATTGCTTCTGAATTTAATGAAACTCATGCACTACAGATCTCTCCTAATCCGGTTTCAAACAATGAAATTTTTGTAAAAGGGGAAACGCAAAATATCAAAAAAGCTGAAATCTACAATCTTCAGGGGAAAATGGTACAGGCTATTGACCAGCCTTTTAAAAACACCAGAAATTCAATTAAAATTAAAAGCCTTGAACAGGGAATCTATCTATTGAAATTGGATGCTTCGACTTTGAAGTTTATTGTAAGATAATTAATATTTTAAACAATTAAAAACTCCTTCTTTTCGTTTTGAAAGAAGGAGTTTTAATTGTTTATTCCTCTAATAATATTCGTTCAAATAATAATTCATAATCAGTTCTTTTCATATCTCTTATTATATAAATTAAAGATAATTTTGCTATACGAGAATTACTAGCAATAATTTCATCTTTTATAGATAAAACATTATCAGAACCATAAGCAAAAACAAAGCAAATCTTTCTATTAGATTTAAATAAATCAATGAAGTTTTTCTCTGAAAGTTGTTTTAATCGGTTGTTCTCTTTTAATTTAATTTTACCTCCGTTATAATGTTTATCTGAAACACTTTTATAGTATGACTTAATACCTTCAATACTTTCTTCATCTTCAGAATAAGATAAAAAACGAGCAGAATTATTTATTTGATTTATCAAAACTCTCGTATCTTGCCCTAGACCTTTTTTAACATGATATAAATAAATTTTATCATCAGTAACTCTTATTAAATCTGCAATTTCAATATAATTTAAATATGCTCGATCACCAATAATAAAACCTTCTTTATTTTTAAAGCTTTCATTATAGGAACCTTCACTTTTTTTAACCCAGGATTCTAAAGGTATAATTGGGGCATAACTTTCAAAATCAAAATCCTTAAAATATTCATTCAAGTTATGATCTAAACTATCTCTATAGACATACCAAGAACCATCAAGTTTAAAATATTTGTTTCCTCCATATTCTACTTCTCCAGAAATCCAATAAGAAAGTTTTGAAGGAAAAATAAATTCCCCACTATCATTTTCTCTAAAATGACCTTGAGTTTTATCTAAAGATTCTTTAAATGTTTCTAAACTTGTGTCATCAATTAAATTATTATCCTTTAAAAGCTTCATTATTTCAATATAATTACTTGAAGCCGAATACTCTTTTTCACAATAATTACCATCTTTTTTATTAAAAAATTCTGTCTCTGTAGATCTTACATAATGCATTAGATTTGGATTATAAAAATCTATATTTTCATTGTTAATTAAACATTCATAAGCATAATCGAGTAAACAGTCATTTAATTCCTTATTAATTGGATTAGACAATGGTAATCTATAAAATTGATTAAATTCAACACCTTCTAATTTTAATAATTCTTTAATTTTTTTTAATCGATTTATTAATTCTTCATAATCGAATTTAGATGAAATTTCAAGAGATGAACCTCCATTTATAGAAAGTTTCGTTGTTGATTCTTTCTTTTTAATAATACCTAATTTTCCAAAATCATCTTCATTAATTGATGCTAACATTGCCTTGTAAATCTTACCAAAATCATCTTCAAAAGCTAAACTATAATTTTCTCTAAAATACCTTTGAGCGCCAAGTTCAATTCCAAATAATCCTCTTTCCTCAAGTTGTCTAATCTCAGTGGAATTTTTATTTACTAATTTAGATAATACATCCATTCCAAAAAAAGGTTCAATATATTCATCCAATAAAGAATGTCCGTGATAGCCTCTTGATATAATAAAAATAGACTCATGATCATAAACGAATAATACAAATGTTGAATTTTGTACTTTAATATTATCTAATTCTGATTCTTCATCAACTATAGAAGCTAAAAAATCATACCAGCTTGGAACTTTTATTCCAGTCGTAAAAACATATAGTTTTGCATTCCAGCCTTCAATATTTACACTATTTGATAAATTAATAGGAATAAACTCATTTTCTTTCCTTTTTAAATAACTATCGATTATTTCTTGAATAACTGCTTCATTATCATCTTTTTCTTTAACAATAAAATCTTGTACTTTATATAATTTGGCATTGACTGTATTTGACATAAGTATTTGGTTATAGTTTTTATTTCATAAATATATAAAATACTAATTATCAAATATTACGGGAAGCCATAAAAATAAATTTAGACATAAAAAAGACCGCCTAATCGCGGTCTTGATTTTTTATCCTCTTCCCATTTTGGTAAGATCCTGCATTTGCTGCATATATCCGTCCCAACCGATCGTTGCAAGGATATAGATGAAGTAAAGTACCTGAAGAATACCCAAAATAAGACCTATAATACATAAGATTCTTCCTGTATTCAAATTTCCAAAATCTGAATATTGGGAAGGATTTGCATCATACAGAAGCTTATCACTTTTGTATTTGTTTAATCCGATAAGTCCGCAGATAATACCGATTAAACCTGTACAACAGCAGCTTCCTACCACTGAAACGATTCCTAAAATAAGCACGGTCTGTGCATTTGGCAATTTTTGATCCATAGTTATATTTTTAATTTGTTGTTTTAATGGTTAATAAAAAAATGTTTATAAAAATAAGACACGACCATAATTACGGAATTCACAGCCGCTAAAATGACTAAGACATTACCATAATTCCTTTTCTTGTCTACAAAGCTCAGGAAAACCGTTGCAAAAAACAGCAACAAAGTATAGACCGCCGGAAACAGGTGAAAAGCTTCACCAAATTTCCCTTCAAAAACCATGACAATAGCTCGCTGGGTTCCGCAACCGAAGCATTCGATTCCTAAGAATTTTTTGCTTGGACACGGGAGCATGAAGTCTTCTATTTTCATTTTTTCTGTTTGGTTCTCAAATATATAAAAATTATGTAGAAATTCTAGCTCTTAAATATTGATGGGGAAAAAAGCAATCTTCCTTCATCTCAAACGATCCCTGGATGGCAATATATGGGTTTCTCAGGATTTCCCTTGCGATAAAAATTAAATCTGCATCGCCTTTTTGTAGAATTTCTTCCGCGTGTGAGATTTTTTTAATTAATCCTACAGCCCCGGTTTTTATTCCCGCTTCATTTCTTACCTGAGAAGAAAGAGGAACCTGATAGCCGTCAAAAAGAGGAATTTTAACCCCATGAATATTTCCACCGCTGGAAACATCCACCAGATCAACGGAATGATTTTTTAAGATTTTTGCCAATTCCACGCTGTCGCTAATTTCCCAGCCGCTTTCAGCGTATTCTGTTCCGGAAATTCTTACAAACAGTGCCACATTTTCGTTTAATTCTTCATTCACAGCATCAACGATTTCCAGTAAAAAACGGATCCTGTTTTCAAAACTCCCGCCATATTCATCGGTTCTGATGTTGGAAAGCGGTGATAAAAACTGGTGAACCAGATATCCGTGAGCACCATGAATTTCAATCACCTCAAATCCGGCTTTCACAGCTCTTCTAGCTGCATTTTTAAAATTCTGAACCTGTTCTTTAATTTCCTCCACCGTTAAAACATGAGGAATCCTTTCCGTCGGATGATAAGGTATCGGGCTTGGAGCAACGGTTTCCCATCCTTCTTCCACAGGAATCTGGATATTATTCCACGTTGAGCCTTTTCTTCCGGAATGAGCCAACTGAATTCCGATTTTGCTTTCTGAATTTTTATGGACAAATTCTACGATCCGCTGAAGCTTTTCCGCCTGTTCGTCGTTCCAGATTCCCATGCAGTGATTGGTGATCCTTCCGCGAGGTTCGATACCTGTTGCTTCTACCATAATTAATCCCGTTCCGCCCTGCGACCTGCTTCCGTAATGCACAAAATGAAAGTCATTGGCAAGACCGTTTTCACAAGAATACATACACATTGGAGACATCACCCAACGGTTTTTCAGCTCAACATTTCTGAATTTGACTGGCGTGTATAACATTTTTGAAGAATATTTTTAAGTTAAATTTTTGAAAAATAAGATAATATTGTCCACCTCATTAAAAAGGAGTAATTTTATCCCCCTTTTTTTAATTCACAATATATGAAAAAAGAAACTCAAATCAGTTACGAATATTTTAAGAATAGCAGTGAACTGAACGATATAGAAAGAAAATTGTTCGAAAGAGCAAAACAAGCCCGCGAAAATGCATACGCTCCCTATTCACAGTTTTTGGTAGGATGTGCCATTTTGCTTGAAAACGGAGAAATCTACTCCGGAAACAACCAAGAAAACGCAGCTTTTCCATCCGGGCTTTGTGCAGAAAGAACAACATTATTCTGGGTTGCCGCCAATTTTCCGAATGTAAAAATTAAAAAGATTTTTGTAGTGGGTGGCCCGAAAGAATTTCATGAGAAAAACCCTCCGATTCCGCCTTGTGGAGCCTGCAGACAAAGCTTAATTGAGTATGAAACAAAGCAAAATGAAAATATCGATCTCTATTTTTCGAGTATGAATGAAGAGGTGGTAAAAGTGCATTCTATTAAGGATTTGCTGCCGTTTTATTTTGATGCGACGTTTTTGTAGGATGGAATTTTTAGTTTAAATAAAACAATTTTATTTCAGTAACATCAACTTTGTCATCCTGAAAGGATCTAAGCACTAATTTTTTAAGATGTTTTCTAACACTATGTTGAGATCCTTTCAGGATGACAAACTTCGTGTGGAGTTCCTATTTTTCTGGAGATTGCTTTACTTCGACAGGCTCGCTCAGTACAGGCTGATTTCCCTCCTTGCAATGACATAAAGAAATGGATAACTGCAACCCTAGCCCCGATAGGAACGGCATCCTTTTGGGTTGCGGGCGGAGCATGAACTGAAAGTTTACGAACGTAGTTCAGGAGCCCGTAACCCAAAAGATATAGTGGATAGCGGGAAAAAGCTTCTTATTATCCTGAGTACAAAATGACCGAAGAATTTCAACTTTTCTGTTAATATTTTTCTCGTTTTTGCATTTTTGACGAATAAGTTTATCTTTGCAAAAATTTTGGTTTCCAATCATTTGGAATGAAAAGGGAATTGGGCGAAAATCCCAAACTGTCCCCGCAACTGTAAATCGCAACTGAAATTTCTACGAAAAACCACTGTGAAAACGGGAAGGTGTAGAAAAGCGAAAGTCAGGAGACCTGCCAAAATTATAACTAAATACATTGCTTTCGGAGGAAAAGTAAAATAGAATGGATATAAAAAGATCTTTAGTACTGCTTTTTTCGTCTTACGGTTGTTTTCTTTTTGCACAAGAGAAGACGATAGATACCGTTTACATCTTTGATAATCAAATGAATAAGGTGAAACTTTTTCATAAAGTCAATACCATTACCCCAAAAGACATCGAGAAAAATACCACCAACCTTTCGGAACTTTTACGTTTTCAATCCCAGGTTTATATTAAAGAAAATGGTCGTGGAGCTGTTTCTTCGCCTTCATTCAGAGGGACAAGCGCGGGACATACTGCTTTTGTGTGGAACGGAATTAATATCAATTCTAATTTTCTGGGACAGGGAGATGTGAATAATATTCCGCTTTTCGGATATGATCAGCTCGAGGTAAAAGCCGGCGGAGGAAGCGTGCAATACGGAAGCTCGGCCATCGGAGGAAGCATTCACCTGAATAATAACCTTGATTTTAACAAAGATTTTGGAGCTGCACTCTATTCTGAAGTCGCTTCTTTTGACACTTATAATAATTTTGCGAAGGCTTCATTTAGCAATGATAAATTCAGTTTTAAAGTTTCGGGAAATTATTTTATCAGCCAGAACGATTATGAAGTTCGGGAGAAGGAGTACATCAACAGAAACGGAAGATATTACAATACCTCGGTGAATGTAGGAGCTTCTTATAAAATTGCTCCCCATCAAACAATTTCGTGGCAAAACCAAATTTTTGACGGCTCACAATACTACCCGATTTTTGTAGAAAACGGAAATAAAACCAAATATAAAGCCCAGACTTTAAGAAGTTTATTGGCTTGGGACATCCATAAATCCAAGCTTTCCAACAGTCTGAAAGCGGCTTATACAGAAGATAATTTCCAGTATTTCGGAGATATTGACAAACCTAAAGAAAGCGGTGCGGAAGGAAAGAATTATATTTTTAAAAATGATTTTAATTATTTCATCACCCCAAAAATCAATGTCAATGTGATCGGAGAATTTCAGGTGAATAAAGGAGAAGGATATCAGTCGGGAATAGGAGATATCAGCAGAAACATGGGATCTGTAGCCGGTTTGGTGAGATATTTTGCGACTCAGGATCTTCGTTTTGAAGCTGGAGTGAAAAAAGATTTTGTGGAAGACATCAGCTCTCCCCTTCTATACTCTTTTTCAGGAAAATGGAATGCCATGAAATGGTATAACATAGGAATGAGCGTTTCCAGAAACTTGAGAATCCCTTCCTTTAATGATCTTTATTGGGAAAAAGGAGGAAATCCTGACCTGCTTCCGGAAACTTCAACCAATTTGGATATGGATCATGAATTCAGTTTTGGTGATTTTAAAATTACTTTAAGTCCGTATTACATGGATGTCAAAAACTACATCAACTGGCTTCCGACACCTTACGGATACTGGGCTGCATTCAACACTTACAAAGCTGAAATTTACGGTCTGGAATCTCAGGTTACTTTTAATAAAAACTTTGGAAAACACGGTTTCAGGCTGAACGCCGGGTATACCTATTCAAAATCGATCAATAAAGACACGGGAATGCAGATGGTGTATGTTCCTATTCATAAAGCGTTCGGGAATATCGATTATCAGTATAATTTCCTGAGAGTGTATGTTCAGGGGCTTTTCAACGGTCTTACGTACACGACAACAGACGAAAAAAGAGCGGATGCGATAGATCCATATTTCGTTTTGAATACTGGCATTTCTGCTACCCTTCTTAAAAAATATACTTTAGGATTTAAAGTAAATAATATTACAAACACAGTCTATCAAACGGTTTCCTATTATCCGATGCCGAAAAGAAACTACAGTGTTTATGCAACAATTAATTTTTAAACTAAAAAATATTATGAAAATAAACAGACTTTTGACACTTGTATTTGCATCTGCATTACTTTTCAATGTTTCGTGTAGTGATGATGATAATGTAACGGAAGAAATGTACTACGGAAACGGATTCCTGGTTGCGAATGAAGGAAATTTCGGGAAGCCGAATGCTGAAGTGACGTATGTAAGTTCGGATTTAAGCATTAAACAAGACAATATTTTCTCCAGCAATAATGGAGGCTCAAATCTTGGAGATGTTTTGCAGTCGATCACTTACAGCGGAGAAAATGCTTATCTTTTATTAAATAACTCCAATAAAATACAGGTTGTCAACCGCTATAACTTTAAGAGAACAGGGGAAATCACTTCTCAACTTAATTCGCCACGTTATATGGCTTTTGCCAACAACAATATCTACGTAACCAACGATAAATACGGGGGTGACAAATTTGTAAGCATTTATAAATCTTCTGATCTGTCTTTCGTGAAAAAAATCACTTTTACAGATAATGTTGAGAGAGTTGTAGAAGCCGGAAACAATATTTTTGTGCAAAATGCGTCATACGGTTTCGGAAATAAAATTACTTATATCACGACTTCCAACAACGAGATCCAATCTACGATCACTTTGCCGAGCGGAAACATCAATAAGATGATTGAAAGCAACGATATGATCTATGCAATTGCTGCAGGAACTTCAGATTCTTATATCTATCAGATTTCCAACACGGGAAGCATTACAAAAACATATACTCTGACAGGTATTGCCAATGCTACCAATCTGGAAATTGAGAAAAATAAAATATATTTCACTTCAGGACTTAATGTGTATGCAATGGATGTAACGGCTACAACCGCTCCTTCTGCTCCATTATTCACTGTGGCTAACAGCATTGATCCTTATTCAAACCTATACGGATTCAGTGTGGTAAATGACAAAATTTTCACATCAGATGCGAATGGATTTACGCAGGACAGCAAAATCAGTGTATATTCTACATCAGGATCTTTAATCAAGTCTTTTACGGCTGGTAAAGGTACCAACGCATTTTACTGGAACTAAGAAATTAATACTTCGGTATTACAATAAATTTTTTATTTTTTTTTCATCATTTGTGTTTTTTTCCGGGCGGTTTCTTTGAAACCGCCCGGATTTTATTTAATCAAAGTTTTCTGTTTTTATTTTACCATTAGGAAATATTAAGTTTAAACGCGACGATCGCAATGATAATGGAATCTATTTTTTTATTTTTTGTTCGCAAAGGCACTCTGTTCAGCAAATGATAGCAGAATCTTAACTGAGTGAAATTGAGATTCTTGAAACAAAAAAAGCAACAGAATTTAATCTATTGCTTTATATTATTTGAAAAATCCTTCGACTGCTTCGCGCTCAGGATGACATTGCTAATACTAATTGTTATAAAAACATGGAAAAAGTCACCTGTTTTTTAAGCTAAACTTAACCCCAATTTTCCGGCTTCTGCAATTACAAAATTTCTTGCTTCCTCGCTGTCATTTCCGATCTCGCCTTCCAAAATGGCTTCTTTTACTTTTTCTTTTAAAATACCGATTTCGCGTCCGGGTTTAAGGTTGAACATTTCCATGATCTCTTCTCCCGAAATTGGCGGCTGGAAATTTCTTACCTGATCTTTTTCTTCCACTTCTTTAATCTTAACAGCCACATATTCGAAATTCTTTTTAAACTTTTCCTGTTTCTTAGAATTTTTCGTGGTAATATCGGCTTTGCAAAGCGTGAACAAATCCTCAAGATTTTCTCCGGCGTCAAATAAAAGTCTTCTCAATGCAGAATCCGAAGCGTCATCCGTGATCAAAGCGATTGGACGTGAGGAAAGTTTTACCATTTTCTGCACGTATTTCATGTCCGGCCCTAACGGTAATTTCAATCTCTGAAACAATGTTTTCACCATTTTTGACCCTAAAAATTCATGCCCGTGAAACGTCCAGCCTGTACCTTCAACAAACTTTTTTGTCGGAGCTTTTCCGATGTCGTGAAGCAATGCAGACCAACGCAGCCAAAGATTATCTGTGTTTTCAGAAATATTATCAACCACCTCAAGCGTGTGGTAAAAATTGTCTTTATGGGTTTGCCCTTCCACCTCTTCTACACCCTTTAGATCGATTAATTCAGGGATAATTAATTTCATTAAACCTGTCTGTTCCATTAATTTTAAACCTAACGAAGGCTTTTGGGAAAGCATGATTTTATTAAATTCAACCATAATTCTTTCCATGGAAACAATTTTGATTCTCTCTGCTTCCTGTTTGATCGCTTCCAGTGAATTTTCCTCAATCTGAAACTGCAATGTTGAGGCAAAACGAATCGCCCTCATCATTCTCAACGGATCATCAGAATAGGTTTGAGCCGGTTCTAAAGGTGTTCTTAAAATTCCATTCTCAAGATCACCAATTCCGTTGAAAGGATCTACAAGCTCTCCGAAATTATCTTTATTTAAAGAAATCGCCATCGCATTTATCGTGAAATCCCTTCTTTTCTGATCATCTTCAATCGTACCACCCTCCACTTCCGGTTTACGGCTGTTTTCCGTGTAGCTTTCTTTTCGGGCTCCTACAAATTCCAGTTCAAGATCTTTGTATCTGATCATCGCTGTTCCGTACGTTTTGAAAACGGAAACTTTCATTTTTGGATCAATTTCTTTGGCAACACTTTGGGCAAGTTCAATACCACTTTGTTCAGTCACAAAATCAATATCCGTGGATGCTTTTCTTTTCATCAATAAGTCCCGAACATAGCCTCCAACGATATATACAGACTGGTTGTTCCTGTCGGCGACCTCAGAAATTATTTTGAAAAGTTTAAGATTTTTATTTTGATTTAAATTGATGAACATTTTTTAATAGATGTTAGATATTACATGTTAGATATTAGACTTACAAATACTTGTTTTAACCGTTAACCAATATCTAATTTAAAACCATTAAGAAATCAGATTTTGAGTTAAAAAAAACTCAATTTCCGGTTTCTTAATGGCTAAATGGTTTTGCAAAGATAATTAAAATCTTGTTTTTTATTCGCGTAAAACTTTTATTCTGTTGTCGCTCCAGATTTTTATCACCGAAGATCCTGAATATTTTGAAACTTTTTCCCTGTCTTCTTCCACGGCATAATCCACCAGATCTATGATTTCCGGAGAAATATCCGAGAATTTCAACGGACTTTTATCTCCACTGAAATTGGCGGAGGTTGACACTAAAGGTTTATTTAATTTTGTGATTAATTTTTTACAAAAATCATTTTTCACCAAACGAATTCCTATGCTTCCGTCTTCGGCTAGCAATTCCTTCGGCAATCCTCTTGGGTTTTCGTAAACGATGGTTACCGGTTTTTCACTCAGATCAATAATTTCCCACGCCATTTCCGGAACATCCACCAAGTCCTGCAGTCTCTTTTCAGATTCCACCAAAATGATCATGGATTTGTTTTTTTCCCGCTTCTTGATGTCAAAAATTTTGTTGACGGCCTCAATATTTGTTGCGTCACAGCCGATTCCCCAAATCGTGTCTGTTGGGTATAGGATGGTGCCGCCGGATTTTAGGATGTTGATGATTTTTTCCATTTAGTAAACTTTTGGCCAAAAGCCAATTTAAAATTAATCATAAAAATCAACGGTTTTAACCCGGATTTTATTTGAGCGTAAATTTACAAACATTTGAACAAATCAAAATGAATTATTAAACACAACTTATATCAATAGGAATGGGCTTTAGCCCATTTAAGAAAATAGTAAAATCAATTTGGCTTTAGCCAAAACCTATTTAAAATTATATTTATCAATAAATTCCTGATACTCTTCTGTGAATGACTTCCTTTTATGATGTTTTTCCTGATTTTTAATATAATTTCTAACAGACTCCAACATGGATTCCGAAACTGACACTGCAAAATATTCGTCCTGCCAGGAAAATGTATCTTTAGTCAATTGATTTTTATTAATCCAATGAGAAGATTCTCCTTTCAATAGCTGCACAATTTTTTCAATATTTTGATTTGAGCCTAAAGAAACTAAACAATGGCAATGATCTGAATATCCATTTATCATATCTAAAAAAATGCCTTTTTCTGTAGCATTTTCTTTGATATGTTTCCAAACTTTAATTCTTAAATCTACTGTATTCAAATAAGGGTTTCTATTCATTGTAGAAAATACAATATGAACATAAATTTTAATAAAAGACATTTGTGTTGTTTTGTCAAAAGTATAAAATTCGTTTTTAAATTTTGGCTAAAGCCGATCGAAATACGTTAATAAAAAAACGGGCTAAAGCCCGTTCCTATTGATATTTGTAAAATTTTTCGCTTTAATTTTTTTGTTTATTTTCAAATAAATTGAAGAAAAAGTTATAAATAAAATTGAAGCCAGCCATAAGAAGTAGCCGGCCTCTAAACTATAAATCTTTCCCATTCTTCCACTTTCAGAAACCAAAACTTCTTTCCAAAATGTAAAAGATCCTGAAATAGAGAGAGCAATTATTCCAGTTACAATTGAGATAAAAAATTTCTTACTGTAAACACAAACAATTGAAATCAGAAGCCAAAAATTTGCCGTCCAAATAAAAAATTCTAAAACACTTCCCCCTACAAAGCTTATTGGTCCTAATAATAAAAGTTCTGCAGAGCTAAAAACTTTAATTTCTTTTGGTTCTATTACTTTAAATGCAGTAAAGAAAAGAGAAGCGATAAAAATTATTATGCTTATTAAAATTAATTTATTCTTTAACTGGCGCATCACAACTTCGGCAAATATCTTTCTTCAATAATATTCAGATGGTGGAAATTGTGTCCTACAATCAGTTTTCCGATTGTTTCTGCGGAAATTTGGTTTCCGTTGGCGGTTCCGATGTTATTTAAGGCAGAAGAATTCATGGTTTCCAGTAAAATCTGGGATGATTTTCTGACCAATTTGTACTCTTCCAATAATGACTCCAGACTTCTTTCGTTTGCAAAAGAATTTTTAGCATAAATTTCTTCATCGAAACCAGGCAATTCATTTTGGTCGCCTCTTGCGAAAGCTAAAATCCTGTATTGAAAAACCCTTTCTGTGTCCGAGAGATGCAGAAGAAGTTCTTTCAACGTCCATTTACCTTCATCGTAGGCAAATAGTGATTGCTCTTCTGAGAGTTTTGAATAGAGAGCGATTGTTTTTTCTTCTGAGTTTTTCAATTCTCCCAACCAGTTTTCGGAAGGAATATTGTCTAAATATCTCTGAACGTATTTTTGAAAATCAGTCATAGTTTTTAAAATTTAACAATTTAGCAGTCTAGCAATGTAACAATATTGGTAAACTGTTAAATTAATACATTGTTACATTAATTTATTGATTTGTCCATTCATAGAAATTCACTTCATCGTAAATTTCAAATCCGCAAGCTGGGTATAACTTGTTTCCTATGTCGTTGGATTTTCCTGTTTCGAGAAGAATTCCACAGGCGTCGGTAGATTTTGCCAGTTCTTTTGCTTCTTCAATCAATTGTTTTGAATAGCCTTTTCCACGGTGGTTTTCATTCACATATAAATCATTCAACAGCCAGTAGCGTTTCATTCTTGTCGAGGAAAATAACGGATATAACTGAACAAAGCCAACCAATTTTCCATCATTTTCAGCTACAAAAATTTCGGAATCTTCTTTTTCGATTCTTTCTTTTAAAAAATTTTCTGCGGCTGGAATATCAGAATCTTTATGGTAAAAAACTCTGTATTGATCGAACAATTCAGACAATTGTCGTACATCCTGAATATTGGCTTTTCTTGTCATTTTTATTAAAATTATAAAACTTTGTCAAAGATTTAAACTTTAACAAAGCAAATTATTATTGATGGTCAAAGCTTAAAACACGCTTCATTTTCCAGTCTTTCCCCTCTAAAATCCAGAGAATGGTAAATTTTGCATGACCTCCTTTGTTCCATTTGTTATTAAAGTATTCAAAAAAGTCGTGTTCCCCTTCTTCAATAAATCCGTAGAGAACATTTTTATTGTACAGAGGATAAACTTTCATTGTATTTGGAACCAATTCACGTTTTACTTTATTGGGTCCACCACAAATATTGTTTTTAATGGAAGCTGTGAAAGCTGCTTTTCCAGAGGTAATTCCGCCTTTGTCATGATAAAATTCCAGGTCGTCGCTGATAATGGAATCATAATGAGAAAGATCACACTTATTGAATCCGATATCGAATATCAAACTGTCTAATTTTTTAGCTGTTTTGTACAATTCATCGGTATTTTTTACCTGAGAATATGCAATCTGACTTAAAATTAATAACACTAAAATCTGAATTTTTCTCATTATAATTATTTTAAATATTGTTCAACGCTTTGTCATTCTGACGTTAGGAATAGTTTTTTTTAAAATTTTTATTTCCCGCTAAATATCTATTTTCAAAGTTTGTCTAGACATCACATTAGAAAACAGAGTGGAAAAATTCGTGTTTAGATCTTTCAGGATGACAAATTTTGTGGTTATTTCAACTTTTTAAATAACGACCTCAACCTTAGCCCCGATTGGAGCAATTGTTTGAGCTCATTTTTTTGGTTTGGTTTCGGCCTCGTCTTCGACGAGGCCGAAACCAAACCAAAAAAATAGCGAGTGTGGAAAGCGGGAAATAGCTTCAAAAAATTTAAGCAGACTCTATAATAGATTCTTCACTCCACTTCTGAACTACGTTCGCAGACCTTCACTCTGTATTCAAAATGACAAAGCGATATAAAATTTCTTTAAATTAAGAAAAAGCTCTTTCCAGATCTGCGATCAGGTCTTCCGCATCTTCTATTCCCACGCTCAAACGAACCAAATCATCGGTAATGCCCAATTCTGCACGTTTTTCAGCAGGAATAGATGCGTGAGTCATCAATGCAGGATGATTCGCCAACGATTCTACTCCACCAAGCGATTCTGCTAAAGTGAAAACTTTTAATTTTTCTAAAAATTTAATCGCATCGTCTTTTTTCCCAGATTTGAAAGTGAAAGAAACCATTCCTCCGAAATCTTTCATCTGAGATTTTGCCAATTCGTATTGCGGATGAGATTCTAATCCCGGATAAATAACTTCAGCAACTGCAGGATGAGACTCAAGATATTTGGCTACCGCCATTCCGTTTTCCGAATGTCTCTGAACTCTTAATGCCAATGTTTTAATCCCTCTCAATACCAGATAAGAATCGTGAGGCCCTAAAATTCCGCCACTTGCAAACTGAATGAAGTGAAGTTTTTCTCCCAATTCAGCATCTTTTGCCACTAAAGCTCCCGCAATAACATCGGAGTGACCTCCTAAATATTTTGTTGCAGAGTGCATTACGATATCTGCTCCCAAATCGATCGGTCTTTGAAGATAAGGCGTCGCAAAAGTGTTGTCTACCGCAACAAGAATATCTTTTCCTTTTGCAATTTCTACAACAGCCTTGATATCAACCAGTTTCATCAACGGATTTGTTGGAGTTTCGATCCAGATCAATTTTGTTTTATCGGTGATCACGTTTGCGATTTTGGAAACATCATCAAAATTCACGAACGTAAATTTCAACTGATATTTTTCGAAAAGTCTGGTAAACATTCTATACGTTCCGCCATATAAATCATCTACTGCAACCACCTCATCGCCAGGATTTAATAACTTTAAAACACAATCGATCGCAGCCAGACCCGAACCGAAAGCCAAACCTCTCGCTCCGTTTTCTATGCTTGCCAAAGAGTCTTCCAAAGCCTGTCTTGTAGGGTTGGCCGCTCTTGAATATTCGTAGCCGGAATGTACTCCCGGACTTTTTTGTGCGAATGTAGATGTTAAAAATACAGGAACGTTCACAGAACCCGTTGCAGATTCGTGGTGCTGCCCTCCGTGGATAACTTTTGTATTGAAATTCATAATTTGTATAATTTACCAATCTAACAATTTACCAGTTTACCAATTATTGTTACATCGCTACATTGGTAAATTGTTACATTTTATTATTATTTACATTTTTATTGCAGACTTGATGGCAAATTCCTCAGCGATCTCCTCCATCCATTGTGCTACATCTTCTTCCCCAGTCGCTCTCTGGTAGGTATTTCCCAGAGAAACTAAAATCTGGTGGATGAACATTTTCATCTGGTCAACCGGCATTTCTTTTGTCCAAAGGTCGATTCTTAAAGCTTCCATCGCTTTATCGTCCCAAACAGAAATCATGGTTGCCTTGGTTTCTTCCTTTTCGATTCCTCCGTCCTGAGCGTTCCAGGTGATGTTTTCCGGGATGTGGTTTTCATCCAATTCTACATCTATGGTGATCTGAGTTTTTCTCATAAGTTTCTATTTATTTCTAATTTGGTGCAAAGTTAATATTTCTTCAGTTTATCCAAAATTTCTACGAAATTATCTTCATCAGGAAATGGCGCATTTAGATTAAATATTTTACCTTGAGGATCGATAATGACGAATCTTGGTATCATTTGTATGTTATACTTATCCATAAACTGTTCGGCATTTGGCATCCAGTATTGAGGAACTTCCGACGGCTTTGTTTTAAGATAATTTGCCCATTTTGTTTTGTCCTGATCGATGCTTACAGAAATAAAGCGAATATTATCTGCATATCTGTATTGATAGCTTCTTGTTTCAAACACCGGACGGATTTTCTTGCATGGTGCGCACCAGCTTGCCCATAAATCGATCACTACATACTTTCCGCGATATTGTGATAATTCTGAAGTTTTACCTTTATCATCCAATAAAACAAGATTGGGAAATGGCACTCCTTTTTTAGATATATTAATTTGCTCAAATGAAGCATAGAGCCTGTCTCTATAATCTTTATTTTGAATTTTATTAATCTGGGAATTAAATATCTTATATCTCGCCGCACTGTCTGTTTGCAGTTCAATATTTTCATTCAGATGCTTTGCGAGAAGGCGGTCTTTTTCCAAACTTTGAGGAAGCTCATCAAGTTTTACAAAAAGTATACTATCCGGATTGGAAACCACTTTCTTACCGTCGAGCATCTGATCCAGCTTGTATTGAAGATATTCATCATCTTTGCTGAGAAGATAAGTCGGTCTCTGAATATTTTCATTTAATTCATCTAAAAATTCTTTAGGCGGAGCAAATTTAGAGTCCGTAGATGAAGTTATTTTTCTGTAATTATTGATTTCATTCAGGTATTTGATGGCTAATAACTGTTTTTTATAAGCCTTATATTCACCGGAAAGTGCATGATTTTCGGCATCTGCAAAATTTTCAAGCTTTTTTACATTACGTTTCCAGTCTGTTTCTGCAGCTTTATAAAATTCCTGAGGGTCTGATGCATTTTCATCGTTTAAAACCTTCTCAAAAGCACTTCCAAGCTGTTCATCTTCCTGATAAACCTGATCTGCTTTTCTGTTGGATTTTAAGAATATTTTATTGTACGACGTATTACATTCAATATTTAAATGAAACCAATCCCCGCTACCAAAGATTAAAGGTATTTTCTTTCCTCCATATTCTACAAGATATTCGTCAAAAGGAATTTTTTCAGTCGTTGTCCAGCTGAATTTATTATTTTTCACAGGTATGGAAGCAATCTTTTTATGAAAATCATTAGAATAGATTTTTATTGTATCTATTTTAAGGATTGTTTTTAGTTCCCCATCAATAGTTACCCCTTCTTTATCAGCTTTATAAGCTATCGGCTTTTGTAAAAAATAAAATATTCCTGATCCTATCATTAGAAATAAAACAGAAAAAACAATCTTTTTTTTATCCTTAAAAAATGCAGTTTTAAAGCTCTTTCCTGAATACCAAAAATATCCTATAATCAAAAATACTATTACCCAAAAGATGCTTAAATATTCGGAAAAAGAGATAAATCTGTTTAAATTTCTTACTTCAAAAGAATTTCCAAAAATATATAATGAATTATAGGGAGAAAATGTAAAATTTTCACTTCTTGCTACAGAGGTAAGATTAAGGCATAATCCCAAAATACCTATCAGAAAAGACCAGATAAATCCGGGGAAAACAACCGAAATACACAACTGTAATGCTGCAATTCCTAAGACTGCGATACACATTCGAAGAAAGGTCTTTAACGCCCAGAGTATATCAAAAGTTAATATTTTGGCAGGATCAGGATGTACATAAAAATCAGCCAGTGATAATAGGAAATTGGATATGAAATATGAAGCTATACACAAAAAACATAATATCAAAAGAACAATATACTTTGAAAAATAAATGTGAGCTTTTGTAATGGGCTGCGTTTCAATAAGCTGCCAACAATTATTTTTATGATCGAGCTGTGCTATTTTACTTGCCGCAATAATCATAAAGATCAATAGCATGCAAAGTATAAAAGCCTGAACATTCTCTAAAATAAAAACTTGAAACATAGAATATGGAGGTCTATCTTCCAAAACCGTGTTTCTCCCAAAAGGATTTATTACAAAAAATAATAATGGGATAAATGCTCCCAGAATTATAGCCAGATAGGTCAATCCCAGTCCTTTTATTTTCAACCATTCTACTTTGGTTGTTGTAAGTAATTTTTTCATCTAGAGTGTGTTTAATTTTTTGTTATTTCCATGAACCAGTCTTCAAGTCCGGCAGTGCTTTTTATTTCGAAAATCTCTGCATCGATATTCACCAGATGTTTTACCAGGTTGGTAATATCTTTTTGGGATTCTACGGTAATCTCCAGGGTATTTTCATCAAAAATTTTAGGTGAATAATTTTCCGGAATTTTTGAAATAAATCCTGAAGCATTATTAATTCCGATTCTGATATGATTGTACCGATAAAGCTCGTTCAGGTCTTTTATGCTTCCCGAAAATCTTATTTCACCATGAGAAATAATGGCAAGATGTGTAATCATTTTTTCTACTTCCTGTAACAAATGGCTCGAAATAAAAATAGTAACGCCTTCTTCTTTGTTCAATTTTATAAGAAGTTCACGAATTTCTACCATTCCGTTGGGGTCGAGGCCATTCACCGGCTCATCCAAAATCAGAAGTTCTGGTTTTCCGAGAAGTGTCATGGCAATGGCCAGTCTTTGTTTCATTCCCAAAGAATACTTCTTCATTTTCATGTTTCGGCTCTCCCAAAGGTCTACCAGATGGAGTACTCTTTCGCACTCGGTTTTCGGAAGATTTCTTAATTCTGAAACCACCAGAAGATTATCCCATCCTGATAAGTGATCGTAAAACGTTGCAGTATCGATCAGACTTCCTACCCTGTTGAAACCATCAGGATAAAATTCAGACAGGTTTTTATCAAAAATTTTTATGGCTTTTTTTTCATCGGGAATATTGCCGATAAGCATTTTCATTGTAGTAGATTTTCCGGCTCCGTTGGCTCCCAGAAAACCGTAGATACTTCCTTTGGGTACAGAAAGGCTGATATCTTTAAGAATAGCCTTATTCTTTGAAAATCCAAAAGTCAGATTCTGGATATTGATTATTTCGTTCATAAGTGTTTTTTATATTGCAAATATATAATTAAAAAGTAATATGCAATACAAAGTAGTAAAATAAAAAAGTCTTCAAAAAAAATTTGAAGACCTTATTTATTTAAAATTATCTATTAATCCAGTTTCGGCTTATAGCCCGATTGATTAAAGATCACCGTTGCATCCATATTCAGGAAATCCTGTAGTTTTGTTTCCGGCTTTTGTTTAAAATAAGATTTGCAAATCTGCCATCCGGTGAAAATTCCTATTTGAGGAGAAGATTCGTTGTCGATTTCCGTATAAAATTTTGAAAATGGTCCGGGAGCGATGAAGCGGTCTGCCAATCTGTGATCATCACCAAAAATCAGGTTATTTTCCACAAAATAGTTCCAGACATTTGCTTCATTGGCTACTGCCCATTCATATTGTTTTTGGGTATAGTTCATTTTCAGATACTCAGGATAAGTCGGTAAAAAAGCATCCTGAAGCATCATTATTTTACCATTAAGAATGATCTGATCGATAAATTTCTGATGATCCGGAGATTCTTTTACAAATCCTTCCGCAAAAATCTGCGATACTTTCGGTACAATATTATTAGGATTCATAGATTTCTGGAAATACAATTCCAAGCCTTTGTAATTCGGGTTTCCATCACCCATAAAACCTGTTATATCGATGAAAAGAAGGTTTCCTTTAGCATCATAAAAAATAGGATCCTGAACCATCTGTAAAGCCGAAGAAAACAAAAATACTTTCGGACTTTTGAACTGTGGGAAATAGTATTTAATATGAGAAAACAAATCCTGAAGATCCTCCTGAAGCTTTTTCTGATCTATTTTCCCGATTGCTTCTTTGTAAATTTTAATTTCTCCCTGATCTGCTCTTCGTTTCCCAAAATCTGCATCAGGCACTGTTCCCTGAAACCATGGGAATTTTGCTTTAAACTGATCCAAAGAAATATTCTGGTCATAAAATTCTTTCGAAATATCTGTGATTTCTACCTTTTCGGCAGGATTTTTGACTTCGACATTCCATTGATTTTTAGATTCTTTTTTACAAGAACTTAAACCTAAAACTAATAGTAAAGAAAGCGCAATAGTTCTGAAAATCTTCATATTTTTACATGAAATTAAAGTTTACAAAAATAATGATTTAAACATAATTCAAAGATGAAAAAGAAAATATTTACCTTCCTTGGTTTTTTACTCGCTGTTTCCTGTTTCAATGCACAAAAGCTCACTTTCAGTGACAAGACATTTGAGAAAACCGTCCTGGCAAATTATGACCTGAATAAAGACGGAGCCATCGATCAGTCTGAAGCAGATAAAGTCACCAACTTATTCGTTTCAAACAAGATACAGCTTCGATCTGCGGAAGACATCAACCTTTTTAAAAACGTTCAGACCATTGTTCTCGATGGAGCAATCATCATAAGTCTTGATATTAAAGACCTAAACAACCTAACGCTGTTTTCATGTGAAGCCTGTAATTTATTAACATTTAAAGCCGAAAATCTGAAAAGTTTAACCTCTTTATATCTTAATGGCAATAAACTTACTCAGATTTCACTGAAAAACACACCTGAAATCAATGAACTTCTTTTATCATCCAATAGCCTGACTTCTATTGATGTAAAACCATTGAAGAAGCTCATCACCCTGAATTTGGAAAATAACCAGATCAAACAGCTGGATGTTTCTGAAAATCCGAATTTAGAAAACCTTATCACCAATAACAATCCTTTAAAAGAGGAAGATATTAAAAGAGGAAAAGCAGCCAAAACTACTCCTGCCCCTTCCAATTCTTCACTTCCACAAAGACCAAGCAATGCACCTAAAAACTAACCGACTGATATTAAGAAAATTTGAAGAAACGGATGATGAACGGATGTTTCTCCTGGATTCTAATCCGGAAGTCATGAAATATATTGGAATGCCACCCGTTTCAGATATCAACGAATCCAAGAAAATCATTGAGATGATCCGTCAGCAATATATTGATAATGGCGTTGGAAGACTCGCTGTGGTAGAAAAAGACAGCGGTCTGCTGATCGGCTGGAGCGGATTAAAATTATTAACCCAGGAAATCAACGGGTATAAAAACGTTTACGATCTCGGTTACCGTTTTTTACCGGAATTCTGGGGAAAAGGTTATGCTTTGGAGGCTGCAAAAGCTTCCCTTGATTTTGGATTTAATGATTTAAATATTGATACAATTTACGCTCATGCCCATTCCGAAAATGAGGGCTCCAACCATATTTTAAGAAAACTGGGTTTCGAACAAACCGGTGAATTCACCGAACCTGACGGAATCTGTTTCTGGTATGAGCTGAAACGTGATAAATTTCTTTAAAAATACCCACAAAACCTTTAATTTTGAAGTTTTCATTTAATAACAAAAAAAGATAAATAATGCAGACACAAAAAGTAATCGACCATATTGTAAGCTGGCTGAAAGATTATGCTGTAAAAGCGAATGTAAAAGGATATGTAATCGGAGTTTCGGGAGGTGTGGATTCTGGTGTGGTTTCTACGCTTTGCGCCATGACGGGACTTGAAGTTCTGCTTTTGGAAATGCCGATTCGCCAAAAAGAAGATCAGGTAAACCGTGCACAGGATCATATTGAAGATTTGAAGAAAAAATTCCCGAACGTACAAGGGAAAACCATCAATCTGACTCCCGTTTTTGAAAGTTTCGAAAACATCGTACACGATCATGTAGAAGGAAGATGGAGCAATAATCTGTCTTTGGCCAATACAAGATCACGATTCAGAATGCTGACGTTGTATTATTTTGGGCAACTTCATGGGCTTTTAGTTTGCGGAACAGGAAATAAAGTTGAGGATTTCGGTATCGGTTTCTATACTAAATATGGCGACGGTGGTGTCGACGTTTCCCCTATTGCAGACCTTTATAAAACAGAAGTTTATGAATTGGCAAAAGCTTTAAATCTAATTGAAAGTATACAGAATGCCATTCCTACTGACGGACTTTGGGATGCCGACAGAACAGACGAAGACCAAATCGGGGCAAGTTATCCTGAGTTGGAAAAAATCCAGAAAGAATACGGCACAAAAGCAGTGGAAGACTATGAAGGTCGCGACAAAGAAGTTTTCATGATTTTCGACAGAATGCACAAAGCAGCAAAACATAAGATGGTTCCTATTCCGATCTGTGATGTTCCGGAAGAATGGAGGGAAAACTAATAAATATAACAATTTAACAATGTAATAGTTTATCAATGATGTTTTAATTGCTAGACTGTTACATTGATACATTTTTAAATTGATAATCATGAACAGTAAAAAAAGATCTCTGTTTTTCATTTGTTTAGGGCTTCTTTTCGGGATGTCGGTAATGTATATTTATAATAATTTTATCGCTGATAAAAAAGAAAATAGTACCATTGACAGCCGCCCGAGATACCATGCTCCGGGAGAACTTCCTGACGGAACACCCGATCCCAAATATTCGGATCAACAACGCATTGATCAATTAACGGAAGAAAAAACAGTGATCAATTATGTAAAACAAAACCACAAGCTTCCTGATTATTATATTACAAAAAATAAAGCCAGAGAGCTGGGCTGGAATCCTTCAAAAGGAAATCTTTGTGACGTTTTGCCCGGCAAAGCGATCGGTGGAGACAAGTTCAGCAACAGAGAAGGAACATTACCGAAAGGAGAGAATTATTTTGAAGCCGATGTCAATTACAACTGTGGAAACAGAAATGCCGACCGGATTATTTTTACGAAAAACGGTGATGTTTATCTTACTAAAAATCATTACAAGAGCTTTGAAAAGCAGTAGCCTGGTCATTGCGATGAGCGGAGCGAAGAAGCAATCTCTAGAAACATGAAAGTAAATAATTTCATTCTGTTTTTTGTTTGTTTAACCTTCCTTTTTTCATGTTCAGAAAAACAACAGGAAAAAATTAAGGAAAAAGCTACAATTGTCATTTTAGTACAACCTTTTAAAGATATAAAGCCGGAAAACGTACAGTTTGTAACCAACGAGATCAAAAAGGTTTACCCTAATGTGAAAATCTTACAACCCATTGATTTTCCGACAAATGCTTATTACAAAGACAGAAATCGATACAGAGCAGACTCTATCATTAAATTTTTAGATAAAAGAACAAAAAATGGTTTTGTCACCCTTGCTTTAACCTCCAAAGACATCAGTGTCACCAAAGGAAAAGTCAAAGATTTTGGGGTGATGGGCTTAGGCTTCAGACCTGGTAAGGCATGTGTTGCCTCTAGCTTTAGATTAAATAAAGAAAATTCTAATGAGCAGTTTTTCAAAATAGCCATTCATGAATTGGGTCATACTCAAGGATTAAAACATTGCCCTGAAAAAAAATGCTTCATGAGAGATGCCGAAGGTAAAAACCCGACAAATGAAGAAGTTGACTTTTGCGAAAAATGTAAAGAAATTTTAATTAATAAAAACTGGAAATTCAATACAATATGAAAACAATATATATAGATTTCACGGACATAGGAGATTATGAAGACTTTTATGCCCAATTAAAAGAAAAGCTTCCGCTTCCTGAACATTTCGGAGAAAATCTGGATGCACTTTATGATGTACTTACAGGTGATCTGGAAATGCCGCTGCATCTAGAGTTTGTAAACATGACCGTCGATCAGCTTGAGATTTTTGAAGATCTTCTGACCACTCTTGAAGATGCGGAAGAAGAGCTGGAAGATTTCACGTTCACCTATTTTCTCGAACAATATGATGATGACGAAGAAGAAATCGACTAAAATATAAACTGCTTTTTTTAAGCAGTTTTTTTATGCCTAATCTTTAAAAAAAATTATTATCCTCTTTTTAATATGTAATAATCAAAACATAGAGATTTATATTTTTTCTAATAAAATTTTTATTAATTATTTAATGTTAAAGAAAAAAATATTAGTAAAAATTATTAAATTAACAATAAAATACACAAATAAATAACTACAATTTAAAAAATCAATCAAACCAACTATATTGAAATCAATAATTAGAGAAATATTTTATAATTTTGCCACCAAACATAATTAATAAGTGTATGAGAAAAATTACTTTACTTTTTTTAGTATTTGTGCTGTTTCATTCAATTTTATTTGCACAGATAGGGATAGGTATTTCATCACCTAATACCAATGCCGTTTTAGAGCTAAGCAGCACCAATAAAGGTTTAATACTTCCAAGAGTTGCACTCACAGCCACCAACAACCCAGCCCCTATTTCCACCCATATTGCAGGAATGACGGTGTATAATACCGCCACCAATACTTCTTCCGCTACCAATGCAGTCTATCCCGGAGAATATTACAATGACGGAACCAAATGGATGAGAAAATCTACCTCGCGGGAAGTAAGAATGCTTACGGGAGGAACCATTACAGATCAACTTTCAGCGAGAAGTCTTATTGTACCGGATGCCAGTACTTATGCAGAAACAACTTTAATTACTCTGCCAACATTTACGCTCGACAGAGAATCCATTGTTGAATTTAATGCTAATATATCCGCAACTTTTACCCAAAACGGGTCGCCATTAACTGATAGTTCTGCAAAACTGGCCAAAACCTTTTTTGTTTTCACCAGTGCACCGGCAGGAATCCCCACAGATTCGCAATTTGGAAGCTGTTCACAATCCTATACCAACACAGCCAGCGTCAACGGAAATGTGATTGGAGGCTACTATTACATGACTCCACGCAGTATTCTGACCTTGCCAGCCGGAAATTATACGGTAGCCCTAAAAGGCGGCGGCGCCAGCGATCAAGGCTATACACTCATATTTGGAGAAGGAACGGCCGACCAAATACAAATAAGAGCAACACCCGTAAAATAAAATAAACCCATATTTCATCACTATTCATTTTAACTGGAAAACCCGCAGAAATTCTGCGGGTTTATTGGTCTGGGTTCATTTAAGTGTGTATTGCCTAATTTTATTCTTTATTGTCTAATGAATGTAAAACTCTGTGAAACTTCCCCTTTCACAAATAATAAATTTAACACATAATTTCCCTTTGATAAAGACGATACATCGATCTGACTCTCAACAGATGAGAACGTCCTTACCTTTTGACCGACCATATTATAAATTTCAGCTTTTTCTATTTTTTCTTTTCCTTTTTTAATGTAAAGAATGTCCTTTACAGGGTTTGGATATATTGATATGTCGTGTTCAGCCTTAACAATATCATTTGCAGACAGATATTGTGTAAGATCAAGATAAAAAGCCACCACCTGACCGGAAGAATTGGTTCCAATACCGGCGATTTTTTTTCCATCCTGGGAAATTGCCAACGGAAGAGACATAGTCACTCCGTTTGTAGCAATTCCTAAACTAACTGAGAAATCATTTAAATTAACACGTCCTCCTGCCATCGTCCATATAAAGCCTTCTCCAGCCATCGGAGGTCCCGGGAATGGTCTAAAAAAGCCAATAACCGTTCCGCCGTCAGCAGAAATCCCCGTTGCTCCTCCTCTGAAGAAGGCAGAGGAATTTGGATGTATTATGTATGTAAGTCCGGAAGTACTGTTCCAGACGTATGGATTGGGCATTGCCGATCCTATTATTGTATTTCCGTCGGCAGAAACAGCTCCTGCTTCGCCTACATTATTTCCGCTGGTATCCGTAATGAAGCTTTCGACGCCATTTACCCATTTTGCGCCGCTTCTTGTACCGTCAATCTCGTCTTGCCAGCCTACAATCACTGTTCCGTCTGTGTTCACTGCATTGGCTCTGGAACTTCTTTCCGCCACCATGCTTCCAAGATCTACTACTCCACCTTGCGGTGTCCATTTTACGGCGTGAGCTGTGGCTCCTGTCAGCCAACCCAGTCCTACCAATGTATTTCCGGCAGGTGTCATTCCCCAGGTTGAGCTTACACTTCCGTCCCAGCCCGTAGAAACCAAACCTCCCTGATTCGTCCAGGTGGAAGTTGCTACGTCATAAGTTGATATTTCATTAAAATTGGTGGCTCCGTTCGTCATGGTAGAACCGATCTTCATTCCGTCGTTTGAGACCAATGTTCTTCCGGCTTGTGGATAACCATTGGTTAAGGAACCGATAGAAACCAGTCCGTTCACCGCATCCCATTTGAAAATTCCGCCACCACCGGTATGCATACTTACCACGCCATTGTCAGATACACCTCCTACCGTATAATTTCCTACTGCCATTACCGTTAATTGTGCATTTGAATAAAAACAATTAAACAAGAAATAAGCGGCCAATACTTTTAGTGAAATTTTGTAAATGTTTTTCATATTCCTTGGATTAATATTTTGAATTGGTGGAAACAATATTAATATTATATTTACCTTTTAAAAAGCTTTTGACTTACAGAATTCGTGAAATTTAAAAGAATTAAAAATTTAAATAATTAAAAACCAATACTATATAAAAATTCTACTTTGAGGACAGATTGTAAGAAGGCTAAAAAAAATCAACCTAAAAACATTTTTTTGAAAAAAGAAATGCCCAAAAAAAACATTCAGATCATATTCTTTTTATTGTGTTCGGCTTTCCTGAGCGCACAGTCCAGCCCCGACTTCAGCATTTTGGCAGACAAGGCTTTTCAGAAATTATATCAAAATCCTGATGACTGTATCAATTATTCTTTAAGCATCCTGAACAGCGACAAAAACATTGAGCACAAAATCGTTTTACGGAATATCATTTCTCAGGCTTATGCCATGAAAGGCGATTATGTACAGTCTGTCAATATCTCCACGCAAAAGGAAGAACCCGATGAAGACAAAAGGCTTTCCTACTTTATGCAGACGTTTGGAGATTACAATCTTGCAGATCAGTATCAGAATCTGGATCTGTACAATCAGTCTCAGAGAATTATCTCTAATCTTTTGTCGGATCCGAAGCTGTTAAAAAGTGAAGACAAAAAAATGCGGATCACTGTTGCCAAACTATATCAGCTTCAGGCTCTGAACTTTGGAATCAGCAGAAACCATATTTCTATGCTGGAAAATCTTAATAAAAGTGATCAATACATAGATTATCACAATGAAGAAAATAAAATCATCGCCATTGAAAATAATATCTTCCGTTCTTCCTATTTATTAAAAAAAAATAAAACTTCCGAAGCCAGAAAAATAATCGAAAATGTCATTTTAAAGCTTGAAAAAGAAGAAAACCAACCTTTTTTATTGGCACTGGCTTATGAAAATTTTTCGCGTTATTATTTCATAAAAGGTGATTATCATTCTTCTATCCAACAACTGGAAAAAGGTCTTGCCAACATTGAAAATCTGCCATTTAATACATTAAAAACGAAAATTTACGAATCATTATCCAAAAATTATTTTGCTCTTCATAACGACGAAAAGTATCATGAATACTATAAACTGTACAGCGAAAACACAGCAAAAATAGATTCCAGCACCAAAGAAGGTATCCGGTATATCGTAAAACTTGTTGAAAGTTCCCAGAACAAAAACATTGAGTTCCAAAAACAAAATCAATTAAAACGTTTCTGGATTATTGCTTCAGTTTTTTCATTGATTATCATTGGTTTGATTATTTATTTTTTAGCTTTAAAAACAAAAAGAAAAGATCTAAAAAAGCAGTTCGAATTTTTTGAAAAACAGAAAACACGTAAGAAAACAATTCCGTTACATACTGATGTTCCCAAAAAGGAAGAAATTCTAAGCATTGATAAAAGCACAGAAAAAGATTCCAACAAAATATCAAAGGAAAAAGAAGACGAAATTCTTCAAAAACTTGAACAATGGGAAGAAACTGACCAATTTTTAAGCAAAAATATGTCGCTTTCAATGCTTTCCACACAAATGGGCGTGAACACAAAATACCTCTCTGAAGTTATTAATAATAACAAAGGGAAGAATTTTAACGGATATATTAATGAATTGAGAATTAATCACATCGCGCATTTATTGAAAACAGATCCGACTTATCTTAATTATAAAGTAAGTTATCTCGCAGAATACTCCGGATTCTCCTCTCACAGCGCGTTTACGACTATTTTTAAATCGGTGACAGGGATGTCTCCCAACGCTTATATTCAGGAAATCAGCAAAAGCAGAACGTCATGAAATTTATTATAAAATTAATATTACTCTTATTTTTAGGTTTCCAGAATTCATTTTCCGGGCAGAAAATTTCTGATGATTCTTTGATGAAAAAAGCACAGCTGGAAATCTACGATAATCCCGAAAAGGCCATCAATATTGGCAAAAGCTTACTTAAAAAAGAAAAAGACGTCAAAAAATTAATCGCAATCTATCTGCTGCTTTCAACGGCGAATATTGCAAAAAGAGACTTTGACATCTCTTTGAAATATATTTTAAAAGCGAAAGAACTTGCCCAGAAAACGAATGATCCGAAAACCCAGACCACAGTTCTGGTTTCGGTGGCGATACAGTACCAGCAAATGGAATTGTTCAGCAAAAGTCTTGAAACACTGGATGAAGCAGATCAATATTTATCAAAACTTCCGGACGATACCCGTGAAAAACATTTCGAAACTGCCAGAATCAATGCGATTCGGGGGATGATCTACAAAAGCCAATCGAATTCTGAAATTGCCCTTGAAAAATTTTTAAAATCCGTAGAACATTTCGAAAAAATAGGTCAGAAAAAGTCGACATATGCCAATATGAGCGTGGTTTATTACAATATCGGCTATTGCTATCTTAATCTAAATCAGAACGATAAGGCGGAACAGGCTTTCTTACAATCCATTCATTATGCTCAGGAAAACCAGGCAAAAAGCCTTGAAGCCTTTGCATTAAAGGGAATGTCTGAACTGTATAAACAAAAGCGAGAACATCAAATGGCTTTAAATCTTTTGATAAAAGCAGAAAATCTTTGTAAAAATACCGGCGATCTTATCCTTAATGAAGGAATTTATAAAGAAATGGCCGACAATTACCTGGCGATGGGAAATCAGAACCTATATCAGGTGTACAACAAAAAGTATTTTGAAATGCACTTTCAAAGAACACAGAATGAGCTAAACTCCATCAACCAGTCCATCGACAATCACAATAAGGAAACATTTTTGAAAAGTGAAGAGCTCAAAAGACGTCATTATTATTTAATAGCTTCGGTGATAGGCTTCGGAACTTTAGTTATTGCTATACTTTTGATTCTTATTTTTAAGATCAGAAAAGAAAATAAAAAGTATCATAAAGAAATCCAGCAAATGATCCGCTCGTAATTTTAGAGTTATCCCACATAAATTCCCACAGCTAAAGCGCTTCTGGGGCATCTATGTGGTACTTATTAATTTCCAAGCAATCCGTTTATTTGTTAATTTTATATCAAATAAATACTAAGAAAATATGATCATCAGTGAAAACCTGTTGTTTTCCCACGGAGCAGAACTTCAAAATTATAACTCCGGTGAGTTTATTTTTGAAGAAGGAAGCATTCCGAAATATTACTTTCAGATAAAATCTGGTACGGTAAAGCTCAGCAGTTTCCTGGAAGACGGCAAAGAGTTTATCCACGGGATTCCTTTTGATGGTCATTGTGTCGCCGAAACGTATCTTTTTAACAATAAAAACTACGCCGTCAATGCAATTGCAGTTACCGACTGCAGCGTTATAAAACTTGAAAAGAAGAGATTAATCGAACTTGTCCTAAAAAATCCCGAACTCATCCTCAATATGTATTCTTATACCGCAGATCGTATGCATTACCGCTATATCGTTTCTGCCCCGTTTTCTTTTAAAGACCCTTTAACTAAATTGCATCTTATCATGAATCACGTAAAGGCTCATTTCGGATTTAAAGAAAAATTTTCTTTTCTCATCCCTTATACAAGACAGCAATTGGCTTCGCTTACAGGACTAAGGATAGAAACCGTCATCAGAACCATTAAGAAAATGGAAAAACAGAATCTGGTGAAAATTGATAACAGTAAGATTTATATTTAATTAAAATTTAACCCTAAAAAAATCCTTAACTTTTTCGGTTAAGGATTTATATTTCAATAGCTTAATTACTTATTTTCCAATAGCTTCCGTGATCGGATTTCCAACATTTCCACTTGGGAACTGAATTTTTAACAATGAAGAAACTGTTGGCGCAATATCCGTCATGAAGTAAGGTTTATTGCTTTCCCCATGCTGAATTCCCCAACCCATAAAAATCAACGGAATGTGCGAATCATACGAATTCCAGACACTGTGCGTCGTTCCTGTTTTTGAATACGGAGGAAGCATAGAATCATGAGAAATCAATTGAATATCACCGCTTCTCTGTCTGTTGATTCCATTAATAATCCTTTGTTTGATAGGCTCCGGAATAGTCGCCTCCTGTACTTCATCCACCGAAACTGCGTATAAAACCGTCGGATCTTTTTCCAATTCTTTGATGGTGAAATCTCTTACGTCATTCAGCTCGATCTTATTGTCTTTCAACAACTTTCTATCGAAATAGATCTGATAATTGTCAACAGCATTGATCAGCTTATCAACCCCGAATTTATCTTTTAATTTTTGATTAATTCCTTTTTCCATTCCTTCTCCGAAGAAACCTGTTGAAATTTTATGTTCTTCCAAAAATCCTACAGAATGCGCTCCACCGTGGTCAGCAGAAAGGAAAACCGTGTATTGCCCCTTTCCTACTTTAGAATCGAGATAACTGAAAAACTGAGCCAAATCCTGATCCAGTCTTAAATAAACGTCTTCTACCTCAATAGAATTCGGACCAAACTTATGTCCTGCATAATCCGTTGAAGCGAGGTTGACCGCCAACATATCCACAACATCATCATTTCCCAATTTCTCTCCATCTACAGCCGCTTCAGCCAACTTTAAAGTCAATGTATTTCCAAAAGGTGTATAGCGGATATTGTCTTTTTTCGCTTGGTAATCAGCTGCTAAATTACTGTAAGGGAAAGTTGGGGTTTTGGCACTTCCCAGCAATCCTTCCCACGAAGAATTATCCGGTGAACTTTCGGTATACTGATTGATCGGCAATAAAGTATTCCAGCCATTGGCAACCAATTTATCCGGTAAATTCTGAGAATTGAACGCTTTTACCCATTGTGGCAAATCATTCATATACCAGGTACTCGTAATGAAATCTCCCGAAGAATCGTCAAACCAGAACGCTCCGTTGGGCGTATGACCTGCAGGAAGAATCGAAGCCCTGTCTTTCAGAGAAACACCGATTACTTTCCCCTGGAAATTTGTCGCCAGTCTCAATTCGTCTGAAACGGTTGTAGACCAAAGGTTTTTCGGAGAGTGGCTTCCCACCTTTGCATTGGTAGTTCCGACAGGTTTTACATTTTCATCAGTTGTACAATATACGTTTTGGCCTGTTTCCTTATCATTCCAGTCGTTTCCTGCAATCCCGTGAATCGCCGGAACCGAACCCGTATAAATACAAGCATGTCCCAAAGCTGTCACCGTAGGAACATAAGGAATATGAACATTATTCAGAGAATATCCTGTATTTAAAAGCCTTTTGAAGCCGTCATTGCCATATTTGCTGTAATAACGGTACAAATAATCCCACCTCATCTGGTCTACCACCAAACCTACAACTAATTTTGGCCTTTCTAACTGACTGTTTTTGTTCTTCTGCGCATTGATTGTAACTACGGACAGGAAAGTAGCCGCCGCAATCGAAATTTTCCTAAGCATCTGGTAAATTTTTATTGGGAACAAATGTACGGGTTTTGATGATTTGGGTATGTGAAATTATAATTAATTTTGATTGTTATATTTTATTTAGAGTATTATTAAAACAACAAGCGAGTAAAAACTAACAATAGAACTTGTAAAATATAATCTGTTCTTTTCAAATTTTTTATTTAACCACAAAAGATATAAAAGATAAACACATAAGTTATGATTTTTATTCTTTTGAATACTTTTGTTTTCAAAGAACTAAACTGTAAATTGTTCAATACTAGCTTTTGTATCTTTTTGTACTAAATTTATAAATATCCCTCTGCATAATGATCGAGATTAAAAAACTTGAACCTCTCACCACCAACCCCACCCTCAACTGGGGATTCAACGGCTATGAAACCGATAAAATTTTCGCCGTTTCTGCCATTGAAATCGGGAGTTCTTTTGAATTCAGCTTAAGAGAAAAAAATCAATACTATAAAAAAATCTGGGAAACAAATTCCGACGATATCCACGAACTTCATGAAATTATTTTGCAAGGAAACTCATTCGGAGCTTTTGAAAATGACGAATTAATCGGTTGGGCAATCTGTGATTTCAGAGAATGGAACAACAGTCTCTTTATTGAGAATATTTTAATTGATGAGAAATATCGTGGACAAAGTATCGGGAAATTATTCATTAAAAATATCAACCGAAAAGCGCGAGAACTCCAATGCAGACTGGTCGAACTGGAAACTCAGAACACCAATTATCCCGCCATCAAATTTTATCAGAATGCAGGTTTCCGTTTTACAGGAATCAATACAAAACTGTACAAAGACTCCACGGAAACAGCTTTGTTCATGAGTTTTGATATCTTAACTTAAGAGTAAATTTTTCATTAACGTAAAGACGCAAGTTTTATTAATTAAAGACTGTTTTTAAGGCACAAGAAATCAAAGATTCCAATATTCAACGAAATTTTATCGTAGATAAAATCTTTGCGCCTTAAAAAATATAGTATTTTAAAAATCCTTGCGTCTTTGCGTTTTCCAACAAAAAACAACCAACAAATAAATCGTTATTGACAAAAACTATAAAAGATATTTGAAATTTTATTTTGTACTAATCGGTACAATTATATACCTTTGTCTCATCAAAATAAAGAAATGGCAGGAAGACCAAAAATATTCGACGAACAGGAAGCGATCCAAAAAGCAACCGAAGTCTTTAGAAATAAAGGCTACGACACCGCTTCCGCAGACGAATTGCTAAATGCCATGGGAATAGGAAAAGGAAGTTTTTATTTGGCTTTCAAAGGAGGAAAACAGGAATTGTACATCAAATCAATCGAACAGTTTTCTGAAAATTTTTACAAAAAACTGGCAGAAGGAATGGCAAAATCTGGAAACGGAATTGAATTCATCAAAAAGTTTTTTTTAATGCAGGCCGATTCCTCAGATTGCGAGAAAGAAAGAGGCTGTTATTTAGGAAATTCATTGGTTCAGCTGTCGGAAAAAGATGAAGATATAAAAAGAATTTCTGCAAAAATATTAAGAAAATTGCAGCAGCTTTTTGCCGAAGAAATCCGGAAAGCACAGGAAACAGGCCAAATTAAAAATGCAGAAGATCCTGAGATTCTGGCTTGGCATCTCACCAATCTCTGGAACGGAGTTCACGTCACAAGACGCATGGAAAACTCACCAAAAATCCTGCGCTCCTTGATAGAAATGAATTTGAAGATGTTGGAATAGAGGATGGAAGCTGGAAGTTTGAGGCTGGAGGTTACTAACTATATTAAATAAGCAGTCTGAAGATAACTTCCAACACTCCTCATCAGCTTCCAGCTTAGACAAGCAAAAATTTTTTACTCAATTTTGTACCAAATAGTACAATTTATAAATTTAAATATAACTTAAACAAAAACAAATTATTATGAACATTACAAACAACACCATTTTGATCACTGGCGGAGGTTCAGGAATCGGTTTAGAAATTGCAAAAGCATTAAGTCCGGCAAATAAAATTATCATTGTTGGACGAAACAAAGAAAAATTAGACGCTGCGGCAAAAGATTTAGAAAATGTTTTCACCATTCAGGCTGATATTACGAATGAAAGTGACATCAACAGACTGTACGACGAAGTAAAAACAACTTTCGGAGGTTTGAATATCCTGATCAACAATGCAGGTCATGCCCATTATTACACCATTTCAGAAAATTCTGACACGTACAGCAAAGCATTGGCTGAATTTACAACAAATTATTTTGCCCCGATCAGACTGACAGAAAAATTTCTTCCTTTATTAAAAGAACAAACTGAAGCAGCGATTGTCAACGTTTCTTCAATTGTAGGCTTCGTTCCGGGTTCACATGTTCCGACCTATTCAGATTCAAAAGCAGCACTTCACTCTCACACAAGAATTTTAAGATATCAGCTGGCAAAAGATACCAATGTAAAAGTGTTTGAATTAATGCCACCTTTGGTAAACACAGATTTTTCTGTAGAAATCGGAGGCAGAGAAAACGGAATTCCTGCTTCAGATGTTGCCAATGACTTTGTAAAAGCACTTCAGGAAAACATCTACGAAATTCGTGTAGGAAATACAGGTTTGTTGTATGATAATTTCTTTGCCGCTTCGGAAGGCGCTTTCGCTACTTTCAATAATTAAAAGTCTTTCCTGAAAAGGAATATTCCATATATTTTATTTGATCTCTCGCGGTTTTTCGTGAGGGATTTTTTTGTTATTAACTTAAAAATTATTGACCTCCACAACAAACAAAAATTGAACCCCACAACAAAATCCCCACTCCAAATATTCCCCAACTTTGTACTGTAAAATTTAAATAAAAATGGAAAATACAAAGAAAACAGTTTTGGTAACGGGAGGAACAGGATTTTTGGGAGTTCATACTGTGCTGCAAATGCTTCAACAAGGTTATGAAGTGAAAACAACACTTCGCTCACTTTCAAAAAAAGAAAATATTGTAAAAGCATTGGAAGAAGGAGGAATTACAGATTTCTCGCACCTTTCATTCATTGAAGCTGATCTTACAAGCGATAACAACTGGGATGAAGCCGTAAAAGATTGCGATTATGTCCTTCACGTCGCATCGCCCTTCCCTGCTCAAGATCCGAAAGATGAAAACGAACTCATCATTCCCGCAAGAGACGGTGCATTGCGTGTTTTGAAGGCGTCGCGTGATGCGGGGGTAAAAAGAGTGGTTCTCACCTCTTCTTTCGCAGCAGTCGGCTACAGTATTGATATCAAAGATCATGTTTTCACGGAAGAAGATTGGACGGATGCGAATGCCGAACTTCCAGCTTACATCAAATCAAAAACCGTTGCTGAAAAATCCGCCTGGGAATTTATCGAAAAAGAAGGGAATGGTTTGGAACTTACGGTCATCAATCCAGTCGGGATTTTTGGTCCTTCAATTGGCGGAATTACTTCTGCTTCGCTTGATGTTGCCGTTTCCGGCATCCTGAACGGAAACCTGGAATACACTCCAACTTTCACGATGGGCGTTGTAGATGTGAGAGATGTCGCAGATATTCACATCAAAGCAATGTTGAGTCCTGAAGCTGCCGGAGAACGTTTTATCGCCACTTCAGACGGAGTAATGAGTTTCTACGACGTTGCCGAATTGTTCAAAAAAGAAAGACCACAATACACGGCAAAGATTCAGAAATTAGAGCCTATCGGACAGGAATTCTACAAAGAAATGTCCAATAAAAAAGCAAAAACCATCCTCCACTGGAACCCAAGAACGCGTGAAGAAGCTTTATTGGCAAGCGCCGACAGTTTGATGATTAAGTAAAAGAACTATAACATTCCGTCAATTCGAGTAGAAATTATTTGTAATCAAATGAAGAATAATTTTGTATCGAGAATTTTTGTCAAGATTATATTTAAAAGTTTCTCGCTACGATTTTTACAAAATCTACTCGAAATGACGAAGTTCAAAATTTTATTAAATTTGAGGAAGAAACTCATTAGAAACCAATAGTTAAACTTCAACAAACAGTAAAAACGACCTAGGAAACTGAAGCGTTAAGAAAAAAATTAATCCGTTAAAAAATTTCCACTGTCCGAAGCGCGACTAGAATATTGAACCGAAGAACAAACAATAAACTCGCGCTAGTTTTGGGAATTTTAAGATTAAATTTTAATTTTTAGTGAAAGTTTCCAAGTCTTGACCTTTTGTTTCTTTTGTGTCAAGACAAAAGAAAAATAAATAATATGAAATTCAACAATCTCCACTCCTGTCATTTAGGTCCCGAAATTTCACCGGAGCAATTTATCCCGGAACATTTCTTTTTGTTTTTACTTAAAGGATCGATGGTCTCGTATGATGGTTACAGGCATTACTCGATGAAACCCGGCGATTACTGCATTGCGCGGAAAAATCATTTGGTTCGTTATACAAAATACAAAGAAGACGGGGCTTTTGAAAAGGTAATCATTGCTTTTGATGAAAAATTTTTAAAGAAATTTCTCGAACGCCATCCTTATCAGACTGAACCGACAGATAATACCGATTCTTTTTTATTCATTAATGAAGATAAACTGATTAAAAATTTCATTCAGTCTTTGGAGCCTTATTATAATGGGACAGAGCAGCTGGATGATGTTTTTGTCGATATCAAGCGGGAAGAATTGCTGATGATTTTGCTAAAGAACAATCCTGATCTGAAAAATATTTTCTTCAATTTCAATGTTCCTCATAAAATTGATCTGGAATTATTTATGAATCATAATTATAAATTCAACATCAGTCTCGAACGTTTTGCATTTATGACGGGAAGAAGTTTATCCACTTTTAAAAGGGAATTTAAAGCAATTTTCAACACTTCACCCGGAAAATGGTTGATGAACAGAAGACTTCAGGAGGCCTATTTTCTATTAGATAAAGAACATAAAAAACCGACCGACATCTATGTTGATCTTGGTTTTGAAGACCTTTCTCATTTTTCTTATGTTTTTAAAAAAGAGTTTGGGGTCTCGCCGTCGGAGGTAAATAAGTTTAAAGTTTAAGGTTATTTGTTTAAGGTATCTACCTAATATTTTTCGGCTACACAAAAAGTAGATTCGGCTACGCACAACTTTGCTGTAATCCTGAACTTTGTTTCAATAAAAATCAAACAAAATGAAAATTATTGTAACGGGTTCATTGGGGAATATCAGTAAACCATTAACAGAAGAATTAGTAAGCAAAGGACATGACGTAACCGTCATCAGCAGCAATCCGGAAAGAAAATCTGAAATTGAAAAATTAGGAGCCAAAACAGCAATCGGAACGATGGAAGATGTGGATTTTCTAACCCAAACTTTCAAAGGAGCAGATATTATCTACGCCATGGAAGCCATCAATCATGGAGTTTTCTTTAATCATGAAATTAATTTTATTCAGGAAAATATCCAGATTGGTAAAAATTATAAAGAAGCTATTGAGAAATCGGGAGTGAAAAATATTATCCATTTAAGCAGTATCGGCGCACACATGAAAACAGGAAACGGAATCCTGGCCTTTCATTATGAAATTGAGAAAGTTTTTAATGAACTTCCTGAGGATGTTTCGATTAAATTCATGCGTCCTGTTGGATTTTATTACAATATGTTTGCCTTTATTCCAACTATAAAATCGCAAAATCTGATCATCCAAAACTATGGTGGAGATGAAAAAGAACCTTGGGTTTCGCCGAAAGATATTGCATCTGCCATTGCAGAAGAAATGGAAAAACCGTTCAACGGGAGGGAAATCCGATACGTTGCCAGTGAAGAAATTTCACCCAACGAAATCGCTGAAACTTTAGGAGAAGCCATTGGTCAACCCGACCTGAAATGGCTGAAAATTTCTGACGAGGATTTGTTGAATAACCTCATCAATGCAGGAATGAATCCGCAAACGGCAAAAGGTTTCGTTGAAATGAATGCAGCAAGAAAAGGTAATATTTTATATGAAGATTATTTTAAGAACAGACCGGTTTTAGGAAAAATTAAGGTGAAAGATTTTGCTAAGGATTTTGCTAAAGTATATTTTAATTAATTTCTTTTGTCCTGACACAAAAGAAACAAAAAGTCAAGACTTGGAAATTTCCACTAAAAATTAAAACTTCATCCTAAAATTTTCAAAACTTGCGCGAGTTTATTATTTGTTCTTCGGTTCAATATTTTAGTCGCGCTTCAGACAGTGGGAATTTCTTAACGGATGAAGCTTTAATTTTCTTAACGCTCCAATTTCCTAGGTTGAGATCATGAAAAAACATTTAACTTAGTCGTATTATGAAACAGCCGATTAGAATAAAAACAATTCAGGAATTTCATCAGTTTCGGGGGCTTCCGAAGCCTCAGCATCCGTTGATCAGTATTGTGGATTACAGCACCATCAAACATGATGTGGATATTCAGGAAGTGAGCTGGATTCTTGATTTTTATTCAATTTCCATCAAAAGAACTTCCAATGCCAAAATAAAATATGGTCAGCAGGAATATGATTTTGATGAAGGCGTGATGTTTTTTATGGCTCCGGGACAGGTTTTTGGGGTCACCATTGATCCTGAAACCCACAAGAGAGCACAACATACGGGATGGATTTTACTGATTCATCCCGATTTTCTCTGGAACACCTCTTTAGCCAAAAATATTAAAAACTATGATTTTTTTGATTATTCTGTGAATGAAGCCTTATTTCTTTCCGAAAAAGAAGAGACAATCCTTCATCAGATCATAGAAAATATTCAACAGGAATATCATTCGAATATTGATAAATTCAGCCAGAATATTATTATTTCACAAATAGAAACATTGCTTAATTATGCTGAACGTTTTTATCAAAGACAGTTTATTACACGAAAAATTTCCAATCATAAAATCCTTGATTCATTAGAAAAATTATTAACCGATTATTTCAATAATGAAGATTTAATTACAAAAGGATTACCGAGTGTACAGTTCGTGGCAGACCAACTCAATGTTTCGCCAAGTTACCTAACCGGATTACTAAAAGTTTTGACGGGACAAAGCACCCAACAACATATTCACGAAAAACTTATTGAGAAGGCCAAAGAAAAATTGTCTACCACACAACTCTCTGTGAGCGAAATTGCTTATGAACTGGGATTTGAGCATCCTCAGTCTTTCAGCAAATTATTTAAAAGTAAAACCCAGGTTTCTCCATTGGAATTCAGGCAATCATTTAATTGAAATAAAACTTTTTGAAATTTTGAAAATTATTCTAAATTTATCTTTCATTAATAAAATTTATGACAAGTATTTTTACGGACAAGACCGTTAAACCTTCTGACGATGACCTTAAAAAAGCATTGGGTAAAAATTATACATTCTGGCACGAACTTTTTTCTTTTACCTTACAGAAATACCCGGAATCAAGCTTCGACTGGCACTTTTCTGGTCAAAAATTCGGCTGGGGTTTCAGGATAAGTGATAAAAAAAGGGTGCTGGTTTATCTTTTGCCTCGAGATCAGTTTTTTAAAATCGGCTTTGTTTTCGGTGAAAAAGCTTTTGAAGAAATCTGTAACAGCAATATTTCCGAACATATCATAACAGAGCTTAAAAACACAAAAAAATATGCTGAAGGCAGAGGAATCAGAATTGATGTAACGGATGGTTCTTTGATGGATGATTTTAAAAAATTAATTGAAATTAAAATTAAGTATTAAATTTTTCTTTTAAATCAGACTTATTAGTAATAAATCCTCCACTCCGGTTGTTATCATTATATGAAAACAATCTGGCTAATTTTATTACTTTTTATCATTCCGGCTAATATTTCGGCTCAACATACTTCAGCAAATGAAAATTTTTTCGAAACTTCGGATCATGTCAAGATTAAATTTAAAGTTTCGGGAAAAGGGGAAGCTTGTATTTATATTCCCGGCGGTCCCGGGCAAGGATATCCTTCATTTGAATTATTAGGAGGTAATAATCTTGAAAAAAATCTTACCCTGATCTATATGGATCAGCGTGGATCGGGAGAATCCGAAACATCCGACAACTATCATCTGGATAAAATGGTTCAGGATATTGAAGAATTAAGACAGCATCTGAAGCTCAATAAAGTTTTTTTACTGGCTCATTCTTTTGGTGGAATCATCGCGGTTAATTATGCCAAAAAATATCCCCAATACACTAAAGGATTGATTTTAGCCAACGTCACTCTACATTTCCTCAACAATGAATCTGTAAAAGAACAAATCGAATACGGAAATCAGCTTCTTCAACAAAAAAACAGAGCTGTTCACAGTGACAGTCTTTCTATGGAACTTTCGAAGATCAGCAAATCTTTACGCTCAAAAAAGATGGGTTATAAATTTCTCACCGATGATATTGAAACCATTAAAGAAATGGATAAAATAGATTCTCTCCATCCCAGAATTATTGATTTTGGAATGGCAGTGATCTCAAAACCCAAAGATTTCCCTGAATATTATGCAGATTATGCTCCAATGACAAAAACTATCAAGACTCCCGTACTGATTATTACCGGAAAAAGTGACAAAGCCGTCGGAACGCAGCATTATAAAACCTTTCAGTTCCCTGACAAGAAAGTGGTTTCTATTGACGGAGGGCATCTTTTGTATTATGAGAAAAACAGGGAGTTTGTGAATGCTGTTGTTGATTTTGTGAATAAAATTAAGTGATCATATAGTATAAGGTTTTACAACCTTTGAGTTTCGGCGCGGCCTTCGGCCGCGCCGAAACTTAAAATATACTCAACGGCATATTCACGAAAAACTTATTGATAAGGCCAAAGAAAAATTGTCTACTACACAACTCTCTGTGAGCGAGATTGCTTATGAACTTGGATTTGAGCATCCTCAGTCTTTCAGTAAATTGTTTAAAAGCAAGACCCATGTTTCTCCATTAGAATTCAGGCAATCATTTAATTGATTCTTAATATTTAGATTTTAAATAAAAATAAACAATTTAAGATAAAAAATAATATCTTAGACCAATGAAATATTTAGAAAAAATTCAAGAATTATTACCTTTAGGTTATTTATATCTTATTATTCTTGGACTTTTAAAGGAAAGTATTCTTTTTTATCAGTTGGGAATAAATATTTTGAAATATTCGTCCATAACGGACATTCTGATCAGTCCGATTGCTGATATGGCTTCAAGTCCTATTTTGATCATCATCATAATCTCTGTTGTCCTTTTCTTCTTTCTATTTCAGGTAATACTTGTGAAAAACAGTGATAAAAACTGGAGCAAAAAACTGTTAGGAAGCTATAAAATAAATCAAGACGTTGATAAAAGAACATTACAAAAAATGATGATTCCGATATTTGCGACACTTATACCCCTTGAACTTCTCGCTCTTTTTGTAGGATTAGGATGGGGTGAAGGCAATATTATTAAAAAGAGAATTAATACTCAAAATCTAAAATACAATTATAAGATCATTTCCGAATCCGGTATACCGACCGATATCTACATGATCGATATCAACAGCTCTTATTATTTTTATGTTGCAAAAGGAGATAAAAATATCAAAATAGCACCCGTTGGAAAAATTAATACCCTTGAACTCATTAAGAAAAAATAGAACAATGAAAGACACTAAATCAATTTCCGAATACACCGATGAAGAACTTATCAATAACGAAAAGAAAATAAAAATTCTTACTATTATGTTGATGACTGCCATCGTTCTTTTATTCTTAAGCACAATGTTTTTAACCTTCAAAAAAGGATTCAGTGCTTTAACAGTAATTCCGATTGCTTTGCTTCCTATTCTAATTATTAATATCAACAACTGGAATAAATTAAAGAAAGAAAAAGCGGATAGGAATTTGTAAAAATACCATCTATAAAATATAAAGAGGCTGTCCCAAAAATGAGACAGCCTCTTCAATATATCAAGTTCAATAATTAAAACTTCAAATCTCCATTCACCTCTCTTACTGCATTAGCAGCTTCAGCGAATTTCAATTGCTCATCCGCAGTCAGGGTAACGTTTACGATGCTTTCAACACCGTTTTTCCCGATAATAGCAGGAACACCAAGGCAGATATCGTTTTGTCCGTATTCACCTTCAAGCATTAAAGAACAAGGGATCATTTTCTTTTGGTCGCATGCAATTGCCTGAACCATTACAGAAACAGCCGCACCTGGCGCATACCAAGCAGAAGTTCCCAATAATTTAGTAAGAGTTGCCCCTCCTACTTTCGTTTCTTCGATTACATATTTTTGTTTTTCGTCGTTCAGGAACTCAGTTACAGGAACACCGTTTCTTGTCGCTTTGCTCAATAGAGGAAGCATACCTGTGTCGCTGTGAGCAGCGATTACCATACCGTCTACGTCAGAAATCGGAGCTTCTAGCGCTTCAGCCAATCTGTATTTGAATCTCGCAGAATCCAATGCACCACCCATTCCGATGATCTTGTGTTTAGGAAGACCGGAAGTTTTGTGTACAAGGTAAGCCATTGTATCCATTGGGTTAGAAACTACGATGATGATTACCTCCGGAGAGTGTTTTACCAAGTTTTCAGTAACTTCTTTTACGATACCAGCGTTGATACCGATTAATTCTTCTCTTGTCATCCCAGGTTTTCTTGGAATCCCTGAAGTGATCACCGCTACATGAGAACCTGCAGTTTTGCTGTAATCTCCTGTTGTTCCGGTAATTTTTGTATCGAATCCGTTAAGAGATGCTGTCTGCATCAAATCCATTGCCTTACCTTCAGCAAATCCTTCTTTAATGTCTACTAAAACTACTTCTGAACAGAAGTTTTTCATTGCGATGTATTCTGCACAACTCGCTCCTACAGCGCCTGCACCTACTACAGTTACTTTCATTTGATTTATTTTTAAATTAATTTTAGTTTAAAATTGAAAACTCCCAAATTTAACAATTCCTGAAAAATTGAGCAATCTTTCAGGAATTTAATTATCTTTAAAAGTGATATTTATGGTATATGAAAAAAATCAGTTCACATTTAGCAGGAAAGTGTACAGCTTTTTAGCTCCCGACAATACCTCATCATAGCTTTCTTCCGCCACTTCCGTATCCAGAACTTCTTTGAAATTTTTCCACATAGATCCGGTATTTTCCTGATAACATCCGAAGAAATTGAATGTCACGTTATCAAAACCTTCCGTTTTAGACAGCTGTTTGGCGATCACATTTCCACCCAATGTAGAACCTTCGATCACATACATCGCTCCTAATGCTTCATTTTCGTTGGAAAATTCAAGTTCGTGGGAAGCACTTTGATTTTTTAAGGCAAGACTTTCCAGATCTTTTTCAATTAAATGAAGTTTTTTTCGGTTGCTTAACTGAAGCTTTTCAGAGAATTTATCAGAAAGACTGTCGAAGATTCTATTTTCAGAATGAAGAAGCATCAGATAATTGGTACTGATGATTTTTTTGTAATCTTCAAGCGTAAAAGTTTTATTAAAAATTTTTTCTGAGTTAAAAAGCTTTTCCGCAGCATCGTGATATTCTGCCGTATTTTGTTTTAGATATTCAGATACCATCATAAGATTTGATCTTCAGATTTAAGGCTTTTTAAATGTTAAAATAAAAGAAGTTCCTTCTTCACTGCTTTCATACTCTACATTTCCACCAATTCTGTTCATAATGCGATGTACAATAGACAATCCCACTCCGTTTCCTTTAAATTTTTTCGCATTATCCATCCTGTTGAAAATTTTAAACATCTTATGTTTTTCCTCCTCAGGAATTCCGATTCCGTTGTCTTTTATTCTGTAAATGATCTTATCACCTGCTTCAAAACCTTCAATTTCGATTTTTGGCTGCTCTTTGTGGGAAGAATATTTTACAGCATTATTGATGATATTTAAAAATACCTGATGCATCATTGTTTTATCTGCCAAAACATCAGGACATTCTTTGATAATGATCTCGCTTTTCGGGCTGTTGTACGTTATCTTCGCATTCTCCGAAATTTTTTGAATCGTGTTGACCGTCGGAAGATTTTCAAGCTGAATCTCGCTGTGTTTTGCACGGCTTAATTGTAAAACATCATGCATCATCTCTGCCATATTGTCGATCTCTTCAATAATGGAATTGATCTTATTTTTGCTTTTCTCCGAACCATCTGTAAGACTGTTCAGAAGCATCTGAGCATTCAGTTTCATCACCGTCAAAGGCGTTCCCAAGTCATGGGAAATGGTGTATGAAAAACTGTCGAGCTCTTCATTCACTTTTTTAAGCTCATCATTAAGCCTTTTGATCGTGTTGTAATTTTTATGTGAAGTCTCCAGGATCAGATCCCGTATAGACTGCAGTGCTGCAATGTTTCTGGAGTTCCATCGTTTGGAATTTCCTTTAATATTTTCGGTGAAAATCTGGAAAGAAGTTCGTGGAGAAACGATTTGTCTTTCTTCTCCGTTTTGCGAAAACACTTCGATTTTTTTCTCAGGCTTTCCTGCCCAGTTGATGTGTTCGTCGAATTCTTTCCGGAACCAGATCAGCATATTGTTTTTACTTCTTTCGATGAAATAAATGACAATTCCTGCCGAATTTGTATCCAGTTCTAGTTCTTCCCCATAATTTCTGAGGAAATTCCGGCTCATGTAAATATTATCTTCGGTATTTTCGTGTGCCCACTGAATAATTCTTCCAATAGCTTTACGGCTCGGAGTATTTCCTTCCGTTACCAGCGTTTCATCCGAAACAATGGCTAAACCATCGGCTTCCGGAAGATCTTTAATCTCGGTTTTATTTTCAATTAAAGAATCTAATAAACTGTTGTATTTTAAGAATTCTTTTTTTAATTCTGAAGATTTTTCGTTCAGCTCTAAACGGTAATTCAGTTCATTTTTAGATTTAAATGAAGAGTATGCATTGGAAGCCAACGCCGTGAAAATCCCGGCCTGCACTCTGTCTTCCAGATCAATATGCTTCGGCTCAGAATTTTGGCAGGTTACCAATCCCCACAGGTGATCATCAATAATAATCGAAACACTGAAACTAGATGAAGCTCCGGAATTTTTTACGTATTGCCCGTGAATAGGCGACATTCCGCGTGAGGTGGCATATGTAAGGTCGATATCTTCCTGTCTTTTGCTCAGAAGCGGAACGGTTTCTGCGTATACATTGCTGAAAATTCTCTTTCTTTTTTTAAAGTAAAGTTCCCTTGCCTGTCTCGGAATATCACTTTCCGGATAATGCAGCCCCAGATAGCTTTCCATATCTTCACCCCTTCTTTCTGCGATTACTTTTCCTGAACCGTCCATCATGAATTTGTAGACCATCATCCGGTCATAATTCACAATTCTTGAAAGGGTATTGAGCAGCTGTTCCCAAATTTCCTGAGCATTATCTACAATATAAAAACTGTCATACTTATTGGAAATTCTTTTATGAGGGTTTTCTAAAACTTCTTCAAATTCTAGAAAAATATGAGCTTTACTTCTGAAAACGGAGAAATGATATTCTTTGTCCCTGATAAAAATTTTATCGAAATACGTTTCGTTTTCTCTTTGGGTAAATCGGTTTAGCGAATTGTAGATATCAGATTCTATAATGCTATTAAAACTTTCCGGGAAGTCTGTAATTTTCTTATCGAAAAGAATTTCTTTATTTCCGATATTAAAAATGTCCTCTATATTCTTGCTAAAAAAAGTGATGGAGTGAGATTCTGCGTCGATGCCAATCAGATAACCAAAACTTTGTATGTAGCCCGGAATATGAATGGGCTCTTCATGACACTCTACAAAATTCATATAATACTTTGATCTATCAAAGATAACGAAATTTTTACAGCTATAGTACTTTTTCTATAGAAACAAATACCACAAAAACGCATAAAATAACAGTTGTTTATTAATCATAGCAAGCCTTTGCGCCAATTCTTATTTTGGTGATATTGATAGTGTTAAAAAAGTTAAATTATATTAAATTGAATTCTATTCCATAATAGCCACAACCCGAGCCGGAGCTGCAGAACCACCAACAATCTTCAGTGGAAAAACGCAAATTTTAAATCCTGAAGGTGGCAAAGCTGACAGATTGGTCAACTGCTCCATGTGCAGATATTCTTTGTCGATGCCCACTCGGTGACCTTCCCAAAAGTATTCCGGGTCATTGAGTTCTTTTGCTTTTTGAGCCATAAATTTCAACGGGAGATCCCATCCCCACTGGTCGATTCCCATTACTTTCACTCCCTGATCGATCAGCCATTCTGTAGCTTCACGGCTCATTCCCGTTCCTTTGTTGGGAAAATCGGGAGTTCCCATTAATTTATCACGATCTGTTCTTATCAGGACGATATTTCCAGGTTTTATGGTGATTCCGTTTTTATCTAAATCTTGTTTTAAATCATCACCTGTAATGGCAACAAAATCCTCTTTGTGAGTACAATCGATAACGATTCCTTCGCCGTAGCACCATTCCAGGGGAATCTGGTCAATGGTTTTTGCCGGTTTTCCCTCTACAACAGGGCCATAATGCCAAGGCGCATCGATGTGGGTAGTGGAATGAAGTCCCATACTTTTGATCTTATCATCTGCCCAGCCTGTCCAGTTTTTCGGAAATAATTTCGCAGGAAGTCCCAATGCCAGACGGATCAGCCAATGTGATTTTTTATGAGATTTATGTTTGATTTTCACTTTCATAAACCACGGATCTCCGGCGTTGTATTGGATTGGCTTTGATAAATCAATGATTTTAGGCTCCATAAAATGGTTCTGGTTTTTAATTAATAGTTTGTTTAATTGATTTTAATTTAACCACAAAAGGCGCAAAAATTTTTATTAAATATTTTGTAGCTTTTGTGGTTAAATAAACAAGTTTAAAAGAATTAAACTTCTTTATCGAAATACAGCATATAGTATTTTCCTTTTTCATCTTCTCCCGTAGCAATTTTCTGACGGTCTCCGTGGATGTAGATGTGGAAATTTTTATCAAGCTTAATGATGCTTTTAAAATGTCTCTGGGTTTTCTTCACCGCAGCTTCACTGATGGGGAATTCTTCTGCAATATTGATCTGCATATCCTGCTCGTAATCGGTTTTAAAATTGTTAAAACTCTCGATTACATGCTCATCTCCCAAGACTTCATTAGCAAACTCATCCAGTTTGAATTCTTCTTTTTCTTTAAAGAAATTGATCGACTTATTTAAAAAATCCGCCTGGTCTGCCTTAGAAACTTCAAATTCCTGAGGTAATTGTTTGGTGATATAATCTTTGTACACCATTAAAGCTTCCTGCGTATGAAAATATTCGTCATCACGCTGTTTTACCTTTAAAAAATCCTCGTACCAGTAATACATATCTCCGTTTTTGTTGTTGTCAACCACAGAAAGCACATATCCGGTTTCTTTATCATTATTATAAATTAAAGCAGCTTTGTCAATTTTCGACAAACCGATTCCCTGATCTTTTTCGATGTCAAAAGTCTCTCCATTAGGAGAAATTTTTAAGAAAGATTCTCTTTTTTCAGTTTTAAAAATACCTATTTTATCTACTCTTTCCGTGCCTTCTCTTTCATCCTCAAAATAAACGATAAATAATTCTCCACCCTGAACTCTTGGGTTTTCGGCAGCTTCGAAAAGATGTTTTGCAATGTTTTCGGATTCCCAGAGGAATTTTGCCTTATCATCAAAAATCTCGGACACAGAACTGTAGACCGGGTTATTCACCAAATAAGAATCGCTGTAAAAATGAAAAGTTTCCTCCGATTTGAACGAACCCAGAAAGTAATTTTCAAGCAATTCTGCCATTCCTTCATCCAGCTCCAGCTCTTCCTGAGAAAGTATTAAAGACTCTCCATTGATTTTATTTCCGACTCTGTGTACTACTATTTTTGAAAACATTTTTTTGATCTTTTTTGAAGCCACAAATATAGTTTTAAACTTCAAAGACAACAAGAAACAAATAAATCTATTTTGAGATTTGAATATAATCTGTACTTTAGTTTTGTAATCAAAGTCCATAATAAATAACTCGGATGAAAAATTTAGTAACAATACTTTTAGTGCTTTTTTCCTTTACATTTCTGCATTCTCAGAATACCAGCATTTACATCGTAAGACACGCGGAAAAGGATATTTCTGATGCAAATAATAAAAATCCCAACCTTAGTGAAGTTGGAAAACAGAGAGCAGAAGAACTCTTGAAAAAACTAAAGAACGTAAAATTTTCAGCTGCCTATTCTACCCCTTTTTATAGGACTCAGCAGACTTTGCAACCTATTGCAGCATTCAACAAAATTGAAATTACCAGCTACAACCCTTCCGATAATAAAAAACTTGTTGACGAAATTCTCAACAATTATTCCGGTAAAAATGTAATTATCGTGGGGCATTCTAATACAATTCTCAGTATTTTGGAAGCCTTTGGAGCCAAAAAACCTTTTGAAACGATTTCTGAGGACGATTATTCTAACCTGTTCCAGATTATAATTGATAAAAACACAGTAAAGCTTCAATCCTCGAAATATTAATTCAATAAATACTTTTTAACGCAAAGCCTAAAAAGAATTAAAAAAATCAATCAAATACACATCCTCAGGAAAACCCTGAGGATTTTTTTATGCCTTTTCATTCTGATAAAAACCTTATCATTTTGACATGATTTTTTTCCTTAAAAATTTAAATTAAAACCAATAAAACACTCATTTACAATTAATTAAATTAAAATAATTTTCAAAGGAATGCAATTGGCATCATGATTCCCAAAACATAAGCAAAATGGACTTAAAGACTTTAAACAGAATTGATAAGCTAAGAAGATTAAAAAGCAAAGGACCGGCAACCCCAAAATGGATGAAGCCTTATCACCTTTTATTGATGGCATTTCTGGTCGTCTTTATTTTCGGTGGTATTATTAAAGTGTTAGAATTAAATCAAAATTAATATGAATTATTTAGAAGCTGCTCAGGAAATTACAGACGTGATTCCCGATATCCAAAGCGAATGGAAAGGAAACAGAACACAAAATTCTTACAGTGTCATGCAGACTTTCACAGACCAGATTAAAAACATGATCCGCCAGAACGACAGAAATCTTTTATTTAAAAGCTTAAAAAAGATGGATGAAATTTACAGAAATGGCGATGTTGTATTAAAAAATGCTATTGAAAATACATTCATCTTTTCACTGGACAATTCTACCGCTTTTTGCACTGAAGAATACCGGAAAATGATTTTTAGTCACATTTCCCAGGATTTGCAGAGAATTTATGCCAAGCAGATTTATAACCATGGCATATAATTCATTACAATATTCACCTATTTCATTACAAAAACGAAAAAAATAAGATATTATAAACGTATTAAAAATCAACAATTTATGAAATCAAAAATCAGAAGAATATCAGACTGGAAAACACTGAAAACAACCACCAACAGACACAATCTGGAGATTTTAGCAACTCACATTGCAGTGATTGTGGGTGTATTTATTTTTGCTGCCTGTTTGTAAACTTTGGTATACTTTTCGTGGCAATAGATGTGTTCTGAAAAATATTAATTATGATGAATGTACAAATGCAAACTATTAACCAAAAAATAGCTATTGAATATTTAAAATTTTTCTATCCAACACTTCGACCTGAAATCTCGCAATTATCTGTACAAGAGAACTTTGCAGGAGCGATCCAGGCGACAGTCAATTATCTGAAAGACCTTCTGCAGGAATCGAAGATCAACATTATAGCCCACCACATCAAACTGATGGACTGGCTGTACAGAAACGGGAATTCGTACGTAAAATCGATGATTGAAAATCTTTTCGTAAGATCGTTCGAAAGCTTTAAAAAGCACGCCAAAATAGAACACTGGAAGCTTCTTTATCAATACATGCCTGTGAGTTTCCAGGTTATTTATAATGACCAGCGAAAGCAGGATAAAATATTCTTTGGTAAATAAAATTTAATTAAAAAAATAAACTCCCCAAACAAAATATTCGGGGAGTTTTTTATTAATTCTTTTTTGCGAAAACCGTTTGTATGGTTTGAAGTTCTTTATCATTCATTTTTGAAGATTCCTTCAGTTTTGCTATGAAAACAGCAACTTCTTCAGCAGTTGAAGGGCAGCCAAGATTTTCATTTTTTTCATTAAAAGAATCTGCGAGCACCTCACCTTTAGGATTCAGAACCAGCCAGAATGGAAGTCCTGCATTTTCTCCTTTATATTTATTCATCAGCTCCTGGCCTCCCGGATTTTCAAGTTTTTTCTTTTCACCCATCTCCTGCACATCAACGTATGTCGTAACAAATTTTTTGTCAAAAATCGGTTTTGTTTCCGGCAGATTCATATTCTTCTCCATCACATGGCACCATTTGCACCATGACGCATGGAAGACCAGAAGTACGTTTTTATTCTTTGATTTTGCTTCGGTAAGGGCTTTATTTAATACTACATCAGCTTTTTCCTGAGCAAAGTTGAATTGAAATAGGAATATTGTTAAGATTACAATAATTTTAGAAAACTTCATTTAAATGTTATTTTTGAGGTTAAAAATTATACTAATGTAGAGATTTTTTGTTTTAATTAAGTAAAATTTCTTTGTTGTAAATAATCTTAGCTCAATAAAGAAATTCTTATATTTGTTTATAAAATTTGTTACACAATGAATATTTCTGCTGAAAAAAATGAAATTATAAAGTGGATAAATTCTTTGGAAAATCCTGAAATAATTGAAGAAATTAATAAAATTAGTCTCAGAAAATCTTTTGATTTTGAAAAAGAGTGGCAAAGAGGAATTTCAGGAGATGAGTTTAAAAAAAAGAACCAAAACAAACTCCAATTAACCTTATAGAATTAGGTTCAAAATATATTTTTTATAAAGCGAACCAAAATACAACCTGGTATATTTTCTTTGAAACTTCTGGAAATCGTTATTTGGTAACCTTCATTACGAATAATTATTCTGAAATTATTCAGTTTTATAATAAAAAAATCCCCTCGCTTACGCTCGGGGATTTCTATTTTTATCAGTGTTTAACTGCTTACTTGACTTCTTCGAAATCTGCATCCTGTACATCTTCGTTTCCTGCATTTCCACCAGGATTCTGAGCTCCTGCGTCTGCACCTTGAGCACCTTGTCCTGCTGCATACATCTCTTCTGAAGCTGCCATCCATGCTGCGTCTAAAGCTTCTGTTTTAGCTTTTACGTCGTCTGCATTTTTAGCTTCGAAAGCTGTTTTCAATTCTCCGTGAGCGGCTTCGATTGCTGCTTTTTTGTCAGCAGATAATTTATCACCAAACTCTTTCAATTGCTTTTCAGTCTGGAAGATCAATCCGTCAGCTTTGTTGAAGATTTCAACTTCTTCTTTTCTCTTGGCATCTGCTGCAGAATTTTCCTGAGCTTCTTTCTTCATTCTTTCGATTTCTTCGTCAGAAAGACCTGAAGATGCCTGGATTTTAATCGTCTGTTCTTTACCAGTACCTTTATCTTTAGCAGAAACACTTAGAATACCGTTTGCGTCGATATCGAAAGTCACTTCGATCTGAGGAACCCCTCTTGGCGCCGGTGGAATATCCGTAAGGTCGAATCTACCGATTTCTTTGTTGTCGTTGAACATTGGTCTTTCACCCTGTCCTACTCTGATGCTTACAGCCGGCTGGTTGTCGGAAGCTGTAGAGAATACTTCAGATTTTTTGGTTGGAATGGTTGTATTTGCTTCAATTAATTTAGTAAATACAGAACCCATTGTTTCGATACCTAAAGAAAGTGGTGTAACGTCAAGAAGCAATACATCTTTCACATCACCTGTCAGTACACCTCCCTGAATAGCAGCACCGATAGCTACCACCTCATCCGGGTTTACTCCTTTAGAAGGTTTTTTACCGAAGAATTTTTCCACTTCTTCCTGGATGATCGGGATTCTTGTAGAACCACCTACCAAGATTACTTCGTCGATATCTGAAGTTGATAAACCTGCATCTTTCAATGCTTTAGCAACCGGCTCCATAGATCTTCTTACCAAGTCAGAAGCTAATTGCTCGAATTTAGCTTTAGTTAAAGACTTTACTAAGTGTTTAGGACCTGTAGCTGTAGCCGTGATATAAGGAAGGTTGATTTCAGTTTGCGGAGAAGAAGACAATTCTATTTTTGCTTTTTCAGCAGCTTCTTTCAATCTTTGTAATGCGATTGCATCAGATTTTAAGTCAACACCTTCTTCAGCTTTGAATTCATCAGCCATCCAGTTGATGATCACATCATCAAAGTCATCACCACCTAAGTGCGTATCACCGTTTGTAGACAATACTTCGAATACACCGTCTCCAAGATCAAGGATAGAGATATCGAAAGTACCACCACCAAGGTCATACACAGCGATTTTCTGGTCTTTGTGATTCTTATCTAATCCATAAGCTAATGCTGCAGCTGTAGGCTCGTTGATGATTCTTTCTACTTTAAGACCGGCAATTTCACCAGCTTCTTTAGTAGCCTGTCTTTGTGCATCGTTGAAGTATGCAGGAACAGTGATTACCGCTCTTGTAACCTCTTGCCCAAGATAATCTTCAGCAGTTTTCTTCATTTTCTGAAGAATCATTGCAGAGATCTCCTGTGGCGTATATTCTCTATCGTCGATTTTTACTTTTACTGTATCGTTTGGTCCTTTTACTACTTCATATGGAACTCTTGAAATTTCGCTTCCGTCATCTTTAAAATGAGTACCAATAAATCTTTTGATAGAGTATACGGTTTTCTTTGGATTCGTTACAGCCTGTCTTTTTGCAGGATCTCCCACTTTTCTTTCTCCATCTTCTGTAAACGCTACAATAGAAGGAGTCGTTCTTTTACCTTCTGCATTAGGGATAACAACAGGGTCTTTACCCTCCATTACAGCAACGCAAGAGTTGGTTGTTCCTAAGTCAATTCCAATTATTTTACTCATAATATTTTATATTTTTTCTAAATTTTTAATTTTAATTTACACTCTCAAATTCTCAATATCTGTACCAGACAAGGTTTTATGACAAAATGACAGAAAAGTCTTATTTCAGTGGAAAATCAAGGTTAAAAATGTCTTTTAAACAGTCTGAATATTGACAAAACCTGAAAAAATTAATCAAAGTTTAACCTACTTCATATCTATAATAACCCGCCGAATTATTATTTTTGATGAATATAAACTAGAGAATGTCATTACACTTCAATCCGAGAGATATCACATGGCTTGCCTTCAACGAAAGAGTTTTGCAGGAAGCGATGGACGAAAAAGTACCTTTACACCTGAGAATCCGTTTTTTGGGGATTTTCTCCAACAATCTTGATGAATTTTTCAGAGTGCGGGTCGCAGGATTAAAACGTGCAATGGATTTTAAGGAAAAAGTAATTGCAGAATCTTTTTATCAGCCACCTTCAAAGATCCTTCAGAAGATCAATGACATTGTGATGAGACAGCAGCAGAATTTCGACAAAACCTGGAAAAAAATTCTGGGAGAAATGGCTGAGCATAAAGTTTTCATTAAAACTTCAAAGAATTTAACGGCCAAGCAAAAAGAATTTGTCAGAACCTATTTTGATGAAGTGGTGGAATCAAACGTAATTCCCATCCTTCTTCACGAAAATACGCCGATGCCTTACATGAGAGACAAAAGTCTTTATCTGGGCGTTGCAATGAGAAAAAAAGACTGGCAGTATTCGAGTAATTATGCCATTATTGAAATTCCTTCTCGTTTTGTGGGAAGATTCGTTTTGCTTCCGACAGAAGATCCGGAGGAAAAAGATGTGATGTTGCTGGAAGATGTTATTACCTTCAACTTACCCCATATTTTCTCCTATTTCGGATATGACGAATTTGCGGCAAATGCCTTTAAAGTAACAAAAGATGCCGAGCTGGATCTGGATAATGACATCCGCACCAACTTTGCTGAGAAAATCGAAAAAGGATTAAAAAACAGGAGAAAAGGAAAACCGACCCGTTTTGTCTTTGATAAAGATATGGATAAGGCACTTCTTGAAATGCTGATCCGAAAATTGAACCTAACCAAAAAAGACAGCATCATCCCAGGTGGAAAGATTCATAATTTCAAACATTTTATGGATTTCCCTGATGTTTTTGAAACCTATGCAAGACCTGTCGAGAGAACTTCCTTCACCCATCCCGCTTTTGAACATGGCGAAAGAGTGACCGATGTTATTCTAAAACATGATGTGCTCCTTACCTTCCCTTACCATAAATACAATCCGGTGATCGACCTTCTTCGTGAAGCCGCAATGGATCCGGATGTAAAATCGATTCAGATTACGGCGTATCGTTTGGCGAGCAGCTCAAAAATCATTAATGCTTTGATCTATGCAGCCAGAAATGGAAAAGAAGTAACGGTGATGCTGGAACTTCAGGCAAGATTCGATGAAGAATCCAACCTGGAATGGAAAGAAATGCTGGAACCGGAAGGAATTACCGTTCTGGTAGGGCTTCCGAATAAAAAAGTACACGCCAAATTATGTGTCATCAAAAAAAGAGCGCACAACAAAACCATTCAGTACGGTTTCATTAGTACCGGTAATTTCAATGAGAAAACGGCAAGAATTTACGGAGATCATCTGGTAATGACCGCAGACCGAGGCGTAATGGCAGATATTAATAAAGTATTTAATATCCTGAAAAAGCCTAAAGACGACTTTTTACCTGTCCTTAAAACCTGTAAAAATCTGTTGGTTTGTCCACAATTTATGCGGGAAAAAATTGTGCATCATATAGATAAGGAAATCGAGGAAGCAAAAGCAGGGAGAAGAGCCGAAATGATCATCAAAGCCAATTCGGTAAGCGACAGAGCTTTAATTGAAAAATTATACGAAGCAGCGCAGGCCGGAGTGGTTATCAGAATGATTGTAAGAGGAATCTATTGCGCGATCAATCAAAAAGATTTTAAAGAAAAAATAAAAGCGATAAGCATCGTAGACGAGTATCTGGAACACGCGAGAGTCATGTATTTTTACAACAAAGGCTCAGAAGACATTTATATTTCTTCCGCAGACTGGATGACGCGAAATCTCGATTACAGAATCGAAGCTGCGGCAAAGATCACAGACAAGAATCTGAAGAAAGAACTGAAAGATATTCTGGATATTCAGTTGAAAGATAATGTAAAAGCTCGTATTTTAGACAAAAAATTGGGCAACGAATACATCAGCAACAACAAAGAAGAATGTCGTTCTCAGATAGAAACGTATAAATATTTAAAAGCAAAAACAGACAAAAAATGAAGATTGCAGCCATAGACATCGGTAGTAATGCGGCCAGACTCTTAATTAATGAAGTAAAATTCAACAACAAAGAGCCGGAATTCATTAAGCTTAATCTTTTAAGAATCCCTTTACGATTAGGGATGGATGTTTTCACATTGGGAAAAATCGGCCCAGAAAGAGAAAAAATGGTGATCGATTCGATGAAAATTTTCAGCGACCTGATGAAAATCTACAAAGTGGAACATTACAGAGCCTGTGCTACCAGCGCGATGCGTGATGCTACGAACGGACAAGACATCATCCGCGAAGTAAAGGAAACTTCGGGAATCGATATCGAAATTATTTCCGGAGATGAAGAAGCAACTTTAGTTTTTGAAAATCACGTTGCAGAAGGCTTGGATAAAGACTTTGCTTATTTATATATCGACGTAGGCGGCGGTTCTACCGAGCTTACTTTCTACGAAAACGGGAAAATGATCTACGAAAAATCTTTCAACATCGGAACCATCCGTTTGCTGAATAATTTGGTAACGCCCGATAACTGGAAAGATATGAAAGAAGAAATCAGGAAAAATATCAACAGCAAAAGACCTATCGTAGCCATCGGTTCGGGAGGAAACATCAACAAAGTTTTCTCGATGAGCAAAACCAAAGACGGCAAACCGATGTCGCTTTCCCACCTGAGAAAAGTCTACAAAGAATTCGACGGACTTTCTGTGGAAGAAAGAATGACAAAATACAATATGCGTGAAGATAGAGCGGATGTTTTGGTTCATGCCTTAAAAATTTTCAACAATGTGATGACCTGGTCGGAGATCAACCGGATTTTTGTTCCGAAGATTTCTGTTGCAGACGGGCTCATCCACAATATTTACAGTAAACTGCAGCATAAAAGATAATTCACAAAATAAAAACCGGTCGATAAGATCGGTTTTTATTTTTTTAGGAGCTGTTTCCCGCTTTCCTCTATATCTTTTGGGTTACGGCTTCCGCTTCGCTTCAGCCGCAACCCAAAAGGATGTCGTTTCAATCGGGGCTAGGGTATTTGTCGTTATTTCAATAGTCTAAACCTTGACAAGGCTCACGATTTCAGCACACCTTTCTCATCCTGGAAGGATCTCTGCACTATTTTAAAATAACTCTAATCTGATTAAAAACTTTCCTTTCTCTTTCTACCGTTGAGATCCTTCCTGAATGACATAACAAACGATGTGCAAAATATTCTTTTCATTTATAGGTTTGCTTCATTCTACGCAATGACCTAAAAAAAATCTGTATAATTTTTGCTATTTTTTAAAGTAAAGTGAATTTCTAAAACGTCATCAAAATAACAACATTAAAAAAATGAACTCAATTAAAATAATTCTCACAGGTGCAACAGGAATGGTAGGAGAAGGCGTTTTAATGGAATGTCTTGAAAATCCGAATGTTTCCGAAGTTTTAAGCGTAAGCAGAAAGCCTTGCGGAAAAAAGCACGCCAAACTAAAAGAATACATCATCCCGGATTTCCTGAACATCGGCCTGAATGACGAAAATCTTAAAGGCTACGACGCATGTTTCTTCTGCGCCGGAATCAGCAGTGTAGGAATGAATGAAGAAGATTATACCAAAATTACTTACGGCACAACCCTACATTTTGCAAAAGCTGTTTTAAACCAAAATCCGGATATGGTTTTCAACTATGTTTCCGGGGCACATACCGACAAAACCGAAAGCGGAAAACTGATGTGGGCAAGAGTAAAAGGCAGAACAGAAAATGCCTTAAGAAAATTGGGCTTCCGTTCGGAGTACAATTTCCGTCCCGGTTTTATGAAACCCGTTGAAGGTCAGGTGAATGTAAAATGGTTTTTTAAACCTTTTATCTGGTTTTTTCCTGTGCTATTACCTTCAAAATCACTAACTTTGCACGACGTTGGCAAGGCAATGATCAATGCAGTGAAAAAAGGGTACCCAACCTCTACATTAGAAATTAAGGACATTAAAAATCTGGCGATATGAAAGAAATGTTAAAAAGAATTTTTCTGGTTGCCTTTATATTACTCGTTTTAGTTGCAATTTCGGGGTTTTTCTATATGCAAAAACACCCATTGGACGGAAAAAAATCAACAGGAAAAAACCTGAATTTTTCCGGAAAGGTTACTAAATAAGTAAGATCGTAAAGACCAAAGGTTCGCAGAATTGCTTTAGCCATTTTGCCCTTTCACCCTGCTTCATTTTCAGCCTTTTTTACAAATCATTACATAATATTAAACATTTCTTAAGATTCCATTAAAATAGTTACAAAGTAGAAGGTTCATTTTTGCATAAATTTAATGTAAGTAAAAAATGATTAACAACTACTTATTAAAAGGCTCTGTAGTAGCCGCATTCTTTCTTCAGGGTGCAGTTTTCGGACAGACAAACCTTATCCATTACTGGAATTTTAATAACAATGCTTCCGCAGCTACCATCATAACGCCTACATCCACTTTGGTTGGAGGTTCCATGGCTGTCGTGACAAGCGGAACCACCGAGATCGATTTCGCGGGAGGAACGGGACAAAACTTCAATGTAGAAAATTTAAATGCCAGAAACGGCGACGCTTCAGGAACGCATTTGAGATATAACTTCCCTATTAACGGGAATTTACAGTTTAATTTGCCGACAACAGGCTATAACAATGTTGTTGTAAAATTTACGACCAGAAGATCAGGTTCAGGAGCAGGAACCCAGACCTGGTCTTATTCTACGGATGGAACAACTTTCCAGACTTACCAGACGGTTTCTCCGCTAGACGCCAATCCGCAACTGGTAACTTTTGATTTTTCTGCCATTGCGGGCGTGGCCAACAATCCGAATTTTAAACTAAAAGTTGAGTTCTCAGCAGGTTCGGGAGGAACTGTCGGGAACAACCGTTTCGACAATTTTACAGTCGATGCAACAGCAGCTGGAGGAGCCGACACTACTCCACCCACCGTAACTTATCTTCCTGCCAACAACACAAATAATGCCTCAACTACCGCAAATCCTACGATTTCTTTCAATGAAAATATAAGATTAGCCGACAATTCTGCGATCAACGATTCTAATGCACAAAATCTTGTAGATTTCCGTCTTGGAAATTCTTCAGGAGCTCAGGTTCCCTTCATGACGACTTTCGCTAACAATAAAATCACGGTTATCCCGACTTCAGGGCTAGTTCCGAATCAGGCTTATTATTTAGCATTAAAACCGAATATGGTGGAAGATACGAGTGATAATGCCGTGACAACTTCAACGTCTGCAACGTTTACAACAGCGGGAACTTCTATTTCTTTAGATAAAAATTTCATTAAAGTCAATGAGAATGCGGGGACTTTAGCATTTAAAATCAATGTTAATAATCCATCTGCTTCATCGGTAAATTTGGTGGTAAAACCGGCTCCGTTCGGTACTGCGGACAGTAATGATTTTACTTTGGCCAATCAAACCATTACCCTTACTCCTTCAACGACAGATTATACGGTCAATATTCCAATCAACGATGATGCTTTAGAAGAGCAACAAGCGGAATATTTTGTAGTAAGCCTTGAAAATCCGGTTGGTGCAACGATTTCGGGTGACAACAATGCAACAGTGTATATTGTTGACAATGACAAACCAGCGCCTGTTCCATCCAATCAAATTTCATTAAATTATATCGGAAGCTTCGATCCTTCTGGAAACAATAACAGTTCTACGGAAATTGTAGTTCATGATCCTTCAACCCAAAGACTATTTACGATCAGTTCAATTACCGATGTTTTTGACATTATTAATTTCAGTAATCCAAATACGCCAACGGTTGTAAATACCATTAATATGGCTCCTTACGGCGGAATTACTAGCATCGCCGTGAAAAACGGAATCATTGCAGCTGCTTCTCCGAATGCCAATCCGCAACAAAACGGTTCTGTGGTTTTCTTTGATATTAACGGAAATTTCCTGAAGCAAGTTACGGTAGGTGCGTTACCGGATATGGTGACATTCTCTCCGGACGGAACAAAAGTGATCACAGCCAACGAAGGCGAACCCAACGACGCTTATACGGTAGATCCGGAAGGAACCATTAGTATTATTGATATTTCGGGAGGAATTAACAACCTTTCTCAAAGCAACGTAACAACGCTTAATTTCAATGCTTTTGATTCTCAGGTTGCAACATTGGCGGCGACAGGTTTAAGAAAAGTAAGAACCAATAATACCTTGTCTCAGGATTTGGAGCCAGAATATGTTACCATCAGCGCAGACAGCCAGAAAGCCTGGGTTACACTTCAGGAAAATAATGCCGTTGCGGAAATTAATTTAGCCACTAAAACAATTACAAGCATTTGGGGGCTGGGCAAAAAAGATATGAGCCTTCCAGGAAACGGTTTTGATGCTTCTGATAACAATGGTGAAGTTTTAATCGCCAACTGGCCCGTGAAAGCTTATTATATGCCTGATGCCGTTCAGAATTTTAAAACAGGAGGCACAAATTATGTGATAACTGCTAACGAAGGTGACGAAAAAGATCTTTCAGGCTTCAGCGAAAGAACAACGGTAGGGGCAAATAATTATACTTTGGATGCCACACTTTTCCCACAATCATCTATTTTAAAAGCATCCTATAACTTAGGAAGATTCAGGGTTTCTAATGCGACAGGAAATACAGACGGAGATGCGGAATTTGAGGAAATTGCAGCATTGGGAGCTCGTTCGTTCTCCATTTTCAATGCCGATACCAAACAGATCGTTTACGACAGTGGTGACAGGTTTGAAAGATATCTTGCCGCCAATCATCCATTGATTTTTAATGCTGATAATGAATCCAACGGAGCCAAAAACAGAAGCCGCGCCAAAGGTCCTGAACCGGAAGGTATAGCTTTAGGAACTATCAATGGGCAAACGTACGCCTTCGTAACATTGGAAAGAACCGGAGGTGTGATGGTCTACAACGTGACAGATCCGAATAACCCGACTTTCACGGATTACAAAAATTCCCGAATGACCTCGGCTTATGGTGGTGATAACGGCCCGGAAGGTATCATCTACATCGCTCCTGAAAATACGACGACAGGAAAAGGATATGTAGTAATCGCCAACGAAATCAGCGGAACATTATCGATGTACGAAATCGCTTCTACAACGCTGGCAACCGGTGAAGTAAAAGCTGAAAAAGCGACCTTCAATGTATTCCCGAATCCGGTTACAAAAGGAAATACGCTGTACTTCAACAGAGCTCAGGATTATGAATTGTATGATATGTCCGGAAAATTAATCGGAAAAGAGAAAAACGCTTTAACAATCGAAACTTCGAAGCTTTCTACAGGAGTTTATCTGGTAAAAACTTCGGAAGGACACTTAAAAAGAGTAATTGTAAAGTAGAATATATTATTTAGTTGATTAAAAAAAGCTCCGGAATTGTTTCGGGGCTTTTTTGTTGTGGAGAAATTTATTAGTTTTAAACTTTATAAAGCTATGAAAGAGCAATTAGAAGAAATCATCCATCAGATTTATCATAAAGAAAAACGAAATCTTTTCACTTTTCTTACCGGTGCTGGAATTTCATCAGACAGCGGAATTCCCACTTATCGCGGCATCGATGGGATATGGGTAAAAGGAACTCAATTTCACAAACCGGAAGAAATCGACGAAGGTTTTGAAATTGATTACAGAAATTATTAAAAACTTACACAAATAAAATGTTTGCATTCTCATTAGACACTGGTGAAGAGACCGAAATTATCACATATATTGATGACGCCAAAAATCTTGAAAGTAATGAAACCAATCTTGGTTATCGTGAATTAAGATTAATAAACGTTCATGATGTTGAAAAACTTAAATATGAAATTGAAAAAGCCACAAAACTTTATGATAATAATGGCTACATTCATATGCTTGACAAGGATAAATCTATTGTAACTTCAACTTTTATCAGTAAAGTTCGAATCATTAAATCTAAAAAGAACAACATCACATTAAACGGATATGTATGGCATCCTCCAAAAGGTTTTCTTAAAGCATGGAAAATGTACCTTAACAATGAGATTACCGAAAAAAATACATGGAAAAAACTTGATAAAGATGAATTGCAAGGCTGGCTCGTTTTCACAGGATGTGTGAGAAGACCGGAAATTGATAGGGAAAATATTATCATCCAGCTTGATGGAAATAATTTTCACAATTTGGATGAATTGTTTTGTACACTGGGCGAAGAAGTGAATGGAATTGCAGGATATTTCGGTAGACAATTATCTGCTCTATACGATTGTTTATGCGGGGATTTTGGAGTAAAATCAATTGCAGAAATCACATGGCATAATCATGAAAGAAGTAAAAAACTTTTAAAGAAAAATTTTGATAAAATTATTGATATTTTTAACAAATTCAACATCCGTATTATTTTAAAATAAAACAAAACCCAGCGAAAAAAATTCACTGGGTTTCTCTATCTTAATGCATATCATCATAAATTCTCACGAGGTCTACAACATTTTTCACATTCAGTTTTTCAAAAATCTTTTTCTTGTAAGTGCTTATCGTAGACATTTTCAGATTCAAAATATTCGATATTTCTATATTTCCGTTGCCTTCCGCCAAAAGCTTGAATATCTGAAACTCCCTTTTGGAAAGCCTTTCCACAGAATGAGACTCGGTGGAGTGAGACACCAGCTTTTTCATCATATTTACGGTATAATAATATCCTTCTTCAAATATGGATTTTACCACCATCAGGATCTCAGATTCCGATGCTCCTTTATTGAGATACCCCGCTGCTCCTTCTTCTATGTACTGGATTCCAACATTTTCTTCATACGTAGAAAATATTAAAATTTTTAACTGCTTCTGCTTCTTTTTAAGCTCTTTTACCATTGCTTTGAAAATACTCTGAGGGATATCGATATCAATAATCAGAAGATCGTACATCTTTTTAGAAACCATCTCCTTGGCCTCATTGTAAGTTTCGGCAAAATCTATCTTACAAGAGCTTCCCAGCTTTGATTCAAGCAATAACGCAGTACCAGTTCTCACAACATAATGTCCGTCAGCAATGAGTATATTTTTCATAATTCTTAGTTTTTGATAATAAATTCCACAAAACAGTATTTTTCCGGAAATATGGAAATAATAATATTCGGGGCTTTTCCACTTACAAAATGCAATACAAGTAATAGACCAAATACCACGTGTTTTTCTAATAAATTTCTTTATTTAAAAGGGTTTGGGGAATATTTTTATACAATTTTTCTAACCCTGAAAAATTTTCAGAATTCAGATTTTTGATTTTTTTTGCGCAAACTGCCTTAAAAAATACTGGACCTTAAAATGTTAGATTAAAAAGTATATTACATGCACACATCCCATATAGCATTGTAAATAATTTTTTTACAAAAATAATACATATAATATTCACAACGGTGTAGAATTATTACTATAAAAAATTTCATAATTTTTTTAAGTTTTTCTTAAAAAAGACAAAAAAAGACAGACCTAAAAAGTCTGCCTTTAAAAAAATATATTTTTATTTTCTTACTCTACGCTTATTACTTTCTCGATTTCAGGAGCGTGTTGTTTGATTGTATTTTCCACCCCTAATTTTAACGTTGAAAAATTAAGAGAACAACCAGAACAGTTTCCTAAAAGCTTTACATAAACCAAGTTATCTTTCACATCAATCAGCTCGATATCGCCTCCGTCTTTATTCAAAAACGGTCGGATACTTTCCAAAGCTTCCATTACTTTCGTTACTGTTTCTTCGTGCGTTATATTTGTTTCCATATTTTTTTCGGTTCAATTCGGTTTTTTCAGTTGATGAAAAATATTTATTTTTTAGCTTTCGGAGAACATCCCGCCATTGTGGTGATCTTTACCGCTTCCGTCGGAGGAAGATTTTTATTTCTTTCCACCAGACTTTCCACCATATTTCGGGCAGTTTCGGTATAGATTTCTGCAATTTTAGAATTTTCCTGTAAAGCAGCCGGTCTGCCTACGTCTCCTGCTTCCCTAATGCTCTGGATCAAAGGAATCTCTCCCAATACAGGAATTCCAAGATCTTCAGCTAAATACTGCGCTCCCTGTTTTCCAAAGATATAATATTTATTGTCAGGTAATTCTTCCGGTGTAAAATACGCCATATTTTCTATTAATCCAAGAACAGGAATATTAATGCTTTCCATCTGGAACATAGCAATCCCTTTTCTTACGTCTGCCAAAGCCACGTGTTGAGGTGTACTTACGATCACCGCCCCTGTTACAGGAACTTCCTGAATAATAGACAAGTGGATATCACCAGTTCCCGGAGGCAGATCGATCAGTAAAAAATCTAATTCTCCCCAAGCTGCATCCCTGATCATCTGGTTTAAAGCTTTTGAAGCCATCGGACCTCTCCAAACCACAGCCTGATTAGCTCCTGAGAAATATCCTATCGAAAGCATTTTCACGCCGTAATTTTCAATAGGTTTCATTAAATTTTTACCGTCAATTTCCACAGAAATCGGCTTCTGACCTTCCGTATCAAACATGGTAGGAACAGACGGCCCGTAAATATCGGCATCCAATAATCCTACTTTGAAACCCATTTTTGCTAAAGTAACCGCCATATTTGCTGAAACGGTAGACTTACCAACACCTCCCTTTCCGGAAGCGATGGCAATAATATTTTGAATTCCGGGAATCTGCTTCCCTTTGATCTGACTTTGCTGAATTTCACTAGGTTCCGGAGAAACGATTTTTAATTTTAAATGAACCTCTTCACCAAATTCGCTGGCAAAAGCCTGCTTCATCGCTGCTTCCAGCTTTTTCTTTTCGTGCATTGCAGGTGAGTGAGCCGTCATGTCTATATACACGTCATTGCCCATAACCTGAAAATTGGTCACCAAATCATCAACTTCTATCTCTTTAAGGAAATTCTGAACCTTTTCTTTCGTCAACATAAACTAAATAAATTGTTTACAAATTTACGTAATTTTTACCTATTTAGAATAAGTAAACTCAATGATAGATATTTTCTTTTGTGAATGCAAATTTTGTAGTACTTTAGGGGGATTTTAATTTTTTATATGATGAAAAAAATATTGGTCCTTCTTTTAGGAATTATTGCTCATAATTTATTTTCACAGAATTATTCGCAATATGTAAATCCTTTTATTGGAACCGGCGGTCACGGACACACATTTCCGGGCGCTATTGTTCCTTTCGGAATGGTACAGCTTTCACCGGACACAAGAATCGATGGAAGTTGGGATGGCTGCAGCGGCTATCATTATTCAGATTCGGTGATTTACGGTTTTTCTCATACCCACCTCAACGGAACGGGTGTTTCAGATTACGGGGATATTATGCTGATGCCTACAATGGGCAATCCAAGCTTGGATAATAAAGAATATTCATCAAAATTTTCGCATAAAAATGAAAAAGCTTCGGCAGGTTTTTATTCCGTAAAATTAGATAAAAATAATATCGACGTTCGTCTGACCACGACAAAAAGAGTCGGCTATCACGAATATACTTTTAATAATGCCGGAAATGCAAACATTATTTTAGACTTAAACCACAGAGATAAATTGCTGGAAGGTGAAGTAAGAATTATTGATGATAAAACCATCGAAGTTTTTCGTAGAAGTGAAGCCTGGGCAACCAATCAATATATTTACGCAAGAATTGAGTTTTCAAAACCAATGCTTGAATCAAAAGTACAACAAGAGAGTGAACCACTAAGAGGTACTACACAACCAGGGAATTTTTATCATGGAACTCAAGTAAAAATTGCTTTTTCCAATAAAGTTAAAAAAGGAGAAAAAATTCTTGTAAAAGTTTCAATTTCTCCGACAGGATACGAAGGTGCCGGAAAAAATATGCTGGCTGAAGGTAAGTCTAATGATTTTGAAGCCATCAGAAAACAGGCTGTTGCAGATTGGGACAAAGAATTATCAAAAATTGAAGTTAAATCTTCCGATAAAGATAAACTGACAGTTTTCTACACTGCAATGTATCACGTTTTCACGCAACCGAACATCAATATGGATGTTGACGGCAAGTACAGAGGTCGTGACAATAAATTTTACATGGCTAAAGATTTCGGTTATTACTCGGTTTTCTCACTTTGGGATACTTTCAGGGGAGCACATCCTTTGATGAGCTTAATTGACAGAAAAAGAACCGCCGATTTCATTAATACTTTCATTAAACAATACGAACAAGGCGGAAAATTGCCGGTTTGGGAACTCGCTTCCAACGAAACTGAATGTATGATCGGCTACCATGCAGTTTCTGTCATTGCAGATGCGATGGCAAAAGGAATCACCGGTTTTGATTATGAAAAAGCTTTTGAAGCATCGAAAAACTCTGCCATGTTGGATATTTTCGGTTTAAATGCTTACAAACAAAATAATTATATCGCTATTGATGACGAGCACGAAAGTGTTTCAAAAACAGTAGAATATGCTTACGACGACTGGTGTATCGCTCAGATGGCTAAAATTTTAGGCAAGAAAGAAGATTATCAGTATTTCATGAAGCGTTCACAGAACTGGAAAAATCTTTACAATCCAAAGAACGGCTTCATGCAGCCAAGAAAAAACGGAAACTGGTATGAACCTTTTGAGCCGAGAGAAGTTAACAACAATTACACAGAAGGAAATTCGTGGCATTACTCCTACTCTGTTCAGCAGGATATTCCGGGGCTGATTGCAGCTCATGGCGGAAAAGAAAAATTTGAACAGTTTATCGATGCTATTTTTGCCGCTCCGGACAAAACTACAGGTAGAGAACAGGTGGATATCACCGGTTTGATCGGGCAATACGCTCAGGGAAATGAGCCGAGCCACCATATTGTTTATTTATACAATTATGTTGACAAACCTGAAAAAACCAACGCCAAAATCAAGTACATCCTTGATAATGATTACAAAAACGCTCCAGACGGACTGATCGGAAATGAAGACTGTGGGCAAATGAGTGCTTGGTATATTTTAAGCTCCATGGGAATTTATTCTGTAACTCCGGGACTTCCTGAATGGCAGACGACCACTCCTTATTTTGATGAAATTAAAATTCACCTGGAAGACGGAACGACAAGAACCATCACTAAAAATACAGGAAAAGCCGAGCTTAGAAAGTTAGGTTTTGAAAATGTAAAGGAATTTAAAGATTATAAATACGAAGAATTAACAGCCACTCCGGTGATTGCTGCCGACAGAATATTTGATTTAAATACCAAAGTGACGATCACTCCTTTGAATCCAAATGATAAAATTTATTATATGACGTTGGATGAAGGGGATGCTAATGTGAGAAAGACCTTCACGGCTTATAAAGGGCCATTCACCATTACAAAAACAACTCAGGTTTCTGCGTATGCTGAAAGAAATGGTGAGAAAAGTTCCATTGTAACAGCCAACTTCAACAGAAGACCGAATAATTGGGCAATAACAGTTAATTCAACAGCAAATCCTCAATATACAGCCGGTGGAAATCTTGCTTTAATTGATGGAATCAACGGAAACATAAACTGGAGAAAAGGTGAATGGCTGGGATATCAGGGACAAAATTTTGAAGCCATTATTGATATGAAATCGCCGCAACAGATCACTAAATTGTCTTCAACATATCTTCAGGACAGCAAAGCATGGGTTTTAATGCCTAAAAAAGTAGAATATTATGCCTCCAACAACGGAAAAGATTATATCCTTCTAAAAACAGTCGACAACACGGTCGATCCGAAAGATGAAACCATACAGATCAAAGATTTTTCTGCTGATATTTTACCGACGGAAGCACGTTATGTAAAAGTAAAAGCTTATTTCTTCGGAAAACTTCCGGAATGGCATCTGGGAGCGGGCGGTGACGCTTACATCTTTGTTGATGAGATTTCTATTAAATAATTTTATTTTAATTGAATATAAAAACCCTTCGGAAATTTCGAAGGGTTTTGTTTTTATTGACTAATGCTTTATTAATTAATGCTTCGAGAACCTCCAGCATGACATCGCTAATGCTAACTGTTTTATTTTGATCTTGAGAAATATACAGAACAACTTGCCGTTGTCATGCTGACTCTCGAAGCATCTCCGTTATGATTTTGATCGCAAAGATTTTTTTTAAATGATTGAGAATATTTTTTCGTTCGCAAAGGCGTTTCACTCAGCAAATGATAACAATGCTTAATAAATTAAAATCAATAGCTAATAACTAGAAATCATGCTTAAAATAAATGGTCAATAATGAAGTTATTAAAAATTCACTATTGACCATTCACTAGCGCAAGCTAAATTGACGATTCAAATTTTACATCTTTCCGCCATGATTCTCCAACTGCCCTTCCCATTTCGAAACGGCTGAAGTTGCCAAAGCATTTCCAAGAACATTCGTCATACTTCTACCCATGTCGCAGAAATGGTCGATCGGTAAAATTAAAGCAATTCCTTCCGGCGGTATTCCGAACATGGAACACGTTGCCACGATAATTACCAAAGAAGCTCTCGGAACCCCGGCAATCCCTTTTGAAGTAAGCATTAATACCAAAAGCATGGTAATCTGCTGTCCGATTGACATTTCAATTCCGTAGATCTGAGCGATGAAAATTGATGCAAACGTCATGTACATCATACTTCCATCCAGATTGAAAGAATATCCTAATGGCAAAATAAAAGACACTACTCTGTTATTACATCCGAATCTTTCCAGCTCTTCCACCAATTTCGGGAACACTGCCTCTGAACTTGTCGTTGAAAAGGCGATCAGTAAAGGTTCTTTGATTCTTCTCAATAATTCGAAAAGTCGGTTCCCTAAAATTAAATATCCTACCAATAAAAGTACCAGCCAAAGAATGGCCAATGCAAAGAAGAAATCCCTTAAATATATTGCATAGACTTTAAAAATCTCAAAACCATTCGTAGCTACCACAGCTGCAATAGCTCCCAATACGCCAAACGGTGCAAACCACATGATATAGCCTACCATTTTTAAAATTCCGTGTGCGATAATATCAAATAATTTGATCACCGGTTGTGAATATTCTTCGCCTAAATTCGCCAAAGCGACCCCGAACATAATAGAAAAAACCACGATCTGCAGCACTTCATTCGTTGCAAAAGCTTCAAAAATACTTTTAGGAATTACGTGTTTTACAAAATCTTCCATAGAAAAACCTTTGCTGCTTTTCAGCAAGTCTTCGGCAGACGCTGCATCCTGAATCGGTAGTTTTGTTACGTGTCCCGGCTCAAGCCAGTTGACCAGTATTAATCCTATAAAAAGCGAGATTAAAGACGCAGAAATAAACCATAACATAGCCTTTGTTCCTACTCTTCCGATCATTTTGATGTCACTCATTTTTGCAATCCCGACTACCAGAGTGGTGAAAACAAGCGGCGCAATGATCATCTGTACCAAACGGATGAAAACAGTACCCAAGAGCTTAATATTTTTAGAAAAAGGTTCTGCACTTTCCGGATACTGTACATGTACAAATCCGCCGATTCCGACTCCTAAGATAAGCGCAATGACAATTGCTATAAACAGTTTATTTTGTCCTTTCATATAAATGTTTCAAGAATCGCAAATATAATATTTTTACAACAGACGCAGCATTCTATTTCTGTTTGAATTAATTTTATGTTAAATTAACAATACATTAAAATTAACAACCTGATTCCTATAATATTGCAAAAAAATTAAGCAACATTTATTTAATTTTTATTCTTTTGGTATAAATTTTATTATTACATTTGATTGTATTAACAACATTTAAAAATATACAACTATGAAAAAAACTATCGCAATGGCTGCATTGGCTGTAGCTGTATCTTTCGGGGCGATTTCTTGTAAAAAGAAAGTTTCTGATACCAATCTTCAAACTCAGGCTACAACCGTAGTGACATCTAACCCGAATGCTTCTGTGGAAGTAAAAGATGGTGTTGCTCACCTAAGCGGGACGTTCGAAAGCCAGGAGGCTAAAGACGCTATGATCAAACAATTAAAAGCTATTCATGGAGTAAAAGACGTAATGGATATGTCTACTGTAGCTCCTGCTGCACCAGCTGCTGCGCCGGTTGAAACTCAATCTGCCGTAGATCCTGCCGTGCAACAAAAAGTACAGGATGCCGTGAAGGATTTCCCTTCTGTAAAAGTAGAAGTGGTAAACGGCGAATTGACGCTTACAGGAAATGTTTCTGCTGCTGATGCTAGAAAAATCAAAGAATCTGTAGATGCTTTGAAAGTTGGAAAAGTAAATTATAACTACACTGTAAAATAATTCAAAATGAGTACATTACAAGATAAATATTCAAGCGTGGTTTCTGCTGCACAATCTGCAGGAATTTCTAATCTTCAGGTTCAGGAACAAGACGGAATCCTTTATGTTTCGGGACAAGCTTCCAATACGGCGGCTAAAGACGCAGTTTGGAATGCTTTAGGAGCAATCGATTCTACGTATTCTGCTTCAGACATCAACATCGATGTACAGGTGGCAGGCCTTGCTGCAGGAGCTTCTCTTACAGTGGCAACAGATGAATCAAACTTAAATATCAGACAAGAGCCTTCTACAGAGGCAGCTGTTGTGGGTAAAGCTTCAAAAGGATCTTCTGTAACGCTTATCGAGCAAACTTCCGACGACTGGTGGAAAGTAAAAACTGCCGATGGACAGGAAGGTTATGCTTATTCAAGATATTTGAAAGCTTAATTTTATTAAGATTAACATTATTTAAAATACAAGCATCCCGATCAGGGATGTTTTTTTATATTTTAGCGCGTTTAAAAAAAAGCATTTTTAATGAAGAAAATTTTATGGTTGCTATTCGTTTTTTTCAACTTTCTAATTCTGAATGGACAAAAATTCAGTATCAGTGGAAAAGTTGCTGACTTTGAAAAAAAACCTGTAGAAAATGCAACTGTTTATTTATTAAAACAAAAAGACTCTTCTGTCATTAATTATACTCCTACCAACAAAGAAGGAAAATTTTCATTAAAAATAAATGAACTCAACGAACCTTCCATTTTAAAAATCGATGCGGAGAAATTAATTCCTTATTCTAAAAAATTTGATAAAATAGATCAATCCATTACACTAGAAAATATTGAGCTTGATAAAAGCCAGGTTACCGATATTGAAGAAGTAAAAATTACTGTTTCTCCCATTAAAATCAAAAAAGATACGATTGAATTCAATGCCAATGCGATTAAAGTTCGCCCCGACAGCAATATCGAAGAATTATTAAAGAACATCAGCGGAGTCGAGATCGACAACGACGGAAAAATCACAATGAACGGAAAGGTAGTCGACCAAATCATGCTTAACGGCAAGCCTTTCTTCGACAAAGACGGAAAAATCGCGTTGAAAAATATTCCGGCGGATATCATTAAAAATATCCAGTTTACCACGACAAAAACCAAAGAAGAAGAACTGAGCGGGAAAACTCCGAAATCTGAAAATACAACAATTAATTTCACCATCGACGAAAAGAAAAACCAGGGATTTCTTTCCAGAATTACCGCGGGTTATGGTTCAGACAAACGTTATGAAGGGAACGGATTTTTGAGTTATTTTAAAAACAAAACCAAAATAAGTCTGGTGGCTTCATCCAACAACGTCAATTCACAGGGCGTCTCTTCTGATGACGGTTTTGACAGTATGGGAAAAAATTCCAGAAATACGGGAGGAAACAATATAAAAGGAATCCAGAAATCAACAACGATAGGCATCAATTACAGTGATAAACTCAGCAATGAAGTAGAACTTGATGCATTGGGAATGACCTGGACCAACAACAATCTTGAAACTGCATCTAAAGTTTCGAGAACCACTTTCCTTCCCGATTATGCATTAAAAACCAACTCGGAAAACCAGGCAGAAAACGAAAACGAGCAGTACAATTTCAACTCATCCGTGAAAATAAAACCGGATACTTTAAGCACTATTTATTTTTCGCCTTCCTTTTTACAATCAAAATCAACAAATTTCAGAACTTCAAAATCGGTAACGTACAGAGATAATGACCTTCTGAACACAAGCGAATCCACTAACAGTTCTCAATCTGAAAACAACTCCTTCAGCCCCAATCTTCATTATTCAAGAAGATTTAAAAAGAAAGGACGAACGTTGTATGCAAGCTTAAATACCTCAATTTCAGAAAATAAAAACAATAATCTTGTGAAATCCAAGACCTTATTTTTCGAAAACGGAATTGAAGATGAAGATAAAAAAGACATCCGCGATCAGCTGAGCAAAACCCTGAGGCAAAACAACAATTATTCTTTTAATGCGAAATATTCTGAACCCGTTTCAGATTCGGCGAATATAAGTTTTGGATTAAATTATAACGCAAAAAACGCACGAAATTCAAGAATCGTAAATGATTTTAATGAAAATACCGGACAATATTCAGACTACAATATAATATTATCAAACAGTTCAGAAGAAAAAAACAACCAGCTTTCACCGGGAATCACTTTTGAGCTCAACAAAAAGAAGATGAATATGTGGGCTTCCGTGAATGTCGATCTTACCGATTTGAAATACAATTCCATTTTCAACGGTCAGCACTATGAGCTGGATAGAAATTTTGCGCTTCCAGATTACAATACTGGTTTGCAATTCCGCCTTTCCCAGAATTCCAGACTGAGTATTTACAATTCGGCAAGTTTTACGATTCCTGCATCAGAGCGAATGATTCCGTATGTTGATGAGTCCAATCCTTTGATCACTTATAAAGGAAACCCCGACCTGAAAAATGCGTGGAGCAACAGGACGAGTTTTTATTTTAACAATTTTAATGTTCTGAAAAACATCAATTATAATATCAATTTTGGTTTTACCTATAACAACAATGACACGACCAATTTTTCTTATTATGACGAGTCCGGAAAACAATTTGTAACCTACACCAACATCAGCGGGAATAAAAGTGCGAATATCGGAGGCGGCTTCAGTAAAACGTTCAAATGGGGAGACAACAGATTGATTATTAATCCAAAAACAAGCTTAAATTACTCATACAATCGCGGATTCATAAACGGACAGCAATTTACAGGAAATTCTTACACCTTCACTCCGGGAATAAATCTCACTTATGACAAAAAGGATAAAATCATCATAAAACCTTCTTATAATGTAAATTATTCTTTTTCAAATTATGAAAATTACAGCATAGAAAGCATAAAAAATACATATCAGACTTTCAGACTTGAGTTGACAAATTATTACCTGAAAACCAATTTACTCTTCGCCAACGATTTTGAATATAACACAAGTTCGAACATTGCTCCCGGCTTCAAAAGAGATTTTTACTATTGGAATACCAGTGTAGGATATTCGTTTTACAACAAACAATTCACGGCAAAAGTGAAAGTTTATGATGTTTTAAACCAAAATCAAAGTGTGAAAAGAACCATCGCCGCATCTTATGTAGAAGACCGAGAAGACTTGATTCTGAAAAGATACGTTATGTTTTCTCTGACTATGAAGCTGAATAAGTTTGCGGGTAGGAAAATGTGATTTTTTAAACACAAATAGCACTAATTTTTTCACGAATTATCACAAATATTTATGCTCCCCTGGCTATAAATGATGTTTTAGATTCTTCCTTCGTCAGAATGACAAGCCCGACGTTGAAGCTTTATGGCTGATCATTTTTATATTTTAAAAAATTAATCTTGAAGCTCAGATTTAATTAAAATCATTTTTATGATTAAATTAGCGGCAAATTTCATGTATGAAGATTCACTTTTCAATTTTATTCATTGTCTTTTTCATTTTTGGAAATTCACAGAATAATCAGCAGCCAACCGATACTTTTGTAAAGGATAATTTCACAAAGAAAGAATTTTATATCCCGATGCGTGATGGGACAAAGCTTTTTACGATTGCTTACATTCCGAAAGATATTTCCAAGAAAAACAAGTACCCTTTTTTAATGCAGAGAACCTGCTACAGCATTGCTCCTTACGGTGAAAATGAGTACAGAACCAAGCTTGGGCCGAACCAGTATCTAATGAAAGACAAATATATTTTTGTATTTCAGGACGTTCGCGGAAGGTATATGAGTGAGGGCACTTTCACCAACATGACTCCACAAGTTGATCGTAAAACAAAAAAAGATGTGGACGAAAGCACAGATACTTATGACACGATCGATTGGCTTCTGAAAAACATTAAAGACAACAACGGAAAAGTAGGACAATACGGAACTTCATATCCCGGATTTTATACTGCTGCAGGTATCTTAGCGCAGCATCCGGCTTTGGTGGCATCTTCTCCACAAGCTCCGATTTCAGATTTCTGGAATGATGATTTTCTTCACAACGGAAGATTCATGCTGGGCTATTTCAGAACTTTCCCGGTTTTCGGGGTTCAGAAAACGAAACCTGAAAATAAAGCATGGTACACCGATTCTATGATTAAAACAACTTCAGAAGACGGTTTGAAATTCTACAGAGACATGGGAACATTGAAAGACGGTTATGAAAAATATTATAAGGATAACTTCTTTATGACGGAAATTATGAACCACCCCAATTACGATGAATATTGGCAAAAAAGAAGCCTTCTTCCTCATCTGAAAAACGTAAACCATGCGGTAATGACTGTCGGTGGCTGGTTTGATGCCGAAGATCTTTCAGGGCCATTAAATATTTATAAAACAATCGAAAAAACAAGTCCGAAAGCCAAAAACACCATCGTGATGGGACCTTTCTCACACGGAGCTTGGGCTCAGGAACAAGGAAAACATTTCCATAATCAGATTTATTTCGGTGACAGCATTGCAACGTATTACCAGAAAAATATTGAAACGAAATTTTTTAACCATTATTTAAAAGGGAATACAAAACAAGATGCCGGACTTCCGGAAGCCTTGATGTATGACACCGGAGCAAAACAATGGCGGGAATTTGCAACCTATCCTCCGAAAGAGGGACAAAAAGTGAATTTCTATTTATCCAACGGTACATTGAAAAACACCGCAGGACAGGGCTTTTCAGAATATTACAGCGACCCGGACAATCCGGTTTTAAGTTCTGATAACTTGAAAGATTTTAATGGTTTTACCCCTAAAAATTATATGTCGGAAGACCAAAGATTTGCAGAAGGCAGACCTGATGTTTTGACGTTTACAACAGATGTTTTGACCGAAGATATGACGTTTGCAGGAGAGATTATGGCGAAATTAAATATCGCTTCCACTTCTACAGATGCAGATTTTGCAGTAAAATTGATTGACATTTATCCTGAAGATTTTAAACCTGCTGAGAAAAAAGAAGGTGTCATTTATGGAAACTATCATCAGATGGTAAGAAGTGAAATTATGCCTGCAAGATTCAGAAATTCGAGAGAAAAAGCGGAAGCTCTGGTTCCGAATCAGAAAACGGCAGTGAATTTCAGATTGCAGGATGTTGTTCATACTTTTAAAAAAGGACATAAAATCCAGATACAGATTTCTTCAACTTGGTTTCCGCTATTTGCGATCAATCCACAGAAATTCTTAGACAATCCGAATTTTGCAACGAAAGAAGATTACACGAAGGCATTTATCAAGGTTTTTGATGACAGTGCGATTGAAATTGAAGTTTTGAAATAAATTTTAAAAGCTGTTCGGTTTGAACGGCTTTTTTTAATTTTCTCGCAGATTTAGCAGATATCGCAGATTTTTTATTATACTAAATGCTCAATCTGTGAGAAAATAACCATTTAGTTTGTCATCCTGAAAGGATCTCTATAATTTAATGCAAAAACACAGTCCAGATCCTTTCAGGATGACAAACTTAGTGTGAAACTATAAATATGACAAAAATATTCGTTTTGAAAAATCATTCCTCAATCGTTCTGAACGTCAGATTCACTCTAGGAGTTTTTACTTTTGTGGTCGGTGGAAGCCGATGCAGCCAATGATCTTGCGTTTTCCCTTTCATCACCAATAAACTTCCGTTTTCAAGGAATATTTCCACTTTTTCTTTGGTGGTTTTATGTTTAAATAAAAACTTTCTTTCTGCTCCGAAAGTCAGGGATGCAATGGCGCCGTGTTTTTTCAGATCCTTTTCGCCATCGCTGTGATAGGCCATTCCTTCGCTTCCGTCGTGATATAAATTCAGCAAACAGGAATTGTATGTTTCCCCTGTCACTTCCTCACATTTTTGTTTTAATTCCAACAATTCGGGAGTCCAGAATTTTGCATATTTGGTTCGTTTTGAATAGGTGTATTCAAATGGTTTTTCGCCAAACCACGCCACTTTTCTTTTGGTTAAAATCAATTTTCCGAAAATTATCGCTTCATCATTTTCCCAGGGAATCTGATTCAATAAATAATCATAATAAAAATCGGATTTTTGTTTGGAAAACACTTTTCCGTAATAGTGAACGGTTCCGTCGTTGGGAAGAATATTTAAAGGATAATCGGATATGTCTTCAAATAAGTTTAACATACAGTTTAAGGTTTTGTGTTTAATGTTCAGGGGGCTTGTCATTTCGTAGGAATCTCGATGCATTTATTAAAGATAAATTTTTAAAACAAAGCTTAAATTCATAATGAATGACAAACTTAATATCAATTTTTTAATCAAAATAAGTTTTGGCTAAAGCCAATGGCTTAGACGATTTGTAAAACGGACTAAAGTCCGTTCCTATTGATACCAATTCATATGGTAAAGGAATAAGTTCGGGTTTATTCTTGAAAAATTTGTGTCAATTTGTGTTTAAAGAATCAGAATAAACTCTGGAACTCTCCCAACCTACAATCAACTGTTTTCTCTCACTTCCCCATCGATAACCGCCAATATTTCCTGAAGACTGAATTACACGGTGACAAGGAATCAAAAATGCAACAGGATTGCTTCCAATTGCCGTACCAACAGCTCTTGATGCCTTAGAATGCCCAATTTTTTCGGCTAAATTTCCGTAGGTTGATAATTTTCCCATCGGAATAGTGAGCAGACTTTCCCAGACTTTCAATTGAAAATCGGTGCCTTTTAAATGGAGCTTAATGGTATTTAATTTCGTCCAGTCTTTATTAAAAATGGACAGTGCATTGATCTGAAATTCGTCTTGTTTCTCAAAAAAAGAAGCATTAGGAAATTTAAAAATTAAATCTCCCAATGCTTTATTTGTATCGTTTTCAAAAGCCATATAACAGATTCCTTTTTCTGTGGAAGCTGTAATTACTTTTCCAAAAGGACTTTCGGAAAAACTGTAATTGATGTTGAGACTTTTTCCTCCGTTTTTATATTCTGCAGGAGACATTCCTTCGATTTTTACAAAAAGATCGTGTAATCTGCTTGTACTCGACAATCCTGTCTCAAATGTTGCATCAAATAAGCTTGCTTTTTCTTCCTTTAATAAACTTTTGGCATGTTCAAGACTGATGAACTGCAAAAACTTTTTCGGACTCGTTCCTGCCCAATCAGAAAACAGTTTCTGAAAATGAGTAGGACTTAAGTTAATTTTCTCTGCCACTTCCTCCAAACTTGGCTGAAGCCTGAAATTGCTCCGGATATACTCTATCGCTTTTGCAATTCTGTTATAATCTATCTGACTTTGTGTGGACATATCATTTTGTTTTACCTCACAAATTTCCAAAGAAAATACGGCAGAAAAAATCCGATTCTTGTGGAATTTTAGTTGTTGTTATAAAGATGATAGTAAGCAAGCATTTTGTAATATAACTTCGCTGCAAGGAATGCGCTTGGTTTTGCCATCGGAGAATCCATTAATTCTACAATATCAAATGCTACAACGTTACATTTTTCGAATACTCTTCTTAATAGTTCCAACGTTGGATACCATTGTAATCCGCCCGGTTCAGGAGTTCCCGTTGACGGGGCAATTGAAGGATCAAAAGCATCAAGGTCAATCGTGATATAAACATTTCCTGAAACTTTTTCCAATACATCATTTACCCAGTTTTCGTTGTTGGCAATTTCGTGAGCGAAAAATACTCTTCCTTCCGGCAGATATTCAGCTTCTTCGATATCCATAGAACGGATTCCCACTTGTACCAGATTATGCTTCTGGTTCGCCTCAAAAACCGCACAAGCGTGATTAGAAGTAGAACCATGGAATTCCGGGCGCAGGTCTGTGTGAGCATCCAATTGAAGAACCGTTAAATTCTCGAATTTTTCACCCACCGCACGAATCGAACCGATAGAAACAGAATGCTCTCCTCCGAAAAGGGTAAATAATTTACCATCATTGTTCAACAATTCTTTTGTTTTTTGGTAAACCGCTTCTGTCATCGCTTCCGGAGTAGAATTTTCAGAAATTTCTCCTGCCAGATAAACACCTTCAAGGTAAGGCTCAGTTTGAGTTTCGATGTCGTAAAGCTCCATATTTTCTGAAGCATTTAAGAATAATTCAGGACCTTTGTCTGCCCCTTTCCCCCAGGTTGAAGTTCCGTCGTAAGGAACCGTTACCAACATTACTTTTGAGTTCTCTAATGATGCATTTTCTTCAGGAATTCCTGCGTATGTTTTCATGTTTCTTTAAAAAATTAAATGATTTCGACAAAGATACAAAGAAGATAGGAAAAAGATGGAAGCTGAAGGACGGAAGCTGGAAGTTTTACAAAAATGCTGAAAAATTAAGCCAATGTTTTAAACTCCGATTATCTAAAATTCAGACATTTAATAAAATGAAGCGTTCCAAATTTAAACTTCCATCTTCCATCTCCAAGCTTCCAGCCAAATTTATTACCTTTGTGAAAAATTCAAAATATGCCTTTAAAAGCTGTTCTTTTCGATATGGATGGAGTGATTGTAGACACAGAACCATTGCACAGAAAAGCCTATTTTAAAACATTCAATGAACTGGAAATTGCGGTTTCCGAAGATTTATATACTTCTTTCACAGGTGCTTCTACGAAGAGAGTTTGTGAAACATTGATTTATGAATTTAATTTAAATCAGACCCACGAAGAAATAGCGAAAACCAAAAGAGATTATTTTAAGGATTATTTTTATAATGATGAAGAATTTGATTTAATTCCGGGAGTAAAAGAATTAATTCAGCATTATCATGAAAACGGAATCAAATTAATTCTGGCTTCATCCGCTACAATGACGACCATCAATATGGTTTTTGAAAAATTCGAACTGGAAAAATATTTCAGCGGAAAAATAAGCGGGGCAGATTTAAAAGAATCAAAACCTCATCCTGAAGTTTTCCTTTTGGCGGCAGAAATGGCAGGAGAACCCGTTGAAAACTGCATGGTGATTGAGGATTCTACAAACGGAATTTTAGCAGCACATCGAGCGAAAATTTTCTGTGCAGCGTATAGAAGTCCGCATTCTAAAAATCAGGATTATACATTGGCAGATACTGTGATTTCAGATTATGCTGACCTTGAATTAGATAAAGTTTCAAAATATTTTTAAATATAAAAAGCTCTCAGATTTTGAGAGCTTTTATTTTATTTTTTAAACATTAACTTCACTAATCTTTCACAAATGACATTATTTTGATTTTTTGTGAAAAAATTTGTGTTGTTTGTGTTTACTACTGTGTTATTTGTGTTTACTATCTATTTATAACCAAGAATTTTCAAAACATCTTCCGGTTCCTGTCTTTCACGGAAAATCTCATACTGCAATTCACCGTCTTCATCTTTCTGGATCAAAACGTGTCTTGGCTGAGGCATCAGACAGTGGTGAATTCCACCAAATCCACTGATTGTTTCCTGATACGCTCCCGTATGGAAAAATCCGATATACAAAGGTTTCGTATCGCTGAAAACCGGCAAATAAATAGCATTCGTATGCTGTTCAGAATTATAATAATCATCCGAATCGCAAGTTAAACCACCCAGGAAAACCCTTTCATAGGTATCTTCCCATCTGTTCAGCGGAAGCATGATAAAGTGTCTTGAAATCGCCCATGTATCAGGAAGTGTCGTCATGAAAGATGAATCGATCATATTCCATTTTTCCCTGTCGTTCTGACGTTTTTGAGAGATTATTTTATAAATATTTGCCCCACTTTCTCCAACGGTGAAGCTTCCGAATTCTGTATAAATATTCGGCTCTTCAACCCCTTCTTCTTCACAGAATTTTTTGATCTGAGAAACAATTTCCTCCACCATATATTGGTAATCGTAGTCGAAATTCAGAGAAGTTTTGATAGGGAAACCGCCACCAATATTCAATGAATCAACTTCAGGAGCGATTTTTTTCAAACGTGCGTACACACGAAGACATTTGTATAATTCGTTCCAGTAGTAAGCGGTATCTTTAATTCCGGTATTGATAAAAAAGTGAAGCATTTTCAGCCTTGCATTCGGATGTTCCGCAATTTTCTGGCTGTAATAGGGAATGATATCTTTATATCCGATCCCTAATCTGGAGGTATAAAATTCGAACTTCGGCTCTTCCTCAGAAGCGATTCTGATTCCGATGTCGAAAGTGCTGTCGATGCTTTCGGTAAGCTTATCCAATTCACGGTAGTTATCCAGAATTGGAGTGATATTTTCAAAACCATTGTTGATAAGATCTGAAATTTTCGCCAGATAATCGTCTGTTTTGAAACCGTTGCAGATCACTTCAATATTTTTATCTACTTTACCGTTTTCATAAAGAGATTTTACGATATCCATGTCATAAGCAGAAGAAGTTTCTATGGAAATATCATTTTTAAGAGCTTCTTCCAATACAAATTTGAAATGGCTTGATTTTGTACAGTAGCAATAGGTATAATTCTTCTTATATTCGGTTTTCTCAAAAGCTTCCCTAAACCAGCTTTTCGCTTTTTGGATATTTTGAGAAATTCTCGGCAGGTAGCTAATCTTTAGCGGAGTGCCAAACTTTTCAACAACTTCCATCAAAGGAATGTCGTGAAACAACAAATTGTTCTCAGAAACATTGAATTCTTCTGTTGGAAAATACAATGTCTGATCAATAAGTTCCGAGTATTTTATTTTCATTTCTAAACAAGTGAATTAAGAACTGCAAAATTGCTAAAAAAGTTTGGTTTTTTAACGTTAAAATTATTATAATTTTTCGCGCGTTCTTTAGTAAAAACTTCTCCCTGATTATCAATATGTAAACTTCTGAATGTATTCCTGTCGTTTATCCTCAGGAATTCCCAACACCTGTTGAATATATGCATCAACAGAACCATATTTTTTATTGATTTCACTAAAAGCAGCATCCAAATAATCACTTTCTACCCAGCTTAATTTTTCCAAGACTTTTACATCCATTTTGGGATAGAGAAAATGTAAATCAGTTGCCAGTTTCAGTCTTTTGTCAACAAGTTTTTTTCGGTAGTTATTTGATAAAAGATATTCGTTGTAAATCGTTTGTCTGTCAAATTTTAAAATTATTAAAATCAAAGCCGTAGTAATTCCTGTGCGGTCTTTTCCGGCTGTGCAATGATATAAAATGGGCTGATCTGATTCTAAAATTTCATTAATGATTTTCTTGATCATTTCAGGATTTTCCGTGACATAATCTTTGTAAAAATCTACCATTCTTTGGTCGGCATCGGAACCATTAACTTTCCCTTTTAAAACCATTTTTTTCGCCTGATCCAACTGGTCACCTTTATCCTCAAAAGCAGAATAATTTTTATAAACAATATCGCGCGGAAGATTATCCGGCTTTTTTGCAATTTCTTTTGAATTTCTGAGATCAATAATTTCTTTTATTCCTAAGCTTTCAAATTCGTGAAAAGATTTTTTCTTTAGTTTAAAAAGATGTCCACTTCTGTAAAATTTTCCTTGTTTTAAAGTTCGTCCATCAATATTTTTAATATTTTCTACCGTTCTGAAATTGTGAACTTTTTTAATTCTAATCTCTTTTTCCGTTTCATTTTTTCCGTATTCGGGTGTAGAAAAATGCTGCGTTTTACAGGAGTAAATGCTAAGGAAAGTAATGAGAAGAAATGACATTTTGATTAGATTTTTCATTTTTATTTCCCCACAGATTACACGGATTTTCACAGATGTTTGTTTTTTATATTTTATGTTTTGGCTAAAGCCAATTGATTGGTTACTAACTTCGAAAACGGGCTAAAGCCCGTTTCTATTGATTTTACAAATGTTCCGTTTATATTTTTAAATTTTCTGAAGTAAATTTGTGTCATCCGTGAAAAAATTCGTGCTATTCGTGTTTAAAATCACAAATAATCTCGTCCAATAAAAACCAGCAAATCCCCTTTTTCATATTCAATAGAAACCTCATCTTCCACAGCGAAGTTTCTGGTTCCGATTCTTGAGGTGATACTTAAATTTCCATTGGTCAAAGGCCAATTCAAACCTTTTGTTGTAATATTTTCAACTGATGGAAAGGGATACAAAGAAATCATTTTATCTTTTACATTTTTTACTGCAAAATTTTTCGGAACAAAATAATATTCGGAAAACTCATCATAAAACTTTATGTTTAATATATCCTTAAAACCAAAAGCTACCGTAAGATTCCCCAGAAAATGATCCTGCTCACCACCACTTCCGCCTAAAATATCAATATTTTTGAAACCTTTTTCTATAATAATTTCCAGTGCTTTATGGAAATCCGTTTTATCCTGATCCGGTGTATAGATGAATTTTTCATGATAAAGATTTTCATCCTTCCCCGAATGAGAATCAAAATCTCCGGAAATAAAATCTAATTTCTCTAACGGGAAATCCAGATTTTTCAGATAGTGAAAAGCACCGTCTGTACAGGCAATCAAGCCATATTTTTCGGGATTTGGGAAAGATTTCGGAGCATCTCCGTTGATGAAAAGTAAGGCTTTATCTTTCATTCGGATTCCAGTATTCTTCCGGTTCGTTGTTGATTTTGGAGATATATCTTGCCAAAACAAAAAGGTAATCTGAAAGTCGGTTCAAATATTTGATCAATTCCGGACGTACTTCTTCCGATTCGTTCAGGAAAACCAAAGAACGTTCTGCCCTTCTGCAAATCGTTCTTGCCGCATGTAAAAACGTTGCCGATTTTCCGCCGCCGGGAAGAATGAAAAATTGAAGTGGTTCTAATTTTTCCTCAAAAGCATCCATCCAGTTTTCCAGTTCTTCAATCTCAGTTTCGGAAATGATGAGTGGAAGACGGGATTTTCCGTTGGCCAACATCAGTTTATCCACCGGTGTTGCCGCTTCCGAGCCTACTGTAAATAAATCGAACTGTATTTTTTTCAGTTGCTGCAAAACTTCTTCATCTTCGATATGACTTTTTGCAATTCCGATGAATGAGTTTAATTCGTCTATATTTCCGTAGCTGTCGACTCTTGCACTCGCTTTTGAAACTCTCGTCCCGCCATACAAAGCCGTTTGACCTTTATCTCCTGTTTTTGTATAAATTTTCATAGTACTAAATTACTTTATTTTATACAATGTAAAAAGCAAAATGTATCGATAACTTCGATTGTGGTTAGAATTTTTTTTATTTATTTTCTGGAAAGACACTCATAAAATGTTCTAAACAAAGTTTATAAATTAGAATAAAACTTACAAATAATCTTGTCATTATATTTTTGTCTAAATATTTCTTTCTTTTTCTTTTTAGCTTTTATACAAATAAGCCTTTTATATATTTGAACGGCGCAAAAGACAAAAAAGCCTAGCGGTAATAAGAATATATATTCTATTAGTTCTTTTTCCGCAAAACCTTTAGACAAGCTTTCAACATAATTTATATAATTCCAGCTAGATTCCTTGTAAAAAAAATTTAATGCAACAAAAAATGAACAAAAAATTGCCAGTACAATATAAAAATACCCTCCCATCTGGTATTTAATAAAATCATTTTTTACTTTTTCATCAATCAATTTCTGCTCAACAACAGTTTTTTCTCTCATTGAAAGCTTATCTTTAATTTTTTCGTTCCTGATTTTTTGTAATTCTGAAATTGTTTCATGACATCCACTAAGAAAAGTATCAATATTATTTTTCTGAATTTTGTTTTTTAATGATAAATATTTTGACTGTACAAGATTAATATTTGATAATTCATCTTTGTGAACAGAAATATTAAAGTCCGGATCATTAGCAACTATTTCATGTATTTCTTTTTTATCAAGGAAATCATACTTATTCTTAATTTCATTAATGAGAGTATAAACAGTTACTTGCTTATTATTACTATCAACAAAAAAAGACTCTATAATCTTTTTGTGAACCGTGCTAGATTCAATTTTATAGTTTTTATCCACATATAACACTACTGCCAGTCGAAAAATATCAGTATTCATCGTATTTATATTTATTAAAATTCTCGGAGTGGTTGAAGTGGAAGCTTAATTTTTAAAATTTGTTATTTTTTACCATAACAGATGTTGTTAAATTTTTTTTTGAAAAACGAATGATAAAAAATTCAAACTTTTTTCAAAAGTATGTGATATATAATAATTTTAAAAGTATAAATGATTATTATGCTATTTTTTCAATTAAAAAACAAAAAAAACACTGCTTTTTGATTATTTTTTTCTACATAATACATTTTTATATTAAAAATTTACTAAATCAAATCTTGAAAAAACAGTATATAAGAAAAAAGTTTACGTCAAAAAAGACGGTGTTTTACCAAAAAAGAAGCATCAAAAAATGATCGATCTCAAAAGACCGACCACTTTCAAATTATTTATCTACCTAACAATGTCGTAAGTATAGTCTAGTAACGGAAAGCGGAACCAATTATTTTAAATTTTAAAAAATATTTTTCTGGTTGAAATTCCTACTGACAAACTGTTGTCACCACCTCGTTTTATCTTTGTATCAACAATAACAAACAATATTAAAATTATGACAACTACAGCAACCATCACAAAACAATTTATGACATCTGAACAATTATTAGAACACTGGCAAGGGCACAGAAACCTGACAAGAAGGGTAATCGAAGCTTTTCCGGAAAAAGAATTATTCGAATTTTCGGTAGGCGGAATGAGACCTTTTGCAAAACTTGCCGTTGAGCTGATCAGCATCGGAGGACCTGCTTTGAAAGGAATCGTGAACAAAAATATGGAAGCCTACAACGAAGAAGGTTTCAACCCGAAAACAAAAGAAGATATTTTGAAAAAATGGGATGAGGAAACTGAAACCATCAACCATTATTTTGCACAGATTTCGGAAGAACGTTTCCAGGAGACTTTTAATTTATTCGGACAGTACGAGTTTCCGGTTTATCAGAATATTTTGTATTTCGTGGATAATGAAATTCACCACCGCGGACAAGGATATGTCTATCTAAGAGCTTTGGGAATCGAGCCCCCTTTTTTCTGGGAGAGATTCTAGGATCTCTCATACCTCTGTTCAGACTAAGAGCATTGATTGACCTTAATATGAAAAATCAATCATAATGAAAGGCAAATTGCAGAATCGCGAAGCTTCAAACCAATCCATAACTTGTTTAGACCCCTTTTGCTTTTTTGCTTTGCCTTTTAAAAAATAAAAATCATCTCAAATTAAATTAATATTGCTAAGAACCTCAACAGACCTCATCTGTTGGGGTTTATTTGTGTTTTCCAGAGATTTTGATCAGTAAATCATTAAGTTTTGTCTGAAGAATTTCAGGCTCCAAAATGGTCGCATAATCTGCAAAAGTAATCAGCCAGCGCGGAAATCCGTCGTTGATCCATTCCGTTTCAAAGGTGAGTTCTACTCCGTTTTCCGTGTCCACTTCGTCGATTAATCCGTAATATTTTTTCGAATTAACCAGATGATTCATGATTTTTTTCTCTACCAAAAGCTTTACGGTGGTTTTATTTCCATTTCCGCTTTTCCTGTAATCATTGATTTGTCCGTACTCCTGTAAAAAAGGATTCTGCGTTTTGAAAATCTGTAAAATCCTATCGACCCTGAATTGTCTGAAATCATTCCTCAACGTACAAAAAGCCATGATATACCAATAATTAAATTCAAAAAAAACGCCGACGGCTTCGATGGTTCTCGTAGAAATTTTGGAATCCATGGTTTTGTATTCCATTGTCAGCTGCTTCTTTTCAGCAATACTTTCCAGGATAATCGGAATGACATTTTTTATATTATCTTCGGTTTTCGGGTGATAATTGTAAACATCAATCTGTTTTTCGATATTTTCAATTAAATTTTTATCTGAATATTTTAATACGGAACGCACCTTTTCCATGGCAGTCTGGTAATGATTTCCCAAACTTTGATGTAAAAATTTCTGCATCAATTTTTCTGCAGTAATGAAACTCAATACTTCTTCCTTCGTAAACATGACCGGTGGAAGTTTATAACCATCCATCAAAGAATATCCGCTTCCGGCCTCACCAACAATCGGAATTCCAGCATTTTCCAATGTTTTTACATCACGGTAAATCGTACGCACACTTACCTCAAATTTTTGCGCCAGATCCTGCGCCCGTACAATCGGTTTCGATTGCAGTTGAGTAAGAATGGCGGTGACTCGGTCGAGTTTTTTTAAATAATGATCGTTCATTTATTCGTTGAAGGTTGCTTGTTGATAGTTGCTTGTTTAATAAAATTGTTATATTGTTATATTGTTATATTGTTATATTGCTATACCGCTAAATTGCTACATTTTATTTAATTATCTTTAAAACTATTCACCAATTTATCCAAATTTAAACTCCTCGCCGAAGCATCAAAAATTTCCCTGTATGTTCCGTTGATTTGCACCAATTCATCGTGAGTTCCACTTTCTACAACTCTGCCTTTTTTCATCACATAAATTTTATCCGAATCCAAAATCTGCGACAGAGAATGTGAAATAATAATCACCGTTCTTCCTTCTTTTATCGCATCTAAAGAGTTTTTAATCTGCTCCGTAGCAATGGCGTCCAGACTGGCGGTCGGCTCATCCAGAAAAATAATCGGCGGATCTTTAAGGAACAATCTTGCAATGGCAATTCTCTGCTGCTGACCTCCCGAAAGCTGCGTAGCATCATGCTGATATTGATCCGGTAAATCTAAAATCTGCTCGTGGAGATAGGCTTTTTTGGCAGCTTCTTCAATTTCTGCAAAAGTTGCATTCATATTTCCGTAGCGGATATTGTCTTCGATGCTTCCCTGAAAAATGTGATTTTTTTGAAGCACCAAACCAAGATCATCGCGGAGAAAAGTATTATTAAAATCATTTAAATTAACATGGTCCAATACTATTTCACCGGAATCCGGAAGATAAAATTTACATAAAAGATTGATCACCGTTGATTTTCCCGCACCGCTCAGTCCTACCAAAGCCGTTGTTTTCCCGTTTTCAATGGTCATGGAAACATCGTGCAAAGCCTGCGTTCCGTTCGGATAGGTGAAGTTGATATTTTTTAATTCAAAATTTCCTTTGATGTCTTTTTCTACAAAATTTCCGTTGGGTTCTTTTTCATCGTCTGCATTTAAAATATCGAAATATCCTTCCGCATAAATCATCGCATCATTCATATCATCATAAATTCTGTGCAGCTGCCGAATCGGTGCCGAAACATTGTTGAAAAGCATGATGTGAAGCATGATTGCGCCGATTGTCATTTGCTGATCGAGTACCAGATAAACCGTCAATAAAATAATTAAAACAACACCAAACTGTTCGATAAAAGTTTTTAAGCCGTCATAAATAAAATTCGTTTTTCGGGTAAACATCTGGCTTTCCATCAACTGCATCTGCAAATCGTATTGCTTTTTTCCTTCAAATTTTTCACGGACAAAACTTTTTATTACCATTATCGAATTAATTAAATTCAACAATCCCGAAGTTTTCTGCTCCCGCTGATTTCTCAGCTGGCGACGGACTCCACTTAATTTTTTAGCCTGTAAAGAGCTGATATAAAAATAAATAGGAACAATAATCGTAGAAACGATCCCGACATATATATTTTGCAAATACATGATAATCAATGCAATAATTGCATTTGAAAACAACGGAAGCATATCAATGAAAAAATTCTGAACCAGTCTTGTCAGACTTTCAATCCCTCTGTCGATCCTGATCTGCAATTTTCCCGATTCGTGGTTTTCATCATTAAAATATGCCACTCTGTACGTTAAAATCTTATCAATGGCTGATTGTGCCAAGACAGAACTTACATTAATTCTAATTTTTTCGCCGTAAAATTTTTGTCCGAAATTGATGAAAATATTTAATAATTCTTTTCCTAACAAAATCACCGAAATCAGCACCAATACATGAATTCCTTCCGACATCGGATGTGGAAGAAGGGTCAGTTTCGTCACCTCATCTACGGTATATTTCAAAACCAATGGATTGACCTGTGCGGCAAGAGCTCCTAAAAACGTAAGGAACAACGTCCCGTAAATCATTAAACGATAAGGTCTTATAAATGGAACCAACTGTTTGTAAATCCCAAATAAAGTGACTGTTCTGTTAAAAGGTTTTGCCATAGGAATTATTTTAACTAAAAAACGTACCGTTTTACAAGAGAAAAAGGTACGTTTTATTATATTTTTCAGCAAATATTTGCTTTTAATTAATTTTATCCTTCGTAAAGATAAGTCGTAAGATAATGCAACTCTTGTTTGCTTGCTGCTTTAGACTCAGCTTCTGCCTGTTCTAGAGAATATTGTGAATTGATTTCCTTTTTCTGAAATATAAAAGAATTATTCGCATTTTTATCAACCACATCATTGAAAATATGTTCGATTTCAGAGTTTGCCAATGATGCAAAACTAATATCTTCAAAACCATGCATCAGTCTCAAATCATCAAACTGTGCAAAATTTTCATCTACAAAACCCTGAAAATGAGATTTTGAGTCGAAATTTCCTGCCCAGATATTGTACGCGTATTTTTTCTTTTTTGGCTTATCTAAAATACTCTGATACACGAAGTTATCACCTAGATACGCCTCTCTTACCTGTGGATCGTTCGCCAGATCTTCCGGAAGACCTTCTTTCAGAATTCGGCCCTCAAACATGATGTAGGTTTTATTGGTGATCGCTAAAGTCTGCTGAACGTTGTGATCGGTAATAAGAATTCCGATGTTTTTATCTACCAAGCTTCTGATGATTTTCTGGATATCTTCAACAGCAATCGGGTCTACTCCGGCAAAAGGCTCATCCAAAAGGATAAAGTTCGGGCTTGTTGCCAGACAGCGTGCAATTTCCGTTCTACGTCTTTCCCCTCCGGATAAAAGATCTCCTCTGTTTTTGCGGACGTGCTGTAATGAGAATTCTTCGATCAGTTCGTCACATTTGATCTGTTGTTCGCGTTTTGAAAGCTTTGTTAATTGTAAAACTCCCATAATATTTTCTTCCACGGAAAGTTTTCGGAAAACGGACGCTTCCTGAGCCAGATACCCGATACCTTTCTGAGCTCTGCGGTACATCGCATCGGTAGTGATCTCCTGTTTGTCCAGGAAAATTTTCCCTGAAGTAGGCTTAACCAAACCAACAATCATGTAAAACGAAGTGGTTTTTCCTGCTCCGTTCGGACCAAGCAAACCAACAATTTCTCCCTGCTGAACCTGTACAGAAACGCCTTTTACAACTTTTTTAGGACCGTATTCTTTGATTAAGTTTTCTCCGCGTAAAATCATAGAGGCAAAGATAAAGTTTTTTTGAATTCAATTTTTAGATTAAGGTTTGTGGGGAAAAGTTTTATGAAATTTTAATATCTTATTTAACTTCAGCTTGTTTTGAACGTCGTTACTTTCGGGGTGGCTTCTGTTATTCCGTTTATTGAAGGGATTTTATATCTGTTTATGAGCGATAAGCAATTTGATGACACCTATGTCTATGGTAAAAAAGGCTGGTTGTAAGATTTAATTTAATCTTTCATATTTTTGTATTATTTCCATAATTTTATCAATTCAATCAAATCTTAAAATTAATATGGAAAATAATCAGCAGCTGACCGAACTTTTAGCTCTAGACCTTGGAATAGATATTGCCAACCGAAGACCTTATGCAAAGGAAGTTTTCAAATGGCAGGATATGGATCTTCTGCCTCATTCTTCCACAGATACTCTTCTTTGCGAAATCTATGAATGGAACGGGAGAAACTGGAGAACGACCAATAACAATCTGATCGGTTATTTATTTTCGGGAGACCAGCTGAACATGGTTAAAAATCAATTAATAAATGTTCAGAAATTCCCTGCCCTTATTCCTGATTTTGAGTTTACAAAAGACAGCATGATCGAGTATGGACTTTCACTTCCTTCACTTTTCAATATCGGGGTGAATGGTGATATTAAAAATGCTAAAGATTTTTCGGTGAGAGTAAATGGTGTGACAAAATCCAGAATTACAAACATCGATTCGCCGGGAATTGAAATTTTGAGAAACTTTTCAGAGTTTACCCAAAACGAATCGAAAACGTACCGAAAAAATATTAAGTTTAATTTTTTAAGCACTTCCCTGTTCTATGCAGAAAGTGTAGAAATCAATCTGGAAAAAGAATCGGGAGTTGATCTGGAGGTAAGTTTTCAGACTCAGAATGTAGAGGTTCAGGCTAATGTAGACACTGATACAAAAAAGAATTTTATTTTGAAATATACCGGAAATCAGTCGCCTTTTGCCGCAAAATTTACGAAGGGAAAGGATTTTGATATTTCTTAAAATTTCTTCAAAAATCAATCAATAGAGGGGACTTTAGCCCGCTTTGTCGATTACACATTTTTAAAAGGCTTTAGCCAAACTTGTTTTTAAACCAAGCGATTATGGTTTATTTTAGGTTTTGGCTAAAGCCAATTGAATTTCTATTTTTTTATTAAACGGGATAAAGCCCGTTCCTATTGATGAAAAATTTCTATTTGTTTAAAAGAATCGCTGCTTCTTTCGCGAAATAGGTAAAAATCATATCTGCTCCGGCTCTTTTAAAGCAAGTTAAGCTCTCGATAATTGTTTTGTCATTATCCAGCCAGCCGTTTTGTGCAGCTGCTTTTACCATGGCATATTCTCCGCTCACGTTGTAAACTGCGATCGGAAGATCAATCGCTTCACGTACTTTGGAAACGATATCCAGATACGGAAGTCCCGGTTTGATCATGATGATATCGGCACCTTCTTCAATATCTTTGAAAACTTCATTTAATGCTTCCCGTGAATTGTGAAAATCCATCTGATATGTTTTTTTATCTTTCGGAATTTCCATATTGTCTTTCGGAGCACTGTCTAGAGCACTTCTGAAAGGTCCGTAAAAAGAACTTGCATATTTTGCCGCATAGCTCAAAATTCCGACATCCGTGAACCCGCTTTCTTCCAATGCCTCACGAATTACCTGAACCCTTCCATCCATCATATCACTTGGTGCCACAATGTCAGCCCCGGCTTCTGCATGAGATACAGACATTCTTGCCAAAGCATCGTTGGTGGCATCATTTACGATTTTTCCGTTTTCGATAATACCATCGTGACCGTAGATTGAATAAGGGTCTAAAGCAACATCAGGCATTACCACCATTTTCGGCACGGCATCTTTAATTGCCCTGATCGTATTCTGCATCAATCCGTTTTTGTTCCAGGCTTCTTTTCCTGTGTTATCTTTCAGATGTTCCGAAACTTTCATGTACAAATTGACAGATTTTACACCCAAAGAAAATAATTCCTTGCACTCCTTTACCGTCAGATCTATGCTTCTCCTGAAAATTCCCGGCATCGACGGGATCGGTTCCTGCTTGTTTTCGCCCTCCATTACGAAGATCGGCATTACAAAATCATTGGTTGTAAGGGTGCATTCTCTTACCATACTTCTTAGAGATTCGTTTACTCTCAGCCTTCTATTTCTTGAATGTATCATTTTTGGAATACTTTTTGAATAAAATTTAATACAAATTTACTACAAGTTCTACAAAAAACTATTGCAAGAGATTGTAGAATTTTTTATTTTTGTTTTTAAATACTTGAGAAATTATAATTTGATGAAAAAACTTTTACTTTTATTTATCTTTTTAGGCGCTTTTGTTGGGTTTTCCAACAATATGAAAGCTCAGATAAAGGAACCTAGTTCCTTTAGTCAGAAATCTGACGATGGGGTGCTTGTTGCCTATCCAAATCCTGCGAAGGATTTCCTTATCATTAAGGCAAAAGATTCTAACTTAAGAATCAAAAGTGTGATTTTTTATTCAATTCTGGGAACGCAAGTTGCGAGTTACTCGGTAAATATGAATTCGGGGGAGATCAATATAGAAAAATTAAAACCCGGAAAATATTTGATTCGCTATATTTTGAGCGACAATACAATGAAAGTTACCCAGATCGTAAAACAATAATTTAAATCCTGATAATCATCAGGATTTTTTCTTTTAGGCTTAATCTGTTTTAATAATTCCGTAACTTTCGGAACTTTTTGATACTAATAAGTAAAAACAAATTAATGCTAAAAGCAGAACATATTAGAAAGACCTACAATGCCGGTAAAAAAGTAGCTTTGGATGATTTCAGCATCCATGTTCCAAAAGGCAGCGTATATGGTCTTTTAGGCCCGAACGGAGCCGGAAAAACTTCTTTCATCCGTATCATCAACCAGATTACTCAAGCAGATTCCGGAGAAGTACAGATCAACGGACAGAAGCTTAATCCTCATCATATTAAAGACATTGGTTATATGCCTGAAGAACGGGGGCTTTATAAAAATATGACCGTGGGTGACCAGCTTCTTTATTTCGGAGAACTGAAGGGCATGAGTAAAAATGATGCTCTGAACGAAGCCAAAAAATGGTTTGACAAACTTCACATCGACCAATGGTGGAAGAAAAAACTGTCTGAACTTTCAAAAGGGATGGCTCAGAAGATCCAGTTTGTAGTAACTGTTCTTCACAGACCGCATTTATTGATCCTTGATGAGCCGTTTTCAGGTTTTGATCCGGTAAATGCCAACTTAATTAAAGATCAAATCATTGAACTTAAAAATAACGGAACTACGATCATCCTTTCCACCCACAGAATGGAAAGTGTGGAGGAAATGTGTGATTATGTCGCTTTAATTAATAATTCTAAAAAGATTATCGATGGAAGAGTTTTTGACGTAAGAGAAAAATTTAAGAAAAATATTTTCGGAATTACCCTTTCTGAAGTAAATGATTCTCAGCTGGAAGGTTTTAAAAATAAGTATGAAATTTTTAATTTATCCCATCAAAACAACCTGGTTTCCTTTGATTTGAAAAACGAAGCCGACCAGAACCACATCCTTCTGGATCTTGTACATGTAGGAAAAGTGAGATCATTCGACGAAAGAATTCCGAGTATGAATGAAGTGTTTATCAATGCCGTAAGCAACAATTCTTAATTATGAACAACATTTTTTTAATTACCAAAAGAGAATTTCTTACGCAGGTTAAGAAAAAATCCTTCATTATATTAACGCTTCTGGCTCCGGTTTTATTGGTGGCTTTCGGGGCGGTTATCGGTTTAATGTTTAAAGCTAATGAATCCCACAACATCATTGAAGTGGTGGATAAAAGCGGATTATTTAAAAATCAATTAAAATCTGATGACCAGCTTAATTATGTTTTTGTTTCCGCAGCCGATGAAAAGTCAAAAATCAATAATCTGAAAGACAATGAATCATTGGATGGAATTTTAATTTTACCGGAATTAAAAAACCGGAATTTTGATGATTTACAGCAAAATACAAGACTTATCATCAACAGTAAAATCGGTTTTGATACCAAGCAAAAAATCGTTTCCGACATCACTGATGTGATCAAAAAAGAAAAGATCAAACAGTTGGGCATTGCCGAAACACAACTCATCAATCTCGATAAAAGTTTTACTTTAAAAACCATCAACGTTTCCGAAAACAACAAAGAAGATTCTGACCTTGCTTTTGGGGTGAAAAGCGGACTGAGTATTCTTTTGATGTACGTAACTTTCATGTTTATCATCATTTACGGTGTAAGGGTGATGCGAAGCGTTTTGGAAGAAAAAAACAACCGTGTGGTGGAAATTATCATCTCTTCTGTAAAACCTTTTGAGCTAATGATGGGTAAAATTTTAGGCGTAACGATGGTCGCTTTGACCCAGTTTCTTATCTGGATTACGATGTCTGTGATCGGAGCTTTGGTTCTCAATACCGGATTTTCTTTGCAAAAAAATATTCCGGGGGGAAACGAAGAACTGGCGAGCAAATTTGATATCGCCCAGATCGCAACTCAGGTTTCCCATAGTTTATTAGAACTCAATTTTCCTTTAATTATCTTTGTATTTATCGTGTTTTTCCTGTTGGGATATATCTTTTACAGCTCAATTTACGCCGCAATCGGATCTGCTGTGGATAATGAAACGGAAACACAGCAATTCACCTTATTTGCTATTTTACCACTGACTTTGGGAATGTATGGAAGTTTTTCTTTGATGAATAATCCGGACGGACCGCTTGGTTTCTGGCTGTCTATCATTCCATTTACCTCGCCTGTTGCGATGATTGCGAGAATTCCTTTTGGAGTTCCGGCTTGGCAGATTGCTCTGTCGATTGCATTGCTTTTGGGAACGACTATTTTCATGATTTTTTTAGCCGGAAAAATTTACCGGGTGGGAATTTTGATGTATGGAAATAAGGCTACCTTGAAGGAAATCTGGAAGTGGATTAAGGGATAAGGTCGCCAAGATTTTTTGGACTACTATCTGTTTTTAAGTTCGCAAAGGCGTTTCACTCAGCAAAGGCTCTTACTCGTGAGCACAGAGAAAAAGAATCTCTATCTTCATTAAAATTAATTATAAAAAACAAAACTCCCGAAACTAAGTTTCGGGAGTTTTTATGTTTTAAATGAAATAAATTCTTATTCTATTTAAAGATGTAACTTAAGCTCAAGCTAAGCACTTGTTCAGACTTACTTTTGTCAGATCCTTTCGGCTCATGTTTAAGTCCCGGATAAGTATCTGAAAGACCAAAATCATATCTTGCCGTAAGTTCCAGCTGTCTCTTGTAGCTATACCCTACTCCCAGACCAACTCCAAAATTGAAGCTGCTTGCTTTTCCGTTCAATTGCGGATTGCCCGGAACTTCATAATCAGGATCGTAATACGGTCTTGATATAGGAGCGTTTTTCACTTTCTGATTTAATAAGAAATTAAATCTAGGACCTATAACTCCAAAAAACTCAGATTCTGCCTCAGAAAAATAAGCTTTAAAGTTGATCGGAACACTCAGATAATTATTAGCGTAAACAGCATCATAGCCATCAACTCCTTTAGCATCTTTGTTCTTTCCGGTTTCTCCAGCTCCAAAATATTGAACTTCTGGTTGAAGGAAGAATTGATTTGATTTACCCAAAGGGATTAAAGCCAAAACTCCAGCCTGAACGGCAAATCTTTTCCCAGAAGGATTGTGAGCGTTTTTTACACCTGAATAGTTACCTCCTACAGAAACACCAAATCTTGTACTTTTAAGATCAATCTGAGCGAATGACAAAGTAGAAAAGGCCAATGCAGAGGCTAATAAAAATTTTTTCATATCGTTATGTTTTATGTTATCCTAATATTTTTGCAACTGTTGCACCGATATCAGCCGGAGAATCTACAACGTTGATTCCGTTTTCTCTCATGATCTCCATTTTTGCCTGAGCTGTATCTTCTGCACCACCTACGATCGCACCAGCGTGTCCCATTGTTCTACCTTTAGGAGCCGTTTGTCCTGCGATAAACCCTACCACAGGTTTTGTAGAACCACTAGCTTTGTACCATCTTGCTGCTTCCGCTTCAAGACCACCACCGATCTCACCGATCATTACAACTGCTTCAGTTTCGGGATCGTTGATGAATAATTCTAATGCTTCTCTAGTTGTAGTTCCGATGATTGGATCACCACCGATACCGATTGCTGTAGAAATACCATAACCAGCTCTTACTACCTGGTCAGCAGCTTCGTAAGTAAGTGTACCAGATTTTGAAACGATACCTACTTTACCTTTTTTGAAAACGAAACCTGGCATAATACCAATTTTAGCTTCTTCAGAAGTAATGATTCCAGGGCAGTTCGGACCGATCAATCTGCAGTCTCTGTCAGCGATGTAAGATTTTACTTTTACCATATCTGCTACAGGAATACCTTCAGTAATACATACGATAACTTTGATACCTGCCTCCGCAGCTTCCATAATAGCATCCGCAGCAAATGCAGGTGGTACGAAAATGATACTCACGTTTGCTCCGGCTTTTGCAACAGCATCAGCTACAGTATTGAATACAGGCTTCCCAAGGTGCTCGCTACCTCCTTTTCCCGGAGTAACACCACCTACTACGTTTGTTCCGTATTCGATCATCTGGCCAGCGTGGAAAGTCCCTTCGTTCCCTGTAAATCCTTGTACAATTACTTTAGAATCTTTGTTTACTAAAATTGACATTTTATTTTAATTTTAATTTATTTTTTTAATTTATTAATGCTCACAAATTTACTTATTTTTCTTTGATTTAAGATAAAACTTTCAATTTGTTTATTTGAGATTTCTCAGTTTTACTTCTTTCTTCAGATATGTTTTAAAATCTTCCGCAAACATACCGATGTAGGTTCCTTTTTCAAGGTCTCTGTTGACGCCTGTTTTTCCTAAAATGACGGATCCTCCCTCTATTTTGTTGCCGGAAGCGATACCAACCTGCCCCCACAAAGTCACTTCATCACCGATCACGCAACATCCTGCGATTCCCACCTGAGAAGCAATCAGACATTTTTTACCGATCACCGTGTCATGCCCAATCTGAATCTGATTATCCAAAACAGAGCCTTCGCCGATGACAGTAGAATCTGTAACTCCCCTGTCGATCGTACATCCGTTTCCGATTTCTACATTGTTTTCGATCACAACGTTTCCCACAGAAATTAAACGGTCGAAATTTCCATTTACTTTTCTGTAATAAAAAGCGTCGCCACCCAATACAGTATTCGCCTGGATGATCACATTATCTCCGATCACCGTTCGGTCGCCAATCACAACATTCGGGAAGATCAGGGTATTTTTTCCGATTTTCACGTTGTTGCCGATCACTGCAGAATGATGAATTTTTGTTCCTTCACCAATTTCAGCGTCGTGAAGCTCTTCCGTGAAGTTGTATATTCTGGTGAAATGAGTATTAATTTTATTAAAATCCCTGAAAGGATCATCAGAAACCAAAAGTGCTTTTCCTTCCGGACATTCCACTTCTTTATCAATTAAAATAATGGTAGCCGCAGAATTTAAAGCCTTATCGTAATATTTCGGATGATTTACAAAAACTATATCTCCGGGTCTTACCATGTGGATTTCATTAGTTCCCAAGACTTCAAAATCTTCTGAACCAATGAATTTTGCCCCGATAAGATCTGCAATAGTTTTCAGTTTTTGTGGCTGATGAAACGTCATATGTTTTAAATGATGTTTAAATTTATCAACCTTGTCAAGGTTTAAAACCTTGACAAGGTTCTGTTTTTTCAACTTAAAATCGCAGCCAGTTTATGAGAACTTCGACAAGCTCAGGATAAACTACAATAGCTGCCATAAAAAATGAAAGCTGAAAGTTGTTATACTTCCAGCTTCCTATTATTTTGAATAATTATTCTTTTACTCTTTCCAGGTAAGAACCGTCTTCAGTGCTTACTTTGATTTTGTCTCCCGGCTCGATGAACAAAGGAACCATTACTCTTGCTCCTGTTTCAACGATAGCGTTTTTAAGAGCGTTGGTAGCCGTGTTCCCTTTTACTCCCGGATCAGCTTCTACAACTTCTAAATAAACAGACTGTGGTAATTCTGCAGAAAGCGGAGTCTCATCAGCTTCCTTCAAGATGATCGTTACTTCTTCACCTGCTTTCATCAGATTAGAGTTTTCGATCATTTCTTTATTTAAATATAATTGAGAGAAGTCGTCATTATTCATGAAGTGGAAACCATTCTCATCATCATAAAGATACTGATATTTTCTAGTGATAACTTTTACCTCGTCGATTTTGTGACCAGCAGAGAATGTATTGTCGATTACTTTTCCGTTCGTTACAGATTTTAATTTTGTTCTTACGAAAGCAGGACCTTTCCCTGGTTTTACGTGAAGGAACTCAATTACTTTAAAAATATCATTACTGTACTCAATGCACAGACCTTTTCTGATATCGTTACTTGTTGCCATTAATTTTGTATGTATTTATTTTCTTTTATTAAACTGTATTCCCTGCCCCTGAGGCATCATTCTGTTGAATGTATTATTGTTAAACGTATTTACATTATTCTGTAATTTGTTTACATTCATCTGAACCTCAGAATTGTACTGATTGGCAGTCCCAAAAATAGATGTAGAAGTATTCTGCTGTTTCAGAATATCATTTAAATTATTTTTAGCAATACTATCATTAGACTTCTCAGGAAGTTTTCTTTCCATGATTGAAGTTTTGGTTGTTTTTTCAGTTTTTAATCCTTCCATTTGCTGTCCAAACAGTAAAGATGTAACAGAAAGCATGAGTAGTAAGATTAAACTTTTCATTTGTGATGATATTAATTATTCTTTTCCGGTTCCGTATCCTTTTACGATACCTCTCGGAGAGTTTTGGATAAACTGAAGAATTTCGTCTCTTTCCGCAGTAGGAAGCATTTCCTTTTCGATGTGGGAAATTGCCTGAGAAACATTCATCTTCATCTGGAAAATCGCTCTGTAAATTTTTTGAATTTCAAAGATTTTTTCGTTGGTAAAGCCTCTTCTTCTCAATCCTACCGAGTTAATTCCTGCGTAAGACATAGGTTCTCTTGCTACCTTTACATAAGGCGGAATATCTTTTCTCACCAAAGTTCCACCGGAAATCATCACATGCTTCCCGATTTTACCAAACTGGTGCACAGCCGATAAACCTCCCATTACAGTATAATCACCTATTTCTACGTGTCCTGCAATACCACAACCGTTTACGATGATAACGTGATCTCCGATGACACAGTCGTGTGCAATATGTGAAGTCGCCATAATCAGGCAGTTTTTACCGATTTTCGTATACCCTAGAGCTTTCGTTCCTCTGTTTACCGTCACACATTCTCTGATTGTGGTATCGTCACCGATAATTACCTGAGTATCTTCACCATCGAATTTCAAATCCTGCGGAATCGCTGAAATAACGGTACCCGGAAAAATTCTGCAATTTTTACCAATTCTGGCTCCATCCATGATGGTAACATTGGGGCCGATCCAAGTTCCTTCTCCGATTTCCACATCTCCTGCAATGGTAGTAAAAGGTTCTACGATTACATTTTTGCTGATTTTCGCACGTTTATCTACGGCTGCTAATTGATGAATCATTTAATCAACTTTATTTTTTGCAACTTGAGCCATTAATTCTGCTTCTACCGCCACAGTATCTCCCACATATCCGTATCCCTGCATGTGAACGATCCCTCTTCTGATCGGCTCGATCAATTCAATTTTGAAAATAATAGTATCTCCCGGAACTACTTTTCTCTTGAATTTTACCTTATCAATTTTAATGAAATAAGTAGAGTAATTTTCAGGATCCGGAACACTCGCCAATACAAGGATTCCTCCTGTCTGTGCCAATGCTTCCACTTGTAAAACTCCCGGCATTACAGGCTCTTTCGGGAAATGTCCAACGAAGAAAGGCTCGTTCATGGTAACATTTTTAAGCCCTACAACATGAGAATCTGAAAGCTCAAGAATTTTATCAATTAACAAAAACGGCGGTCTGTGAGGCATCAGCTTCATGATTCCGTTGATGTCGAAAACCGGTTCTTTGGTTAAATCAAAATCAGGAACGTTTTTCTTTTTCTGCAATTTCCACTGGCGATTCAGTTTTTTCGCAAACTGAGTATTTACATAATGTCCTGGCTTGTTGGCAATTACTTTACCTTTTATTTTCACTCCTGCCAAAGCTAAATCACCGATCACGTCAAGTAATTTGTGTCTTGCAGCTTCATTAGGATAGTTTAAGTTCAAGTTATCAAGAATTCCGTTGGGTCTGATAGACACATTGTCTTTTCCAAAAGCTTTCTTCAGTTTTTCTGTAGTATCAGGTGTAAGATCCTTATCTACATAAACAATAGCGTTGGAAATATCTCCACCTTTGATCAAACCGTGATCTAAAAGCATTTCCAATTCGTGCAGGAAACTGAACGTTCTTGCAGATGAAATTTCTTCTTTAAACTCTGAAATATTTTTAAGAGTAGCATTCTGGGTACCCAACACTTTGGTTCCAAAATCTACCATTGTTGTAATTTCGTATGTATCTGAAGGAATAATTGTAATTTCTGATCCTGTAGCAGGGTCGTTGTAGGTAAGAACTTCTTTTATAACCAAGTATTCTCTGGCAATACCCTGTTCTACTACTCCTACACTTTCGATTGCTTCTACAAAATATTTTGAAGATCCGTCTAAAATCGGAGGTTCGGAAGCGTCCATTTCAAGCATGGCGTTGTCTACATCACATCCTACCAAGGCCGCCAAAAGGTGCTCACAAGTCGTGATTTTTACTCCTAATTTTTCTAATGTCGTTCCTCTTTCTGTTGCTACAACATAATTAACATCAGCTTCGACCTGAGGATGCCCCTCTAGATCTGTTCTTACGAAAACAAAACCTGTATTTTCTTTAGCAGGTTTGATGGTAAGTTTTACTTCTTTACCTGTGTGAAGTCCGATTCCGGAAAGTGTCACTTCTTGCTGAAGTGTTTTTTGCATATCACTCATTAGTTTTATCTTTTGAGTTATTCTCAAGATTATTTATTCTATTAACAATTTCAGTAAAATTTCTGAAATGAACATAGTTTCTAAGATAGTCATTGTAGCTGATTGCCGGTGAACCGTACAATGTCTCTTTATCATTAACGCTCGAATTCACCCCGCTCTGAGCCTGAATTCTTACCTGATTTCCAATTTTGATGTGACCTACAACACCGACCTGACCTCCGATCTGGTTCCAGTCTCCAATCGTTGTGGAACCTGCAATTCCCGCCTGAGCCGCAATTACATTATTCTGACCGATTTTCACGTTGTGTGCAATCTGGATCAGATTATCAATTTTAGTTCCTTTTCCGATGACCGTAGAACCGATGGTAGCTCTGTCGATACTGCAATTGGAACCAATTTCCACATCATCTTCAATGATCACATTTCCTAATTGAGGAATTTTTTTAAATCCATCTGCAGTCGGCTGAAATCCAAATCCGTCTCCCCCAACAACCGTGTTGGAATGAATCACACAATTGTCACCAATAATGCAGTAATCATAGATTCTTGCTCCGCTGTCGATCTTGCAGTTTTTTCCAACCTTTACGCCTTTTCCGATGTAAACCTGCGGATAGATCTGTGTTCCTTCCCCGATTTTAGCCTTTTCAGAAACATAGGTAAATGCTCCGATATATACTTTATCACCAATCACTGCAGTTTCATGAATAGAAGAACCGTCTTCGATTCCCTCTTTTCTGCCCTGCATTTCCTGATACAGATTCATTAAAACCTGGAACGAAAGATAGGCATCTTTTACGGCAATTATAGTAGGATTGTAATTTTCTTTAGCTAAAAGCTTTTCCGAGACAATGATAACGGAACATTTTGAGGTGTCCAGATAATGAGAAAACCGATCTTGTGCTATAAAAGAAAGATGTCCTGTTTCCCCGCTCTCAATAGGCGAAACACCAGTAATAAGTGCCTCTCCGTCACCTATTATTTTTCCGTCAATAAAACTTGCAATTTGCGAAGCTGTAAATTCCATATTCTGCAAAGATAAGAATTTCTATAATTCGCAAACATTTTTTGGTTTTCGGATCGTAAATTTTAATATACTTTAAGAAATTGTGTGTGAAATATCTCTCGGAAAGGTTAAAATAAATCTCGTGGTCTTATTCACCATTAATCCTGATAAAAGCTGGTCTTGCGAGTCCTCCAGCCGTATTTTTTCGCCGCTCTTCTGAAGCAAATAAATGGGCTGCTTTTCCGTATTGTACGGCAGGAGTTTTCTTTTAATTTCATGCACCAATTCACTGCCATTATCAATTCCGAAATATTCGTTGGTTTTTTTTATTTTTTCCTCAATGAATTGGGGATCAAAAGAATGGGAAGAAATAATCGTTTTCGGAAGGTTTCTCTGAGTGACACATCTGCACCAGTAAGACAATACAAAATCATCAGAATTCTGCCAGTTTTTCATCGCCTGAATCACGTCGTTATCATCAAGCTGGGTAAATCTTTCCACATCTTCATCCGTCGCCGCACTTTTTCCGCGGTATAAAAAATATTTAAGATTCTCTGTCGCCGGAAGATCAACCCCGAGAGAAACAAGATGTTTTGCCCTTTCTAAGATCTTTACCAAAAGAAATTCTGCCAACGCCGAAGTTTTGTGATAATACACCTGCCAGTACATAAACATCCTGGCTGTCAGGAAGTTTTCAATAGAATAAACTCCTTTTGCATCGATCACCAGCTCTCCTTCTTCGCAAACATTCATCATGGAAATAATTCGCTGTGTATTGATACTTCCTTCAGAAACTCCTGTGAAAAAGCTGTCTCGCTTTAAATAATCAAGCCTGTCGACATCTAATTGAGAAGAAATCAACTGATTGAAAAATTTTCTATGATATTTCCCTTGAAACATTTCAATCGCAACGGAAAGCTCTCCTTTAAATTGATCGTTCAACCTGTTCATTAATAACAACGAAAGATTTTCATGATGCCAATCATCCATCAGCATACTTTCCAATGCATGAGAAAACGGACCATGACCAATATCATGCATTAAAATAGCCAACATCGCTCCTTTTTCTTCTTCTTCGGAAATTTTTACGCCTTTTTGTTTCAATGTTTCCAAAGCCGTAAACATCAGATGCATCGCTCCCAAAGCATGATGAAACCTCGTGTGCGTCGCCCCGGGAAAAATCAGATTCAAAAGTCCGGTCTGCCCTATTCTTCTCAGTCTCTGGAAGTAAGGATGCTCGATGATATCGAATAAAATTTCATGTGGAATTTTGATAAATCCGTGAACGGGATCGTTGATGATTTTTAGCTTATTCTGCATTGAAACGTCAATTAATAGACAAATTTATGGATTTTAAATTTTAGGGATGATTAATTTTTATTAAACATTTTTTGATTTAAACACAGATAACACAAATATTTTCACAAATAGCACGGATATGGTTTTCATGAATATTTATTTTAACGCAAAGTCCGCAAAGATTTTCTTTAAATTGCCATGTATATTTTTCGTTCGCAAAGGCGTTTCACTCAGCAGAGGCTGTATGCAAATTTTCTTGATTAATTAGCTTCTATCAATAGGAACGGGCTTTAGCCCAAACTTATCTTTATGAATCGCGTCATTCGTGAAAATATTTGTGTTATCTGTGTTTAAAAATTATCTTTGATACAAATTCGAATATCTTTTAATGAGAAAATTCTCAATCTTTATCATATTATTTTTCAGCTTACATTTTTCGGCACAGGCCTTATCTGAGACTCAAAAACTGGAATCGCTCTGCAAAGTCTGGGGATTTTTAAAATATTATCATCCGAATGTTGCCAAAGGAAACTTCAATTGGGATCAGCAGTTGTTTCAAAAAATCAGTGAACTTGAAAATATTAACGATAAAAATCAATTAAATGAATTATATTCTAACTGGCTTGAAAGTCTGGGAAAAGTAGATGAATGTAAAGAATGTTTGAAAGAAGATAACAAAATCTTTTTCCTGAAAAATTTCGATTTGAACTGGATTAATAATCAGGAGATTTTTACTCCAAATGTGATTCAAAAATTACAATTTATTCAAAACAATAGAAATCTAGGGGAAAATCATTATTTCGGAAAAGGGGGAAGAAAAGTTTATTTCAGGAATGAAAATTCCTACGGTTCAAAATTTACTTCAAAACAGATCAGCCTTTTCGAATTGTTCAGATATTGGAATTATGTAGAGTATTTTTTTCCTTACAAATACGGAACCGATCAAAACTGGAACGATGTTTTAACGGAAATGATTCCCAAGTTTGTCGCCATTACCAATGATGAAAATTATCAACTGACTTTGGCAGAATTGGTGACAAAAATTGATGATTCACACGCTTTTTTGTTTTCAAGATTAATTAGCTTAAACCAATACGGAAGAAAAAGTATTCCGGTAGAATATTCTTATGCGGAGGGAAAATTGGTGATTACAAAAATCAATTCTACAACATTTAACGAAGAAAATCCTTTAAAAGTTGGAGATATTATTTATGACATTAACGGACTGACCATTCCGCAAAAGGTGAATGCCTTTGGAAAATATATTCCCGCTTCCAATTCGTGGGGAAAAATTAAAAAAGCGAAAAACCTCTTTTTAATGACCAACGGCGATTCAATCCAACTTAAAATCGAAAGAGACGGGAAAAATTTAGCTTTACAACTAAAAACTTTTCTTTTAAAAGACATTATTTCCGAAAAACCCACGCAGCCTGAAAAATGGAAATTTATTGATGATGAAAAGAAAATAGGATACGTCAATATGGGCGTTATTGAAAAGACTGATCTGGATGAAATGTACAATACTTTAAAATCAACCGGATCTATTATTTTTGATTTAAGAAATTATCCAAAACAGACGATTTTGCCTTTGAGCAGGATGTTGCTTCCAAAAAATACGATTTATTATCAATTTAATTTTCCGGATACAAATTATTTGAGTAAATTTTATAGCCGAAAAAACAGTATCGGAAGAAACAACCCGGATTATTATAAAGGAAATGTTGTAGTGCTCGTGAATGAAAATACGCAAAGCCAGGCCGAGACGACGACAATGATGTTTAAGCAACATCCAAAAGCAAAGGTGATTGGAAGCAATACTGCGGGAGCCAACGGCGATATTATCCGATTTAATATTGCTGATCTGGAAACGTGTTTCACAGGATTGGGCGCGTATTATCCGGATGGAAAAGAGACGCAGAGAATCGGGATTATTCCTGATATTATGATAAAGCCTTCTGTAAAAGGAATTCGGGAAGGCAGAGATGAAGTTCTGGAAAGAGCTTTGGACTACATAAAGAACGGTCATTAAATGAAACAAAAACAAGAATATTCCGTTATGTTTTCATTTAACTAATATTTAACTTTATACTTGCTGATTTTGGCAGTTTTTAGAAAGAATTGGTCAGCAATTTGATACTATAACCATGTAAAAAATAAATTATGTCGGAAAAGATATTATGGATAGATGATGAAATAGATTTACTTAAACCTCACATCGTATTTTTAGAGAAAAAAGGTTACCAGATAACCCCTGTGAATAACGTGAATGAGGCATTGGAATTAATGGATTCTGAAAAATTCGCATTAACACTTATTGATGAGAATATGCCCGGAATTTCGGGGCTTGAAGCCATTCCTATGATTAAAGACAAGGATAATTCTTTAAAAATAGTAATGGTGACGAAAAGTGAGGAAGAACATATTATGGAAGAGGCCATCGGTTCTCAGATCGCTGATTATATTCTGAAGCCGGTAAATCCTAATCAGATCTTATTATCACTAAAGAAAAACCTTCAGCAGGACAATCTTGTTGAGCAGAAAACGATTTTACAATACCAGCAGGAATTCAGAAACCTTTCTATGGAATTGTCTTATTTAAGAAGCTATCAGGATTGGGCTGAATATTATAAGAAAATCCTTAACTGGGAAATTAAATTTGATAAAGTAACGGACAATGAATTTGCAGATCTTCTTCAATCGCAGAAAGAGGAAGCGAATATTCAGTTCGCAAAATTCATTGAAAACAATTACGAAGACTGGCTGCACAACACGGAAAAACCGATCATGAGCCATACCCTTTTCAAAGAAAAAGTAAAGCCTGAAGTAGAAAAAGAGAAAGTGCTTTTGCTGATGATCGACAACCTTCGTTATGATCAGTGGAAAATGATTGAGCCGTTGTTCACGAAATATTACAATAAAGTTTCAGAAGATTATTATTACAGTATTCTTCCTACGGCAACACAGTATGCAAGGAATTCTTTCTTTGCAGGTTTAATGCCTTCCGAGATTGAAAAACGTTTCCCGGACAAATGGTTTAATGATAATGAAGAAGGAAACAAAAACGAATTCGAGCGCGATTTTCTTGAAGATCAGATGAAAAGAATCGGTTTAGGCTCCAAATCAATGAAATATCTTAAAGTTCTGAATGCCGATTTTGAAAGAAAAATCTACGACGACTTTAATCAGCACAAAAACAATGACCTTTTAGTAATTGTTTACAACTTCATCGATATCCTGTCTCACGCAAAAACAGACAATCATATCGTTGATCAGCTGATTCGTGATGATAAGACTTTCAGATCATTAACTTTAAACTGGTTTGAAAACTCATCTTTAATGAAAATTATTAAAGTAGCTGCAGAAAGCGGATTCAAATTGGTAATCACGACCGATCACGGAACAGTGTATGTAAAAAAACCAAGTAAAGTAGTGGGCGACAGAGAAACTTCTACCAATATCCGATACAAAACGGGTAAGAGTTTGACATACGACGACAGCGATGTGTGGGCTATTACCAATCCGGAAAAACTGTTTTTACCAAAAGGAAATCTAAGCTCAAAATATATTTTTGCCAAAAACAATATCTTTTTGGCCTATCCGAAGAATTATAATCACTTTGTAAATTATTATAAAGAAACTTACCAACATGGAGGAATTTCATTGGAAGAATGTATAATTCCTTTCAGTATTTTAGAACCCAAATAGTTTTCATAGTTTAATTTTGGGTGACAAGGGCGCGGAAAAAATCTATAGATTTTTTCCGCTTCTTTCTTTTTATGGTATACCATTTGATATTGTAATAAAAATTTTAAAAACAACAAATAATGAAAAAGTCTTTTTTAGCAATTATTTGCACTACTTTATTTTTGGTTTCATGTACAAAAGATAAAACCAAAGCATCAACGGAACCAGAAAAAACTCCTATTGCAGACAGTACTAGTACTTCTACGGCTTCTCCAGCGGCAAAAAATGACCTTATAAAAAGTACAGCCAAAGACAAGAATGGTAAAACATTAGAAATGACCTTTGACAATGCTAAAAATACGGTAACTGTAGTATTCGAAGGTAATACCGTAACACTTCAAGGTCAGGAAGCAGGTTCCGGAATGCTGTATAAAAATGATCAGTATGAATTGTCTGGTAAAGGTGAGCAGGTAAAATTAGCGAAAGAAGGTAAAACGATTTTTGAAAACTAATTTCAATTAAATCTTACATTTACGATATTCAGCTTTGTGTTTTCAAAGCTGTTTTTTTATGTTTGTGAAAATTATCGTTTTAAGATGAAATTAATCACATACAACGTAAACGGAATCAGGGCTGCCTTTACTAAAGATTTTTTAGGCTGGCTTACAACTGCTGATCCGGATATTATCTGCATCCAGGAAAGCAAAGCAGGAAACGACCAAATAGACATCGAAAGTCTTGAAAAATTAGGATATCACAGTTATTGGCATTCGGCAGTGAAAAAAGGCTACAGCGGCGTCGGAATTGCTTCCAAAATACAACCTAATCATGTAGAGTTCGGCTGCGGAATCGAGAGCTATGACAATGAAGGAAGAATCATCCGTGCAGATTTTGACGGTTTTTCGGCTATTTCAGTATATGTTCCTTCTGCCTCCAATATTGAACGACTGGATTTTAAAATGCAGTTTTGCCATGATTTTTTAGATTATATTAAAACTTTAAGGAAAGACATTCCGAATCTTATCATTTCAGGGGATTTTAATATCTGTCATCAAGCGATTGATATTCATAATCCGGTTGGCTTAAAAAATGTTTCCGGCTTTTTACCTATGGAAAGAGAATGGATGACCAATTTTATTAATGAATGCGAATTGATCGACAGTTTCAGATTCTTTAATAATGAACCCGATAATTATACCTGGTGGAGCTACAGACAAAATTCACGGGAAAGAAATAAGGGTTGGAGATTGGATTATAACTTTGCTTCTTACACTTTAAAAGATAAGCTCAGAAGAGCTGTTATTTTGAAAGAAGCCGTACATTCCGACCATTGTCCTGCCTTAGTAGAATTAGACGTCTAATAGAAACAAAAAAGCCAACTCAATGAGTTGGCTTTGCTTTTAATTTAAATCATAAATTTTAATCGACAATTTCATATTCCACCGGAATCGTACCATGACTGATATCTCCGATTTCATCGAACGCAGCTTTAGACATGTCTAAAGATCTTGATGAATGGTAAGGTCCTCTATCATTTATTCTCACTATTACCTCTTTACCATTGTTCAGGTTTGTTACCTTAATATTTGTTCCGAATGGAAGCGTTCTGTTTGCTGCGGTGAACTTTGCATTATCAAAGATCTCTCCGCTTGCGGTTTTTCTACCGTTAAATTTATCGTGGTAGTACGATGCATAACTAGTTTTTTTCGCATCTATGGCACTATTCTTGAAAGAATAAACACCTAGGGCTGAAATCATCATTATGATTACGAGAATGAATCTTTTCATCACTTTGAACTTTTATTGGTTTTGACTGGACAAATGTATCAGGAATCTTTTAAAGTCCCTATTTTATTTGTTAACAACTGTTAATAAAAACCAAATTCTATGTTAAAATACAATGTAACTCCCTATCAATAGGCGTTTTAGACCATACTGTTAAAAAATGTTAAAAAAAAACTTAAAAAGTTAATACTTTTAACTACTTGTGGTAGATCATTCAATTTTCATTTTTAAAATACGTTGAAAATCAATAATATAAGTTTTTAGATAAATATAAAAATAAGGTAGATCCCTCTCTTAGTTATTTAATGTCAAGCAATTTAAACTTGTCTAAATATTTATTTTTTCTTCTAATTACATCATCAGAACTTATATCAACAAATATATGTTTAAATTTAATCTAAACATATGTAGGCATTGATTGATTCACTGCTACTTATTATAAATTGTAAACAACAGGAAAAACTATCATAGAAAATAAGCTCACTTATAAAAACAAAAAACCGATGATTGCTCATCGGTTTTATATATTAAAGAATAAATTCTTATTTAGTATATTCTACTGTATAGTCATAAGTTCCACTTGGGTAAACCACTGACATACTTGGAGAACCTGTAATAAAGTTACCTGTAGTTTTATCATAAGAATAAACACTATTATCATAAACATTATTAGTTCCTGCTTGGAAAATAGTAATTCTGTATAAACTTCCTGTAGTAGGGATTATAACCGCATTTGTATAAGAAGTAGGAGCTGTTGACGTTCCACTTGCAACAAATTGTCCTCTTTTAGCATATACTTGGTTACCGTTTACTAAAGTATTAGTAGTTGTTTCAGCTGTAGTTACATCGAATTTTGCACTTGCTCCTAATGGTAACCATCTACCTCCAGTAACATCAGTACTTTTATTAGGATTGTCAAAATAGTAGAAACCACGGCTTACAGGAGTAGAAATAACACCATCATTTGTAAGTGTGTTACCACTACCGATGTTAAATACTACCATACCATCATAAGCAGAAGGAAAATTGATACCATCTAAACTTGCAACTTTAAAAGTAAAAGCAGTCAAATCTGTTGTAGGAAACAATAGACCTTTACCATCATTTACTGTAGAGTTATTATTTGTAGAAGCATCTAAAAAGATATTTTCATTAGGGAAAGTATTTGCAATTTCTCCGTTAGATAGAGCTTGCGCACTCATTAAGGTACCTGCTGATACGAAAAGAGCTAATATGATTTTTTTCATCTGTAAAATTTTAAATGATTATTAATTTATTATCTACCTGAAAGGATACCCCAGTTATGTGTTCCAGCATTGTCAACTACAATAAAGCAGAATGAACCACCTGAAGTAACTGTTGATGGAATATTTTGCATTCCTCTAGTGATACCTGCAACAGCTGAAGGACTCCAGCCCACGTTACCAGGACCGTTTGAAGATACACATCTTACCGAATTTAATGGTAAAGTTGTTGCATCTGGCAATAACAATTGGCTACTGTTCCCCATACCAGTTGTAACTACAGAATAATCATCCGCTGCCCATACAATAGGAGCATTTGCAGAGTGAAGTCTACCTTTTTGAATTTGGAAGTTTGGAGGTGTAGAACCACCAGTTCCCCAAGTTTTCCATACGTTTTGACCTGCACTACCATCAAAATAATAGATACCAGGTGCTGTAACATTTGCAGTCTTAGCAGTAGTTGCACCATCTGCAGCTGTTACATAAACTAGTGCTCCATTTTGAGGACTTGGAGTACCTGCAGTACCATCAACATATACAGCATTTTTAGCTGCAAGTTGATCTTCTGTCAATCGAGGGACCAATAGCGCATCAGGTCTAGTAGCATCTGTAGGAGTACCTACAACATCTAATGTAGACGCAGGTGTATTTGTGTTAATACCCACACGTCCTTGCTGAGCCTGAGAAACCGCTGCAAAGCCGACTAACATAGTCGCTGTTAATAAAATTTTTTTCATAAGTTTTTAAAGATTTTAAATTACATTTTTCATCAATGATATTTATATTCAAATGGGACATTCATCCCAACTTGTGCGTTGCTAAATTAAAACTAAAAAATTTTCCAAGATTTTTATTACTCAAAATCTTTTAAGTTTTGATTTATTTTAAATATCTAATATTCAGTGAATAGAACTCATAAAATCCATTCATGTCGCAAAGTTAATACTTTATTATTTAATTTACACAACATTAAACAAAAAAGTTTTAACATTTTAAAAGATTGAAATTATAAATTACTGAAAATCAACTAATTATACAAAATCATAAAGTTAATTAATTTATGTTAATTTTCGTTAACCCTAAAAAATATCAAAATAAAGATAAATTTACTTTAATTTTTTTAAATAAAAATCAATAATATGGGAATAATTTATGTTAATTCACCATAAAGATCAAATTCCTCGGCAGAAGTGATTCGTACATCAGCAAAATCACCAATAGAAATGTACGTATTTTCTGCCGAAACCAATACTGTATTATCTACATCCGGCGAGTCGTATTCTGTTCTTCCAACAAAATAATTTCCTTCTTTACGATCAAAAATACATTTATATATATTCCCTATTTTCTCCTGGTTTTTTTCCCACGAAATCTGAGACTGCAATTCCATGATCTCTTCTACTCTTGCTTCTTTGATTTCTTGCGGAATATCATCTTCCAAAACATACGCAGAAGTATTTTCCTCATGTGAATAGGTGAAACATCCCAGTCTGTCGAACCTTTGTTCTCTCACCCAATCTTTCAATTCCTGGAATCTTTCTTCCGTTTCTCCGGGATACCCTACAATTAACGTAGTTCTGATTGCCATATCAGGAACTTTCTCTCTGAATTTACTTAAAAGTGCATCCGTTTTTTCATGAGTAGTTCCTCTCTTCATTGATTTTAATAAATCTGAATTGATATGCTGAAGTGGAATATCGATATAATTGCAAACCTTCTCTTCTTCACGGATAATATCTAAAACATCCTCCGGAAAACCGCTCGGGAAAGCATAATGAAGACGAATCCATTCGATGCCTTCTACTTTTACCAATTCTTTCAAAAGGTCACCCAATGCGCGTTTTTTGTAAATATCCAGTCCGTAATACGTAAGATCCTGAGCAATTAAAATTAATTCTTTAGTTCCTTTTTTTGCTAATTTCTGCGCTTCGGTAACCAGTTTTTCAATCGGCGTGGAAACGTGCCCTCCTCTCATTAAAGGAATTGCACAGAAAGAGCAAGGTCTGTCGCAACCTTCGGAAATCTTCAAATAGGCATAATGCTTCGGAGTAGTTGTCATTCTTTCTCCTACCAGCTCATGCTTGTAATCTGCACCTAAGTGCTTTAACAAAATCGGAAGATCTCTTGTCCCAAAATATTGATCCACATCCGGAATTTCTCTTATTAAATCCGGTTTATATCTTTCTGAAAGACAACCTGTCACGAAAACTTTTTCAACTTCACCTCTGTTTTTGGCTTCTACATAATCCAGAATGGTGTTGATGGATTCTTCCTTTGCATTATCAATAAATCCGCAGGTATTGATGACCACAATATCTCCCTTGTCTTCATGAACAACTTCTTTACCATTGGCTTTCAGCTGGCTCATCAAGACTTCAGAATCATATACGTTCTTGGAACATCCAAGCGTTACAACATTAATTTTCTTCTTACCTACAGATTTTGTGCGCATCTTTTTGATTTTGAGTTTGCAAAGATACAAAATATTGAAGAGTCCTGGATTAAAAAATAAAAGCCACTTTCAATAAAGTGGCTTTCAATATGATGAAATTAAAAATTCTTTTCTTTAAAACCCGGCGCATTCTGATCCTTTTCGGAAAGAACGGCATCTTTGTCTTCAATTTTCCAGTCAATATTCAGTTCCGGATCATTGTATTTTACACTACCTTCTGATTCTTTATTGTAAAAATTGTCGCATTTATAAGCAAAAACGGCTGTTTCACTCAATACCGAAAAACCATGTCCGAATCCTCGCGGAATGTACAGTTGTAATTTATTTTCTTCCGTAAGCTCTATTCCAAACCATTGTCCGAAAGTAGGAGAATCTTCCCTCAAATCCACTGCTACATCCCAAACTTTGCCTTCCAGACAGGAAACTAATTTTGCCTGCGCATGCTCACCTTTCTGTAAATGAAGGCCACGAAGAACTCCATAAGAAGACTTTGAAATATTATCCTGAACGAAGTGCCCGTTCATCCCGGTAAGCTCTTCGAATTTCTTTTCATTAAATTTTTCAAAAAAATAACCTCTGTCGTCTTCAAAGATGGTGGGTTCTATTATGTAGCAGTCCTTAAGTGGGGTTTCTTTTATTTTCATAATCTAAATAATGAGCAAAAATAAATTAAATAGTTTAATCTTATTTTATGAATATTTTAAATATAGTTTTTGTGAGGATTTTAAAATCATTTGATAAAGACATATTTTCCAGGTATACTAAATTCATTTTAACCTTATCCGGAAATAAAACCTCATCATTATAAAACAGCGGTTCGTTCTGGGCTTTTAATATTGTTTCTTCATTACTGTATTTAATGCTTGCTTCAGAAGTGATTCCCGGTTTTAATTCTAAAACTTTTCTGTCGTCACCCTGAAGTTTGTCGTAATACCCTTCAATATCAGGTCTGGGACCTACAAAGCTCATTTCGCATTTTATGATATTAAATAATTGTGGCAATTCGTCAAGTTTATATTTTCTTAATACCGATCCGGTTTTGGAACAATATTCATCTTTATCCCGAATGGTTTTAAATTTATAAATAATAAACAGCTTTCCATATTGTCCGATTCTCTTTTGACAAAAAATACCATTGGATCGGGTGTCTACACTTGCTACAATAAATAATACAATCAATAACGGTAAAAACAGAATGATAAGAACTGCTGCAAAAAAGCAATCGAAAATAACCTTCCAATACCTGTATTGATTCATTTATTCAGAATTAATTGCTAAAAAAATTGCTGATCACTTTAGCGATTCTCTCCTTTTCTTCTTCCGTAAGATTTGATCCGGAAGGGAGACAAAGCCCGTCATCAAAAAGTTTTCCCGAAACATTAGTTCCATAATACGGTGCATTTTCAAAAATTGGCTGTAGATGCATCGGTTTCCACAACGGTCGAGATTCTATGTTATCTTCCAAGAAAGCCAGTCTAAGTTCTTCTCTTGTTTTCCCTGTGACAGAAGGATCTACTATAATTGCAGAAAGCCAATGATTAGAATAAAAATCTGAAGATGGCTCGGAAAATACAGTCACTCCATCAATATTTTTAAATAAATCCACATAAAAATCATGCATAGAACGGCGGGCTTCCACTCTATTTTTCAGAACTTCCATCTGCCCTCTGCCAATTCCGGCCACGATATTGCTCATTCTATAATTAAACCCAATATGAGAATGCTGATAATGAGGCGCATTATCTCTTGCCTGAGTAGAAAGAAAAACGATTTTATCCTTATCTTCCTGAGAGTGACAAACCAAGGCTCCGCCTCCGGAAGTCGTTATAATTTTGTTTCCATTAAAACTTAAGATTCCAAAACGTCCGAAAGTTCCGCAAGCCTGACCTTTATATGTAGATCCTAATGCTTCTGCAGCATCTTCAATCAGTTCAATATCAAATTCTTTTGCAATAGAAACGATCTCATCCATTTTTGCAGGCATCCCGTAAAGATGAACTACAATGATGGCTTTTGGCTTTTTCCCATTTCGGATTCTGTCTTCAATAGCATTTCTAAGAGCTACAGGACACATATTCCATGTTTCCGGTTCGCTGTCTATAAAAACCGGATTTGCACCGCAATAAGCGATCGGATTTGCTGATGCAGAAAACGTCATCGACTGACAAATCACCTCATCTCCATACTGTACTCCACACTGAATTAAGGCTAAATGCAGAGCTGCAGTTCCAGCTGATAAGGCAGCAATCTTGGTATTTTTTCCTAAAAATTTTTCCAGGTCTTCTTCAAAACCATTCACATTCGGCCCTAGCGGAGCCACCCAATTCTCAGCGAAAGCTTCATTGATATACTTTAGTTCATTCCCTCCCATATGCGGAGATGATAACCAGATTTTTTGTGACATTGTGTGTATATTTTTTATAAAATCAAAACTTAAAAATACTTAGTTTATATAACTAATGATCTCTTTAATATTATTTATTATTATTTGTGGTCTGTGTTCTTCTGACCAATCAAAATCCTGTTTGTGGATGTTTTTTCCGGCATCTTTCAATGCGATGGTAACCCAGCCTAAGCTATTAGGTGCTATGAAATCTTTTTTGGTATTATCTCCGATATAAAAATAATCGAGATCTTCTGTGCCCATGAATCCTTCATAATTCTTAAAATCCGGCTTTGAACTTCCGAATTCTTCAGAAATAATAATCTTATCAAAAAGGTCTTCAATATCCAAAGCCCGTAATTTATTTCTCTGAGTTACTGACCTTCCGTCTGTGATTAATCCTAATTTATATGACTTCCCTATAATATAATCTAAAACAAATTTTACTTCTTCCGCAATTTTAATTTTAGGAAAATGATTTCGGTAAATATCCAATAAATCAATCTTTGCATGTGAATATTTTTCTTCCAAAATTCCGAAAACATCTTTTTTATCATGATACCAATTGATCATATCCTGATAAAGCATTTCCTTATTTTGAATATCCAATAATTCTGCAATTTCATGATATGCCGATTCCAGATACTCAATTTCATACATGAGCGTATCATCCAGATCAAATATAATATATTTACCCTTCATAATTATGAACTAAAATCTCATCATCATAACGAAGCATTAATAAATTACTCTCCCACCCATCAAAGTAGGAAATATTTTCACCCAATAAATATTCTTTTAAAATCCATCCCGGATAATTTGCTCCCGCAAGATAACTTAAAGGATAACCTCCTCCAAAGCGAGGGTTTATTTCTATGGCAATAATTCTTTTATCCCCCGGATGAAAAAAGAACTGCATCGTAAGGCAACCTACCGCGCCATCAATCTGGGGAATATTTTGTCTTACATAATTTTCTATCTCGTTTTTCTGCGTCACCCCTTTATTTACTTCACCAGCCCTTACAAAAATACGTTTTCTTGGAACCACGCATTTCAACTCTCCTTTCTTATCATAATAAGTATCCACCGTATATTCATCGTAAATAGTCTGATCTATATACTCCATAAACATAAGTTTAGGATTTTGCATATGATAATCAGTAAGTTCCGAAGGTTCTTTTATTAAAAATATATCTTTACTTAAGGATCCGTCGTAAGGTTTTATAAATAAAGGAAACGACATATTATCCTTATCAAATTGCTTTGGAATTTCTATATTTTTTTCTTTAAAAAATTCGTTGATGATCCTTTTATCCCTGCATTTTTCAATAAAATTTTCTGAAGAAATAATAGGAATAATCCCGTTTTGCAGGAAGAAAGATTTATGCTTTGCTAAAATAAGAAGTTCTGTATCGATCGTAGGAATTATGATTTTAATATCCCAACTTTTACAAATCTCTAACAGATTGGCAATATAATTTGATTCTGTAACTCTGTTAATTTGTTTATATCCATCTGAGACATGACAAGCAGGCGCTAAAACAGGATTAAGATCTACGGTGAAAACTTTACCATTCTCATCAATCTTTTTTATTTCCTTTTGAAATGCACGAACCAAAGAAACCCTTTGCCCAGCGGAAGTTATTAGTATATTATTCATTTTCGTTGTTGGTAAAAAATTCCATTGTAGCTTGGCCTTCCTGGGAAATTCCTTCTCGGATAAACACTTTTTTTATGGTGAGAAAAATAATTTTTATATCGAGTAAAAAAGAGATATTATCCACATACCAAACATCATAATCAAATTTTTGTTTCCATGAGATAGCATTTCTTCCATTCACCTGTGCCCATCCTGTAATTCCGGGTTTTACTTCATGTCGTCTTGCCTGATGATTATTGTAAATGGGTAAATATTGCACCAAAAGAGGCCTCGGCCCGATGAGTGACATATCGCCTTTTATTACATTGATCAATTGCGGAATTTCATCTAAAGAAGTTTTTCTCACAAAAATACCCACAGGTGTCAATCTTTCAGCATCTGATAAGAGATTTCCATCTTTATCTTTCTTATCATTCATGGTTTTAAACTTTATGATACTGAAAACCTCACCATTTTTCCCGGGTCTTTTTTGAAAGAAAAAAGGTTGGCCCTGGTTGGCAAAAAATAAACATATCATGACCAATAGAAAAATAGGACTTAGCACCAGCAGTCCGATTATTGACACTAAAAAATCCGTAATTCTTTTGAAGAAATTTCTGTACACCTGGTTTTTTATTAGTTCAACGATTTCATTATTTTTTCATAAGACATATAAGCCTGAAATTCTCTTTCTAAAAAATCCCAACTATTCTGTCTCATTTTCTCAAATTCAGCTTTATCCATTTCAGCGAACAAATTTACGGTTTTCATCATAGATTCTATATCATCTGAACAAACTGCTGCCCCACAATTATTGTTTACAATATCCTCTCCTATATCTGTATTTTTATCCGTAGCCGCAATTACAGGAATTTTGTACTCAAGATATGATAACAATCTTGAAGGATAATTCGGAATCGTAAAATCTTTATGCAAAAATATTAATCCTACATCACAAACCCGTACTAAAAGATCGTAATCATTTTTAGGTAAGAATGAAATTAATAATACATTTTTTGGATTTGCTTTATCAATCCAATCCTTAATTTTTTCATATTCCGTTCCGGCTCCGACAATGACGAAAAATCCTTTTTTATTTTCTTTTTCCGCATCTAAAGTTTTAATGAGAAAATCTATTCCCTGCGGTTTTCCAAGATTTCCGCCGTAGATAAATATTTTTTTATCCGTCGGAATATTATATTTAGATTTTATTTGATTCTTATCTTCTTGAGATATTTCTTCAAAACCTTGTATTTGAATCGAATTAGGATTGATCTCTACTTTTTCTTTTGGAATATAAGAATTGTGCCTCAAAACAAAATCAACATTGGCTTTTGACATACATCCAATCTTATCCGAAATATTGTAAAGCTCCTTTTCTTTGTTTCTGAAATATTTATAAAAAAATCCTTTTTCGGACATAAACTGCATATCTACAGCATTTTGAGGAAAAATATCTTTTAACAGTAAATATGTTTTTGCGTTATCCCTTTTTTTGATAAACTTAATAAGATTTGTAAAAGTAATGGGTGGTGTAGAATAGATAACCAAATCAAATTTTACATCAGAAAAATACTTTTTTATCGCTCTTAAGAATAATTTTTCTATTGATAATGTAGAAATTCCTTTTTCAATAAAATTGGTTTTCAGGATATTTAAGGTTTTTACATTCAGGAATTTTGTATTTCCATCTGTTTTAATGCAGGTTTTTTTATTCTCCCTTCTTTCTAATGGTGATACAATATAAAGGTTATGCCCGTGAGCAGAGAACTCGCGCATCAAATCATGATAAATACCCCGTTGCTGTAAAGTATCAATTTTTACTAAAGTAAGAAACAGTACGTTCATTATATTATTTCTTACTCCAAACTACCCTGTTAACATAATCCGTATAGCTCAAAATGATTCTCACCATTTTTTCAGAAACATTCGGCATCGAATAATCTGAAACCGGTCTGTAATTTCTTTCCTTTCCTGTTTTTTGCTGTTGAAGCTGAACCAACCCCTGCAAAATTCTTTCGGGAGACAGCCCAACCATCATTACGGAGGCTTCTTCCATTGCTTCTGGTCTTTCGTGGGCATCTCTGATATTCAGTGCTCTAAAATTTAAAATTGAAGATTCTTCGGAAATGGTTCCCGAATCCGACAGAACAGCATAACTTCTCATCTGCAAAGCATTATAATCGTGGAAACCAAGAGGTTTTAGAAACTGAATTTCAGGTCTTACCTCCACCTTCATTTTATCGATCATATTTCTGGTTCTCGGATGGGTGGAAACAATAATCGGGAAGCCAAATTTTTCAGCAATGGCATTAAGGCTTTCTATTAATCCGTTAAAATTTTTCTCAGAATTAATATTTTCTTCTCTGTGCGAGGATACAACGAAATATTTTCCTTCTTCAAGATTCAGACGGGTCAACACATCAGAGCTTTCAATTTGGGGAAGATAATGGTTGAGAACTTCGAACATGGGAGAACCTGTTTTAATAATTCTGTCTGCAGGAAGCCCCTCTCTCAACAGATATTCTCTTGCAATATCCGAATAGGTCAAATTAATATCTGAAGTATGATCTACAATTTTTCTGTTGGTTTCTTCCGGAACTCTTTGATCAAAACATCTGTTTCCGGCTTCCATATGAAAAATCGGGATTTGTCTTTTTTTCGCGGGAATTGCACAAAGGCATGAATTGGTATCGCCCAAAACAAGGAAAGCATCCAGTTTTAATTCTTCCAGAAGCGGATCTATTTTAATTAAAATATTCCCCACTGTTTCCGTAGCCGTTTTTCCGGCGGCTTCCAAAAAATAATCCGGTTTGCGAAGACCTAAATCTTCGAAAAAAATCTGATTAAGTTCATAATCATAATTTTGTCCTGTATGAACGATGATATGCTCAACAGCTTCAGATGCATCCAAAGCCGATAATACCCTTGATAGTCTAATAATCTCCGGCCGTGTTCCCACGACTGTCATTACTTTTAATTTCTTCATTTGTAAAATTTATATATCCTAAGCCAATAACTGCCGCACCAAAGTACCAAAACTCAAATGATAAGTAAAGATTTCCCGATGTCTGGGCCAAAATAAAATATTGCAAGAAAAAGAAGATCACCACTCCGCTTTCTTTATACTTATAAATATGTTTCAAAATTTTAATAAAACTCTGAACTACAAATTTAAAATAAATTATAAACAGAGCCATACCGAATACTCCTGTTGACATTAATATATCAACAAAAATATTGTGAGAATACATACCGTCTTCAAATAATGCATTCCCTCCGAACAGCGGATGATTGAGAAATATTTCTATTCCCCTGCTAAAAAATGATGATCTTCCGGAAGCATTTCTTTCAAAAATAGCCCCATTTAACCTCTCAAAAAAAATAGAATTTTCACCAATTCCGGTTCGATAAATAACAAAAAGCCCAACAAAAGCCAACACAACCGCTCCCAAAAAGCAGAGCCAGTATTTTCTATTATTAATCGCGATCAAAAAGACAAAGAGAATAACAAAAAGTGCCAATACAGGACTTCTGGCAGCAGAAACGAAGATGGCAAAAGATCCCAGTAAAATCCCCAATGCGTAAAAATATCCTTTAGCTTTTAAAAATAAATAGCCATATAATGACATGATCACCAGGCTCAGCCCATAATGCCCAACCAGAATATAATAAGACCGGAAAATACCACTTCTCCCGTTGCTTCTATACGATTCGAATACAAAATTGGTGTAAAGAAAATTAATTCCGAAAATAATAAGAAGTCCGAAAAAAATAATCCTGAAAAACTTTTTAAAATCTATTTCTTGATAATTTAAGCTCAAAATAGCAATTACCGGTAAAGGGATCACCATAAACCCATAGTAATAAATAGAATTCTTCAATCCGGTAAAAACATCCGGAGGAACGGTAAAACTGGGAATCGTCTTATAAAGTTTAAATAAATAAAAAGAGAAAAACAAAGCAAATACAATAATGACTGTTTTTCTTTTTTGAACAATATGAAAATTCTTTACTATAAAATATATTGAAAGTAAAAATATCCCGCCCCTGATAAAAAAATTGATGTAATGAGGAAATCCCTTAGAATAATATGGGTCTATATACGCAAGAATATAACCAAATAAAGCCATGATCAGAAAATACATTTCCTGATCTTTTATGATTGATGCTTTTAAATGGCCTATTTTTTCCATCCGCTTATACTTCTAAGAAATACGTATCTGCGTCTTCCGGATTGAAAGGTTCATTAATCCAAAAAATCGTATATAATTCTTCTTCTCCTATATTTTTAATATTGTGGGTGTACCAGATCGGCATATCTACATAAGCCGGTTCGTTCCCGTCAAGATAGAAATCCAGTACTTCGTCTGTGTCTATTTTTCTTAACTGTATTAATGCTTTTCCTTTAATAACAGCAAATCTTTCTATTTTTCTGGTATGATAATGATTTCCTCTGGTAATTCCCGGCACTGTCGTTGAAAACGAGCACTGCCCTCCAATTCCAAGTCGAATCACCTCAACAAAAGCTCCTCTCGGATCGGTATGCTGGGTAAATTTAACCGGATAATGATTTTTAATATCAAAATAACAACGGAAAGTATTAAATAAATTAAAATCAAATTGTGTCTCCAATACAGGAATTTCCCCGTTATCGAAATATAATTGTTTATAATTTTCTAATTTTTGAAGCACTTCCGAAACTTTATTCGTAGAAGTAGACTGAACTTCATATAATTTTTTGGTTTCTCCCCTTTCAATTTGGTTAATAATTTCCTGAACCAATTCTCCCACGTAGATTAATTTCACCTCCCCGTCGTTGTCGATAACAGGAGTTTCTCCATGGGTAAGTTTGTGACAAAAAGTTGCAATGAAGGAATTATAATTGGGCTTTCCGAACGGTCCGAAAACATTAGGAATCACCATTCCGGTAAACTTTCCGCCTGATTTTTCAGCCCATTCTGCCAAAAGTTCCCGTCCTTCTTTTTTGGATTTTCCGTAAAGGTTATCTTTTTCTTCCTGAGCTGATGATGAAAAGAGAACATGAGCCTTAGAATTTGTTTTTTCTAAAGATGAAACCAATTTTTTAACCAAATCCAGATTATTATTATAAATAACTTCCGGATCAGGATGGCGATTCATGGCTGCAAGATGTACAATGACATCGCATTTTCCGACAAATTCATCCAATTTTTCTTCATTTTCAAAAAAATCTCTATCGAAATGAATGGTTTCAAATTTTTCGGGATAAAGCCCTAAAGTATTATATAAATGTGAACCGACAAATCCGTTTTGCCCGGTAATTCCAATTTTCTTCATTATTTAAAATTTTCGAAATAGTCTATAGGAAAACGATAATCATCAGCAATTTCGCCCAAAAAATAATCTGCCATCACCAGTAATCTCGATTTTTCTTCCCGAGACTGAATAGCACTTACATACCCTTTAGGAATATGAAGAACATCCAATTGCCCGGAATTTAATTCAAATTTTAAAATCGGTAAATTTTCAGATGGTTTTTCCCAATGATCAATCTTAATCAGTCTGATAGTGAAGCTTCCCTGCGATGCAGAAAGCCATCTTTGTTCGATTTTATGTCCGGTCCAGCCTCTCACAAATTTGGTATCTGCATTTTCTATGTAATAGATCCTTTTAATTTGCGATGCATTAAAATTATTATTAAAAAAGAGATTACCTCTGTCGTCGGAATATTTTCCTCCTTTAATAATCTGGGGAGTTTCCATACCAATATAATTTAATCTGGATATTGCATTAAGTCTTCTCCCAACACTTCTTTTCTTATCAAAGGAAGTTTCATCAAAAGTTGTTTCATTCCTTCAACGTCCTGCTGGTGGGTGTTGTGAGAGTGATAATCTTCAATTTTCGAAATATCTTCCGTTCCTTCAGAAAAATACTGAGCATAATTCAAATCCCTGTTGTCCGCAGGAATTCTGTAAAAATCTCCCATATCTTCTGCTTTGATCATTTCTTCACGGGTACACAATGTTTCATATAATTTTTCACCGTGTCTCGTTCCGATTATTTTTATAGGATTATCGGCCTTAAACATTTCTTTCAGTGCCTGAGCCAAATCTCCGATTGTTCCTGCAGGAGCTTTATTAACGAACAAATCACCAGGATTTCCGTGTTCAAAAGCAAATAAAACCAAATCAACGGCTTCTTCCAGTGACATTAAAAATCTCGTCATATTAGGATCGGTGATCGTAATCGGATCCCCGTTTTTGATCTGCTTTACAAACAAAGGAATAACGGAGCCTCGTGAAGCCATTACATTTCCGTATCTGGTAAGGCAAACGACTGTTTCGTCCAGGTTTCTGGAAGCGGCTACCGCGACTTTTTCCATCATTGCTTTTGAAATTCCCATCGCATTGATAGGATATGCGGCTTTATCTGTACTTAGGCAGATTACTTTTTTTACTTTGTTTATTGCAGCAGCATCGATGACGTTTTGAGTTCCTTCCACGTTGGTTTTCACGGCCTGCATCGGGAAAAATTCGCATGATGGAACCTGCTTCAAAGCGGCAGCGTGAAATACATAATCTACCCTTCTCATTGCGGGTTCGATACTTTTATAATCTCTTACATCACCAATATAAAATTTCAGTTTATCATTTTTAAACTGATTTCTCATATCATCCTGCTTTTTCTCATCACGTGAAAAGATACGTATCTCTTTAAAATGATCCGTATTAATAAATTTTCTGAGAACAGCTGTCCCAAAGGAACCTGTTCCACCTGTGATAAGAAGTGTTTTATCTTTAATCTGCATATGTGTTTTTAATATTAAAGTTTCATGTTATAGAGTTTTTCCCAGACTGCAATGTTGTACAATCTCCATTCCAGATCCCGGTCTGCAATAAAGGTATATTTCTTTTTTGAAATTTCCTGTATTATTTTTGAGTTATTGATGGTTTCCAGGATTTTTTGTGATCGCGGCCACCAGTGATTGACAGGTGGGTTTAGTCCAATTTTCCTGCTGTTATATGTTACTTCATCTGGCAAAAATTTTTCAAGATTTCTCCTTAAAATATATTTTGACCAGCCATCCCTTATTTTATAATTGTTATTGATTGATAATACAGTTTCTACAAATGTGTAATCTAGAAAAGGTAATCTGGATTCAATAGAAAAAAGCATCGAATTTTTATCTTCTATCCTTAAAATATCAGGAAGAAGGAAATGGAAAATTTCGTTTTTCTGAAGTTCAAAAATTTTTTTATATGATTTTGTAAGTTTCTTTAGTTTAGAAAAATTTATAATTCCAAGATATTTATTCTTTAAAATAGCACCTCTCCTTTGCAATCTGAACTTCCTTACAAAATAGCTCGAAAAGTAAAAATATATTTTCCCTGCTTCCAGAATAGAAATATCATAATGACTTTTTACCTTTTTTAAAAATTTCAGATTTGAGATAAAATCATGATTTCTTAAAAAAGCAGCGGTATATCTGCTATATCCCAATAGAATTTCGTCAGCGCCCTGCCCGTCAAGAAATACTTTTACGCCTAACTTATTCGCTTCCTTCATCAGAAAATTTTGCATGAACACCGACAAATCGGCAAAGGGTTCTTCATGCATAAAAATTACGTTTTCAAGATCATGCCTGAATTCGTCGGATTTAGGAGTTACAATATCATGATTGACATGGATTGTTTCTGCAATAAGTTTTGCCAGTTTGCTCTCATCATCCCTTTCATCCAATGACCCTACTGTGATAGCCGTAAAACCGCAATTATTTTGTTTATCTATGATTTTATTGGCAATTGTGGTTACATAAGGACTGTCTAATCCTCCACTCAATGCACTTCCTATTTTTACATCTGACCTTAATCTTATTTTAATAGATTCTTCGAATTTTTTTTCAAAAATTTCAATAGATTCCTCTAAGTTTAATTTATTTATCTCTTTTTTAAACTCAATATCATAATATTTATAGATTCGGAATTCATTCGTTTTTAGATCATATATAAGATTATGAGATGCTGGTAATTTTAAGATGCCTTCGAAAAAAGTTTCATTAAAATGGCCCGTTAAGTTTACAATCAGATACTGTAATAATATCTGAATGTTTACCTTTTCTACTTTTTCAATTTCAAGGATAGGTTTAATTTCAGATGCAAAAATAAACTTGTTCTCATTAGAAAAATAATAAAAAGGTTTTATCCCAAAACGATCTCTTGAACAAAATACTTTATTATTCTTAGAATCAAAAATTGCAAAAGCCCACATCCCATTGAACTTCTTAACACATTCTTCTCCCCAGCAGTCATAAGAAGCAACCAAAACCTCGGTATCTGAAGTTGTATTAAATGAATATCCTTTTTCCTTAAGTTCTTCTTTGAGTTCAATATAATTGTAAATAACTCCGTTAAAAACTAGAACATGCTTATCATTAAAATGAAAAGGTTGATTTGCAGATTCGCTCATATCGATGATCGATAATCTTCGATGTCCGAATCCTAAATTTTCGTGGACAAAAAAACCTTCGGCATCCGGACCTCTATGTGACATTTTATCTGTCATTTTCCTTAGAGTTCCCTCCTTCACCGGTGTTTTGTCCTTATATATCAGTCCTGCTATTCCGCACATAATTATTTTTGCCTTAAGCCTTCTTTTTCTTCAAAAGATGGATAGTTTATTAAAACGGCTTTATATACACCTTTAAATACAAACAAACTACCTGCCGCAACTCCAATAATTCCGTGCTTGTCTATTACTTGTTTAATATCATTCAAAGAACCTGCACCTCCTAAAACAGTAAGTGGAAGTGATATTTTTTCTCTTACTTTATCTATTAATGAAAGGTCATACCCTTTCATCACACCATCCTGATCAATAGAATTAATAATAATTTCTCCTGCACCCAGTTTTTGAGCATCTTCCACAAATTTAAACGGATTGATTCCCGTAGCTTTTTTTCCGTTATGAGTATAGACTTCATATCCGCCGAAAAGCTTTTTTTTGACATCGAGTACTACAATCACACTTTGTGAGCCTACCCTGTCTGCAATCTGAGTGATCAACTGTGGATTTTGAAGAACAGCTGAAGAAAGGGCAATTTTTTCAATTCCCAACCCAAAAATCTTTTGCGCCTGTTCAACAGTTTTTACACCACCTCCATAGCAAAGTGGCATTCTGGATTGATTTGCTATTCTTTCAATTAAACTATAATTAGGCTCTAATCCTTTTACCGTTGCATCAATATCAAAAATAGCAAGCTCGTCTACTTCTTTCTCGTTAAATATCCTTACTGCATTAATAGGATCTCCGACGTATTTCGGATTTTTAAAATTTACCGTTTTTACAAGTCCATTGTCCTGTATCAGAAGACTAGGTATAATTCTGGGTCTTAACATTTGTGTTTAAAACATTTAAAGTTTTGCAAAATTGTGCAATAAAATTTCACCATAATGATGGCTTTTTTCCGGGTGAAATTGTATTCCGTATTTATTTTCGTGATGTGCGGCTGAAGCAAATTCCCCACCATATTCGGTAACAGCCATTATATCCTCATTATTGTTGCAATGAAAATAATAAGTATGCAGAAAATAAAAAATAGAGTCTTTTTCTAAGCCTCTGAATAATTCAATATCTTTTACAGGCTTTACATCATTCCATCCCATATGAGGCAGCCTTGTTACCTGATTAATTTTTGTTTCGTCAAATTTTTTAACTGTGGCATCGATCCATTTCAAACCATCTAATTTTCCTTCATCACTATTGTTTGCCATCATCTGCATCCCGACACAAATCCCGATTACCGGTACTTTTTTATCAAGCACCAATTCGTCGAGTTTATCTCTCATTCCCGAATTATTCAATTGAGTCATTGCATGATCAAAATGTCCTACCCCGGGAAGAATTAATTTTTGTGCATCTTCCAGATCGTCTTTTGTTTTTGCAATTTTTACGGGAACATCTACTCTTTTGTACACATTCACAAAGGCATTGATGTTTCCAACCCCGTAGTCAATAATCGTTATCATCTGAATAATCTTTTTTCAAGTCCAAATTTTCTCATTGCCTGAGCGCCAATGCCTATCAGTGATCTTTTATTTTTGTAATCGTGATAGGTCTTATTTTCACCTTCAAATAATTTTTGAAGCTCGTCAACGGTAAGATCTAACTTATTGGCTACATACTCAAATTCTTTCTGCAGAAATTCTTCAGAAAGTTCCGGTCTGGAAACTCTGTCCAGCGCTTCTTCTCTGGTCATCTGACCTGTAAGAATAAGACTGGAAAAATGTGCTTTCCTTTTCTGATATCCGAATTTTTTTGGCATCCAATAATCTTCAAAGAATCTCGTAAATCTCGATTCGTGATGCTTATGCTGGAAACTTTCCCATCCATATTTATCAAAAAGCATTTTTTCTACATCTTTTTTAATGTATGGCAGACTGTTTAATGGCTTATAAACCTGCATTCCTAAAACATATTTATAATACAGTTTATAGCTCATGATATCTACGATAGGAAAAGTTTTGAGTTCTCTTTTCCCAAACTTTTTGTGGATATCCAATATAAGCGTTTTATCAATCCCAGGATATGCTCCCCATTCTTCAGGCTCTCTGCAGCATTCTGTTGAATAGTTTCCTCCTGTAAGAACATATTTAATTTTATTCTTCTTGGCAAATTTATACAACCCGGAAAAGAATGCAATATCCTGAGGCATATCCTGATCTGCAATCTGAGATTTCAAGAATGCCACCTGCAGATCTTTCATTTCCTCCCAGTTGATAACTTCGGTATATAAATCGAGGTTTAGCCCGTTTACCAATTTCTCAATATTACTTACCGCGCGGTCTGTATTCCAGCCTGCATCCACATGGAAAATAAGAGGACGCAACCCCATTACTTCCTTTGCTACATAGGCAGCATAAGAGCTGTCCAACCCTCCACTAAGTCCAATAATACAGTCGAAATCTCTGTTTTTACCGTCTTTTTTAATTTTCTCAGCTTCCTGTTCAAGTTCTTTTAAGCCTCTTTCATCTGTGTGCCAAGTTGGTAATATATTTTCAATATAATTGATATAGTAATCACTTTCACCTTTTTCATTGAAAACAATATTTGGATCTGTAGTATCCATAATTGTTTTTGTACAAATTTGATAAGGTCTTGTTTCTTCCATAAGTGTTATTTTTCTACTTCCTTTTTCATTAAGCTTAATAGACCAATAATGTATTGATCATAAAACGTGTCAAAATTAGTTATTTTATTTTTTTCAAGTTCTTTTTTTAAAACAGGCTCACTGGTGCGATAAGAATATCCATCTGCATTCCAAAGAACAATACCGTCTACATGCTTATTATTATACTTTGCATTTGAAATAGCTGTTATATATGTTCTAAAATCCGAATCATTTATTTTTTGATTTCCAATGCTTGCATTGGAAGGATGGTAGCGCGACATTACAAAAGGATACACCTTTTTATTATAAATACTAGCGATTCTTATCATTTCTTCCGCATTTTCTTCAATATAGTCTTCATTTTCCATACTAAAGCTTACATGATTGTAGAAAATATAAATAGATGGAAACAATATATCGCTTTTTCTAATTATCGGATCAAGTTTTTTGTATTGGTCATAAAACTTTTTATCTCTTCCCCAATATGTAGTATAAGGAATTCCATAATATCCCCATTTTACATTTGGTCTTTGTTTTTTAACAAAATCAAGGACATCCAGAAAAAGTTTAACGCTTCTTTTATAATTATCTGTAGTGACATCTTCTTTAAGATAGTCTATATAAGGTACTTCAATATCAATGTAAGCAATCCCGGAGGCGTTTGGATCCGGATAAGCTCTTTCCAGTTCTTTTATAAGAAGATCTTTACTGAATGTAAAAGGAACTTTTTTATCTATAAACTGGCCGTCATTTACGAACTGTACAAACTGTATTTTCTCACGATTAATAAAGTCTGTAAAAGTTTTAGATTTATTATCAGAGCAAATTAATATTTGAGGTGGGTTTTGGATACCTCCAATTTCTGGTGATACAAAATTTTGTTTTTTTTCGTTTCCCGCACAGGTAAGTAGCAGTACGGTTGAAAGCACTGTGAATAATTTTGTTATCATATCAATTTAGTTTTAAAATGTCACAATATAGGTCTAAATATTCCTGAAAACGGTCATTTTTATTAAATTTCAATTCTGCTCTCTTTCTGCATTCTTTTGTATAAAACTGTTTACCATTTTTTTTGATTTCCTGAATGGCATCTAATAATCCCTGTACGTTTCCTTTTTCTACCACAATTCCTGTATTTTCATCAATTGCTTCCGGTGCCCCACCAGTCTTAAAAGTGATAACCGGAGTTCCGCAAGACTGTGCCTCCAGATTTGTAGTAGGGAATGTGTCTTCAAGAGTAGGATTTACAAAAACATCTGCCACCGAATAGAATTCTGCCAATTCTTTAATATTTTCCGTCCTTTTGACTCCTATTATATTGGAAGGCAATTTTTTAATTTGTTCATCATTCAAACCTATTAAAATTATTTGATAATCATCTGATATATTTTTCGAAAGTTCAACAAAATATTTCAAACCTTTCCTCTCGCTCCACGGGCTGGCTACTCCAAGGATTATAAATTTGTTTTTTAGGTTATATTTCTCTTTTATAGATTCAGCATTTTGAGGTGCAAATTTTTCAATATCAATTCCATTATGAATAGTATGTACTCTGAAATTTTTCAAAAAAGATTCTTTTACCTGATCACCGATCCAGTTGGAAACAGGTACTATTGTAAGATTTTCTACAGAGTTGAAAATCCTTTTTTTATCTCTGAAGTTGCGGGTAGACTGATCTATATACGATTGCGGATAATCATGAGTCTGTGGACATTTAAAGCATTCCGTCTTCCATTTATGGCAGTCTACAAATTCGTAATAGGCACAATGTCCGGTAAAAGACCAACAATCATGAAATGTCCAAACGATTGGTTTTTTGAATTCTGATAAAAAATTAAACAAAATTTCAATATTTACAAAATATCCGTGCAAGTGCTGAAGCTGGATGAGATCAGGATTGATTTCCTTAATTGTTTTAATAAGCTTTTTGGTTGCGGCTACAGATCCGAATCCATGTCGATCCGTAAGCCTGGTTTTGAGTCCATGGCTTATTAAGCTGATCTTATTTCCTATAGGTATGACATTGGATTTACTGGGATTATGATCTCTTCCGTAAGCGATATAGCTTTCCCACCCGTTATCAATTATCTTTTCACCAATATGCTCTGCGATTCTGCCTACAGAACCACTGTTTACCTCACTTGATATTTGAAAAATTTTAATCATTATATTTCCTGCTACTAGCCTCTTAATCTTCTAATGTTCTTCTGGCTATTATTTCGTAGTCTAAAAACTCTTTTGCTGTCTTCTCTGCTCCCTTTTTCATGAGATCTATTTTTTCAGGTGTCTGAATTAATTCTAACAAAATTTTCGAAAAATATTCTTCATTAATATCCTGAGCATCTATTTTAATTAAATTATTATTCCGGTTCAGGTAAGACATATCCTGTCCGCCGAAATCTCCGGCAATAAGCGGAAGATGCATCCCTATTGACTGTTGCCAAAGTACAGACTGACTGCATGGGAAAAGCGCAATATCGGATGCAGCCATCAGTTCATACGTTGTATGACTGTCGATCCAACCGGTAAAGTGAACATTATATCCTTCAGCATTTTTTTTCATTTGCTCATAATACACTTCGTCATTTACATCTCCTTTACCAAAAACTATTAAATGTACGTTTTTTAAATTCAGTCTTTTTACAGCATCTACAGCCAGGTGAATTCTTTTTAGCTGATTTATTTTTCCGCCTGTAATAATTACGATATCTTCTTTTTTAATACCAAACTGATTTCTAATCTCTGAAATATTTGTGTTCTGTCTTACTTCATTGCATTTTGCATAATCGCAACCTAAAGGCAACAGTTCTATGCTATCATAAGGTACATCATAAACTTCATTCAGAAACGTGGTACTTCCGGGTACAATAGAATATATTTTATGTAAATATTTTTTATATCTGTTAAAAAATGGTTTTCTGATAAGTTTGTGTAAAATATTTAAGGATATCCAATTTTTTGCAGAATTTGTGTAATCTGCATGATAATCCATTATAATTTTACATTCAGGGAATTTTTTTTGATACTCTACAGCTTCCTTTAAATTGAGATGAATATCATGTGCAAAGATCAAGTCTGGTTTTTCTTCTGCAAGAATCTCATATACTCCTGAATGTTTTCTTAATTTATTTAAAAAATTCAAACTATATGGCAACCTGATTATTTTTGCCCCGTGGTAATCTTCTATTTTCTTTTTTTTGGAAGGATCATATTTTTCGTGAGTATAATCAAAGACATTCTCAAAAGTTGATGTAATAACTACCACTTCATGACCTAATCTCCTATAATTTTCAGTAAGAAGATTTTCCTGGTAGGTATAACCTAAGCCAAAAAAATCCTGCAACATTACAATTTTTTTTCTATTTTTTTCCATTTGTTTTACTGAGGTTTATTGATAAAGAAAGAACGGGCCATATAAGCAAATAATTAACAATAGATCCTGCAGATATTGATCCTACGGTATCCATCAAAAGAATACCTCCCAAAAAGCTGTAAGCAAAAACTTTTAAAACTTTTGTCCCAATTATTATATTTACTATAAAGATAACTATGGAAAGCAGTCCTCCAACAATTCCCATTGCCATAAATGATTCTAAAATTATATTATGGGGATATGCATTACCCATGGAAGTTTCGATAGCATCTCCGAAAAAAGGATGGTCCAAGAACTGATTCCAGGCCGATTTCAAAAGCATAGCTCTAAACTGATCATTTTCGTTTGCTGTAAACCCTGTTTCCCCGATTCTTTGAAACACCAGTTTTGAGGCCTCAAAATAACTTGGAAATAAGTTAAGCAGCACAATACCTACAATGAAAGCAAGAAGTACATATTTCAGCCTTACCTGTCTTATATGAACAAAAGTGTATAATGAAATAATGACAATTAATTGTATTAAAGGTCCTCTTGATCCGGCAACAAAAATATTATATAATCCCAGGAGCATTCCTATGATAAATACAATACTCAGGAGATTTTTTTTATATTTTAGTAATGATATAAAACAGATAAAAAATAAAATGGTAGAAGTCTTCCCAAAAGAAACAGTATTTAAGCTGCTATTACCGTCGGCTCTTATCAGAATATCATCCGGTACGATCTGTGGGGCTGTAATATTATTATAAAGTCCCCAGATATTGACGATAAATAAAATTACCAAAATATAATTTTTCACTGTCAGCAAGGTTTTCTCTGAAAATTGAGTAGTACAAGCAAACATTGACACTATAATCAATACTGAAAATGACCAGTAGTCATTAATAGGGGCAAGTATATTTTTTGTAGTTAGTGCCGTATCATAAAAAAGCCGCAGGAGATATAAAAACCAAAAAAAGAACAGCAAGTAATGTATTTTCGTTAGCTGCATTCTGTTTTTTAATACTACGAATATCCCGGAAACAAGTACCACAACTCTTAAAGCAATACTTACAGGCCTGGATTCTATTCCCAATAAATCAGGAAAAAAGGATATAAGCTCATAGCCGTAAAGCATAAGGGTAAGAAAAAATACTTGTAAACTATTAGGCTTTTCTACTTGCATTCTTTGATAAATTATTGGTAAAATATAAAAAAATTAAACTTGACAAAACAGAAACAACCGTATATAAAATCAATGACAGATAATAACTTTTATCAAGATAATATCCCAAAAATATTGATATAAATACAAACAATGCATTGATGATCTGTAGTCTCATCAGTATTTTTTGTTTTTCAAAAACATAAAATAAAGTATTCAATGGAGCTGATAAAAATTCAAAAAATAAAGCTACAGATAATATTCTTGCAAAATATCCTGCAATTTCCCATTTTTCTCCAAATACAAGTGAAAACAATTTCGGAGAAACAGCAAATACCAACAAATAAATGGGAAATGAGATTATTAATAATTTTTTTAAAGTAGACTGGTATAAATGTATACAATTTCCGGTTTCTCTTATTTCATCAATTGCATCATTCCTGAAAACATTTCCTACTGATGATGTAATCACAATATTAGGCAGCCTTATCATTCTATTAGCCATCGAAAAGAAACCAACAATAGTTGTATTATATAAAGCCGAAAAAAGAATCGGAATAAACTGTTGACAGGCTGTAAGTGACAAATCCGAAAGAATCATATACCTTGGAAACGCCTTGTATTCCTTACCTACCTTCAGCATTTTATTATCAAACGAAGATAAATGGCTCAAAAGTTCTTTATCCGTTAAAAGTAAATATAAACTGGAAATTATAATTCCTAATATTAGGGATAATATTAATCCTCCTTCATAATTAATGACTCCAAAAAACAAACTGAAAACACTTGTTCCTATTACTTGAATCGCATTGGCTAAAGTAATTTTCGTGTATTTTTTATCCCGCTGGTTCCAATATCCCAAAGCAGAGTACAATGCCCCGAAAAAAATATAGACAGGTGCCAAATAGACCTGCTTATTATTAAGAAAACCAGTATTATCCTGTAAATGGATAAGATCTTTAAGAACAAAAATCAATACAAAATATAGCAATGAAACAGTAAAGCCAATACATAGAATAAGTTTAAATATATTGGAAGCTTTAATATTTTCTTTTGGTAATCCCAAAGCCAGCTCATATCTTCCGGTGGATAATACCGCAAAGAAAATGGCAAAACTGCTAAAAACAGATAAAAGCCCAAAAGCCTCTACCGAATAGAGACGGCTCAAAAAAGGAGATGTCGCTATTACGATCAGCTGGCTAATGATAGTTCCGCTGGAAAGAATAGCAACATTTTGTAAAAATAAATTAGATTTTACTCTATTAATTATGTCTTTAAAACCCAAAACTATTTAAACAATTTTTCGTTCATAATTTTTTTCTTGTTCAGTGCTACAGAAATTTCTTCAGCAGGACTTCCGATAACGGTCTGTCCGTTTTCAACGTCTTTTACCACAACAGCTGAAAGGCCAATGGTGACATCATTCCCCACCTTTTTCTGGTTCAAAATAGATGAAGATGGAGCAACCCATGTATTTTCACCTATTTCCACACTCCCGGCTACCATCGCATTGGCAATAACGAGACTGTTTTTACCAACCTTTACGCCATGGGCAATATGTACAAGATTATCTACTTTCACATTTTCCATTAAAATTGTACTCCCCAATACCGCACGGTCTATACATGTATTGTTACCAATTTCAACATTATTTCCTATGATTACATTTCCAATATGCGGAATAAAAACAAACTGTCCCGTTTCATCTTTTTCATATCCAAAACCGACTCCGCCAATGGTATTATTTGCCCCGATAATCACATTCTCACCAATTATCGTGTCCTTTTTTATTGCTGTATGATGATCTATTACAGTATGATCACCTATTGTGCAGTTGTCTTCTATTATAGTATATTCTCCAATGTAAACGTTTTTTCCGATACTTACATTTTCACCAATAATTGCGGTTTTAGAAATTCCCGTTTTTTTCTTAGGCATGAAAAACTCAGAAAGTGCCTTTTGGAAGGCCAGTCGGGGATTTTCAAAGATCAAATATGTACAGTCAGAATTAATAAGATCTTCAGAAAAGTTGTTACATATAATAACTCCTTTTTTAACTTCTTTTAATTTTTCGCTAAACTTTGCAGAAACCCACATTAATACATCATCCCTCTCATTATTCGGGTCAAGCTGAATGGCATTGATAATTTCTTTATCAATATTTCCTATAACCTTTTCAGGATTTAGTCTGTTTATAATTTCTGAAAGTACTACCATCATTTTATTTATTTTATTGAAAACCTTACAACTTCAAAAGTCTCTGCGTATTTCACTCCAAACTGCACCCCTCTTGCCACAGCTAGTGAACGAATAAAATCTGCGCTCAGATAATCTCTAAAACCTTGAGATTTATATTCTTTCAAAGCATCGATTTTCCTGTTGATATGTTCCTCACTTAAAGATACATAACTTTGTGTATTAAAAGATAGATTATTCCATATAAGCTCATAGCTAAAGATCGACTTTGTCTTAAATGCTCTGATCCCTTCATTGGCGATAGTAGAGTGATCCTGATGTATATCGTTGATACTTGGGATCAATACAAGATCTATATCAGAATGTTCTCTTTTAAACCTGATTAGTTCTTCTAAAATTTCCTGTCTGGCATAATTAAGTTTTCTTACCTGATAATTAAAAATAATTACATTTTCTTCTTTTATGCCAAGTACTTTTGTGGCAGCTTTTACTTCAGTTTTCAAAATATCCTTAGGAAATCCTGCAGGAACAGATTCTTCGGCAGTTGAAAAGGCCATATAAAAAACTTCAGCACCTTCATCAACTAATTTCGAAATAAATCCCCCTGCTCCTAATTCACCATCATCTGTATGAGGAGCCAATACTAAAACTTTTTTAAAGCTCATAAGTGTCATTTTTTTTCAATTCATAAATCCTCTCAATAATATCCACTACCTTCAGCCCTTCCAAAGCATTTGTAGTAATCGTATTTCTTCCTTTCAAAACATCTACTACGTTTTCAATAATGTAGTGATGATTTGCTGCAGAACCTTTATAAGCTCCGTAGTCATTTCCAGGATTTGTCGGTGGTAATTCCGGCATGATGTAGTCTTTGATATTACAAACTTCAACCTTATCCATATATTGACCACCAATTTTCACAGCACCATTTTCAGCAATGATCGTCATTGAACTTTCAAGATTTTGATTCCAGACTGAAGTCGAATAGTTCAAAGATCCCATTCCACCATCTACAAAATCAAAATTCACAAAACCGGAGTCTTCAAAATCTGTAAGATCTTTATGATTAAAATCTGCAAATTTTGCCTGAATATTGGTAATATCTCCAAATAACCAGTACATAATATCTATAAAATGAGAAAATTGAGTGAACAAAGTTCCTCCGTCAAGCTCCAGTTTCCCGTGCCATGATTCAGGCTTGTAATATCTGTTGTCACGATTCCAGTAACAATTAAGCTGAACCATGTATATCTCTCCTAATTTACCGCTTTCCACCATCTCTTTGATCCATACAGAAGGTGGAGAATAGCGGTTCTGCATTACCGCAAAAACCTGTTTATGCTTATGCAGAGCCTGAAATATTAATTTCTCTGCGTGCTGTTTATTCAGAGCCATTGGTTTTTCAACCACGACGTGCTTTCCGGCATCAATGACTTTATAAGCCTGCTCGAAATGAAATCCGTTGGGTGAAGCAATATTGACAACATCCACTTCAATTCCGGAATTCAAAAAATCATCCAATGATTTAAAAAAAGGCACATCGTAATTCTCGATTCCTAAGGCTGATTTATCTTTTACATCGATTAAAGCTACCAGTTCGCACTCAGAATTTCTTGACACCATTTCAGCGTGTCTTTTTCCGATGTGTCCGCAACCAATAACTGCAAATTTTATTTTTTCAGACATTTTGTTTTTAAATTTTTGAAACTTTATTATTTTCCAATTTGTATTTTTCGCCGCTCTCTTCACACACCGCAAATCCTTCAGCATCAAAGTTCAGACGATGGCCAAATTCACTCATCCATCCCATTTGTCTTGCAGGATTTCCAACTACAAGAGCATAATCCGGAACTTCTTTTGTTACGACTGCACCTGCCCCGATAAAGGCATATTTTCCGATATTATGACCACAAACGATCGTTGCATTAGCCCCAATCGATGCTCCTTTACCAACATGAGTTTTCAGGTATTCATTCTTGCGGTTAACAGCACTTCTTGGGTTAATCACATTGGTAAAAACCATTGAAGGCCCCAGAAAAACATCATCATCGCAAGTTACCCCTTCATATATCGAAACATTGTTCTGGACTTTTACATTATTTCCTAAAATTACTTTAGGCGAAACGACCACATTTTGACCGATATTACATTTTTCTCCCAAAACACAATTTGGCATAATGTGGGAAAAATGCCAAATTTTGGTTCCTGCTCCTATTTTGCAACCTTCGTCGATCACTGCTGTTTCGTGTGCAAAAAAATCCGACATATTTTTTTTCTTTATTATTGATTATTAGTTAAAAAAGTTTTTAATTTCAGAAATAATATAATCCGAAACTTCCTGATTAAATTCCGTATGAATAGGAAGAGAAATAACTTCTGAACACAGTTTTTCAGTAACAGGAAGACTATAATTTTCTTCTACATATTGCTGAAACGCCTCCTGTTTATACAACGGAAGCGGATAATAAACCATACTCGGAATATTTTTTTCTGCAAGGTACTTTTGCAGTTCGTCTCTTTTTCCGTTTTTTACCTTTAAAGTATATTGGTGGAAAACGTGAGTAGCATTTTTTGCTCTTTCAGGAATCTGAATTTCAGCAATATCCTTCAAATTTTCATCATAATAGGCTGCCATTTTATTTCTTGCTGCTGAATACTGATCAAGATTTTTTAATTTAACCTTTAAAATTGCAGCCTGAATCGTATCCAGTCTTGAATTGCATCCTAAAACTTTATGATAATATTTTTTTTCCTGTCCGTGGTTGGCAATCATTCTGATTTTGGAAGCCAGATCATCATCGTTGGTCATTAAAGCTCCGCCATCACCATAACATCCGAGATTTTTAGAAGGAAAAAAAGAAGTACATCCGATGTGCCCGATAGTTCCCGTTTTTTTTACAGTTCCATCTGTGAAGGTATAATCTGAACCGATCGCCTGAGCATTATCTTCAATAACGAATAAATTATGTTTTTCTGCAAATTCAAGGATTTTCTCCATGTTTGCGCCTTGTCCGTACAAATGTACCGGTACAATTGCTTTCGTATTCGGAGTTAAGTATTTCTCTAAACCTTCAAGCTCGATATCAAAAGTCTGTTCATCGACATCTACCATGATCGGTTTTAATCCTAATAATCCAATCACCTCGGCTGTAGCAACATAAGTAAATGCTGGACAGACAATTTCATCTCCAGGCTTCAAGTCTAAAGCCATCATAGCGATCTGTAAGGCATCAGTTCCGTTTGCACACGGAATGACATGTTTTACATTTAAATATTTTTCGAAATCTTGTTGAAATTCTTTAACAGCCGGTCCGTTGATGAATGCTGTATTGTCGATACATTCCTGAATTCCGGTGTTTATTTCATCCCTTATTTTTTCGTATTGACTTTTTAAGTCAACCATCTGAACATTCATACAATTTGTTTTATCCTAGTGTTTTTTTATATTTAAAATTCTATCAGCTCACTTATCTTATTTCCGATAGAAAGACAAGAAGTTGCAGCCGGTGAAGGTGCATTTCTTACGTGAATGATATTCCCGTTTTTCACGATGTCAAAATCATCAATTAAGGCTCCGTCTCTGTTACAAGCTTGTGCCCTTACTCCTGCCCCACCCGTTACCAGATCACTTTCCTGAATTTCAGGTAAAAGTTTCTGCAGTGCTTTTGTAAAGGCAGATTTTGATAAAGAACGATGCATCTCTCCCAATCCTGTTTTACCGTATTTTGCAACAATCCTTCTAAAACCAGGCCAAAAAAGAGTCTGTATGGTTTCATTAAAATTAAAATCAAAAAACTGATATCCTTCTTTTTTGAATGCCAGAACAGCATTAGGTCCGGCTTCGATATTTCCGTCAATCATTCTGGTAAAATGAACTCCCAAAAACGGAAAATTAGGATCCGGAACAGGATAGATAAGATGTTTTACCAGATGTTTTTTTTCATCTTTAATTTTATAATATTCACCTCTGAAAGGAATAATAACAACATCATTCTCTTCATTGGTCATTTTTGTGATTTTATCAGAATAAAGGCCTGCGCAAGAAATCAGTTTCTTTGCTTTAAATTCTGAAACATTGGTTTGAACAATAATTTCAGAACCTTTATTAATAATATTTTTTACTTCATTATTAAACTTAACTTCGCCTCCTAATTCTTCAAAAAGCTCTTTAATTTTTTTTGCAACTCCCGGATAATCAATAATTCCTGTCTGAGGAACTTTTATTGCTCTCACGCCTTCACAATGAGGTTCTATTTCACGAAATTCTTCCCTGGAAAGATATTTCAGATCCTGAAGACCGTTTTCTATACCTCTTTTATAGATATTGTCTAAAAGCGGTAATTCTTCCTGCGAAGTTGCTACAATAATTTTACCGCAAAGATCGTATCGGATTCCGTACTCTTCAGCAAAGTTGATCACAGAATGATAGCCTTCAATACAATTTTTGGCTTTTAAACTTCCCGGTTTATAATAAATTCCGCTATGAATCACCCCACTATTGTGTCCTGACTGATGTATTGCGACATCATTTTCTTTTTCTAAAATTAAGATCTTAGAATCAGGATTTTTTAGTTTTGTCTGATACGCAGTAGCCAATCCGACTAGCCCCGCTCCGACAATTATGATATCATAGCTCATTATTCTTTATAATCTTGCGTCTACCAAATTTCTATCCAGACAAGCCTTGGTATCGAAAACCACTGCATTATCTTTTTTCAACAACTCAAGATCCATCTCAAGGAACTCGTTGTGAGAAACAGCAATAATCACCGAATCATACTTTTTCCCATCAATCAGAGTATCCAGAATATCAATTCCGTATTCATGTTTTACCTCTTCTTTGCTTGCCCAAGGATCGTAGATGTCTACATTTACTCCGTAATCTTTAAGTTCCGCATAGATATCCACTACTTTAGTATTCCTTACATCCGGGCAGTTTTCTTTGAATGTCACACCTAAAATAAGCGCTTGAGAATCTTTAATGATCCCTCCTTTTGTAATAAGAAGCTTTACAACTTTAGAAGCAATAAATTTTGCAATCGAATCATTCACACGACGACCTGATAAGATAACGTCCGGATGATAACCTAATTGCTCTGCCTTGTGAGCAAGATAATAAGGGTCAACAGAAATACAGTGACCTCCTACCAATCCCGGTTTATATTTCAGGAAATTGTATTTTGTTCCGGCTGCTTCCAAAACGTCATTGGTGTCAATCCCTATTCTGTCGAAAATTAATGCCAATTCGTTTACAAAAGAAATATTGACGTCACGCTGTGCATTTTCAATCGCTTTTGATGCTTCTGCTACTTTAAGGCTTGATGCTTTATGTGTTCCTGCAGTAATGATTTTTTTGTAAAGATTATCCACTTCTTCCGCAATCTCTTCTGTGGAACCAGACGTTACTTTTTTAACGCTCGTAAGTGTATTTACCTTATCTCCTGGATTAATTCTCTCCGGTGAATAGCCGACAAAGAAATCTTCGTTATATTTTAAACCTGAAAATTTTTCAAGAACAGGCACACATTCTTCTTCTGTACAGCCAGGGAAAACCGTAGATTCGTAAATAACAATATCTCCCTTTTTGATAATTCCTCCCAGCATTTTTGAAGCAGAAAGTAAAGGATTAAGATCCGGAGCATTGTATTTATCGATTGGGGTGGGAACCGTTACAATATAAACATTGGATGCTGCAATATCGGATAACACGCTTGTTGCTTTGTATCCGAAAGATCCATTAGTTTCATTGTATTTTTTTAAGCCGTTATTAAGCTTTTCTATATCAGCTTCAAGGGTAATATCGTGTCCTTCATTAAGCTGATCCACTCTTTGAGCATTAATATCAAATCCTAAAACAGGATAATGACCGGCAAATTCCAAAGATAATGGCAGACCTACATAGCCTTGTCCGATAACAGCTATTTTATATGTTTTCATCATTAACTAAGTTTATTTTTTATTTTTTCAAACCATGTTTGTTCGTGGTGACTGTTGTATCCGTAACCATATTTGTTGCTGTATCCTAAATTTTCTCTGTTTACATCATTAAGGACAAAACCAACGTTTTTAATTTTCTTTTGATCAATATTAGTATTGGCAAATTCAAGTAAAGCCTTTTCTGTGTATCTTGATCTCGATACATAGATGATAATATCTGCCAGCTCAGCGATAAGGAATGTATCGGTTACCAGAAGCAACGGAGCTGTATCTAAAATGATATAATCGTATCTTGTTTTCAACTCTTCAATAAGAACTTCATAACGACCGTTGGAAAGTAATTCTGTCGGATTTGGCGGAATCATTCCTGAATAAATCACATCCAGATTTGGATTGAACGAAGAAACATGAATAACATCTTCAAGCTTCGTATGATCCGAATAAAGGTATTCCGTAAGTCCGGCAAGACCTTTTCTTGCAGGATTATATCTTTGTAATTGCGGATTTCTGATATCCGAACCGATAATAATTGCTCTCTTCTTAGGATTTGCCAATGTTAAAGCCAAATTCACCGAAGTAAAGGTTTTCCCTTCCCCTTTTACCGTTGAAGTTACAAAAACGACCTTTCCTTTTTTATCCTTTGGAAGCATAAAATTCATATTGGTAATAAGAATTCTGAATGCTTCTGCCATTGGAGTGATATCATTTACTTTCACAATTTCAGAATCTCCTTTTTCAAGGCTCGGCAATTCTGCAATAACCGGTGCATGGATCAGTTTTTCTAAATCGTGTTTTGTTTCAATCTTATTGTTGAGTAATTCTTTCAGATAAATGATAAGGAATGGTATTAATAAACCTAAAAAGAATGCCGCTAAAAGAATAGCATTGCTTTTTGGAGACACAGGAGTTCCTAACGCATATGCCTTGTCTATCACTCTAGCTTTTGGAGCTGTAATAGACTGAGCTATTGCCGTTTCTTCTCTTTTCTGTAGTAAAAGAAGATATAAGTTTTCCTTGATTTGCTGCTGTCTTTCAATACTTCTGAACATTTTTTCGATCGCAGGAATCTTAGAAATTTTTCCGGCAACTTTGTTTTGTTCTCCTTGATACTCATTTCTTGCCAGTTCCAACCCTGTTCTATTTCTCTGAAGACTCTGCATGATAGAAGTTCTCATCGAGTTGATCTGCTTAGAAACATCAACAACAGTAGGGTTTTCCGGGGTAGCAGATTCAAGCAATCTGTTTCTTTGTAATATTAGTTGGTTGTAGGTGGAGATTCCAGCGGTTGCTTCAGGATTATTTAAACCTACATTTGCTGGCAGCACCTGATACTGCCCTTGATTGGAAACAAATCCTATTAAAGAATTCGTAAGTTCCAACTGAGCATCTACTTCCAGCTGTTTAGCTCTTGCAGCAGCAGAGCTTTCCAAATCGATTTTGGCTTCTGTTTCAAGATCTGTAAGATTGTTTTTGGATTTGAAGCTTTCTTTCTGATTTTCTACATCTCCCAGCTCTCCTGATAGTTTTTTGATTCTATCCTCAATAAAATTAAGTGTTTTATTAGATTCTGAATTTTTATCTAAAATCGCTTCGTTATTATAGACTACAACAAGGCTATTTAAAATATCCTGGGCTTTTGTGATTTGCGGATATTTCAGTGCCAGATTAAGTACTGTAGCATCCTTATTGATAAGACTTACATTAAGCAGTCCCTGAAGACTGTTTACTTTAGAGTCTATTGATGAAATATCTAATTCTAAATTTTTATAATCTAGTCCTTTTATAATATTGGCATTAAAATCCTTATTTTTAATAATGATAATATTTGCAAATGGAAGGCCTATGGTTTTATTAAAAGCAGAAACAATTTCCCTCGGCAATTTATCCGATTTTAAAATAAGTTTTTCCCCATCTATTGTCAGTTGTATCTTTCCTCCTGAGCCTACATTACTTTGCTTTTCGGATATTACTTTTACCTCTATTGGTGACGTTTCTTTGTATAGCTCCACAGTAGACACTCTGCCCTTTGCAATAATACTGGTTTGGAGATTCTGATTGACCACAACCTCTCTCATCAGTTTTTTAGACTTAAGAATTTCAATTTCGTTAGCGATACTATTTGTCTTCATTCCACCGAAACTCGATAAGTCAGGCAAAACACCCAAATCGTTTGAAACTGGTGAAGATGAGTTTTTAGCATCTTTGATCAATACTGTAGTTTGTACCTGATAAACCGGCACCATAAATTTCAATGCTATATATCCTATTATTACAGTCAATATCGCGCTGAGAATAAACCATGGCCATCTTCTTAAATACGGCTTTATAGTTTCATTAAGATCAATAGTATTTGGATTATGATTTGTTTCTGGAAGTTGCGGAGATTGTTGGTTGTCCATTAATTTCTTATTTCTTAATTAAACTAACTATCACTGCTGCTGCTGTTATGGCAATTGATGCAGCAGTTAAATAAAGTCCGGTATTTGGATTTTGTTTTGCCATAAGATCCCTTGTCTTATTGGACGCAACTATGATAGCATCTCCTTGCTTTAGATTGTAATATGGAGAATTGATCAGATTAGCATCATGAAGATTTATTTTACCGTGGGTAACCTGACCGTTTTCTGTTCTAATGATTAAAATATCATCTCTTTTTCCATACATTGTAAGGTCTCCCGCCAAACCAAGTGCGTTCAAGATGGTACCCTGTCCGTTTGCAATGGTATAATCTCCTTGTCTGTTTACTTCGCCTAAAACCGTAACTTTAAAATTTACAATTCTTACATTAACTGTCGGATTAATGATATATTTTGTCATTCTATCTCTCAGTTCGTTTTTAAACTCCACCAATGTTTTGTCAGAAGTACTTAATTTTCCTACAACCGGAAAATCAATATCGCCATTGGCATCTACAATATAAGTGGGTCCTGATACCGATACCATTCCTTGATTGGGAGTATTTCCGCCAGCAATCGAGTTGGTCTGTACAACTTCTGATGAAGAATAATTCTGATTGAATGGTTTTACCACATCCATATCTTTTGCGGTAATAAGAATGACCAGTTGATCACCTGGCTGAATGGTACTATTAGTGTTTTTAGCAGAGGCATCAATAGCGACCTTTTCTATATTTTGCATATAGTTCAGATCACTTGGATTAGTTTTACAGGAAACTAATAAAAAAGCTGATATTATAACCAGTACTTTACTTTTCATCATATTTTAAAATTGTACAAATATACATTTATATTTTTCTTATTTATCCAGTACCTCGTAGACAGAATTATTACTTCTAAATTCTGGTACAATTATTTTCAGAATCCGGACTACTTCTACTTTATCTTTTTTTAAGGAAGCTCTGGTAATCATGTTTACCAAAGAATCAATTTCTAAAAATTCCATTGTAGGATCTTTCGAAATCATTATTTTTTCATTGTGTGTAGGGAGCGTTTTGGCATCGTCGCTCAGCAGCTCTTCGTACAGTTTTTCACCAGGTCTTAAACCTGTATAAATTATTTTAATATCAATATTCGGTTCAAAACCAGAAAGCTTTATCATTCTATTGGCCAGATCCAGGATTTTTACCGGTTCTCCCATATCAAATACGAAAATCTCACCTCCTTTTCCCATTGTTCCGGCCTGTAAAACCAGTTCGCACGCTTCAGGAATCGTCATGAAGTATCTTACAATCTCAGGATGGGTAATGGTAACGGGACCTCCCGCTTCAATCTGTTTTTTGAAATGCGGAATTACAGAACCGTTTGATCCCAAAACATTTCCAAATCTTGTCGTGATAAATTTCGTAGTATTTCCTTCTACATTCTGCAATGACTGAACAAATAATTCCGCTGCTCTTTTTGAGGCACCCATGACATTGGTAGGATTTACAGCCTTATCTGTAGATACCATGACAAATCGGTTCACTTTGTATTTGCTGGAAAGAGTGGCAATGATTTTTGACCCTAAAACATTTACTAAAATTCCTTCATGCGGATTTTCTTCTACCAAAGGAACATGCTTATATGCCGCCGCATGATATACCATAGAAAAATTATACGCCTGAAACAGCGGTTCTACTCTGTGCTTGTTTGAAACATCAGACAACACAAATTTGAATCTGATATGAGGAAATTTTTCCTTCATTTCAAGCTCAATATCATACAAAGGAGTTTCTGCCTGGTCTAAAACAACAATTAAAGAAGGGTTAAATTGTGCTACCTGTCTTACGATTTCGCTACCGATCGACCCGGCTCCTCCGGTTACAAGAATATTTTTATTAAAATATCTGCTTGTAACCTCTTCGCTTTCGATTTTGATGGGTTTTCTGTTTAATAAATCCTCAATCTGAAGATTTCTGATGGAACCACCCAAATCGCTGTCTCTTAGTTTTTGAACTGATGGAGCTTTGAAAACACTAAGGTCTTTTTCTAAAAATAAATTCACCCACGAATTCATTTCATCCTTAGACATCATTTCTTTAACGATGATTACCCCATCAATAACCAGTTCTTCTTTCGTATTTTTCTCGATTTTTTCTTTTGCGTAGATCGGTTTTCCCAATAACGAAGCTCTTTTTGAGTCTGTTCGCTGTGTTAAAAAACCAACCACGTGATAAGGCAGGCTCGGATTATCTAAAATGGCTCTTGCTATGGCAATAGACTGCTCATCGATCCCTAAAACAAGAATTCTTTTCTTTAAAGTACTTCTTCTGTATTCCCTTACAATATGAAAAAACTCCTTTACATACAGTCTGAAAAGGAACAATCCCATAAAGGAAACGATAAAATATAGAATTAAATAAGGTGTAAGTATAAATTTTCCTCCGGTAATCCAAAAATAAATAATATTAATGGTTCCTATAACAAACATGGTACAGAAGCAGGATACCAGCAATTTGAAAAGGTCTATAAATGTAGAATGTCTGATAATCCCCGCATACGTTTTAAAAATGTACATAAAAACGACATTCGTAAGAACGATAGCAGCAAAGACCGTACTTTTATCGTCATGATAGATAAATTCTTTCTGACTGATCTTTTCTATAATGTACGATGAAAGGAATAGAGATATAACCAGAATAATAATATCTATTACAAGAATTATCCATCTGGGAAGATATCTTACATCCGAGAGATTGACAACATTATCTCCTCCAAAAATTTTTCTCCTAAGAGATTCGTATCTTCTCATTATTCATGTTCATGTATAAAAAAACGACATTCATCATATTATGAAAGCATTCATGCAAAATTAAAATAAAATTTCATCTATACTTTAAATTTAAAATAATTTAATCATTAAAATTAGACAAAATATCAAAAATCCTTCCCTTACACTCGTTAGTCAAATTACTACCTGAAGGCAAACACAATCCCTTTTCAAAAAGCATACCAGAAAACAGATTTACCAATAATAAAATCTCCTTTCACATTTAATAATTTCAGACTGAGATGGAATGAATCTTGTGTGTGTTTACTCATTTATGTTCAATCAAAAATATCATTTATTTTCTCATATTCAAAACCTCTGCTCATTAAATATTTTATAGTTTTTGATTTTTTTTGATATTCTTTCAATCCTTTTTGCTTTGAAGCATAATCTTCATAAATTTTCCGGATTGTTTTTTCATAATCTGCTTCATCTATTTCATCAAAACATTTGTTGATTAACTTCTCAGAAATCTGTTTCTGCTTCAGATTCATCCTGATTTTGTTCTTTCCCCAGTGTTTGATGTAGAATTTCCCTCTTATGTAGCTTCTGGTAAATCTTTCTTCATTAAGATAATTTTCCTTTAAAAGATAAAGCATAATCTCTTCTTTGGCTTCCTCTATCAACAAAAATTCTCTCATTTTCTGCTCAACTTCTGCGTGACAGCGATCCTGGTAGACACAATAGTTGACCAGTTTCAGTTTTATTTCGTCAAAAGTATAAGACTTCTTTTCCATAGTATAAAAAAAGAATGAGCATAGACGCCCATTCTTTATATTTTTAATTCAGATAAAATATTAATAATTGAATAATGCTTTACCTTCCATTAATTCATTAACTTTCTTTCTTACAGACATGATTACTTCTTCATTTTTGATATTGTCTACAACCTCAGAAATGAATCCTGCAATCGTATCCATATCATTTTCCTTCAACCCTCTTGTCGTGATCGCTGCAGTTCCCAATCTGATCCCAGAAGTCGTGAATGGTGACTTATCATCAAACGGAACCATATTTTTGTTACAAGTAATATCGGCAAGAACCAAAGCTTTTTCAGTTTCTTTACCGTTTACATTTTTATTTCTAAGGTCTACAAGCATCAGGTGATTGTCTGTACCTCCACTTACAATGTCAAATCCTCTTTCGATCATTGCTTTTGCCAAAGCTCTTGCATTCGACTGAACCTGTTTTGCATACACCTCAAACTGAGTATCCAAAGCTTCACCGAAAGCTACCGCCTTACCTGCAATCACGTGTTCCAACGGACCTCCCTGAATTCCCGGGAAAACAGCTCCGTCCAGAACCTGGCTCATCATTTTGATCTCTCCTTTCGGAGTTTTGTGCCCGTAGGTATTTTCAAAATCTTTCCCCATCATGATCATTCCTCCTCTCGGACCTCTCAATGTTTTGTGAGTAGTCGTTGTTACGACATGACAGTGTTCAAATGGATTGTTTAAAAGACCTTTTGCAACCAAACCGGCTGGGTGAGCGATATCTGCCCAAAGTGTCGCTCCGATCTCATTTGCAATCTCTCTGAATTTTGCATAATCCAAATCTCTGGAATATGCGGAGAAACCGGCAATCATCATTTTTGGTCTTTCTCTCAGAGCTACTTCTCTCATTTGGTTGTAGTCGATAAGACCCGTTTCTTTTTCTACTCCGTAAGAAACCACTTCATACTGAATTCCTGAAAAATTCACGGCAGAACCGTGGGTAAGGTGACCTCCCATCGAAAGATCCATCCCCATAATTTTGTCTCCTGGTTTCAAAACTGCAAGATAAATCGCCGCATTCGCCTGAGAACCGGAATGTGGCTGAACATTCACATAATCTACACCGAAAAGCTCTTTTGCTCTGTTGATCGCCAGTGTTTCAACCTCATCTACTACTTCACATCCTCCGTAATATCTTTTACCGGGATATCCTTCTGCATATTTGTTAGTCAATACGCTTCCCATAGCTTTCATTACATTTTCAGAAACAAAGTTTTCTGATGCAATCATCTCAATTCCATGGGTTTGTCTTTGTCTTTCTTTTTCAATCAGGTCGAAAATAATGTCCATTTTACTTTTAGTTTTTGAAATTTTTCACCCCAAAAGTACGAAATTTCCTCCGAGATTTCAGCATTGATAAATATGATTTTTGGATTTAAAATTTATCAAATTACTTCATCATATATTTTCTTTAATAAATTTCTCACAATAATTTTTAATTTCTTCCCGAACATTCCTAAACTGCCGAGCAATTTCCTCCTCTGTACCAAAAGCTTTTGCAGGATTCCGAAAATAGTGGGAAATATCAATTCCATCTTCTTTCATTGTTGCAATGGCTAGCAAATAGAATTCCATTCAATATTTCCTTTAATTAAGTCTGCATTCTTTAATGTTGGGAAACCGTCGGTTGTGTCAATGGAAGTATCTTTTGTGGTTAAATAAAAAGTTTAAAAAATTATTTATGAAAATTCTTCATCGCAAAGTTCTTTATTAATAATGGCTCCAGTGAAATTCCCCTGAGCCACTGCATTGGCAACCGACCTCATCATCGTCACATTATCTCCACAGGCAAACACTCCGTCGACATTCGTTTTATGGAAATGATCGATTTTAATAAAACCATGTTCCGTTAATTCCAATCCCAGATCTTCCGTATTGATATTCTGTTCAAAAGGAATTTTTGCGTACAAAGCTTTTAATGCAACTTCGTTTCCGGTTTTTAAAATTAATTTTTGCATTTGTCCGTTTTCATGGATGATTGCTTCTATTTCATCCTCTACCAGGTTGATTTTATTCTTATTTAAAATTTCAATCTGTTCGTTGCTTAAATCCGCTTTTCCATTGGTAAATAAAGTGAGGTCTTTGGTAAGATTATAAACAAGCTTAGAAAATTCGAACAACATTTCCCCGTTGGAAAGAATACCTGTTGGCTCGCCTTTTACTTCGTAGCCATGGCAATAAGGACAGTGAATCACAGAAATTCCCCAGCATTCTGAAAATCCTGAAATATCGGGCATCATATCCTTAACTCCTGAAGCTAAAATCAGTTTTTTAGCGAAAAAATTTTCTCCATTATCTGTTTCCACTTGAAAATCTTCTGAAACTTTTACTGTTTTTATCACTATTCCGTTATGGAAGTGTACCGTTTCATATTTTTCCACCTGTTCTTTTGCCAGATCAGAAATTTCTTTCGGAGTTTTCCCGTCATGAGTAATGAAATTATGGGAATGCGGAGTCTGTCTGTTGCAGGGTTTTCCGCTATCGATGATTAAAACTTTTCTCAAAGATCTTCCCAGAGACATCCCGGCAGATAATCCTGCGTAGCTTCCTCCTATGATAATGACATCAAATTTGTTTTCCATAGTTTTTTTGTTGCTTGTTGCTTGTTGCTTGTTGCTTGTTGCAAAGGTAAAATAATTTTTCATTAATGCGACTTAATCGCAATAATAATTTTTATATTTGCAACATGGCAAAGAGAAATACCATCACAAAACAACTGATCCTGGAGTCTTTAAAGAGCTCAAAATCGGCGGTAAGTCAGGAGATTTTACAGAAAGAATTGGGCGAAACGGTAGACCGGGCCACGATTTACAGAGTCCTGAACAGTTTCTGTGAAGATGGAATTGTGCATAAAATCCTAGGCGATGACGGGAAATATTATTTTGCCATCTGTGTGAATTGCTCAGAAAAAAAACACAAGCATAATCATTTCCATTTCAGATGCTTAACTTGTGGGAAAATAGAATGCTTACCTAATGAGATGGAAGTGAAATTGCCACAAGGCTATCAATCTGTGAATTTTAATGGTTTTATTTCGGGGTATTGCGCGGATTGTTCAAATTAATCTTATGATTTTTAAACACTAATTACACAAATAAATTTCACTAATAACACTAATATTGTCGTTCGTACACATTCAAACCTAACGGGTTTTAAAAACCCGTTAGGTTTAATAATCATCATTATTTTATCACAAAGGCGTTTCACTCAGCAAAGTTTACAAGTCGATTTTGTCATTCAGAGCGAAATAAAATGGGGCGTGGAATCTAAGTTTAAAGTTTAGCACATTGTTTAGATGACGGAATATTGTATGAATTTTTCAAACAAAAATCCTGAGAAAAATATCCCAGGATTCACAGTTTGAAATTTATAGTGTTAGTTTACTATTTTTTCGATTTTTCTTTCAACTCTTCTTTGTCTTTGTCGGAAGGATTCCAAACTTTGATTTCAGAGTCTTTTGTAATCGGCGATCCCGGAAGAATCTGAACATTAATTCCGTCGCTGGCGCCTAATTTTATATATTCTTTTTTGAACTTACCGTCTTTTTGTTTTACCTCAACAAAAGGAACGTCTTTTCCGTTTTTCTTTTCGTATTGAACCAACGATTCATCCAATAACAAAGCATTTTTCTGAGAATTCAAAACGATCTCGCCGTTTGCAGAGAATCCGGCTCTGATGTATTCGTTGTTTGGGTTGTAAACGTCTCCTTCCACCGGGAATTTGATGGTTCCGTTGTTGTCTTTTCCTTTTGGCGCGATCATCGTCAGTCTTCCCGGAAATGTTTTATTTTGAAGAGCACCGATCACGATATTCATGTTCATTCCTTGTTTTAATTTTCCGGCTTGAGCTTCATCGATCTCTCCCTGGAAGATCAGTGAATTAAGATCTGCAATTGAACAGATCGTCGTTCCGGCGTTGAAAGAATTGGCCTCGATCACCTGGCTTCCCATTTTAACAGGCACTTCAAGCACCGTTCCAGAAGCTTTTGAACGAATCTGGGTGGTTGCAAGACTTTGCAATTCCGGAGTTGAACCCGTTTTTGCGATCTGCAATGTTTTTTGCGCCGTAACCAATGCCTGTTGAGCATTTCTTAACGCTTGCTGTGTAGAATATAGCTGTTGTTGTGCGTTCAGATATTCCTGTTTTGAGGCAACACCCTGCTTGTATAATCTTTCCTGCATTTCAAATTGCTTGCGCATATTATCAACATTCAATTTGGCATTATTGATCTGAAGCTGTTGGTTATCCACATTCTGTTGTGCACTGTTTACATCTGCAAGATTCGGAACGATTCTTACCGTTGCGATCAGCTGACCGGCAGTCACCTTATCGCCTTCATCTACAAGAATTTTGTCGATGATCCCTGCTATATTTGGTTTGATTTCAATTTCTTCTTTTGGAATAATTTTTCCTGTCGCCATCACCTTATCATCCATATTCTGAATGGTCGGCTTACGCGTAAGGAAAGCTTCGCTCTCTTTCGAATTGGATTTTATAAGATATCCGATTCCTGAGAACAACGCCACTGCAAATAAAAGCCCCAAGACAATATAAATGGCTTTTTTCCAAGTGAATTTCTTTTTCATATGTATAGTTTATTTTTTATTTAAGTGGTTTTATTTTAATTAAAATGATTGAGCATGATTTACAATTGATCACCATTCATTTTTTCTATTCTGTTCTTAATGCTTCGATTGGTCTGATCTTTACGGCTCTTTGTGCAGGAATCATTCCGATAATCAATCCGAGGACTACCATGACACCCAGCGCGGCAAATACATTTCCGTAATTGACCGTCGGATTATAAAATGGAAATGCGTCCTGACCCTGCGTTGCCATATTTAAGATCATTAAGACAAAAATCCCGAACATAAATCCGAGCAGCCCGGACGACAGCGTGATCACCACACTTTCCAGCAAAATCTGGTTTCTCACCTCCGAAGGTTTTGCTCCCAACGCTCTTCTGATCCCGATTTCTTTTGTTCTTTCCTTTACGGTAATCAAAAGGATATTCGAAATGGCAATTACCCCTGCAAGAATCGTTAACGTTCCTACAATGATGGTTAAAAGCTGCATTCCGGTTAAGAAACCCGTCAGTTTTTTGAACTCTTTTCCCAGGTTGAAACTTCCGAATGCATTGGTATCTTCCGGAGAAACTTTATTTTTTGATTTTAATTCTAATTTTACATTTTCTTCCACCGCATTTACATTCGCATTCGGTTTGCTCACGATCGCAAACATATCGATCTGATCTCCTGCATTATACATTTTCGTATACGTAGAAAGCGGAATAAAAACAGTCTGGTCATTTTCAAAACCTCCGCCTTTTTTCACTCTGAAAACTCCAATTACATTAAAGAAAATTCCTTTAATATTAATCGATTTTCCAAGCGGATTTTCATTCTTTTTGGCATCAAAAAAGTTTTTATAAATCTCTTCTCCGATGACCGCTACATTTTTATTTCCTGAAACATCGGCATCGTTGATATATCTTCCGAAAATCAGTTTTTTCTCTGAAATTTTATTCCCTACCGGAAAATCTCCCGTCAAAGAATACGTTCCGTTTTTCCCGTTTCTGGACATCGCTTCTCCCGGTGTTCCAGTGAAACTTCCCCTTGCATTCTGAGGTGAAATATAATCGATCTCCGAAATTTTTCTTTTCAGCATATCCATATCCGTAAGGTGAAGGTGCATTTGTCTTCCTTTCGGGAAACCTTCGTACGGAATCGATGTATTTTGGGCCCAAAGGAAAATAGAGTTGGTCGCAAATCCTGAAAATAATTTGTCGAAGCCGTTTTCCATTCCTTTTGCCGCTCCAAGCAAACTTACATACAAAAACATACCCCAACCCACACCAATCATGGTAAGGAATGTCCGAAGCTTATTATTTCTCAGAGAATAATAAATTTCCTGCCAAGTATCTTTTTTAAATATAATATTCACTTTATTTAATTATAAGTTAAAAATTATGAGTTATGAGTTTTAATTACTCCGTTCTCAGTGCTTCGATCGGTTTAATTTTCGATGCTCTGTATGCGGGTACAAATCCGGCAATCAATCCTGAAAAAACCAATGCAATGAATGCCATGATGATGGTTCCCCATCCTACGCTAGGATTTTTGATGAAGTATTCTTCCAAGCCGTCACCGATTAAGTTTAAGGCTAAAACTCCCAATCCTACTCCCACAAATCCTGAAACTACGGTAATCACGACACTTTCCTGAACAATCAAAGCAACAATGCTTCTCGGTTTTGCACCGATGGCTTTTCTTACCCCGATTTCTTTGGTTCGTTCTTTGACAATATACACCATGATATTGCTGATCCCGATAATTCCTGCCAAAAGAGTTCCCATTCCGATAAATCCTACAATCGCTGTAAGAACCGCCATGAAAGTGAATGTGTCGTTCATATTCTGGGCATTGTTCCAGACTCTTACCCCGTTTTCATCGTCGGGAGATACGTTTTTCCGGGATTTTAATCTTTCTTTTAGCTCATCACCGTATTTTATGGCTTCCTCCGGCGTCAGTTTATCGTTGTAGGCAATATAATTTATACTTACCGTATCCGAACCTTTCTTCATCTGCTGTAAAGTAGTGATAGGAACTGTAATATGTCTTTCGTCCCAATCTCCTCCATCGTCAGAGAAAACTCCGACCACTTTGAACATGGTTCCGTTGATATTTAATTCTTTCCCGATCGGGCTTGCGTTTTTTATTAAGTCACGCTGCACCATTCTTCCGATTACGGCAACGTTTTGCTTTCGATCCAAATCAGTAGGCGTCAGATAGCGTCCTTCCAACATTTTCCGGTTTTCGATAATTTTTTCTTCCGGTCTTGCCCCGTTGATCTGGTAGTTTCCACTTTCTTTACCGTATTTCACCAATAAATTTGCAGTATATCTCGGTGTTGAACTTCCCACTTTTTCTTTATCGACATTAACTAAAAAATCGTAGTCATCATTATTCATCGTTATCTGTCGATCGGATTGAAGCCCGTTATAAGCGATGGTGGTTTTCCCGGTTACAATTGAAATCAGGTTCTGGGCATCTCTTGCAAATCCTTCCGTAAAAGCATTCTGCAGCCCCGTTCCTATCCCAAAAAGCACAATGAAAATAAATAATCCCAAAGCCACTGTAAAACCAGAAAGCACCGTTCGCAATACATTACTGCGAATCGAACTGAATATTTCCTGCCAACGATCTAGGTCGAACATATATTTAGATTTGAAGCGGGAAGCTTGATGATGGAAGTCTCCAATCTTTCCGCTGATTTATTTTTTATTAAAATTTTCTTTCTATTAGTAAAACTTCCTTCTTCCTTCTTCCAGCCTTAAAGCACCACCTGCTTAATAAACTCATCACTTTCGATGATTCCGTCTTTCAGGATGACATTTCTTTTTGTTTGTGCGGCAACATCCGGTTCGTGCGTTACTACGATGATCGTTTTGCCTTCGTTATTAATATCCTGAAGAAGCTTCATAATATCGTGTGTGGTTTTTGAATCCAACGCCCCTGTCGGTTCATCCGCCAAAACAACTTTAGGATTGGTAATCAGAGCTCTTGCGATGGCAACTCTTTGCTTTTGCCCTCCGGAAAGTTCGTTGGGTAAGTGATTTGCCCATTGTGCCAATCCTACTTTTTCCAGGTATTCCATCGCCTTTTGGTTTCGTTCTTTTCTTGGAACGTTCTGATAATATAAAGGTAGGGCAACATTTTCCAAAGCCGTTTTATATCCGATCAGATTAAAAGACTGAAAAATAAATCCTAAAAACTTACTTCTGTATTCTGCTGCTTTTACTTCAGACAAATGCTCGATCGGAACACCATCCAGCTCATAGGTCCCGGAATCTTTTTCATCAAGAATACCAATGATATTAAGGAGTGTAGACTTCCCGGAACCGGAACTCCCCATGATCGAAACAAACTCGCCTTCTGAGATATTTAGATTGATCCCCTTGAGAACGTGCAACTTGCTTTTCCCCGTATCGTATGATTTATGTAAATCCTGAATTACTAACATTAAGTGATGTATGTTTTTATAACTAATAAGTAGAAGATATTTTCGATTTGTTACAAGAATAGAAATTTCTTTAATTAAATTATTGTTTAATATTTAAATTATTAATTTACAACATATTATAAAAAAGTGTTTAATTGTAAGACACTGATAACATCCATTTTTGTGGAATAATAGTTTGTAAGTCAATATCTAAGCGGTTTTTATGTAAATGTGGAAAACTTTTAAGGTTAAAACTCAATCATTTAGTGTTTCACCCTTTCAAATACAGTTCTTGTTTTCTAACTTTGTGCTTGCACATTACAAAAAATAAAAACACTTTCTTGTTAAAAACTTTCACACACAAGTCACGACAAATCAGATTGTTGAATATTTTTTGAACGTTATCCACAGTGATCTATTTATTTTAATTTTAAGACATTTTAATATGGGAATTTTTGATAAAAGAGTAAGTTATAAGCCATTTGAATACCCTGAGGTTCTTCAATTTGTAGAAGCTATCAACAAATCGTTCTGGGTGCATTCAGAAGTGGATTTTACTGCAGATGTTCAGGATTTTCATTCGCAGTTGGAGCCACACGAAAAACACGCTGTAAAAAATGCACTTCTTGCTATTGCACAGATTGAGGTGTCTGTAAAGACATTTTGGGGAAACCTATATAATCATATGCCAAAACCTGAGCTGAACGGCTTGGGAGCAACTTTCGCAGAATGTGAATTCCGCCACTCGGAAGCGTATTCGAGATTGCTGGAGGTATTGGGATATAACGAAGAATTTACTCACGTTATAGAAATTCCTGCCGTAAAAAAGAGAATTGACTTCCTGTCAAATGTTCTGAAACACGCCAATTCTGCGACTCCGAAAGAGTATGTTTCTTCTCTTTTATTATTCAGTATTTTGATTGAAAATGTTTCGCTTTTTTCTCAGTTTGCCATCATCCTTTCTTTCACAAGATTTAAAGGATACATGAAAAATGTTTCTAATATTATTGCATGGACTTCAGTGGATGAGCAAATTCACGCCAATGCCGGAATTTATTTAATCAACAAAATCCGTGAAGAGCAACCTGATTTATTAACTGATTCTGATATTGAAGACATTTATACTTTAGTAGATCAGTCGGTAGAACTGGAAGGTGAAATCCTTGACTGGATTTTTGAATTGGGCGAATTAAGCGTTTTCTCAAAAGAAGATTTGTTAAACTTCATGAAATACCGTGTTGATGACAGTTTAAAGAAAATCAACATGAATACAAAATACAATGTTTCTCCTGAACAATACAGACCAATGGTTTGGTTCGAAGAGGAAGTTTTTGCCAATTCTATGGATGATTTCTTTGCAAAAAGACCGGTAGATTATACGAAACATGATAAGAGTATTACGGCGAACGATCTTTTCTAAATTTTAGATTAGCACTCTAAGTTTTGGATTAAAAAGCGCGAGCGAAGCGAGCGTCGAAACAGATAGTATTAGCGTTTTGTCATGCTGAGCCTGTCGAAGCATCTAGTATAATGTAATCTTTCCAGATTTACAATTATTAAAAAGCAACAAAATTCCTGAGTCCTAAAACCACTCGGGAATTCGAAAATATAAACAACTATGGAAGAACAAGGTACAAATATATGGTGGCTCAATGAAGAGTCTGAGCAAATGCTGAACAGAGGCTATTTGCTAAAGGGGGAAACTGTGGAAGGAGCAATCGACAGGATTACCACTGCAGCCGCAAAAAGATTATACAAGCCCGAACTTCAGCCTGCCTTCAAGGAAATGATCACCAAAGGATGGATCAGTTTCTCGTCGCCGGTTTGGGCAAATATGGGAACACAAAGAGGTCTTCCTATTTCTTGTTTTAACGTTCACATTCCGGACAGCATCGAAGGAATTACCCACAAAATGGGTGAAGTGATCATGCAGACAAAAATCGGAGGAGGAACTTCAGGATATTTCGGGGAACTTCGTAACAGAGGTACTGCAGTAACAGACAACGGAAAATCTTCAGGAGCTGTTTCTTTCATGAAATTGTTTGATACGGCAATGGACGTTGTTTCTCAGGGCGGTGTAAGAAGAGGTGCTTTTGCGGCTTATCTTGATATCGACCACGGAGATATTGAAGAATTTTTATCCATTAAAGACATCGGAAGCCCGATCCAGAACCTATTCACAGGAATTTGCGTTCCTGATTACTGGATGCAGGATATGATCGATGGCGATATGGACAAACGTAAGATCTGGGCAAGAGTATTGGAAAGCCGTCAGCAAAAAGGGTTGCCTTATATTTTCTTTACGGATAACGTTAACAGAAATAAACCACAGGTTTACAAAGATTTAGGACTTCCTGTAAATGCAAGTAACCTTTGTTCTGAAATCATGCTTCCTTCATCAATGGAAGAATCTTTCATCTGCTGTTTATCATCAATGAACTTAGAATTGTATGATGAATGGAAAGATACGGATGCAGTAAAATTAGCCATCTATTTCCTGGATGCCGTTTTATCCGAATTCATTGACAAAACGGAAGGAAATTATTACCTTCAGGGAGCCAGAAACTTCGCCATGCGTCACAGAGCGCTTGGATTGGGAGTTTTAGGGTATCATTCATATTTACAAAAGAATATGATTCCGTTTGAAAGTTTTGAGGCAACTCAATTTAATGCAAGAGCTTTCAGACACATCAAAGAACAGGCAGAACAAGCGTCAAGAGAGTTGGCCAATATCTATGGTGAACCGGAATTATTGAAAGGATACGGATTGAGAAATACCACCACAATGGCGATCGCTCCTACGACTTCAAGTTCTGCAATTTTAGGACAGACTTCGCCGGGAATCGAGCCGTTTGCTTCTAACTATTATAAAGCTGGTCTGGCAAAAGGAAACTTTATGCGTAAGAACAAATATTTAGCAAGATTATTAGAAGAAAAAGGTCTTGACAACGAGGAAACTTGGAGAACGATTATGCTGAACCACGGTTCTGTTCAACATTTGAAAGAATTAACTGAAGAAGAAAAAGCAGTATTCAAAACATTTAAAGAAATTTCTCCGATGGAGATTATTTCTCAGGCTGCTCAAAGACAGCAGTATATCGATCAGGCGCAATCGCTGAACTTACAGATTCCTTCAACGATGCCGGTAAAAGATGTCAACTATCTTTATATCGAAGCTTGGAAAAAAGGAGTAAAAACCCTTTATTATCAAAGAAGTTCTTCTGTTTCTAAAGAAATGATGGTAAATTTTGTTACCTGCTCTTCTTGTGAAGCTTAAGAATTCCCAAATAATAAACATCAACATATTCACTAAAGCACGCTTTTTCAGGCGTGTTTTTTTTGTTATATTTGTTTAATTCTTAAAAAGCAACAGATATGAAATTCGGACAAGTAGAAGATCCTTCCAAAATAGATTTCACATTACCAAAAGATCATCCAAGAACAAAGGAAATTTTAAGCCAGAATAAAAAAGGTTTAGAAAATATTTCTATCGGATGTGCAAAATGGAACAAAACCGATCTGAAAGGGTTTTATCCGAAAGGTACCAAAGACGAATTGACATATTACGGAACCCAGTTCAATTCCATTGAATTAAACGCTACTTTCTACGGAATGCCGACTCCGGAACAGGTACAGACCTGGAAAGAAAAAACTCCGGAAAATTTTAAGTTTTTCCCTAAAATCACCAACACCGTTTCACATTTCAGAAGACTTTTGAATATTGATGACGTTGTGACTCAGTTTGCCACTGCCGTTTTGAATTTTGATGAAAAACTAGGCATGGTTTTCTTACAGCTTCACGATAATTTTAAACCAAAAGATTATGAAAGATTAGAAAAATTCGTAAAAAACTGGCCAAAAGAAGTTCCACTGGCAATTGAATTAAGAAATACCGAATGGTTTACCGATGAAGACATTTTAAACACAACCTGCGAACTTTTCGAAGCTCATAATATCACGAATATCATCGTGGATACGGCGGGAAGAAGAGATATGCTTCATATGCGTCTTACCACACCGAATGTCTTTATCCGTTACGTAGGAGCCAATGCAGAAAGCGATTACGAAAGACTTGATGACTGGCTGAAACATCTTAAACAATGGAAAAAAGAAGGGCTGCAGAATCTGTATTTCTTTGTCCATCAAAACATTGAAAAGGCATCACCCCTACTTTCTGCTTATTTTATCAAAAAAATGAATGATGAGTGGAAAACTGACCTCTTAATTCCCAAAATGGCAACCGAAAATACAGGAACACTTTTTTAGGGTGCGTAAAGTTTTATTTTAACCAGACAATTTCAGAATCAATTATCTTAAAAAATCCAATTTTAATAAAAATAATTCACTTTTTTATCCGAAAAAAAAATTACTGAAAAACCTCCATTCGTATTGTAAAATTTATTATATTAGGGAGTATTATAAATACACATAAATGTTGAACTCTCTAAAAAACAATGACATGGAAAAGGAAATTTGTACAATCAGCATCACCACCAACTGGCTCGGTGATGAATATACTTTTTATGAGGATGACAGAATAAAAAGAGTTTATGATAACAATAGCCTTAGTTCTGACGTCACAGAATGGCTGGAACCCAACCAGATCAGTAAGCAGAATAAAGATAAACTTGTCAAAAACTGTCCGGAAGAATTTAAAGAAAGAATTATGCTGATTTTAGATTATCCTTAAAAAAATTTATTGATTCGATAAAAAACTGAAAAGATTTATTATAAAATGAGTCCCGACTTAGTATGTAAGTGGGGATTTATTTTCTCCTGATCAGTAGAACCAAATTAAGAAACAACAGAAGGAAATCCAGTGTGACCCAAATCCCCTGTTTTATATTTTCATAATTATATGCTTCTACCTGCTTTTTAGCAATATCAGAAAGCTTTACGCTCTGGTTAATATAATTCTGAACCTCAATAATCTGGTCGATATTTTTATTGGGAACCGAATGCTGTGTAAAATACACCAGGTTTTTCTTACCCAAATACCCTACAATCCAGTATTCATTGGATTTTTCCATTTTCAGGTATTCGATTCTGTAATATTCGGGACGAATTTTTCCGATGTGTTTGGTTTCAATGGCTTTGTTGGCATCAGGATCGTTTAGGTTTATCACATAAAAATCCAAAGGCTGCGGGAGTTTATTGATCACCTGCAATGCCAAAGAATCTTTCACAATTCCCATTGCACTTTTCTTGATAAACCAATACGTAAAAAATGAAATTGAAAAAACCAGCGTAATGATCCTGAATAATTTTGCCCACTCGGCGCCTTTTCCCTTCTTTATTTTAGACAAAATAAGAGAAAAAAACAAAGCCCAGAAAATAAGCAAAATCACAAATACCATGATACAAAGATACTGTTTTTAAAAAGCTTTGAGGAAATGCTAGTCAACATTCCACTCCTTATAAAACTGATCTAGAAACTTTAGCATAAAATCATGTCTTTCTCCCGCGATTTCCTTTCCTTTTTCCGTATTCATAAGATCCTTCAACAACAGCAGTTTTTCGTAGAAATGATTGATCGTTGTTCCGTTGGATTTTTTGTACTCTTCCTTCGACATATTCAGTTTTGGCTCAACATTCGGGTCGTACATCGGATTGTTTTTAAAGCCCCCGAAATTGAAAGTTCGCCCGATTCCAATAGCTCCGATGGCGTCAATTCTGTCCGCATCCTGAACGATTTTCAACTCAATAGGAAGGTCTTTCGGGGCTTCTTCCCTGTTTTTAAAAGAAATATTTTTAATGATAAATAAAACCTTTTCGATCACCTCTTCCGAAGCGTTTTGACTTTCCAGAAACTCACGGGAAACCTTCAATGCAATTGTTTCATCACCGTTATGAAATTTGGGGTCGGCAATATCATGCAGCAATGCCGCCAATTCTACCACTTCCTGACTGCATTCTTCCGTTTCCGCGATCTTCTTTGACAGTTTCCATACTCTTTCGATATGAAACCAATCATGCCCCGCTTCTGCGCCTTCTAATTTTTCTTTTACAAATTCTACTGTGTTGTCGATCAGATTCTTCATTTATATCAATTCATTTAAAATAATGTTCCAGAGCTTTTTATTATAACTCCTGAAAAAATTAACGTGTCCGATTTCTCCTTTTTCCGACTCGGAAGTTTTTATTAATCTGTAAGTAGGTTTAAGATTCGGATAGGTATCGTTCAACAGACTTTTCACCCCTTTTTCAGTTAACCAAATATCATCTTCAGCCCGGATAACGAATACTTTCTGTGTTAATTCTTTTGAATAATCATTAATTTTTTCCAACAAACCGTTGGTTGATTTCTTGTTTAAAATTAAGGTTCTCCAGTCATATGCGCAATTTTTTGGAAGACTTTCTCCAAGACCAAACCAATGTGCCGGAAAATAGCCTAGCAATCCGGTAGTTAAAGGCTGGGCGATTCCAAAACCGAGATAGGCCTCAATCTGTGTCCGGAATTTCAAATTGCCGACAAAAGCATTCTGCGTTCCTACAAAAATAAACTCGTCAAACATTGCAGAATCTTCATTCATTCCCAAAATCAGGGCACCAACGGAATGACCGAGGCAATATTTCTGATAATCATTAAAATTAATTTTAATATAATCCGTAACAGCTTTATAATCTTCCGAACCCCAAATTCTCATGGATGCCTGAAATCCGCTCATTTTTTCGGGTTTTGAAAGCCCTATTCCGCGATAATCGTAAGTGATCACCGTAAATCCCTGTTCAGCAAAATACTTGGCAAAAGAGAAATACACCTGTTGTTTCACGCCTGTTGCCGAATTGATAAGCAAAAGCTTCTGATTGCTTTTTTCGGGCAAAAAGAGATGACCAACAACAGCAACGGAATCCTGGGTAATAAGCCTTAACTTTTCCATAGTATAAAAGAAAAAATCCACTATAAAAGTGGAAATTTTACTTTATATTTTATGTTAAGTTCAAGACTTTCGATATGTAGCAAATAGCTTATGAGAAGAAATCTGAAATTCTCGGCAGGCCTGTCTGAGATCCTTTTTTACCAGAAACCCTTGCAGAAACTTCATTTCCGAACTTTACGCATTCTTCGATAGGATTTCCATGGCATAAAGCTACAGCAAACCCAGATGTGAAGGCGTCTCCCATTCCCATTTTGTAAACGGTTTTATCTTTATCGTTTCTACAGTATTTCATTTCTGTTCCGTCAAAATAAACGGTAGAATTGATATCGTCCCTCACAAAAACTTTGTTGAAATATTTTTTAAGAATCTCTTCTCTCTGGTCTTCCCCAAAAACAATATGCAGTTCGCTGCTTTTCACGATCATAAAATCGATATTGTCTAATATATCATCATACAGACGTTGTGCGGGTGAAGCGTATAAACCAACTTTTTTGCCATATTTTTTAGCCTTTTTGATGGTATATTCGATCACTTTCATAGAAACTTCCAACTGAAGAAGAACTAGATCTGCCGTGTGAAAGTATTTGTCGGCCGCTTCTACGTGTTCGATACTCAGATAATTATTGGCTGCAGGCACGACTACAATAGCCGCATTACCGTCGGAAGTCGTTACATACGCTGTACCTGTAGCTTCCTGATCTGTTTCGAAAACAAATCCTACGTTTACGTTTTCGCCAACCATATTTCTCATGATCTGCTGGCCAAGAGGATCCATACCTACGCAGCCTATGAAATATACACTGGCTCCGAGTCTGGCTGCTCCCACTGCCTGATTGGCCCCTTTTCCTCCAAAATAGCTTTCGGAATTGCGGGCAATAACGGTTTCGTTAGGACACGGAACTTTTTCTGTTTCAAGAACCAGGTCTATGGATGAGCTTCCTACAACGATGATTTTCGGCTGTTCTGATGAGAAATTCATTGTGTTTTAGTTTAATATTATTGTGTGTGTTTGGACAAATTTATAATAAGGGAACTAGGGTACAAAAATAATTAACTTTAATTAACTAATTTCGATAAATTCTGTAATAATTTTCACCGGCACATTATTTTTATCAAAAGCTATATAGCTTGCATAAAAACCTTCTCCATATCCTGTTTCAAAACCAAAAATAGTTCCGGGCTTTTCTTCTGCCGGTTTCAAAAATGCATATTGATCGATCGCACCATTTTCATCAAAAAAATAATCATGGAAAAATTCTTCATAAATCCCCATAAAATCTACTCCTTTGCTATGATACAATCTTTGTTCCAATTCATTCAGGCTATTCTGGGTTTCTACATCCATAAAGCATCCCATTCCGCTTTCTACAGGATATCCGAAAACTTCCTCTTCTGCAAGATCTTTTACGTCCTGTCCTTCTGTCGTAGCCATTTTCCAATCTGAAATTTCAGCATTACTGAAAACAATTTCTGCATACGCAACACAATTACTTTCTCTTTCTTTATGCAGCAAAACAGAAAAATCACCTTTGGGAAATTCTGTACTGAAGGGTTTCATGTCATTCGTAATCAACGGATCACAGGCAACAAGCTTTCCACTGGAAAGATAAATTTTCCCCACCTCGAAGCTCTCCAACAAAGGATTTTCTACGAAGCTTTTTGAGAATAGTTTTTTTATGTTTTCTATGTGTGTCATTTTATTTTTTAAAACCTTCAAGGTTTGAGTTTATAAAGTTTTTAATTTCTCTTCCAGAATTGCAATTTTATCTTGCGCATCTTTTTGTTTTTTACGCTCAACTTCTACAACTTCAGGTTTTGCATTAGCAACAAACTTTTCATTGGAAAGCTTTTTATCTACAGAAATTAAGAATCCTTTTAAATATTTTAATTCTTCTTCCGTTTTGATTTTTTCTTCTCCTAAATCTAAGTTTTCACTTAATGGAATTGAAACTTCCGTTGCACCCACTAAGAATGTAAAGCTTGGTTTATCTGTTTTTGTTCCAAAATGAATTGCTGAAACGTTGGCTAATTTTTTAATAACCGATTCGTTTGAAAATTCTGAAGCATTAGTATAAATTTCTACTACTTCTTTTGGAGAAATTCCTTTCGTCTGGCGGTAGTTTCTAACTCCTGAAATCAATTCGGATGCAGTTTCGAAGTTCTTAATAATATCTTCATTAAATGCTTCTGCTTTTTTCTGCTGAGCAATCATTAACGCGTCTTCAATGCTTCTTTCTGAAATCGTCTGCCACAATTCCTCTGTTAAGAAAGGCATAAACGGATGAAGAAGCTTCATTAATTCTTCAAAAAGCTGAACTGTTTTATGATAAACTTCTTTAGAAATTCCTTCTCCATAGTTTGGTTTAATCGCTTCAAGATACCAAGAACAGAAATCATCCCAGATTAATTTATAAATCAAATGTAAAGCATCAGAAATTCTGAATTTTTCAAACTGATCATTAATTTCAACAATCGTTTTATTTAATTTATTTTCAAACCATTCGATTGCCTGTGTTTCTGTAGCATTTGCAGGTTTATCCTCATGATTCCACATGTTGATCAATCGGAAAGCACTCCAAATTTTTGACATGAAATTTCTTCCCTGAAGCATTAAGTCTTCATCAAAAAGAAGGTCATTTCCTGCGGCAGAACTTAATAAAATTCCTACACGAACGCCATCTGCACCATATTTATCCATCAATTCCAATGGATCCGGTGAGTTTCCTAAAGATTTTGACATCTTTCTTCTCTGCTTATCCCTTACAATCCCTGTAAAATAAACATTTTTGAACGGAACTTCTTTTCTGTACTCCAATCCGCCCATGATCATTCTCGCTACCCAGAAGAAAATAATATCCGGACCTGTTACCAAGTCAGAAGTCGGATAATAATAATTAATATCCTTATTTTCAGGATCAAGCAGACCGTCGAAAACTGACATTGGCCACAACCATGATGAGAACCATGTGTCGAGAGCGTCCTGGTCTTGTTTTAGATTCGAGATTTCGAGATTCGAGTTTCCGGTTTTTTCCTTAGCTAAAGCTAAAGCGTCTTCGATGTTTTCTGCAACTACAAAGTCATTTTCTCCGTCACCATAATAGTACGCAGGAATTTGCTGCCCCCACCAAAGCTGGCGGGAAATATTCCAGTCGCGGATGTTTTCCATCCAGTGTTTGTAGGTGTTTTTAAACTTTTCAGGATAGAATTTCACCTCATCATCCATTACAACATCCAAAGCAGGTTTTGCAATTTCAGACATTTTCAGGAACCACTGAACAGAAACTTTAGGCTCGATAACCGCACCTGTTCTTTCTGAAGTTCCTACTTTATTTACGTAATCCTCTGCCTTTAACAAAAGACCTTTTTCCTCTAATTCTTTCGCTATCTGCTTTCTTACTTCAAATCTGTTTTTTCCTGCGTAATGTAACCCGTACTCGTTCAAATTACCGTCATCATCCAAAGCATCAATCATTTGAAGATGGTGTTTTTGTCCGATCTCGTAGTCGTTTACGTCATGAGCAGGGGTAATTTTCAAAGCTCCCGTTCCGAACTCGATGTCAACATATTCGTCTTCAATGATCGGAATTATTCTGTCAACGATCGGTACGATTACTTTTTTACCTTTCAGATGAGCATATCTCTCATCATTAGGATTGATACAAACTGCAGTATCTCCGAAAATCGTTTCAGGACGGGTTGTAGCCACCGAAAGGAATTCTTCCGAACCTTCGATTTTATATTTCAGGAAATATAATTTTCCGTTTTGTTCTTTAAAAATTACTTCTTCATCAGAAATATTGGTTTTCGCTTCCGGATCCCAGTTTACCATTCTGTATCCTCTGTAGATCAAACCTTTATTGTAAAGATCAACAAAAGATTTGATTACCTGCTGAGAAAGTTTAGGCTCCATCGTAAAACGCGTTCTGTCCCAGTCGCAAGAGCAACCCAGCTTTTTCAACTGCTCAAGGATCGTACCGCCGTATTTGTCGGTCCATTCCCAAGCGTGTTTCAGGAATTCTTCGCGGGTAATATCTGATTTATTGACTCCTTCAGACTTCAGTTTAGCAACAACTTTCGCTTCCGTAGCAATGGAGGCGTGATCTGTTCCCGGAATCCAACAGGCATTGAAGCCCTGCATTCTTGCACGACGGACCAGAACATCCTGAATGGTATTATTAAGCATATGCCCCATGTGTAAGATCCCCGTAACGTTTGGCGGAGGAATTACAACAGTGTAAGGCGGCTTGTCATTCGGCTCTGAATGGAAGTATTTGTTTTCCAACCAGTAATTGTACCACTTCTGTTCTGTTTCCTGTGGATTGTACTTTTCTGAAATCTGCATAAATTCTGTTTCTTTAATTTACAATTTGCAAAAATAGTCTAAAGAAAAAAAATTTTAAGTATGAATTAAAATAATTTTTAACTTTGTTTCTCAAAATTTATCTAACTTACATATTAACATTCAAGAATATGAAAAAATTAATTGCAGGAATTGCATTATTCGGGACATTTGCTCTAGCATCTGCACAAACTATTACTTTTGATCAAACTACATTTGATTATGGTACTATCAAGCCAAATTCTGATGGTACAAGATATTTTACGGTAACAAACACAGGTGACAAGCCTCTAGTTGTTTCTAATGTAAAGGCTTCTTGCGGATGTACAACTCCTGAATTCAAGACAGATCCTATCATGCCAGGGAAATCAGCTAAAATCAAAGTTGGATACAATACTGCCATCAACGGTGGATTCAACAAAATGATTGAGGTATTTTCTAATGACCCTGCAAACAGCAGAACTGTAATCTACATCAAAGGTACTGTAGACGCAAACGCTCCGGATCCAAAGCCATTGACTGCTGAAGAACTGAAAGCTAAAGCAAAGGCTGAGAAAAAAGCTACAAAACAAGCTAAAAAAGTAGCTGCTGCAAAGTAAGCTCTACTCAAAAAATAAAAGAACCGTCTCCATCGAGGCGGTTTTTTTATTACATTTATGTTGGGATAGTTGCGTGGCGGTGGTTAGTTGCTTGTTGGTGGTTGCTAGTTGCTGGTAATGCTAAAAACTTACATGTAGCTTTAATCCTTTAATCTTTAAATAACTATTAAAAATATGGACACCAATTTCTCAGATGATTTTTTAGTCAAAGGAAAATTTTCGATAAAAAAAACTTCAACCCAATATGAAGGAAAACTTACTAAAGAACAAGGAACACAATTATTAATCCAGGAAAAAGAAAAACTTCGCGAACTGCAGGAAAAACTGTATGCCGACGGAAGCAAATCACTTCTCGTTGTGCTTCAGGCAATGGATGCAGCCGGAAAAGACAGCCTCATTGAGCATGTTTTCGGTGGGGTGAATCCGCAGGGTTGTAATGTAACGAGTTTTAAAACACCAAGTTCTAAAGAATATTTGCACGATTTCCTGTGGAGACATTACGTGGCACTGCCTCATAAAGGAATGATCGGGATCTTCAACCGTTCGCATTACGAAAATGTGTTGGTGTGTAAGGTACATCCTGAATATAATTTAAGTGAAAAAACATGGAAATCCGTAAAAGATTTTGACAATACATTCTGGGAAAACCGCTACGAAAGCATCCGGAATTTTGAAAAACACCTTTCTGAAAACGGAACTACCATCGTAAAAATATTTTTAAACGTTTCCAAAGCCGAACAAAAACAAAGACTTCTCGACCGCATCGATGAACAGGAAAAAAACTGGAAATTCTCCGCAGCCGACCTTCCGGAAAGAGCTTTATTCGATAAATATATGGAGTGCTACGAAACGGCTATCAACGAAACCTCAAAGGCTCATGCTCCATGGTATGTGCTTCCGGCAGATGACAAATGGTTTGCAAGGGTCGCTGCAATACAGATCATTATTGATACTTTAGAAAAAATGAATCTGGCCTATCCAAAACTTTCGAATGAGGACAGAACGGAATTGCAGGAAGCGAAAAAGCATTTGGAAAGTGAATAATTTGGATGGAAGATGGGAGCTTGAAGATGGAGGTTAAAGGCATTGCATTAAAACTTTTCTCTTCCAGCTTCAAACGTCCAGCTTTTTGAAAAAATCACGAGAAAATCTATAAGCCGGATTTTGTGTCTCATTGCAAGCAACGAGATGCCTGTTATTTATCTACGTCTTACATTACTGCAAAACTTTAGCTGATTACCCCTCGGCTTTCAGAGCGAGCAGCTCCTATTTTCATTGCTGAAAAGAACCGATATACTTATCATTGCACCACAAAGAGTTTACCTGATTTCACTACAGCCGAACTGTACATCCTTTCTGTTGCACTTGTCCTACCCTCGCGGGTGACGGATGTTATCCGCTTTGCTGCTCTACGGTGTCCGGACTTTCCTACCCTTACCGAAATAAGAATCAACAAGCCGACTTTCTCGTGGCTGCAAAGATACAATTAAATGTAACAATTTAGCAATGTACCAATATAACAATGAAGATTCATATTGTTTTTAATAATTGTTACATTGTTAGATTATTAAATTGTTAGATTAAGATTTTGTCTTTATCTTCGTGCAACAAAATTATACATCCACATTGGCCTCAAAGGAAAAAGAATTTGCGCAGCTTATTAAGGATAATCAGGGTCTGATTATCAAGGTTTCGCGTCTTTATACCAATTCTTTGGAGGATGAGGAAGATCTTTTTCAGGAAATTGTGTTACAATTATGGAGAAGTTATGACTCATTTAAAGGAAACTCGAAAATTTCTACGTGGATGTATCGTGTTGCCCTAAATACAGCCATTACTCTTTTCAGAAAAAAAAGTAAAAGCCTGCCCACAAACGAGTTAGACATCAATCATGCAGATTTTATTGAAGATGATGATGAAAAACAGCAGCAGGTCTCACTTTTGTATACTGTAATAAAGACGCTTCCCAATGTGGAAAGAGCGATTGTAATGATGTATCTGGATGATTTGCCTTACAAGGATATTGCAGAAAACCTCGGGATCACCGAAGTAAATGCGCGTGTGAAAATGAACAGATTAAAGAAAACCCTTAAAGAACAGATGGAAAAATATGCCTGAATTTGATTTAGACAGTTTTAAGAAAACATGGCAGGAACAGCCTGTTCAGCAGAAATACGACAACAATGAAATTCTTCAGATGTTGAACCGAAAATCGCGTAATTATGTGAAATATATTTTCTGGATCAGCGTTGCCGAGTTTTTATTCTTTTCTGTTTTGGGATTATTTTATTTTTTCCAGAATGATGAAGCCAACAGCTTTTCTAAAGTGCTGGAAAGACTGGGTGCGCAAAAAACACCTGAAGTGGAAAGCAGTTTCGACCACGCTTATTTTGCCATAAAAATTCTAAGTCTGCTTATCACCGCTTATTTTGTCTTTAAATTTTATCAAAACTATCGTAAGATTAAAATTGAAGAAAATCTTAAAGGTCTTATCACAAGAATCATTAAATTCAAAAAAACAGTTAATGCTTTTATTCTTATCAGCATTGTTTTATTAATAGCTTTCACATTTGTTTTCACGGCATTTATATTTTATGCGCTAAACAGCCAGAATGTACAGCCGACCACCTCAGATCTTACCATTGTCATCAGCGGAATTATCGTAAGTATGGTACTGAGTATTTTATTAATCTGGTTATACTACAGGTTGGTTTACGGTATCATTATCAGAAAACTCGATAAAAATTTAAAACAGCTCAAGGAAATAGATTCTCAGGAAATTTAACATAAAAAGTCTGAGTTTAAGATATAATTATTAATTTTATTTAACCAAATCTTTCACTCTATGCACTTATCTTATGTAAGCGGTGCTTCTGACATCCCATTATTAGGGGAAACCATCGGAAGCAACCTTAAACACACTGTTGAAAAATTCCCCCATCAAGAAGCTTTAGTCTCCGTACATCAAAATTACCGTGCTACGTATCAGGAGTTTTATAATCAAACCACGGCTGTTGCCAAAGCATTGATTTTCCTTGGTGCAAAAGCCGGCGACCGTATCGGCATCTGGTCTACCAACCGTTACGAATGGGTTCTTTTGCAATATGCAACGGCCAGAATCGGGGTTATCCTGGTGAATATCAATCCTGCGTACAGAACCAGTGAGCTGATCTTCGTGATCAATCAGTCGGAAATGTCTCATATTTTCTCTTCTCAGACATTTAAATCAAGTGATTATAAAAAAATGATTGCCGATGCAAGAGAATATTGCAACACCTTAAAATCTGAAATTTTCTTTGATGACAACTGGGAAGAATTCCTCAACAACGGTCAGGAAATTTCCGATGATACCCTTCACAGCTTTGAGGAACATGTACAGTTTGATGATCCTGTCAATATTCAATATACCTCAGGAACAACGGGCTTTCCGAAAGGTGTGACACTTTCTCATCATAATATTTTAAATAACGGATATTTTATCGGAATTCGATTACACTATTCCCATAAAGACAGAGTCTGCATTCCCGTTCCCTTCTACCATTGCTTTGGAATGGTGATCGGCAATATCTGCTGTACAGCACACGGTTGCTGTATGGTAATTCCGAATGACAGCTTTGATCCTGATATTACGTTAAAAGTTGTTTCTGACGAAAAATGTACCTCTCTGTATGGAGTTCCCACCATGTTTATTGCAGAATTGGCGGTGAAGAATTTTGATAGTTTTGATTTTTCAGGTTTAAGAACAGGTGTCATGGCGGGTTCTGTCTGTCCTCCGGAAATCATGAGGAAGGTAGAAAACCTGATGAATATTAAAGAAATAAGTATTTGCTACGGAATGACGGAAACGTCTCCCGTCTCTACCCAAACGTTAATCGGAACGCCGTTCGAAAAACAGGTAAATACCGTTGGAACCGTTCAGGATCATTTAGAAATAAAAATTATTAATGAAAATGGAAAAATTGTAGAACGTGGTGAACATGGCGAACTGTGTACGAGAGGATATTCCGTCATGCTGAAATACTGGAACGATCCTGAAAATACGAAAAAAGTACTCGATGATTCCCGATGGATGCACACCGGAGACATGGCTGTGATGGATGATGAAGGCTATATTACCATTTCCGGCAGGATAAAAGACCTCATCATTCGCGGTGGTGAAAATATTTCGCCTAAAGAAATTGAAGATTTTCTATACACTTATCCCAATATTCTGGACGTGCAAATTATCGGAGTTCCGAGTGAAAAATTCGGGGAAGAAGTAATGGCCTGGGTGAAAGTGAGAAAAGGTTTCCAAATCACTGAAGAAGAGCTTTCAGAATACTGCAAGGGAAGAATCGCGCATTATAAAATTCCGAAATATTGGAAGTTTGTAGATGAATTTCCAATGACCATTTCAGGGAAAATAAGAAAGGTGGAAATGAGAGAGGTTTCTATCAAAGAACTTGGACTGGAAAATGTAAAGGAATAACACAAAAATAAAAAGCAGTTCGGCCTGAACTGCTTTTCTATTATTTTATAATTCTTTTCTTAATCTCGCTACCGGAATATTCAGCTGTTCACGATATTTTGCAATCGTTCTTCTGGCAATATTGTAGCCCTGCTCTTTTAAAATAATCACCAAAGCATCATCTGTCAAAGGTTTTCTTTTATTTTCTTTACTGATAACTTCCTGAAGATGCGTTTTAATTTCTTTTGTAGACACTTCTTCACCATCGTCATTGGTAAGACTGTCGGAGAATAAATCCTTTAAATAAACAATCCCGTTCGGAGTATCGGCATATTTACTTTTCACCACCCTTGAAATGGTTGAGATATCAAATCCTGTAATGTCTGCAACGTCCTTTAAAATCATTGGTTTTAAAGACTTCTCATCACCGGTAATGAAATATTCTTTCTGAAATTTCACAATAGCCGTTATGGTTTGCAATAATGTATTCTGACGCTGATTAATCGCATCAATATACCATTTTGCAGCATCCAGCTTTTGTTTGATAAATAAGGCAGCCTGCTTATGTTCCGAAGAAGTTTTATCGTGAGAATAGGTCGTTAAAATATCTTTATATTCTTCAGAAACCCTTAGAGTCGGTGCATTTTTACTGTTCAGTACCGGAACAACCTGCCCGTCTTTTACCTGAATCACAAAATCCGGAATAATCTCCTGATTAATAGTAATCGTCTGAGTATCAAAATTTCCGCCTACTTTTGGAGATAATTTTGAAATTTCTTCCAATGCATCTTTAAGATCCTCTTCTTCGATGTCATACTTCTGAATAATCTTGTTGTAATGTTTATTCGTTAAAGCATCAAACTGATGTCTTAAAATATTGGCAGCTAAAGAAACAGATTTATCAGAGCTTACTTTCTTTTCAATCTGCAGCAACAGGCATTCCTGAAGACCTCTCGCTCCCACTCCGGGCGGATCAAGCTTCTGAACATAATTTTCAAGAATATCCTCTACTTTTTCTTTGGTTGTATAAATCCCCTGTGAGAAAGCCAAATCATCAACAAGCGATTTGATCTCTCTTCTTAAATATCCGTCTGTATCAAGGTTTCCGATGATATATTCTGCAATTTTAAGATCTTCCGGATTGATGCTTGATAAATGAATCTGTTCCGTCAGATAGTCATACAAAGACTGCCCTTCCGTTAAAAGACTTTCGTTATCAAACTCTTCGTCGTCGGGAGAATAATTGCTGGAAGCAGTTTTATAGCTTGGCTCGTCGTCGTAAAGATATTGGTCTACATCAAAATCAGTGGTAATGCTTTCCGTGCCCTCATCCTGATAAGCATCTTCCAGAGAAGAAGAAAAATCTTCCTCTTTAGGCTCTTCCTTTACAATTTCCAAAGCAGGGTTTTCCTCTAACTCCCTCTCCAGTTCCTCTTCGAATTCCAGCGTGTGAAGCTGGATCAACTTCATCAACTGAATCTGCTGAGGTGCAAGCTTCTGTCCTAATTTGAGTTGTAAGTGTTGTTTAAGCATATTTACTCTTTGTGTTTTAACATAACATATTCTACGAATTTAATAAATTATTTCGAGAAAAACATTCTTTAGCACGATTTTTGCTTTATATGTGGTATAATAAGCTATTTTAAAATAAACATAAAAGCCTTAAATTTTACATTTAAGGCTTTTTGTTATACTTTTTACAAACTCAAATTTTCCGGATTTCTCCTGTTATCCCAGAATGCGAGAACTTCAACGACATCCTCATTAGTTCTATAATAAAGTGAAAAATTTTTATCAATTAAAACATATTTCACACCTGCTATTTCCGATGGAGTACCAATATTGGGATTTTGAGCGATAAGCTTTTCTTTTTTCTCTACTTCTATTATGAGTTTGGAAGAATACGTGTTTGATTGATTATGAGCAACCCAATACTTCAGTGTGTCAATATAATCAGTTTCTGCCTGATGCGACCAGATTATTCTAAACATTTTCTTGCTTTATCACCAACAGATTCACTTGAAGAGAATTTTCCTTCAGAAATATCAGAAATTCCTTTCAAAATCTTTTCTTTCTGCCATTCTGTAAGTTTTTTTTCATCTTTATTGATTTCAAAATTAATTTTCAGCTCTTTCAAAAGTGCCTTCAATAAATTAATTTGATTTTCATTTTCTGTATGTATCGTAATTGTGCTCATCTCCATAATTTTAAGTAAAGTTAATAAAAAAATCCTTCCAATTTTGTTAGAAGGATTTTGTAAAAATTTATATAATTTTTTAAAACTCTGCGTTTTTCGGTGTTCTTGGGAAAGGAATCACATCTCTGATATTGGTCATTCCCGTTACAAAAAGTACCAGTCTTTCCAATCCTAATCCAAATCCTGCGTGTGGTACGGAACCGAATTTTCTGGTATCAAGATACCACCAAAGCTCGTGCTCGTCTACATGCATATCTGCCATTTTCTGCTTTAAAACATCCAATCTCGCCTCTCTTTCCGAACCTCCGATGATCTCTCCGATTCCCGGGAAAAGTACATCCATCGCGGCAACCGTTTTGTTGTCATCGTTCAGTTTCATGTAGAATGCCTTGATTTCTTTCGGATAATCGAATAACACTACCGGGCTTTCAAAATGTTTTTCCACCAGATATCTTTCGTGCTCAGACTGAAGATCTGTTCCCCATTTTTCAACAGGATACTGGAACTTGCCTTTTTTATTTTCTTTTGAGTTTAATAAAATCTCAATCGCTTCTGTATAAGAAACTCTCTTGAAACGTTTAGCAACAACATTTTGCAGCTTTTCAATAAGACCTTCTTTTGCTCTTTCTTTTTCAGCTTTTGTTTTTTGTTCTTCCGCAAAACGTTTGTCTAGGAAGTCCAGATCATCTTTACAGTTATCCAATACATACTGGATCACATATTTTAAGAAATCTTCCGCCAGGTCGATGTTGTCTTCCAGGTTGTTAAAAGCAACTTCCGGCTCGATCATCCAAAATTCTGCAAGGTGTCTCGTTGTGTTTGAGTTTTCTGCACGGAAAGTAGGCCCGAAAGTATAAATTCTACCCAATCCCATGGCTGCAGTTTCCCCCTCAAGCTGTCCGGAAACCGTTAAGTTTGTCTTTTTACCGAAGAAATCCTGAGAGAAATCAATATCTCCCTGCTCATCTCTCGGAATATTGTTGAGATCAAAGTTGGTCACTCCAAACATTTCACCTGCTCCTTCTGCATCAGCTCCCGTAATTACCGGTGTGTTGATGTAAAAAAACTGGTTTTGGTTGAAGAATGCATGTACTGCAAAACTCACTGCATGACGCACTCTGAAAACAGCTCCGAATAAGTTTGTTCTAAATCTTAAATGTGCCTGTTCTCTCAATGTTTCTAAAGTGTGTTTTTTAGGTTGAAGAATCGTTTTATCTCTTTCCTCAGTAAAGTTATCTCCTAAAATGGTAATTTTTTTAGCCAGAATCTCTACATCTTGTCCCGCTCCCTGACTTTCTACCACTTCACCTACGATCTTCAGAGAAGAAGCCGTACTTATTTTATTAATAATCTCTTCGTCGAAATTTTCGAAATCAACAACTATTTGCAAATTATTAATCGTAGAACCATCATTAAGCGCGATGAAGCGATTTGCACGGAATGTTCTTACCCAACCGTAAACCGTAATGTCATGATGTAATACTTTCTTGTAATCCTGCAGGATTTCCTTAATTGTCTGCTTTTTCATTTGTTGATTATAAATTTTTGTATAAAAATTAATGAGTGCAAAGTTACAAAAAAACAGCGCAATTTGATGATTACGCTGTCTTAAAAAAAGAAATCGAAACGATTCTTTTTATTTTTAAACTCAAAACATTTACACCCCTGTCACTAAGAAAGTAAATGATCTGTTATCAAGACCACCATTACTGTTTCCTGTTTTTACACGAATAATTGAATTGGATATATAAGATACCTGAGCATTATCATTTGTTAACAACCTCATTCCTGGTTCAGTCGCAGTAGAACCTGTACCGGCCGGTATATTACTTTGATTTCCATCGTTATATCCGTATGAGTCTACAATATTTACAGATATTCCGTAGATCTGCGTTAAAGGGTTATCAAACTTAATATCAAATATTCCACTTCTGGGATTAGATATAGTATAGCCATTTCCTATCACAGAATCAATCCCACCTTTTAAAGATGTCTGGCTTACAGTTCCTACGTTGTAGTTTGTATTCTCTGTGCCACCAATGACTTTCGAGTTGCTCAAATTTCCTCCGCTTTGCTGTTGAAACTTTACATAAACGGTTCCTCCCAAATATCTGGTTGCATCGTTTATATTTTTAGACGTATTGAATGCCACCCAAACAGAACCATCAAAATAATAATACCCCACAGCAGTTACATTTTGTGTTTTTGTAGAAACCGGACTGGCAGGTGAAGTTGCATATACAATAGCTCCTATCTGGCTGCTTCCATAAAGGCCATCTTTAGCTTTTAGCTGATTTCCCGCCAATCTTGGGGCAATAATTCCATCAACTTTTCTAAGGTTTTTTTCCTGCCCTACTACATCTAGGGTAGCTTGTGGATTAGGCGTATTAATCCCAACTTGAGCATAAAACACGTGCGAAAGTACAGTTAAAATAACTGTAAATAATGTTTTTTTCATCTTCTTATTTTTTTAGTTGTTAAATAATCAAATCACGACTGTCTTTAAAAGGGTCTGATTTTCATTCTCGCAGTGGTGAACAATTTTAATACCAAAATTCTAAAATAATATATGTCATTGGTGAACTATTTGTCTATAATATTTGAAATATAGGGAGCAAATTAATAAATGAAATTAAAACAAGAATTTCTCCTTCAGGTTCTTAAAAATTGTTAATTTTATCCTTCTAAAAGTACTATGATAATTTTTTTAAATTCAAAATTGAACATAATAAATAGACATGAAGAACTTAATTTTCACATATTTGTAATGATTTAATTATTTATCATGAATACTCTTCGTAATGGTGAATTTTTCGGACAAACCAACAAAACCCTCAGATTCGATGGATTGACCATTACGGATACAGAATATACCCACGCTTTTGTTGACTGGCATTATCATGAAAACCCATATTTCACCTTTCTGCTACAGGGGAATATGAAGGAAGGGAACAAAAAGGAAATCTATGACTGCTCCGCCGGAACATTGCTTTATCATCACTGGGAAGATGCCCATTACAACATAAAACCGGACATTTTCACAAGAGGATTCCATCTTGAAATTTCAGAAGATTGGTTTGAAAAATATCAAATTTTGAAAAGTAAAACAGAAGGAAGTTTGAATATTAAGAATCCTGCTTTAAAATTATTGATTTATAATATTTTTAAGGAAACAAAAATGAATGATCATTCGTTTGAATTGCAGATTCATCAGCTTTTATTACATCTTTTCAGTCAATTATCAGATCAAAAAAGCAATCCGGAAAAGAAACCAAACTGGGTACGTCAGATCGATGAGATCCTGCACGAAAATTTCACAGAAAAATTGAGTTTAGCTGAACTTTCAAAAACGTTAAATATTCATCCGATGCATTTGAGCAGGGACTTTCAAAAACATTTTCATTGTAATCTCGGAGACTATATCAGAAAGCTGAAAATTGAAAAATCACTGAAACTTTTAAATGAATACGAATCGCTTTCCGAACTTGCATTAGAATGTGGGTTTTCGGATCAGAGTCATTTTATTCGCTGCTTTAAAGACAATATTGGGATTACTCCGTTGAAATATAGAAAGATTTTGAAATGATTTTTAAAATTTTAAGATGATCAAGAATGGTTCTTTTTTAAAGGGTGATCCTTGTCAAGGGTTGTCTACAAATCCGAAACGTTAATTTCATTCTATTTTTTCAGAAAAATGATGCATAATTTTGTTTAGATAAAATAAATAATGAAACCAATCATCCTATTCGCTTTAATTCTAATTTCCAGTCTTTCTTTTAGTCAGGTTAAAAATATTATCGAACCCGAAAAAATTGAAAATTCTGTTCAGAAAAATCATTTAAATAAAATTATTTTTCTAGATAAAGTCATTGCTCTAGAAAATATAAAGGAAAACGATTTATTGAAAACCATGACCTTTCAGGAAGATAAGGACTTCGACATCCGTGTTTTTATGGATAATTCTTTGGTTAATTATTTACATCAAATTGATCCCATTTTATCTGCAGACGAATTGCTCAAAAAAGGAAATTATCAATTTAATTTCTTTGTTGACGGAAAATTAATCTACACCGAAAATCTCAATCCGGGAGCCGGAACAGCAGATAGCAAAAAAATTAAGACAACCTTTAGAATTCCTTTTATCAGTACTAAAAATGAAGACTTGTGGGGAAGATACCTGTGGATGCGTTTTTATCTTGCCAATAGTGGAATTGATGCTCTGGAACCCGGAAATCACCTGCTAAAAGTTGAAATAAAACCTTATTTAAAAACACCGGATTTGAAAGTTGGGAACAAGATTGCAGATGGAGAAATTCAATTAATTATTCCTAAAAAGAATATTTCCGAACAGCAGATTGCCATTCAGAAAATCCTTCCGGGTAGTGACTGGCAAGTTTCTAAGGAAAAATTTAATCAGGAAAAAATCCGGCTTTTAAATAAAAAAATTGCTGAAAACAGGTTTAGGGAAATTACAGGTATTGTTGTTATTAAAAATGAAAAATTGCTTTTGGAAGAATATTTTAATCATTCCGGTCGGGATTCTTTGCAGGATACACGCTCAGTCGGAAAATCGTTTTCATCAGCATTAATGGGCATTGCCATTAAAGACGGTTACATTAAAAATGAAAATCAAGCCCTGAAAGAATTTTACGATTTAAAACAATTGGGGAATTATTCTTCTAAAAAAGATCAGGTGACGATTAAAAGTTTACTGACGATGAGTTCAGGATTTAACGGAAATGATGACGACTACGAATCTCCCGGAAATGAAGAAAATATGTATCCAACCGACAACTGGATAAAATTTATCCTTGATTTACCTATGACAGACAATACAATCGGAAAAAAATGGAGTTATTTCACCGCTGGAGTTGTATTGACCGGAGATATTTTAGATAAATCCGTTCCGAAAGGCTTGAAAGATTATGCAGATCAAAAATTGTTTCAGCCGTTAAAAATCTCGAATTACAAATGGCAATTTACCCCTCAGCAAAAGCCTTCATTGGCAGGCGGATTGCGAATGAGCACTTTAGATTTTGCTAAATTCGGACAACTGTATAAAAATAATGGTACATGGAATGGGAAAACAATTTTAGACAAAGAATGGATAAAAAAAACGTTCACCAATTATTTCACTGATACCAAAGATTTTGATGGTTACGGCTACCTCTTTTGGAGAAAAATATATAAAGTTGGAAATAAAAATTATGAAGCCTATCAATCCAGTGGAAATGGCGGAAATAAGATCATCATATTTACAGAAATCCCTGTCGTAATGGTAATTACAGCAAAAGCTTACAACAAGTCTTATGCGCATGTACAGGCTGATAAAATAGTACAGGAATATTTGCTACCCGCGGTTTATGAGTAATAAAATAGTGAATAAGTGAATGGTCAAAAGGGAAATTTATCTTCCCGGTAGAAGGAAATTATTCGTCTTTTTTCGAAGGAACTAGAAATACATCAATAAGACCTTCTGGAAGCTGCATTTTGATGGATTTTTCCTCTCTGTTCACCTCAAGAATCCAGTCTTTAATGATAGGAATTACGATTTCTTTTCCTCCAAAACTGGTTACGAAATAGTTCTGGGCAGTCTGATCATTCACCGATTGAATAACTCCGCAATTATTATTTTCTTCATCAAAGATCGTAAAACCGATCACTTCGTGATAATAAAATTGTTTTCCGGAAAGTTTTGGTAAGGTAGACAACGGCAAATAAACATTTTTACCCAAAGACTGATCTACCAAGGCCTCCGTAGAATTTTTGAAGGCGATATTAAGAGCATCTGTTTTGCTCCATGCTGATTTTGCAATAAAAAAAGGAACCAATAGTCCGTTGATTTCAACGAATATTGATTCCAATTTATTGTAAAGCTCGGGTTGATCTGTATCCAGTTTCAGGATTACATTTCCCGCAAGTCCGTGTCTGCGTGTGATTTTTCCTAATAAATAGCAATCTTCTTTACGCATACAGGGTTTTTCTTAAGCTTCAGTGTTTTCTTCTGTAGATTCAGCAGCAGGAGCTTCTCCTTCTGTAGCTTCAGTAGTAGCTTCTTCAGCAGGTGCGTTTGCAGCTTCTTCAGCAGCCTTAGCATCAGCTTCAGCTTGTGCAGCAGCAGCGATTCTAGCTTCATTTACTTTAGCTTCAGCTTCTAAAGCAGCTTTCTTAGCGTCAGCCTGAGCTTTAGTTAAGCCTTCTACTTTACCTTGAACTTTTGCATCTTTAGCATCTACCCAAGCATTAAATCTTTTTTCAGCTTCTGCCTCATCAAAAGCACCTTTAGCAACACCACCTTGTAAGTGTTTTTTGTAAAGTGCACCTTTGTAAGAAAGGATAGCTCTAGCAGTATCAGTCGGCTGAGCACCGTTGTTTAACCACTTCACAGCAGAATCAACGTTCAACTCGATAGTTGCTGGGTTAGTAATTGGGTTGTAAGTTCCTAGTTTCTCGATGAATCTACCATCTCTTCTAGCTCTAGAATCTGCAACCACGATGTGGAAGAAAGGCTTACCTTTTTTTCCGTGTCTTTGTAATCTGATTTTTACTGACATAATGTTTGAATTTTAAGGGAACTCGTCCCAGTTAAATATTTTAAGAGTGCAAAGATAATAAAAAAGTTTAATTGAACAATTAATAAATGTAACAATTTATCGATCTAACAATGCAACAATACACTTTGATTATAAAATCTCATTGGTAAACTGATACACTGATACATTGGTAAATTAATTAAACATTTCCCATATAGAAAAGTCCAAGGCATTTTTGGTTTTCTTCGATGGTGAGAGATTCTTTCAATTGTTCTACGATTTTCGGTGAACTCCAGTAGCATCCGATTCCGTTGGCAGTACAGGTAAGATACATATTCTGGACAGCCATGGAAACCGCTGCAATCTCCTCCCATTCCGGAACCATCCCGCTGAAATTGACAACAATGGAAACCACGGCATCCGCTTTATTGATTTTAAAACCGATGTCATTGTATTTCTTTTCCAAAAAAAGTTGTTCGGGCTGACTGGCTTTATAGATAGCCTGCATTTCTGAAGCTAATTGCGCCTTTTCCTCACCTTTGAATATTTTGAAACGCCAAGGTTTTGTGCGTTTATGATTAGGGGCAAATGTCGCTGACTTTAAAATTTCATCAATAATTTCCTGAGAAATTTCTACCCCTGTATAATCTTTAGGAAAAATACTTCTTCTTTGCTCTATGATTTCTTTTAAAACTTCTGCTTTATTCATAGATGCAAAATTACGGAAAAAGTTGATGGTTAACAGTTTCAAGTTGCAGGTTTTATGCTACAAATTGACAGAACAAAAATTAAGTTCTTCCTTCGTCAGAATGACACCACGGAAAAACAACTCATCACTCATCATTTATAACTCATAACTCTACAATACTTCCACGATCTTCTGATGAATTTTATTCAAAGTAAACTCGTCGCCGGATCTCATGCCCATCATCTTTTTGGCCATCGGGCTTTCCGGGGAAATTGCGTAAAAGCGGTCACCTTCGAAAAAGAATTCACCCAAAGAAACTGAAATATAAAAACGTGCTTTATTGGTAATCACCAAAGAACCCAATTGAACCTTCTCCGTGGTATTGTTCAGAACTTTGGCCATGTTTATTTTTAAATCGTTTAAGGCTGCGAGCTGTTTCTGCATCTGGTAAATCTCTTCCTGCATTTCCTCTCTCATGCTGTCATACTTCGGAGTCTTTTTGATATCGCGGCTTGCTTCCAGTGTGAATTCGATAAAGTTTTTTAGTTTGTCGATCTTTTCAGCAATCACGTTTTTTACATAATTTCTTATGTGGTTTTTCTCAAATACTATCTTCTCCATAAATCGAATCTTTATATAAAGATAATATTTTTTAGACAATTACTAAAAAAGCCCTGTAAAATTTACAAGGCTTTTATTTTATTTTTCAGAAATCTTTTTCAGTTCGTCTAGTCCCTGGCCAAACATTTTTCCCATCTGGCTGTCCATCATTGGTTTCATGATCTTCATCATCGTGGTAAGCTCATTATCCATGGCCCATGTTACTTTGGTTCCGCTTCCTTCCGGAGTCAAAATAAAATTCCCTTTTGCCATCCCTTCCCAGGGCTTGATAAAATGCAGATCACTGGATAATTTTTCGTTGGGTACCACGGCCGTTACGGTCTGCTCTCCCTCTCCTACCTGGTCATTTCCTTTCCAGTGGTAAGAATCGCCCACTGTTCCCGGTGTTCCGGAATAGGTAATCTGAATATTCGGATCTGCTTTTGCAAACGGATTCCATTCATTGAAAGCTTTGGTAGAGCCTACGTGCTGCCATACTTTTTCTTTCGGAGCATTGATTACGATTGATTTTTCAAAGTGATAATCTTTACTGAAAGCCAACATAGCGATCACAGCATATGCAAGAATTAACAGAACAATTACACCCAGAATTTTTAAAATTGTTTTCATAGCTTATATATTAAGGTTTAATTTTTTTTTAACATCATTACTGACAAAAATCTGTTGTCAAAATTAGTCATTCCCTCAACATTTCAACTTTGCATATGACAAGATTAATAAAGATAAACAATTTTGTCACATCTTCTCATTCGGGCATCATTTTTGCGCATTTACGATGTCGATTCAATAGAATCATTAAATTTACATTAATTAAAATTTAGAATATGAATATTTTAACTGAAAAATTTAATACACCATATCATTCCGCACCCTTTAACTTAATTAAAAATGAAGATTATCTTCCCGCTTTCAAGGAATTAATTCAAAAATCCGAAGAAGAAATCGATGCAATTGTCAACAATCCGGCATCTCCTACCTTTGAAAATGTGATAGAAGCTCTGGCTTATTCCGGCGAACAGCTTGATACGGTATCCAATATATTTTTCAATCTAAATTCGGCAGAAACAAGTGATGAATTGCAACAAATCGCTCAGGAAGTTTCCCCGATCTTAACGGAATATTCTTCAAAAATTTCTCAAAACGAAGCGCTTTTCAACAAAATCAAAAAAGTTTACGACGAAAAAGAAAAATACAATCTGAATGAAGAGCAGCAAATGCTTCTAAATGAAACTTATAAAGGTTTTGTGAGAAGCGGCGCCTTATTAAATGAAGCTGATAAAGAAAAATTAAAGAAAATCAATATGGATTTATCTTTAAAATCCCTTCAGTTTGGGCAGAATGTATTGGCTTCAACGAATAATTATTTTAAACATATCACCAACAAAGCCGATTTGGCAGGCATTCCCGAAGCCATTTTGGAACAATACGCCGAAGAAGCGAAAGAAAGAAATCTTGACGGCTGGGTCGTGACTTTGCAGTACCCAAGCTACATCCCGTTCATGACGTATGCGGAAAACCGCGAACTGAGAAAAGAAATTGCACTGGCAAACGGTAAAAGATCTTTCGACGGTGGTGAATTTGATAATCAGAATTTAATCAAAGAACTTCTTTCATTAAAACATCAAAAAGCAGAATTATTAGGCTATAAAGACTATGCAGACTATGTTTTGGAAGAAAGAATGGCCAAATCTCCGGCTAAAGTTATTGACTTTCTGAACGAGCTTTTAGTAAAAGCAAAACCGTACGCAGACAAAGAAATTGAAGAATTGAAATCGTTGGCAAAAGCCGATGGAATTGATGAAATGCAGGCTTATGACCATGCTTTTTATGCCGAAAAACTTCGTAAAGCAAAATATGATTTAAATGATGAGGAATTAAAACCTTATTTTCCTTTAAATCAGGTTCAGGACGCAGTTTTTGGACTTGCCAATACACTTTTCGGATTGAGTTTTGAAGAAAGAAACGACATTCCGAAATACCATGAAGATGTGAAGGTATATGAAGTTTTTGAGGCAGGAAATGGGAAGCCGGAGGATGGAAGTAACCATCCTGAAAAAACTTTTAAGGCTTTACTTTATGTGGATTATTTCCCGAGAAAAGGCAAGAGAGCCGGCGCATGGATGACGAGCTATAAAAATCAGTATACAAAAGATGGAGAAAATTCCCGTCCGCATATTTCTATCGTTTGCAATTTCAGCAAACCAACCAAAGACACTCCGAGTTTACTGACGTTCCAAGAGGTAACGACTCTCTTCCATGAATTTGGTCACGCTCTTCACGGAATGTTGGCGAATACGCAATATCCGACTCTTTCAGGAACTTCTGTGAAATGGGATTTTGTGGAATTACCTTCCCAGTTTTTAGAAAATTTCTGCTACGAACCGGAATTCTTAAAAACTTTCGCCAAACATTATAAAACAGGTGAAATTCTTCCCGATGAAAAAATCGAGAAAATCGAACAGTCGAAAAACTTCATGGAAGGCTACCAGACGTTGAGGCAGCTTGGTTTTGGATTACTGGATATGAATTACCATACGAAAGTTGGAGACGTGGAGAGTAAGAGTGTAAAGGAGTTTGAAGATGAATACACAAAAGCGACTCAGCTTTATCCCGTGAATCCTGAAACAGCGATGAGCCCTAGTTTTTCACATATTTTCCAGGGTGGATATTCTGCGGGATATTATTCTTACAAATGGGCGGAAGTGTTGGATGCCGACGCGTTCCAATATTTCAAGGAAAACGGAATTTTCAATCCTGAAATTGCCGCAAAATATAAAGTTCTTCTTTCTTCCGGCGGAACAAAAGACCCGATGGAACTGTATAAAAGTTTCAGAGGAAGTGAGCCGAAGGTGGAGAGTTTGTTGAAAAGGGCGTTTGGGTAGGAATTAATTTTAATTTGCTTTAAATACAATGAATAACATCCCTCAACGCCTCCAAAACATAAAAAAACTCCAGGCCAAAAGATTTGAAAACGAAGATCATTGGGACGAAATCAACGATCTTCTCATCAAAGAACTGGATGAAATTTTGCTGATCGAGCCCGAAAACACTTCTGCTTTAATCGACATGGGAGCCATTTATTCTGATATGGGCGAAAATGAAACTGCTATAGAATATTTAAAAACCGCTTTACGGTTAGGCTCGGAAGACAAAAATCTTTACATCAACCTTGCTATTGTAATGGTTGGGTTGGGAATGCATGCGGAAGAATATCACGAATATCTTGAAATTGCGGAAGATAAAAAAGAAGATCCGCTTACTTTTAAGGCGTATTTTGATCCTCAATCTCATTAATAATAATTAAAATCATAAATTATGTTACTCGCCATCCTACTACCCTTTCTATCTTTCATGGTTCGCGGAAAAATTTTAACTGGAATCATCTGTTTAATATTACAAATCACACTCATAGGTTGGCTTCCTGCGGCAATTTGGGCTGTTTTGTCTTTAAATAACGAAAGAGCAGACAAACGAAACGACAGATTAATTCGTGCTATGAAGGAAAATAAAAGATAATCTCAATAAAAAAACACAACTAAAATATGTTTAATTTTTTTAAGAAAAGAAAACCTGCTGAAAAGCCGGCAAATACAAATCCTGTAAATATCAATTCCATTTCTATTCCCACTTTTGGATGGGATATTGTAGAGAAAAACGATGGAGAAATAGTTTGGGTAAATCCTGAACAAAGCGCTCTGATTTCAATTTATTTTTTCAATATTCCTCCCGATTTGCCAACGATTAAAGATATTGACGCTTTGAGAAGTTTTCATCGCTCAGTTGCGGATTCAGGTGGTGGAATTATCGAAGTATCAACCTTCAATCTTAAAGGTTTTCCAAGCGTAAAAACGATATTTAAATTCCCTCAACCCGAAAAAGGAATGAGCTATCTCGCGTCGGTTACAATTCCTTTCGAAAATTGCAGTTTTGTGATTAAAACACAAGCCGTTGAAGTTGGAACTACGGGAATTCGTGACGCTTTTGTATTAAATAAATTTTTAGAAAGTGGTGAAGTTACTTTTGATGATAACGGACTTAAAAATTGGTTTGAAGACCCCTACGATCCGACGTTCAAAGAAGGAACTCGGATGAATAAATCTGAAAAGGAAGAATATGACGCAGAATTTCCGGAACATCCTCTTACAAAGGTTCGAAACATGATTAATCAGGCAATCGAAGAAGTTGTGTTTAGAGACGAATTAAAAGATCTTCCTATTTTTAATAAATAAAAATAACTAACCTTCATAAACTGATTATAAAATAATTATGAAATAATACCATATCTTCAATTCATGTAATTTTTTTCGTTACCTTAGAGTAGAAAACGTTGAAAGCTAGGCGTTGCATAAGAATTATGGCAGAAGAACTTTATTTCATTAAAACAAATCCTGTTACTGCAAAAATCAATTTGTACAATAAACTCTGCCGCGAAGAAGACAGTATCCTTCAGTACATGCAGGATGACAAAAAAACAAGCCTCGAACTCATCAAAAAGAAAGTACTGGACAATGTTGACAGCCTTTCCAAAGAGGAATTATTAAACCTTTTCGAATGGTTCAATGCAAAATATAAAACCGATCCTGAAGAAGTAAAAACACAGCTTTTCATTCACGGGATTGATCTTTTTTATGAAATTCCCCAATCTTCCAATATTCAGAGTTTTCAGCAGATTTTGTCGGATTATGAAAAATATTCCAAAAGAAATTTAAATTATGTTTTCGATGCAGAAAATTTTAATCGTTTTCTCGTTTACGGAATATTATTCACCGGATTAATCAACAAAGAAAAAGGAAAAGAACATATCCTCTCAGATTTCCTGAAATCCGATTACAAGGATTTATTTTCTTATGCAGAAGATCAATTCAAATCCAAAAACCCTGAAACTTTATCCCAGGAAGATATGTACAATCAGTTTGTCGATCTGTACGATTCTACCAAGTTTTATAAAGGTCCGATCATTACGCTTCACGATTTTTAAATTCATTTTTAATCGATTAAAATTTTCCCGGAACAAATTATTCAGGGAGCGACGAAGCAGGTGAAATTTGAGGAATCGAATAGAGCAGGTGGAGGAAATTAATTGAATAAAAATCTATTTTAACTTTTATAAACATTAGATTTCCGGAGAATATTTTCAATATATTAGTCTAAGTGAAATTCATTTTCTGTTTTTGAGAATGATGAAAATTATTTTAACTTAAAAAAAACACATTAAGAATATGAGTTACATCATGGTAGACATAGAATCCGACGGTCCTATTCCAGGAGATTTTTCGATGATCTGTTTCGGGGCTGTACTCGTAGATGATGATCTGGAAACTACCTTTTATGGAAAATTAAAACCCATTTCCGAAAAGTTCAATCCGGATGCATTGGCGGTATCAGGCTTCAGCAGGGAAGAAACCATGGCATTTGATGATCCGGAAGAAGTGATGCTCAAGTTCGAAGAATGGATTAAAGAAAATTCTAAAGGAAGACCGATTTTCATTAGTGATAATAATGGTTTCGACTGGATGTTTATCTGTTGGTATTTCCATCATTTTATCGGAAGAAATCCGTTCGGTTATTCATCGAGAAGACTTTCAGACCTTTACTGCGGCATGGAAAAGGATACATTTGCCCAATGGAAACATTTGAGAAAAACAGAGCACACGCATCATCCCGTCGATGATGCCAAAGGAAATGCAGAAGTTTTATTGCATATGAAAAAAGAAATGGGATTGAAAATAAGCTTAAAATAAAAAGCTATCTCAAAAAACAGATTATCAAAGAAAATAATTTGGATTTTGAGACAGCACACTTTATTTTCTATACATAAATGGGACGATTACTTCAATAAAATTATCCGTCTGGTAAGGCTCTCCGATCGCCCGGAATTTCCAGTCGCCATTGTGCCGATATGCCTCTGCAAAAATCATTGAACACATCCCGTTCATGCTCGCATCACCGGAAAGGCTGAATTTTGTAATTTCTTTTCCCCGCGCGTCAACCGCCCTGATAAAAGCATTTTTAATCATTCCGAAATGCTGTCTGTTGACAATTCCGTTGTAAATGGAAACCACAAATACGATTTTTTGGTAACGCTCATCCAGCTGATCCAGCTTTACAATAATCTGTTCGTCGTCGCCATCGCCCGCCCCGGTTCTGTTATCGCCTGTGAGCCAGATTTTTCCGCTGGGATGCCGCATCGAATTAAAATAAATAACATCACTCTGATAAAGCACAATTTCCCTTCCGTTGCCGGAGAAAAACGTTTTTCCCAGATCTGCCACTTTGCCGTTTTCGTCCAAAAGAAAAGCAACAGCATCAAGATCATAATCAGGGCCATCGTTCATCCCAAACAGACTTCCCAAAAATCCGCCCTGTCGGCGAACATCCCAACCCAAACCGATCGTTACGGTTGAAAGATCATAAACGTTGTTTCCGAGCTCATTTTTTCTCAGATTGATCGTCTGACCTTTCTGTAAATTGATTGCCATATTTATTTGATGATTTGACCCTGGTAATACTTTTCAAGGAAGAAAGCGAGGTCTGCTCTGTAGCCGGTTCCTGAAGCTTCAAATTTCCAGCTTCCATTACGTTTGTATAATCTTCCGAACTCTACTCCTGTTTCGATGGAGAAATCTTCGTCCAGCTCATATTTTGCAATTTCCTGATTGCTGATGTTATCAATAATCCTGATGTAGGAATTTCTTACCTGCCCGAAATTTTGTTTTCTTCTTTCAAAATCTTCTATGGTAACCACGAAGAGAATTTCCTCTACCCTTTCGTCTACTTTTTCAAGATCTACAATAATGGCTTCATCATCGTCTCCATCGCTGTTTTTACCGCTGGGATCGTCTCCCGTATGAGTCAGGGCTCCGTCCGGCGACTGTAAATTATTATAAAAAACAAAATATTCCTCATTCACCAATTTTCTGCCGGCATCGATCATAATTGCCGAAGCATCAAGGTCAAAATCATATCCTCTTCCTTCATTAGGATCCCATCCAAGACCGATGGTCATTTTTGTAAATCCGATTTCAATTCTTTGTCCTTTCTGTAAATTAATTGCCATAATTATGCTATGTGTTTTATGAATTCTTATATCGAAGTTATGGCTGATTTAGGAATTTTCCAAAATATTTTGTGACAAAAAATTATGTAAATTGCAAAATATAAAAAATTGAAATTTCGTCTGAGTTTACTATAAAAAAATCCGATCATTTTTTGACCGGATTTATATTTTTAATTTTGTTTTATCTAAAAATTATACTTCTGTTTAAACGCAAAGGATAGCAAAGTTTTTTGGAATTTTGCTACGGATATTTTCATTCGCAAAGGCGTTTCACTCAGCAATTGAGCAGTACGTTTGTCATCCTGGAAGGACCCAGACGCAATTTTAATTTTACAAAGTTGAGACCTTTTCAGGATGACAAACTTTATGCTATATAATACGTTTTAAACAAGATAATTAATAAATTTCTTTTTCTGCTACGATATTATTTCTTGCTTTCGCCAGCATCGGAATAGAAATTAAGCCCATCACCAGCATGATCACAATCTGCATCGGTAATGAAATAAAAGAATAGGTTAATCCTATTTCACCGCCCTGTTCGGCACTTTTTCCCATAGAAATAAATAAGGCCATAAAGCCATACTTCATCGCTAGGTTGAATGCTCCGATCCCGCCGCTTGCAGGAATCATCATTCCCAATGTTCCTACGACAATGATTAAAAACCCGTCTGCAAAAGTAAAGTTTGAAGTTTCAGGCAATGCAAAACATACGAGATAAGCTGCAAAATAATATGACATCCAGATTCCTAATGTGTAAAGGATGAATTTTCCTTTTTGTTTTAATTTAAAAATGGATGTTAATCCCTGAAAAATACCATCAATAAAATTGATAATTTTTCCCAGTAATGGAATATTAGCTAATCTTTTTCTTAATACAAAGAATAAAATGACTCCGACAATTAATATAGATAAGCCAATTAACACTTTATTCGGATTAAAATTAATTCCTGAATTTTCGTAAAAAGAAAGAATCGCTTCATATTTAAATATTAAAGTAAGTCCTAAGAAAGCAATCATACAAACCAAATCCACCACCCTTTCAAGAATAATCGTCCCGAAAGACTGATCAACAGGTACTTTTTCTACTCCATACAAAGCTGTTGCCCTCGCTACTTCACCACTTCTCGGAATGGTAAGGTTCATTAAATATCCAAAAGATATCGACCAAAGCGAATTGGCATTGGAAATGTTGTGTCCCATCGGTTCCAGCATCAGATTCCAACGGATCGCCCTGAACCAATAGGCAGAAATCCCGAAACAGGCTGCAAACAAAACCCACCAGTAATTTGCCTTGGATAATGATTTTTGGATCACCTTAAAATCTAATCCTTTCAGGGCAAACCATAAAAAAAAGCCTGCAAAAGCAAGCGAAATTACTATTGTAAGTATTGATTTTAAAGGACTTTTTGATTTTTTCTCCATCGGATTATGTCAAAAGATTTGTTTTTTCGTCCGGGAAAACGATCTTCGGCTGGAAAGTTTTTGCTTCTTCAGGCGTCATCTGTGCATAAGCGATGATGATGATGATATCGTCTTTCTGTACTTTTCTTGCTGCAGGACCATTCAGACAAACTTCTCCTGATTTCCTTTTTCCTTTGATAACGTAGGTATCGAAACGCTCCCCGTTATTCACATTTACGATATAAACCCTTTCTCCGACTACCAATCCGGCAGCTTCAATAAGATCTTCATCGATCGTAATACTCCCAATATAATTAAGGTCTGAAGCCGTAACTCTTACCCTGTGAATCTTAGACTTAAAAACTTCTATTAACATGATGCAAATTTATTAATAAAAATTTATAAAATTGGCTTTTACAATGATTTTAAAACTACCAGATACACAGTGATTTAATTTTATTAAAAATAATTTTTTGTGATTTTACTTAGCAAATCTACAATCATATCATCAAATCCATTAATAGTTTACACGAAATTTAGGATTTAATAAATGTAAGAAATAATTTAACAATTTTCATAAAGTCAATACACATAAGCATTTGGCATGATTTTAGTAACGCGTAACGTAGATTTTTCGTAAAAAGTGGAATTATCATATTTTAACCAATTTCATCGAAAATCAAAAAATTTATACATATTTTCATAAAAAAATTGCACATTTAGAAAATAGTATTATATTTGCTATAATTACGAACTAACTTTAATATTAAAAATTATGAACAAGTCTGAATTAATCGACGCAATCGCAAAAGATGCAGGAATCACTAAAGTTGCAGCTAAAGCTGCTTTAGAATCTTTCATTGGTAACGTAACTTCTACATTAAAGAAAAAAGACGGAAAAGTTTCTTTAGTAGGTTTCGGAACTTTCTCAGTAGCTGAGAGAGCAGCTAGACAAGGTATCAACCCTGCAACTAAAAAACCAATCAAAATTGCTGCTAAAAAAGTTGCTAAATTCAAAGCTGGAGCTGATCTATCAAACGCAGTTTCTGGAGCTAAGAAAAAATAATCATTCAGATTAAAAAATTAGAGGCTGTTTCGGTGAAACAGCCTTTTTTGTGTTTAAGTAGTTTATTTGTTATATCTGTATAGATGCTTCGAGAGCCTCATACTAACTGTTTTTACTACATATTTGTAGAGGTGTCATGCTGAGCGGAGTCGAAGCATCTGCAATATTATAATCAAAATAAAATCTAAGGAGCCAATCGGGAAATTTTCCAATCCAACCCATCAACCAATTCATAAATAATCCGGTCGTGCAGTCGATTCGGTCTTCCCTGCCAGAATTCTATTTCATAAGGTTTTGCGATATATCCGCCCCAATTTTCAGGTCTTGGTACTTCAGAATTTTCGTATTCTTTTTCTAAATCTTTCAGTTTTACTTCCAAAAATTCACGATTCGGAATGACCTGACTCTGTGGTGAAACTGCCGCTCCAAGCTGGCTTCCTTTCGGTCTTGAATGAAAATATCCGTCACTTAAATTCTCAGCAATACGCTCTACATCAGCTTTAATAATAATCTGTCTTTCCAGGTTTGGCCAGAAAAAATGGAGACATGCTTTATGATTTTTTTCGATCGCTTTTCCTTTTCTACTCTCATAATTGGTGTAAAAAATAAAACCCTCGTAGGTATATGCTTTAAGTAAAACCATTCTTGTACGCGGGCAGCCATCATTTTCCATGGTAGAAATCGCCATAGCATTGGCTTCCGAAATGGCAGGATTTTCGCTCGCTTCCAGAAACCAATTCCGGAATTGCTCGATCGGATTTTGTTTTATCTCACTTTCAATAAGTTGGGATTTCTCGTACACTTTTCTTTTGTCGTGCAGGTTTTCCATAAATATTTTTTATTAAATTTGAGTATGAATTACTCATACAAAGGTAAAATATTAATTTCCACACCAGACATTTCCGGCGATATTTTTTCGAGATCGGTAGTGCTGATTATTGAGCACAACGAGCATGGTGCTTTTGGATTGATATTGAATAAAAAGAACAGCCAGATGAGTAGTAAATTCAAAGATTTTTTCGATTTTAAAATAGAGGTTTACGACGGCGGACCTGTGGAAAATGATAAAGTTTTCTTTATTGCAAAAGGCAAAAAGGTAACGGAAGTTTACACTGAAATTACCGACGAATTTTATCTCACGGAAGACATCGAAAATATCATCAGTGCGGTTTTAAATAAAGAAATCAGCATTGAAGATGTGAAAATTTTCTCAGGATATTCCGGATGGTCGCCTTTGCAGCTCGATGGTGAGATCCAGAGAAAAATGTGGACTGTAGTAGAGGTTTATAACCTCGATTACACTCTTCCCAACGATCAAACACTCTGGAAGTCGATCATGCAAAATCTTGGAGGAGAATTTCTGCTGTGGGCAAATTCACCTGAAGATATCTCTTTAAACTGATAAAAACTATTCATTTCGAAGTGAAAAAAAATTTAACAAAATTTAAGAATCCATTAACCAATTTTTAGTAAAGAATTCCCGTTATTTGTTAAACCAAAAATCACTGAAATGAAAGGTACAAAACTTTTTGCTTTATCTATCTTTTCTATAGCATTTTTATCCTTTACTCCAGTAGATAAAAAACTTATTATCATAGATGCCGGACATGGCGGAAATGATATGGGAGCCAATCGAAACGGTATTTATGAAAAAAATATTGTCTTAAATATCGGAAAGGAGATCCAGAAATTCAATCAGGTTCAGGATAAATACGAAGTGATACTAACCCGTGATAATGACACTTACAGTCAATTGGCGGAAAGAACAGATCTTATCAATAAGCTGAATCCTGAAATGGTAATTTCCCTTCATGTGAACAACAGCGCAAAGCCTGAATCTGAGCAGCAGGGGCAGGAAATTTACACTCAAAATACTGAAAGCTCAAAGAAGCTGGCAGAAAAAATCTCAAAGAAGTTTGACGTACAAAAAATTGAAGAAAAAAATCTTCATATTTTAAGAGAATCGAAAGCACCTACCGTTCTTGTAGAGCTGGGATTCATCAATAATACCAAAGAAAGAGAATATATGACCAGTGAAAACGGTCAAAAAGAAATCGCACAAAAATTCCTAGAAGTTTTTAACGAATATTAAATTAAATAAAAATAACAAATTCTGATCTATTCAGAATAAAACCCGGTAAAGGACTTTTGGAACTTTGTTGTTTACCGGGTTTGTCAATTTTTTAAAAACTTTCTTTCCAACTTTCTACCAATTCTAAAAATCGGTCGTTGCCGAAAGTTTTATTCCTAATCTTTCCTACAGAAAATATGCCTTTCTCATCCGAGATGAGTAAAATCTCTTCAGCTTTCTGGGATTCGAATGCAATAATCTCGTGTTCCTGGATATCTGCAAGGTTATTTTTATGTAAAAAAGTTACAAAATTTTCCATTAAGGGAGAAATGTAAGCTCCTTCCGTCTGTTTCGGAACTTTGATCACGCTGTTTTCCAAAAACAATAGATTTCCTGAAGTTGCGCGAGCAATTCTTTTATTGGGATTTAATAAAATAACGTCATCAAGGTCATTTTCCTGGGCATAAATTGTCCCATAAATATTTTCCGGACTGTGGACTCGGATATTGCTTAAAAGGTTATTATTAACGTTAATTTCCTTGATTAAGTCCAATTCTAAAAGTCTTTCATTCACCTTTAGCACATCTTCCATTATTTCTACTTCATAAAAGTAAGAAACCGAAGATTTTGACAAGGTAATTCCGTCCGAATTCCTGAAAACCTGAAAATTGATAATTCCGTTTTTAATTCCCCTTCCGTCAATAACATCCTTCTGGAAAAGTGACTGGAAAAACTCAAGAGTGTACGTTAAAGGAATATTCAGTCTCATTTTTCTCATGGATGCCATCAGGAAAAAGTAGCATTCTTCGTCTATGATCAATTTTGCATCTCTCACAAAGAAAGACACCTTCACTGCGTCGCCCAACAGAAATGCTCTGTTGCTTACCTGTAATTCGTCTGATGTAAAATATTGATTTTCCAATTTTTAATCTGATTTATTTATAAAAAAATAATGAACGATAAATCGTTCATCAGTTTTATCATTCAGTACAGCCTGGGATTAAGCGGCACCTAATTTTATTCTAAGGTTTTCGATAAGGTTTTCCCAATACATTGCATTTTCATTCTCATCACCTTCTTCACAGAAATCTGTAATATTTAAAGCTAAGTCTTCAGTAATATCATCGATTGTAATGGTCATTTCAAAGAAATTTTTGGTTCCTTCATCCTCTTCCCATCTGAAACGCACGAAACCTTCAGGCTTATATCTAATTAAAGTTGCCTTCTCAGCAGGACCTCCACCCCAGCTAAAGAAGAAATCATCACCTTTCTCTGTCACATCATCCGCAAACCATTCAGACAACCCCTCCGCAGTCGCCAGATATTCATATAAAATCTCTGATAAACAATGCATTGGAAATTCGTAATGGACTTTATGTTTCGCCATATAATCTTTGTTTTTATCGTCCCGCAATATATAAATTAATTTTTTTATTACACAAAAATGTGTTTACTTTTTTGTACAATCTTCATGATATTTATCACAGGATTCCTATGTATGTTCAGCATAATTTTTAGAAGCGGAGTTTCGAGTTTTTTTGCGTATAGTTCTTCCGTCTTGTTATTAAATTAACAATATATTTAAATTAATTTTCGTTTAAAACATCAAGAATAATCTGGCATCCTTCACGGATTTCATCCTTAGAGATTGTCAGTGGCGGGGAGATTCTCAGATATTCATTTCTGTATAATTGCCAGAAGACGATCAGGCCTTTTTCCATGCATCTTTTTGCAACGTCTAAAGTATATTCCGGTGAGCCAAGATTTACGGCCAGCATTAAACCTTTTCCATTAATATTTTTAATTTTCGGATGAACCAGAAGCTCTCTGTATAATTTTTCTTTTTCGTCAACCTCATTCATTAAGCCGCTTTCGAGCACTTCTTTTAATGTGGCATAACTCGAAGCTGCAATCAAAGGATTTCCGCCAAAAGTGGTGATATGACCCAATTTCGGAGAATGTGCCAACGTTTCCATAATTTTCTTTGAGCTCATAAAAGCGCCCACAGGAACACCGCCGCCCATTCCTTTGCCCATCACCAAAATATCAGGAACAATCCCGTAATGCTCAAAAGAGAATAATTTTCCTGTTCTTCCGAATCCGGGTTGAATTTCGTCAAGAATTAATAATGCCCCGACTTCTTCACATCTTCTTTTTAATTTAATTAAATAATCCTCATTCGGAACCAAAAAACCAGCCGCTCCCTGAATGGTTTCAAGAATAACACAAGCCGTTTTTTCTGTGATTTTGTCGAAATCTTTTTCATTATTAAACTCAATAAAAGAAACCATGGGCAACAACGGACGGAATTCCCTTTTGTGCGTCTCATTTCCTGAAACACTTAGAGCTCCGTGTGTATTCCCATGATAAGAATTTTTGAATGAAACAATTTCTTCCCTTCCCGTGTATCTTTTGGCCAGTTTCAGACTTCCGTCTATCGCCTCTGCCCCGCTGTTTACCAGATAAGTAATTTCTAAAGGATCGGGAGTAGCTTCGGCTAATAATTTACATAAAGCCACCGGTTTTTCCTGAGCATATTCGCCATAAACCATTACATGAAGATATTTTTCCGCCTGTTCTTTTATCGCGTTTACTATTTTTGGATGGGAGTGTCCCAAGGTATTGGCAGAAACTCCGGCTACAAAATCCAGGTATTTTTTTCCGTCTTTTCCGTAGATATAACTTCCTTCTGCTTTGTCAACTTCAAAACCCGCAGCAAACTTCGTAGTCTGTGCCTGGTAGATAAAAAAATCTTTTTGCATTTCCATTTCCTGAAAAATTTTAGCAAAACTAAAAAACATTCGCCAAACACCGAAATAATCCCGATAGAATAAAAAAATCGCTCCCAATGTCAGAACTGAGAGCGAACCACCAAATCACAAAATATTAATATAGTTTCATCACTTAATTATACTTAAATATATGCAAAAAACTTAATAAAAATACACATTCATTAAAAAAATATCAATTTATATGAAAATACTTCAAATCATTTCCGGGTGAGATAAAGAAAATACAAGGGAAAACATAATTCCAGTAAGGACTCCGCTTTCACCATCCATTGAATAAATGGGTGAAAAAAAGTTTTTAACATTAATCATAAAATAGCATTTTTAACCCCTTACCTTAAAGGATTTCCATAAAATAACTCACCATTTCCTATCAAGAAAATGGTGAATTTATATTTTTTCCGAAAATTTTAGATTAAAAAAATCTTATCGTCTTACACGTTTTGGCTTTTTCGCTTCCTCTTTCGCTTTCTCCTTCTCAACAGCTTCCTGAGCTTTATCGTATAAAGTATTATCGGATTCGTATTTTATTTCAGGATAATTTGGAGTATCCACAAGGATATCCTGCCATTTCATAATGCGGTCTTTGGTATTCCAGTTGAAATCCGGAAACTTCCTCCTTGCAGGTTCTATTTTACTCATAGGATACGTGTCGGAAGTAGCGCCGATATTGCATTCTACAACATATAATGCTCTTTCTTCGAAAATCGCATCAATAATTCCGCATGAGGTAAGAGAAATCCCTATTCTTTCTTTTTCTTTGGTCTGCCCATTTACATCATCAGAATAGCTGATGGCTTGTGCGTTCCCGATGACCTTGGCTTCTTTAATATTATTGTCTTCCCCATAATAAACCGTCATCAGCTTTCCTTTAACCTGGTTGAATTCATCCTTCATATTCAGAGAATCCACTTTACTGATGGCAAAGGCATTTCCGATCACTTTCAGAGAGTCTATGCTTTCTTTTTGGGTATCAAAATAAGCTTCCACCTTATCTCCGGTCACCTGTTTTCCGTCGCTCCAGAGAATCGGCTCCCTGAACATATGCATGATTCCATCCGTTTCGTTGAAAGCAATAGAATCGGCTCTTCCCTGAGCGTTGGATTTATACATTCTTGCTTTTCTGAAAGCCCGAAGGAAACTTTTTTTGACTTTGATATCAGCTGAATCCGGTCTCTGGAAAGAAATAATTTTCTCCGCCGCAAAGTACATGGAATCTTTCTCCAGCGCTTTTACCGCGTATGGATTTTTAGTTATCATCGCAGAATCTTTCTTTTCAAAAATTTCTCCGTAGCCTCCTTTTATCCATCTTCTTTCCTTAGGATCGTCAAGCATTACATTTCCGGTTGCTTTTCCAAAACCTGTCAGCTGGTTGTAGTACATATCGTCACCGGTAAGAATTTTATCATTATAAAAAATCTTGGAATTTTTATTAAGATAAGCTTCTTTGGTATTCATTTTATAGGTACCTCTTTCCGTGTATACCCTGTTTTTGGGATTGGCGCGGTTAGTAATCGTTGTCGGTCCGAAAAATTCGGCAACTTTTGTATTTTGATTTTGCTTGATATTATCGCCTTCGATGATATAATCCTTGCTGTCAATTTTTACTTTTCCGGTGAAATCGATCAGTTTGGTATCCAGAAAATAGGTTGCGGATTTTGTATACATGGTACTTTGTCCGTCTGTAATCGTTCCGCCTGTATTGAAATAAGCCTGATTTGAAAGCCTGTCATAATACATTATATCAGTTCTGATCGTCTGTTTAGGATCAGTAAGCACGACATTTCTTCTTGCAATTCCTTTTTGAGTATTGCCGTCATACTCCATTTCTTCCGCTGTAATCACGGAACCGTCTGTATTTTGAAGCTTAACATTACCAATGGCTTTTACAAAGTTTTGACCTTCGTAAACGATCACTTCATCTGCCGTAAGTACCGAACCCTGATGCTCAAACTCTACGTTTCCTTTAAAATAAGGGTTTCCGTCATACTTTTCATCTTTTCGGAGCTCATCAGAATGCCTGTGCTTCACTTTCTCAGCAGGGGGAGCATTCTTTTGCGGAGTCGCCGACGGTGTAAAATACGGATCCTTTTGCAAAGGTTTCGGCTGATCCTGAGCAAAGGTAAGTGTTGAAATAAAAACTAATAAAACAAAAATCAGCCTCATTGATTAATCATTCTTGGTGCCATAAAAATACAGCGAATGAGAATCAATTTTTACGCCAAATGCTTCTTCAATTGCTTCTTTGATCCCTTGAATTCTTGGGTCGCAAAACTCAATAATTTCTTCAATCTCCTTATCCGAATCTTTTTTGTAAATCACCAAATGGTCATGCTGCTTGTCAAAATAAGATTTTTCGTAAGATGAAGAGGTAAGAGTTTTTTCCCCGAACTGATGCTTACGGATCAATCCTGCATCAAGGAAAATCTCAATAGTATTGTAAATTGTCGCTTTGGAAACGTGGTATTTCTTCTGCATCATAAGCAGATACAGATCATCAACATTGAAGTGATGATCCATATTATAAATTTCTTCTAATATCGTATATCGTTCAGGAGTGTTTCTGAAACCCTTTTCCAATAGGTAGTTTCTTAAAACATCTTTAATTAACGCAATATTTTTTTCTTTTTGTACAGTATCCATCAAAAAAATTATCTACAAATTTATTGATTTTTATTTAAATAAATATTGGATGGTTGTGTTAAAGAATTTAACTCTTATGACGGATAAATTCACACTGCTCTATTTTGGATTTGCCTACACAATCTTCTGTCATAGGCGCAGATTCCACGACTACATTGTGTGAAGTGATCCCCCACGCTTTGAAGTCGTCACTACCGATATATTTAACAAAATTGTAGATATTTAAGATAATTTTCTCTTTTACGGTCAAAAGAATATCGTTGATATAGGTATTATCTATGATAACATACTTCAAATCCGGCGGAATATTATGGGCTCTCAATGAAGGGTGGCTGCTTCGTGAAGGAATGGTTCCATCTGCCATCAAATCCCTTAAAACCATATCAAAATAGTCATTAATTCTTCTGTCGATCTTAAATCCTAACATGAAATTAATTTTATAGATCGTTCCCGGAAGCACCTCATCCACAGCATATTTGAAAGTATACGGATCTTCCTGATTGGTAATGCTCAGGATAAAATAATGATCTGCCCTTTTCGGTTGTTTCTTGATAATGGAATAGATAATTTTTGATTCTATCTCATCATTTCTTTTTGCACGGCTCAGGTACGCTAGGTTGGTAGCATACTTAGGAATCGTTTCATCCAGCTTCATATCTTTAATGATAGGAATATAATTCTCCAATTTAATAAACTTGATGAATTTTGTTTTGATCGATCTCCCATTGTACCAAGCATACATACAGATTCCTATGAATCCTCCTAAAACCACGGTAATCCAACCTCCTTCCAAGAATTTGATAATATTGGCACTGAAGAATCCTAATTCTATCGCCAGGTAAACCAATGCAAAAACAAGGATTAGCAGCTTATTTACTCTATGTTTTAATAGCCAGTACACAAGTAGAATAGTGGTCATCAACATCGTAACCGTAATGGAAAGACCATAAGCAGCTTCCATTTTCCCCGATTCTTTAAAGTGAAGAACCACAATAATACAGAACAATAAAAGTCCCCAGTTGATTCTCGGAATGTACATCTGACCTTTCACCCCTGAAGGATAATCGATCTTCTGATTCGGCCACAAATTCAGTGACATAGCTTCAGAGAAAATCGTAAATGATCCTGTAATCAAAGCCTGGCTCGCGATGATCGCTGCTGCCGTTGCCATGATTACCCCCGGAACGATCATCCATTCTTCCATAATTCCGAAGAAAGGATTGATTGCTGAAAAACCAGGTTTATTATAATTGGTTAGAAGCCAAGCTCCCTGTCCAAGATAATTTAAAATCAACATTATTTTTACAAATCCCCAGCTTACTCTGATATTTTTTGCCCCACAGTGACCAAGATCCGAGTAGAGCGCTTCTGCACCCGTTGTACAAAGGAAAACTGCACCCAGAATGATAATTGCACTCGGTGAATTGACAATCAGTTTATACGCATAATAAGGATTAAATGATCTTAAAATTTCAAGATTTTCGCTTAAATGAGAAAAACCTAACCCTCCTAAAACCAAGAACCAAACTACCATCACAGGTCCGAAAAACTTCCCGATAAAACTCGTTCCGAATTGCTGAACCACAAAAATAACGATCAAAATCCCAATCGTAATAGGAACTACCGGAGTATGAGGATTATATATTTCAAGACCTTCGATCGCAGACATCACCGTAAGAGAAGGTGTGATCACGCCGTCTGCAATAAGTGCCGCCGCTCCTACAATAGCGATAAGGTACAGCCAGCCTTTTTTAAGATTTTTAACCAAAGAAAATAATGCCAGAATCCCGCCTTCTCCCTTGTTATCTGCTCTCAGAGCAATAATCACATATTTGATCGTTGTCTGAAGGGTAAGCGTCCAGATGATACATGAAAGAGCTCCTTCGATGTATTCGTTAAAAGGCATTGTGGAGCCCTCTCCCCTTGCATTCACGATTGCTTTCATTACGTAAAGCGGTGAAGTACCGATATCCCCGAAAACAATTCCAAGAGAAACTAAAACCCCAATAAAAGAAAGCTTTTTGATGTCAAAGTGATGACCGCCTTCAGTAACTTCTGCCATATCAGCTAATTTTAAATTTAAAAGCGCAAATTTAAATCAAATTTACAACCCTATGAATTTTTATCCATGAATATAATAAATGAAAAAACTTCCTTTCGGAAGTTTTTCTCTATAATCATCTTATTACTTTACGTACATTGCTTTTTTAATTTCCTCTTTTACTTTTTCAAGTTTAGGGAACCATTCTGCAAATAATGCAGCTGAGTACGGTGCAGGAGCATCAGGAGTAGTAATTCTCTTGATAGGAGCATCCAAATAATCGAATGCTTTCTGCTGTACCATATATGTAATTTCAGAAGCAACAGAACCGAAAGGCCAAGCTTCTTCCAACACCACTAATCTGTTTGTTTTCTTCACTGATGCCAAAACTGTATCATAATCCAACGGACGAACAGTTCTAAGGTCGATCACTTCTACAGAAATACCTTCTTTAGCCAAATCTTCAGCAGCCTGAATAGCCAGCTTCATGATTTTACCGAAAGAAACTAACGTAACATCAGTACCTTCTTTCTTGATATCTGCTTTCCCGATCGGGATGTAGTATTCTTCTTCAGGAATTTCCATTTTGTCTCCGTACATCTGCTCAGATTCCATGAAAATTACCGGGTCATTATCCTGAATAGCTGTTTTCAACAATCCTTTTGCATCATACGGGTTTGAAGGTACGATTACTTTCAAACCAGGGCAGTTGGCATACCAGCTTTCAAAAGCCTGAGAGTGAGTTGCTCCCAATTGCCCTGCAGAAGCAGTAGGACCACGGAAAACGATAGGACAGTTCCACTGACCACCACTCATCTGACGGATCTTTGCAGCATTGTTGATAATCTGATCAATTCCTACCAAAGAGAAATTGAATGTCATAAATTCTACGATTGGTCTGTTCCCGTTCATTGCAGCTCCCACAGAAATCCCTGCGAAGCCCAACTCAGCGATTGGTGTATCGATTACTCTTTTAGCACCAAATTCATCCAGCATTCCTTTTGAAGCCTTATATGCACCATTATATTCTGCAACTTCCTCCCCCATTAAATAGATGGATTCATCTTTACGCATTTCCTCGCTCATTGCTTGTGCAATTACCTCACGAAAAGTATATTCTGCCATATTCTTTTGAAAAATTAGAGTACAAAAATAATACTTTTTTATGATACATATAACAAAAACGACATCTCATTTAAATGAAATGCCGTTTATTAATTTTTATTTAGCTCGATTAGTTAGCTTTCTGCCAAATCTGTGTTCTTCCGATTAAAGATAAACCGATATATCCTCTTACATTCAGATTATCTCCGTTTCTTGTAATCGTGCATTTGTAGGTTTTTCCTGTTTTTGGGTCGGTGATTGTACCACCTGTAAACTCATTGCCGTCTTTTTTCAGACCTCTGATGATTTCCATTCCCAGAATAGGCTTGTTTTTTCTGTCGTCTTTACAGTTTACACAATTAGCATTTTCGGGTTTTATCAATAGCTGTGAAATTTTACCATAATATTTTCCGTCAGATTTTTTATAGATTTCTACAAGAGATTTTGCCTGCTTTGTTTCATCATCTATAGTCTTCCATTTTCCTTCGATCTGTGCAAATGACATTACACTGAAAAGTGAAAGGACAAGTGTCAATAATAATTTTCTCATATTCTTTATAGTTTTAATTCCAATAAAATATTTTTGTTGTCTAATTACTGTTAAAAATATAAATTAATTTCAAACAAACAAAAACTTTTATTATACTAGGCATATATAACAAGAGGTATACCAAATTTTGAAATTAAACATCTGCCAAACACTAATACATCTTTCTATTGATCACCCTGTTCATATAATCCTGATACCAGGCTTTTGCAATCTGTTTTCCTTTTTCGGTTTCGGGATTGTTTTTTAACTGATCCATCAGGTTTTTTTCCAGACCAAGATCTGTTTTATCAAAAATTCCGACCACATTTTTCCCGTCGAAACGGTAAATATAATTCCCAATGATAAACTGTTCCACCGTCCCGTCAGAATTAGCAATAATGGCAGGATACTGCTTTTCACTTACCAAACTTCTGCCCCAGCTTCTGATCTTTTTATTATATCCGATTAAGTCTGCCAAGGTCGGATAAATATCAATTTGCTGGGCAAATTCATTATTTACTCCTTTTAAATGATATTCAGGATTTGGAGAATAAAAAATTAAAGGAACTGCAAAACGATTCATAATCTTCTCGTATTCGGAATAATATACTTCATTCGTATGATCTCCTGTAAAGACAAAAATCGTATTGTTGAACCACGGTTGTTTTTTAGCTGTTTCAAAGTATTTTTTAATCGCATAATCTGTGTATTGAATCGGCTCATGCATCTGATTTTTCCCTTTTTTGAACTTCCCATTATATTTTTCAGGAATTTTAAAAGGATGATGTGAGGAAGCCGTAAAAACCGTCGCCATAAAAGGTTGCTTTTTACCTACATTTTTAGCAAAATACTGTAAAAATGGTTCATCCCAAATCGCCCACATTCCATCAAAATCATTATCGTTGTTGTACTCTGTTTTTCCAAAATAGTGTTTAAAACCAAGAATATTTCCAAAACCTAAAAACCCCATCGAACCGTTCGGAGCACCGTGATAGAACGATGTATCGTATCCCATCTCATTACACACCGAAACAATGGACTGAATTTTCTGGTTGGAATAAGGCGAACTTGTAAAAGCATCCGTAAGACTCGGAATTCCGGCCAATACAGAGCTCATCCCATGAATCGACTGCCTTCCGTTGGCAAAAGTATTCGGAAAAATCAGGCTTTGACTCGCCAAACTATCGATAAAAGGCGTATAAGAAACATAATCCTTAATATTTTTATCTTTATTAAAAGCCCCGGAGTATTCTCTGCTAAAAGATTCAACAATGAAAATAACAATGTTGGGTTTATTTTCTATTTTTCTGTCATAAATTTTATAAGGTTGGATATTTTCATCAATAAATTTTTCATCAACGAAATGGACTTCTTTAAAATTATTCGTATTTAATGTTCTGAAAAACGAAAACGTACTATTCAGAACCACATTTCCCTGAGCCGGAAGTTTAGCGAAGCGGTTTGCATCCACAAGATTGATTGGTCTTGTACTGTGCTTAAAATCCCCACGAATTCCGCCAACCGCCAAAACCGCCACCAGACAAAGCGTAAGAACCGACCATATAAAATATGGAACCAGCTTCACAGGCTTCTGCTCCGTAATCTTCACTTTTTTATACAGATAGACCCAAAGCCACATCAATACAACAAACCATAATAAAACATAAGGATTCTGGATCATCGAAGCCGTAAAAACCCGAAAAATATTGTCTTCGTGCTGTGCTACCTGAAGTGCCGCAGAAGTAAGTCTCATCTGGGAAAATTTGAAATACACAAAATCCCCAAAATTCATGGTATAGGCAATTCCGTTGGTAATAAAATATAGCCAGAAAAGAAATTTTTGGTAGCCTTTTTTAGTATTAATAATAATGGGAATGATGCTTAAAAAGATAAACAATGCATTGACATATAAAATTGCCGTAGTATCAAAAGCAGTTCCGTGGTAAGAAAGGCTGAAATAATCTGAAACAGAATCAATTTTTATCAATCCTTTATTGAAATACCAGAACAAAAATCTTGCAATCTGGTAGAAAAAGTAAGCTAGAAAGATCCTGTACAACAGGACAATAACTTCCTGTTTTCTAAATTCTTTAAAAAATTTCATGTGCAAATTTACATTAAATTCACATAAAATTAATTTAGCAATGTAGCAGTATAACAATCTAACAATAATAACACGCTATGAATCTCTTAATCAGTAACCTGATATTGTTACATTCCTAAATTGATAAATTGGTACATTGGTACATGGATAAATGGGTTTATTGTTTAATTTTGTAATTATGAATTTTATTAAAAATAATCTTGCCAATGCCATCACATTAGGAAACCTCTTTTCCGGTTGTGTAGGGGCGATTCATCTTATTTTAGGTGATTATCAAACGACTGCGATCTGTATTATTCTTTCGCTGATTTTAGATTTTTTTGATGGTTTTGTGGCTAGAGCTTTAAAAGCAAATTCTAATTTGGGAGTGCAGCTGGATTCTTTGGCGGATATGGTGAGCTTCGGATTGGTTCCGGGACTCACGATGTACGCTGCGTTGGAACCATTCGGGAATATTTTTCTGGGAACCGGACTTCCTTTTGAAATCAAATACTTAGGATTATTTGTGACCCTTTTTTCATGTTTAAGACTCGCTATCTTCAATTTGGATGAAGATCAGAAATATTATTTTAAAGGTTTGAATACGCCGTCAAATACCATTTTAATTTTAGGATTATATTATGCTCAGAAAGAAGGAGGAGCTTTTACATTTTTGTTTGAAAATCCTTTATATTTAATCCTGATTACAGCAGTTTGTTCGTGGCTTCTGGTCAGTCCGATAAAAATGATCGCGATGAAATTCAAATCGATGAAGCTGCAGGACAATTATCCTAAACTGGCTTTGCTGATCGGTGCAATCATTATTTTAATTATCTTTAAAACTGTCGGAATTCCGATGGTGATTATTTATTATATTTTAATATCAATTATTTTTCAGAAACAATTTAATTAAGTTATAAGTTTTGAGTTATTAGTGACAAGTTGGAAAATACACGACTTTATTTTAACTCATAATTCATAACTTTCAACTCATAACTTACAAAAAAATGAATTTAAAACTACATAAACCCCTTTGTATCTTTGATTTAGAAACGACAGGAACGAATATAGGAAAAGACAGAATTGTTGAAATCTGTGTTTTAAAAGTCAATCCCGACGCGTCCAGAGAAAGCAAAACATGGAAAGTAAATCCTGAGATGCCAATTCCGAGAGAATCCAGCGAAATCCACGGGATTTATGATGAAGATGTGAAAGATGCCCCTACTTTCAGGGAAATTGCTCCAAAAATCATGGAAATGCTTTCCGGAAGTGATTTGGGAGGATTTAATTCCAATCGTTTTGATGTTCCTTTGTTAGCAGAAGAATTTCTGAGGGTGGGAATAGATTTCGATTTAAGCAAATTCAGATTAGTAGATGCTCAAACCATTTTTCATAAAAAAGAACCGAGAAATCTGAGTGCAGCTTATCAGTTCTATTGTGGAAAAACGCTTGAAAATGCCCACTCCGCGGAGGCTGATGTGATGGCAACTTTTGAAGTTCTGGATGCGCAGGTCGGAAAGTATGACGACATTCCTAATGAAATTGGGCCTTTGAGTGAATTTACATTCCATAATAAGCACGCTGACTTAGCAGGATTTATTGGATATAATGAAAAATCGGAGGAAGTTTTCAACTTTGGAAAATACAAAGGACAATGCGTGAAAGTGGTCTTCCAGAAGGATCTCGGATATTTCGGATGGCTTCAGAATGCGGAATTTCCGCTGTATACAAAGAAGGTTTTTACAAAAATTCAATTATCAAGTAAATTTTAAAAAATGAGCGAGCTGGTTAAGTTTAAATTTTATGAAACGGCTCTTCAAGCCAACAGAGACAAACAGATTCTGGCTGAAAGCGGTATCAATAGCTTTATCGCGAATGAACAGCTGATTCAGTCGGATTGGCTGCTTTCTCAGGCGGTAGGTGGTATTCAGCTGCAGGTTTTTGAAGAAGATCTGGAAAAAGCAAAACAAACGCTTCAGGATTATAAAGATAATGAAGAATTTTCTTTGGAAGTAGAACATACGGTTGAAAATCCTGATTTTGATTTTGTATGTCCGAAGTGCGGTTCCAACCATATTTACAGGGATGACAGTGCAACGAGCTTCTTTGGGGTTTCAATCCTGACGAGCCATAAGTTTGTGTGTTATTATTGTGGGAATGAGTTTATGCATTAGAATTAAATAGATGCTTCGACAGGCTACGATGTGTAAAATTGTATAAAAAGATAAAAAGGGTGCGTAAATCAAACCTAACAGGTTTTGAAAACCTGTTAGGTTTATCTAGCCCCAATAGAAACGGTTACCCCGCAACTAGAAGTGGGAGAATTGGAGGATTCAGCTGTTGGAGCGCGTTGGAGTGAGGAGTATGAGTGGATAGTGGGAAATAGCTCCTTAAAAAAAATAAGTAATGAGTAATTAAGAGATCGCTTCGTCGCGTTGCTTCCCGCAATGACGAACACGATACAATTATAAATAAAAAACTATGAAAATAATCTGCATAGGAAGAAATTACAGCGAACATGCAAAAGAATTGGGAAATGAAGTTCCTGAAAATCCGGTGATTTTTATGAAGCCGGATACCGCAGTTTTGAAGGGAAATGATTTCTATATTCCTGAGTTTTCAAACGATGTTCATTATGAACTGGAAGTTGTGGTGAAAATTTCGAAAGGAGGAAAATACATCCAAAAAGAAACGGCGCACAAACATTATGAAGAAATCGGTCTGGGAATCGATTTTACGGCAAGGGATCTTCAAGGCGAATTGAAGTCTAAAGGCCTGCCTTGGGAGCTTGCAAAAGGTTTCGACGGTTCTGCAGTGGTAGGAAATTTCTTTAAAAAAGAAAACTACAATCTTGAATCTCTGAATTTCTCATTATTAAAAAACAAAGAAAAAGTGCAGGACGGAAACACGAAAGATATGATTTTCCCTATTGATGATATCATTGCTTTTGTTTCTCAATACTTTACGTTGCGAGTGGGTGACCTGATTTTTACAGGAACTCCAAAAGGCGTAGGAAAGGTGGAAGAAAATGATATTCTGGAAGCTTACCTTGAAGATGAAAAAATTCTGGATATCCGAATATTATAAGTAATTTAACATCACTTTTGGCATAATTTTCCTATCTTTAATTATCAAAATTATTGGTTATGATAAATATTGTATTACCCGTAGATTTTGGGGACAAAACAGAACAGCTTGTAGACGGAGCAGTAAAATTCGCCAAGCAAGTAAATGGTAAAATTTTCCTGATCCACGTGGCGCCTTCGGATATTGGATTTGCCATTGGTGATATGGGATTTCAATATTTTCCGGAAGTTGAGGAGAACGAGATCAGGGAAGAACTGATCCAGCTCAATAAAATTGAACAAAGGATCGTTTCTCACGACATAGATTGCGAACACCTTCTAAAACAAGGTATTGCAAAAGATATTATTCTGGAATACGCCAATTCGAAAAATGCAGACTTCATCGTCATGGGCTCACACGGAAGAAGCGGAATCTATGATGTTTTCGTAGGAAGCTTAACGAAAGGAATCACAAAAGACTCGCGAATTCCTGTTTTAGTACTTCCTATTCACGAATAAAATTTTAATCGTTAATAATAAAAAAGCCGACCAAACATAAGTTTTGATCGGCTTTTTACTATATAACCAATTAATTAACCTTCTTTTTTATAGATTTTCGGATCGTAGTAAGGATTCTTACCTTCCGTTGGAGAATAATAGTCTTTGTCTTTGTCGCCACCTAGTGAAACCACCAGAACATAGCACCAATACGTAAATAATACGCAGCAAACAATAAATAGAATCCAGTTTATAACATTACCGAAAGCATCAAAGAAACCGAAAGACCATTTGAAAACTTTGCTTAAGAATAGAAAGAAAGACGTCATTATTTTCCTTTTTTAAATTAACTTTGTACAAATTTATAAAAAATGTTTAAATTACTTTCAAAAGAAAGCAATATTTTTTCAATTCCTGTTTATATTGGTTTTCTTCTTTTAATAGTAATATTTTTTAACATACTGAATTTCAATACTTATGAAGCAATTATTGCCGGAATTACCTTCCTGGGAATTGCTTTGGGATATTTCTGTTTTCACAGCATTGCGCTTAATTATCAGACGCATCTGCCATTATTTCTCTATACTTTTTTTGTTTTTGGACTTTATCCGGGCAATTTGGATATAGGAATTGCGGTGTCTCTGCTTACCAATTCGTTCCTTTTGTTGCTCTTAACGAGTACCAATGAAGATATCAGAAAAAAATCCTACGTTTTGGTAGGAGCTATCGTAGCACTGAATTTTATTTTTCTTCCTACGACCTGGCCAATGGCTGTTTTTGTGATCATTCACGTGATTGCGACCTCGGAAAGAATTGTTTTAAATCTTTTCAGGTTTTTATTAGGCATCATTTTAATCGCTTTCAGCTATTTTTCCCTGATGTTTTTTATGAATTTTACCACCTGGAATATTAATTATTTCCCTTTTGGAAAGATAAAGTTCGTGACAGATTATACAGGATTATTTCCTTTAATTCCGATTGTTGTAATGCTTATTTACGCAGTATACGATCATTTTAAAAATTACAATAAAAAGAGCCCGATAAGCCGTTACAAATACACATTTTTGTTGGTTTTCTCGGTAGCACAGCTGGTTACTATTATTCTTTACATGAATAAAAGTTATGAATATTTACTGCTTCTTGCCTTCCCTTCAACGATTATCATCAGCAGGATGTTGAAATTTTTGCCGAAATACTGGATGCAGGAAGTGAGCTTATGGTTGATTATTTTTAGTTTAATCGGTTTTAAAGCCGGAACTTATTTTGATTTATTTTAAAAGATTATGATTCAGATAGACGATAAATTGATCTCCGAAGAAATTTTTTCAGAAGAGTTTGTTTGCAACCTTACAAAATGTAAAGGTGCATGTTGTGTGGAAGGAGATGTAGGAGCTCCTTTGGATAAGGATGAACTTGAAATTTTAGATAATATTTTTGATAAAATTAAGCCCTACCTTACCCAAGAAGGCATTAAAGCCCTTGAAGAACAGGGAACATGGACGACCGACCCTGTGGACGGAATGTATGTAACCCCGATGGTGGAAAACCGCGAGTGTGCCTACGTCACTTTTGATGAAAAAGGAATCACCAAATGCGGTATTGAAAAAGCATATGAAGATGGGGCCATAGACTGGCAAAAGCCGATTTCGTGCCACCTCTACCCGATTCGTGTAACAGAATATTCTTCTTTTACCGCTTTGAATTATCACGAATGGAATGTATGCAGCGATGCCTGTGTTCTAGGAAAAGAATTGCAGGTTCCGGTATACAAATTCCTGAAAACTCCGCTGATCAGAAAATATGGTGAGGAATTTTACGGTGTTTTGAGTGATGTTGCCGAGGAGTGGAAGAAGGAGTTTGGAGCGTAGTTGAGGTGGAGGTTTTTTTGTTGATTCCTGCGAAAAGACAAAAATATTTAAAAAATTAATTACTTAACATAAACAAACCCGTCTCATCAGATTGATGAGACGGGTTTTATTTTGAAATTTATATCGAATACTAGTTGGCAGCGCCTGCTTTTATGACAGCAGCTTCTACTTTCGGTTCTTCTTTTTTAGCATTTTCCCAGCCGTCTTCCGGCATTAGAGTTGCTACAATTCTGCCTTTTGTAAGGTATTTTTTTCCTACATCCTGAAGGTCTTTTACTGTTAAAGCTTTTACTTTATCTTCATAATTCAGGATTTCGTATTTATCGCTTCCGTCCATTTGATTTTTTGTAAGAGCATTCATCCAGTACATATTGTCTCTCAGACTTGTTTTGTGGTCATTGTACTCACCTTCTTTATATTTATCAAGATCTTTTTGTTCAGGACCTTTATCGATGAGCTTCTGAAGTTCCGTCAATGCACTTTTTGTCAGTTTTTCAGCATTTTCCGGTCCACAAGGGAAGTTGATGCTGAAACTGTAGCTATTAAAAGGTACCTTATACATTCCGCCTCTTGCGCCTCCTCCATAGATTCCGCTTTCATCTTCTCTCAGCTTTTCAATGACTTTTATTGTTGCCACTTCACCCAGAGCTTCCAGAGCCAGTGCTTCTTTTTCATTGTAAGGAGCTTCGCCTGCGTAAGAGATCGTTACCATACTTTTAGGATCTTTTCCTTTTTTATAGGTTTTTGTAAAATCTCCGGTCATCTGTCTGTAGCCCGTATCTTTGAAGCTGCCTGACTTTCCGGTTGAAGGAAGGCTTGCAATATATTGTAAAACTTCATTTTTAAATCTTGCTTCATCAATATTTCCTACAAAATAGAAATGGAAGTTTCCTGCGTTTGCAAATTTTTCTTTGTAAATATCGTACGCTTTTTTATAATCTGTATTTGCCCAGTCTTTTTCCATAGGAACAATTCCGATGAATCTAGGGTTTTTCTGATTCATAAACTTTGCATGCTCGCTGGAGAAGTAAAACTGAGGATTAGCCAACAGGTTATCCAGCATTGCAGATTGTTTTGTTTTATAAGCATTAAAAGAATCCGGATTGTAATTTAATCCTGTGAAATAAGCATACATCAGCTCCATAGCCGTACCCAGGTCTTTCTGGTTGGTTTTTCCTGAAACTCCTTCAAATATACCGGTTACGGCAGGGTTTACGCTCACCTGTTTTCCGGCCAGATAATTGGTAAGATCAGCTTTTGAATATCCATTAACACCTGCTTCTGATAAGGCAGGGAAGGCAAACTGAGTTTTATTATAATCTGCATCGTTGATCAAAGAGCTTCCTCCCATACTTCTTGCTGAGAAAACAATTTCATCATCTTTAAAGTCGGTTTTTTTGAAAGTCACTTTTGCACCGTTGCTCAATGTCCAGGTTGTTGTTCCTAATTTTGCGTCGGTTTCGGTTTTGGCAATTTTCCCTTCAGATTTGAAAGGTTTTACTAGATTTTTAATGGTTTCTTTTTCCTGGTAAGGTTTAAGATCTGCCATTTTCACTCCTTCGAAAGTATTTAAAACCATCGCTTCCGTAGGCATTGTTACATTATCTTTTTTAGGTCCGGTAATGACAACTACCCTGCTGTCGTCTTTTACAAATTTTTTAATAATATCATTGGTCTGGGCTAATGTTACGGAAGGTAAAAACTTCTTCGTATCCTCATATTCCCAGGCAATTCCCGGCATTGGCTCCTGCTCAAGGAAGTTTCTTACATATTCGTCTACCAACACTTCACTTTCCGTTTTGTCGCGGTTGTTGTAAGATCTTTCAAGATTTGATAAAACCTGAGCTTTTGCTCTGTCTAATTCCGTTTGGGTAAACCCGAATCTTTTTGCTCTTTCTGTCTCTTCCAAAAGCACTTTCAATGCATTAAGCTGATTTCCTTCTTTTACCATGGCAAATCCCTGGAAACCTTCTTTGCTTCTTGCATAGGTTCCGCCATGATAAACCGAACCGTAAGTGAACGGAGGATTCGTTGAATTCACTAATTCTCTTAATCTGTTGTTCAGCATCGTTGATGTAAGATTTTCTATGAGACTCTGGTTATACTGTTCAACCGTAACATCTGGCTGATACGCCTCAGCATCTTTCATGATAAACTGAACCATCGAACTTGTAGCATCCGGATCGGTCTCTACCGCCACTAAAGTCTCTTTATGATTCGGTAAATCGAAAACTTTTCTTTCTCTTGGCTTTGAAGGATTTTTATATTTGCTGAAATTATCTTTAATTTTTTTCTCAACCTCATCTACATTAATATCTCCCACTACCACAATCGCCATCAGATCGGGTCTGTACCAATCCTGATGGAATTTTCTGATCACATCCGGTTTGAAATTTTCCAAGACTTCTTTTTTACCGATCGGCAGTCTGTCTGCATATTGAGATTTGTATAATAATTTCGGAAGGTATTTGTCTGACATTCTTTTATCAGCGCCTAAACCAAGTCTTAATTCTTCCAAAACAACGCCTCTCTCTTTGTTGATCTGCTCATCGGAAAGTGTTGCGTTAAACGCCCAGTCTTCCATTACTTTCAGCCCGGCATCCAGGTTTCCCGGCTTGTCTAAAGGTACAGGAAGCATGTAAACCGTCTCGTCGAAACTTGTGTAGGCATTAAGGTGTTGTCCGAATTTCACACCGATCGACTGTAGAAAATCTACCAATTTGTTGTCTGGAAAGTTTTTTGTTCCATTGAAGTTCATGTGCTCCATGAAATGCGCCAGACCTCTTTGATTTTCATCTTCAAGAATAGATCCCGCGTTGATGGCCAATCTGAAATCTACCTTCTTTTCAGGCAGTGTGTTTTTTTTGATATAATACTTCATTCCGTTCGGAAGAGTCCCGATTTTTACAGAAGGATCTGTAGGAATATTCTGTGCAAAAACATTGGCAGACATCAGAACGATCACTGCAAATGATGAAATCATTTTTTTCATAGTATGTTGATTATTAATTTTTTTAGATGGCTAAAATTATATATTATTCACAACGTAAGGAAATGTTTTTTCGTATTCTTCGAGTTAAAATTGAGTTAAATTTATTAATAAAAACAAAAAAAGACCGGAAATTCCAGCCTTTCATGTTATTATGTTAAATGTCTTATTTAAAATCAGCATCCGTAACGCCTGAGTTGATCGTTACTTTAGTGGTTTTAATGGTCACTTTTTGTCCGTTTCCTTCAGCTTCGATCTCTGCCGGGAACTTTATTCCGTCTACAGTCATATAGCTTTTTACCGTTGCATTTCCTTCAGACCCTGAAGACTTGTACAATAATCCTGTAGCATTATCAAAATAGAATTTTCCTTTATCAGAATTCAGGACGTTGTAGTCTTTTCCGTCGATTTTTTCAACAGTAACGCTTGTGTAGCTCGCAGGATCGTAAGCTAATGCATCGATCACTTTGCTTTTCTTTAGCTCTGCAATTTTATCAGCTGGAATGTCATGCTTCTGTCCCATTTGGTCAAAATATCCTTTTTCACCATCAAAAAACTGAACCATTTTTTGTCCCATTACCGACTGCTCAGATTTGAATTTGTTGCCCATTTTCTTTGTCACCATCGTAACTTCAGCAGGCAATCCCGGTACAGTAAGTGTATTTTCCATAACGGTAGTTTTTATCGATTCTAATTTTTCCTTTCCGCCAAGAGCTTTCAGATAACTGTCTACGACTTCTTTAGGAGTTAATTTCGATTTTACAGTCTCCGTTTTCGTGGGAGCTGCAGTGGTCTGTTGTGCAGCTACTGATGTAGAAAAAAGTACAGCACAGAAAAACGGAATGACAAATTTTCTCATATACTAAGTTTAGACCGTAAATATAGGAATATTGTGTGAATAAAGAGAAAACAGATTATGAATAAAAAAACCACCAAAAATTGGTGGTTTTTAAATATTTATCTTAAAATAAATTATTTTTTAAGTTCTTCTAAAAATTCGTCGTGAGAAATTTTAGTTTCTTTTTTGCTAGCTTTCTCTAGGATTACATCCTTAAGTTTCGTCATAGCAACTTCAGAAGAAATTTGTCTTACCTGCTCCTGGTCTTTCAACATTTCAACAGCATATTTCTGGATCTCTTCATCTCCTAAGTGGTGGATTCCGTAGATTGCCAACTGGTTTCTTACCAACTGCTCAGCCTGTCCTAAAACATCAGCATAGTCTAATTGAATTTCGTTGTCTGTCATCAATTTTCCTTCGATGATCTGATATTTCAATTGGTTTTTCTCAGCTTCAAGGATTTCTTTAGCCTGATCTGCAGACTGGATGTTCTGGTTTGAGAACAATAACCATTTTACAAGGAATTCTTCAGGAAGTTTTACTTCTTCTTTTTCAGAAACCTGCTCCAATACTTTATTTACAAAGTGAACATCAGCATTTTGCTGGAAGTATTCGTCTAATTCAGACTTTACTTTTTCTTTCAATTCTTCTTCAGACTTGATGTTTCCTTCACCATATACTTTATCGAAAAGCTCCTGGTTCAGCTCAGCAAGGTTCAAAGAATAGAAATCTTTTACTTTTACCTCTACTTCATTGTGGTGTAAGTGTTCTACTTCTTCTTTGCTGAATCCTAATTCTTTAGCCAATTCTTCGTCACCAGCAAGAGTTTCTTTAGATACTCTTACAGATCCGTCCATTTTCAAAGATTTTACCAATTTGAAAGCTTCTTTGTTTTCAGCAGTGATGGTAACGTTCTTTGGATGGTGGTGGTGCTCTCCTTCAGCATCTTCTTCTACAACCTGAGAAACTTCTAAAGCGATATAAGAATCTTTAGTGATTTTATCTTGAGGAACCTGCTCAGCAAAACGCTTCTGCATGTTTTCAATGCTCTTGTTGATTTCTTTTTCAGAAGCTTCTACCTTGTAGTGAGGCGCTTCATATTTAGCTAAATCTATAGTAAATGCAGGCTCGTATCCTACTTCAAAAGCAACTTCCAACTGATCAGCATTGTAATCGAATTCGTTTACTGGCTGAGGAACAGGCTGACCAACTAATCTTAATTTGTTTTCATTAACATAGTTGTTCAAAGCGTCAGAAACCTGTTTGTTGATTTCTTCGAATGCAATACCTGCTTCATATTGTTTTCTAACCATACTCAAAGGCACTTTCCCTTTTCTGAAACCAGGAACTTGCGCATTTTTAGCATAATTAATCAATTGCTTCTCTACTTTTTCTTTGTAGTCAGATTTTTCCAATGTCACTGTAAGTATTGCACTTACATCATCATGGTTTTTTGCGGTAACCTTCATTATTGATTAAAATTTTAGGATGCAAAAATATGAATTTTTTATGAAAATCACTCATTTAAAATCAACTTAAAAGCTAAATAATGTTAAAAGACACATAACCCAATTATTGTCGCAATTTTTTATGCGGATTTGAATTTTAAATTAAAATAAAACTCATTATAATTATTAAGAATAACCTGCTTACTATTTTTAATCATATTTAAATAAATTGATTAATTCATACCACAATTATGTAAATTTAATAAAAAATAAACATTAAAAATTTATTTTTTATTTATTTTTGCAACTATAAATCATTATTTTAATCAATTATTAAACTATTCCCTCAACACTTTAAAATTAAAAATCTACACACATCCCCTTCTTTAGAGTCCCATCGTATGCATACCATAAAATTCAAATAAAATTTTAAAACACAATTCATTTAATCTAAATCAGCTTTTTATTCTTAAAAGCATTAATAAACAATAAATTATGAAAATATCCACCCGGATTACAAGACTTCCAATAAGTAAAAAATCTTTTGGATTTCCTGTAGTTATATTCTTATTTTTAAGTATTTCCCAAAACATTTTAGCACAGACAAGAGTAATTGTGAATCCCGGACTCGAATTTGGAGTTGCCAATGGAACAGTACAGCAAACTGATACCAACTTCGGATTTGGAGCCAGTTTCGATGCAGGATTAACGGTGAGTTCTCCGTGGTACACTTCCCACCCGGCTCAGGCAGGATCTTGTACCGTGGGTGTTGTTGGCGCCTGTCACCCCGTAGAAGTCTGGGGAACGGGCTTTGGCGGTGTACCTGCGGCACAGGGAACCAACTTTGTCGAGCTGAATGCCTATGTAAGTTCTATGATCTATCAGAATATGTATTTAGCCAATGGCGATATCATCAATTTCAATTTCAGACACAGAGCCAGACTAGACACTTCGGAGCGCGCCGCAATGGTCATTGAAGATCAAAACCAGGTAAATATAGCTACCATAAGACAAACAGCATTGCCTTCAAGCACAGCAGCGTGGTCTACCAATTCAGGAACTTATACATTTACAGGAACTTCCGGTGTTTACAGAGTGGGATTCAGGGCGGTGAATACCACCAGTCCAGGTGCAGGTAATTTATTGGATGATATCAGAATTACGCTTAATCCACTTATCGATTTAAAATTTTCTAATTCTTTAACAGCCTGCGAAGGTTTGAGCGACGGAACTTTATTTATGAGAATCAGTGGTGCCGTAACGACAGCAACAACGGTGGCTTTTGAGCTGATCAATCCTTCCAATGGTACTGCTTTCGCTTCAGACAGCGATATTACCGTGACTGGGGTTGCCAATTCCAATGGTACACCAGTGGTGACTCATACAGCGGGAAGCAGCATGTATCTGGTAACAATCCCTATCGGGAACTATGACGGCGGTGTTACACCCGGATATTCGAGCCCGACGAACGATGAAGACGGAATCAGGATGAATATTGCTTCTGTAAATGATGTGGTTTATGAACCTAATGAAACATTTAAATTTCAAATTAAGCAGCAAGGCACGAACGGTTCTACCAATAACTTCGTTTCAACATCTTCACCGGTGTACGGAGATACTTATTACGGGACAACCAATGATTATTTTATCCAGAGATGTGTATGCTACGATGATGCCAATACCACAACAGCAGGCGCAGACAGTAAAGTAGGAATTTCCCTTTTACAAAAAGTAAGCCCAAATGACGGAAGCTGGCCGGCGAGCAGAAAATCGGCTCACCTGGTTTTAGAATCTAATAATAAAGGATTTGTAATTTCAAGAATGACAACGGCTCAGGTAAATGCCATCGTATCTCCTCAGGAAGGAATGATGGTGTATGACACTATGGCTAAATGTTTAAAACTCTATGACGGAACGGCTTGGAGCTGCTTCAGTACGGCAACTTGTCCTTAATTAATTTAAAAATTTACCTCAAAAATTAAAACAATGAAAAAAATAATATCCGGATTATTGATAGTAATAACCATATTTTCAAGCGCCCAGGTTATCGTAGGAGATGCTCTTGGTACAGCGTCCGTAAAAACCTCTGTCTTATTAGATTTTGCCCCCAATCAGAATAAAGGAATCATCTTACCTTACGTAAGAACATTACCGACAACCCCTGCGGAAGGAACTTTGATTCTCGATGCAACCGATCCCACGAAAGCCCGTATAAAATATTATAACGGAACATGGGTTGATCTCAGCGGTCAGGATGCCGATGTAACCACAGCTTTGGCGACTCAGCCTACGGTGGCACAAATGGCTGAAGGAGCAGGTGAAAAAGTGATCATGGGAGCGGCATCGAGCACAGCCAATGGAGTTTTGGTGCTGGAATCTACTACCAAATCGATGGTACTGCCTATCGTGGAAGATGTAAGAAATATCCCGACTCCATCTCCGGGAATGATGGTGTACGTGAACAAAACCGGTGCAAAACGTCTAGCTGTTTTCAACGGAAGCAAATGGTCTTATTGGATGCCGTAATTTTAGACTTAATTTTAAAAATAAATTTTATAATGCCTCCTTATTCAGGAGGTTTTATTTTTTGTTTAAACTAACTGAAAATTTACCACGAAAAAACCACCAGAAAATTCCCGGTGGTTTTGCTAACAAGATTAAGGATATATTAATTGCTTAAGTTAAATGTAGCTTCAGCATCTGTTTCCCCTCCTACAACACTTCCCCAAGCAGTTCCGTTTTGCGCCGGACTTGCACTCTGCGGCGCATGAATTAAGTCTAATTTTAAGAATGGCGCAGAAGAATTCACCACTTTTACAACGTTCCATTTTGTGAGCAGTCCTACCTTTCCAAGAGCTCCTGTAGAAGCTGAAGTATCTTCTCTGGTAATGCTGATATTGGATTTCGGAAAATCAAAAATTAAAAAGTGCTCGTCTTTAGCATCAATAATTTCCTGAGTTACATCTTCATTCCCGTTTTTAAATTTTACTTCTACATTATAAGATTTCCCGTCAACTAACGGAATTGTCTGCGTTCCTCCTGCCCCGATACTGTAATTGTAACTGTTGGTTATCGCTCCGGGGGTGTCTTCAGTTACCAGAAGAACCACATTGGTAAGTTCTTCCTGCGGAATATCGTCCTCCTCCGCAGAGCCGTCTCTCTGACAAGAAACTACAGTGATTGCGATGAATAAAACAGCTAATAATTTGAAAATATTTTTAGTATTGAATAATTTGTTCATTTTTAAAAAATTTAAGATTGTAAATTTTGTTTAAATAATTTTTTGAAAGTCTTTAGAATCTGTATCTAAAGTTTACAATAAAGTTTCTTCCTGCTTCATCTGCGAAAAACCTCATTCTATTAAGATAATCTCTGTACGAAACATCGAAAAGATTATTCACAATAAGACCTGCAGAAAGATTTTTGCTGATGTTGATTCCCGCCTGAATATTCCAAAGGGAATAACCGCTTGGCGGAGTACTGAAATCAACGGTTTTCTCCACTTCATTTCCATCTACATACACCGGAATTGTGGCATTGTACACCGGAAATCTGTCTTGTCTCAAAAATGTCTGATTTTCTAAGGTAAGATAGAAATGATTCCAGTTTTCTTTATTGAATTGCAATGCATTGGAAAAATTCGGAGGCATCATTAAAATCAACGGAACACTGTGTGTATCGTCCTGTCCGTAGACATAACTCCCTTTTCCTACATAGGTAAGATTGTCTGTAAGCTTCCAGTTGACATCCAGATCTATCCCGTACATTTTAGCATCAATCTGCTGATACGACCATACCGGAAATACTCCTCTGATCGTATTCTGAACGCCAGTCGGAACTTCATTGATGAAATTTTTAGTTATAAAAAAATACGGATTTACAGAGATGTTCAAGCCTTTTAAAACATTGAATTTTGTATCAACAGTAAGGTTAAACTGATGTCCCTGTTCATTTTTCAGTCCAAGATCTCCGATCTCAATCACCGCCGCAGAATGATGCAGACCATCTGAAAACAATTCTGCAATATTTGGCGTTCTTCCTACTTTTGCATAATTAAATTTAACATCAAAATTAGCATTCGGACGATATTCCAAACCTGCATTGAATGAGAAGTTTTCATAATTCATTTTAGGACGCGTCAACACTCTGTTCTGATTGGTTCTTACATAAAACTCAGGATAAGAATCTGCATACAGGTTTTCCCAATCGCTTTTGTCGTACCATTTGGTGACATCATAGCGGTTGAAATCATATCTCACACCTCCTTCTGCATTGAAATCGTGTGAAATTTTATATTTAAAAACAGAATAAATTCCCGCTGAATATTTATCATAATTCGGGATCAGACGTCTCGCCTTCGTTGCTGGATCCGAATAATTGTTTTGAAAGCTTGCATCAATTCCCGTTTCCAGAGACCATTTTTCTCTTTCCAGCAAATCATTGATATTAAACTGATGGGTCATCAACTCCAGATCCAGCGATGGCGTGTCTGCCAGATCCCCTCTCCTGATATCATATTCTTGTCTGTGATTGTACTGATAGCTGTACGTGGCAGACAATTTCCCGATATTTTCAAATCTTTTGAATGCCGAGACTTTAGCAATATGATGCTCGATCACCTGTCTAGGATTATTGATATCATAACTGAAATTTCCGGTATAAGCAGGAATATTTGATGTGATGGCATTGTAGAAATCCTCATTATTTCCGACGTGGGAACCTCTGTAAATGCCAATATTTTGGTTGGTCAAATAATAATCAAATGAAATTCCTTTTTCATAAGTATTATTCTGAACCGTAAAATTGAATGACGAAAAATCCATTCCCGTGTTCATCAGATTGTAATCAGGAGCGTGCTGATCTCCTAATTTTTTGATGCTTCCTCCGGATTTCACAGCCCAGCCGTTTTTCCATACTTTGGCAACATCGGCTTCTATTCCCAAACCTCTACCGTTTGAGATCCCGGAAAGATTTACCGAACCTTTAATGGTATCTTTTTTAGGAAAAATTTCAGGTTCCATCACCACCACACCGCCAATCGCATCGCTTCCGTATTTCAATGCGGATGCTCCTTTGATCACGTCGATATGCTGAAAATTATTAATATCAACATTCGGTGCGTGTTCCACTCCCCATTCCTGTTCGGCCAGTTTTACTCCATTATTTAAAATAGAAATCCGGCTTCCATACAAGCCGTGAATGATTGGTTTTGAAATATTATTTCCTGTTTTTAAAGTTGCCACACCCGAAATTTTTGACAGTAAATTTCCCAGATTATCTGTAGAATTTCGCTCAATTTCAGATTTATCAAGTGTTTTGATGATTAATGAACCATTGCTTTTGTGACTACCGTGAATGGTCACCGTTTCGATATCCTGAACATGGTGTTCCAGCGTGATCGTTACATGCAAATCCTGATTAACTCCTATATTTTCAGTATAATCATTACAATCAGGATGTTTAGCAATGAGTATATATTTTCCCGCAGGAATTTTATCAAAAGAAAACTTACCCTTTCCATCTGTTTTCGTAGTGAAATCACCGATTTTCACGATGGCATTTTCCAGCATCGTTTTATCATGAAAATCCTGAACAGTTCCTTCTACTGTGTAAGTTTTTTGTGCGTTTGTAAATACCAATCCGCAAAGGATGAGTACTAAGCTATAGATCAATTTCATTGTTAAATAGATTGATTGCGTACTTTCTGTGAAGTACATTTTTCGTTGAAAAAATTTGTTGAATTGGATTTTTTTTGCACACAATAGAATGTACAATACACTAAATGTAAAAGCTTTATGGTTGCGAAAACCTGAAGTCAAAACATTAGTTTAAACCCAAAAAGAATCTATAAATTATGAAATTGCGGGCGGCCCCCGAAGCTGAAATGTGAATTTGGTCTGAGACCAGATTTTTTCCTGAACAGCAATGATCAGTTTTACTTCATGTGTGTAGTTTTCAAAAGAAAAGCTGAATTCTTCAGGAACTAAAGTATGTCCGGTAGCCAAAAAGTGACAAGCCAAACAGTCGCCGGCTTTTTCTTTAACTACATTTTTTGTAAAAGTGTTTTCTGATTTTTTAAAACTGAAATTTTTAAAAACCTCTTCAGAACTGTGACTGTGGAAACTTTGGGAAAACATCGCAAGAAAATATATCCCAAACAACAATTTGGAGATAAAATTTTTGAGATTTCTGCTTTCTTTAAGAATCATTTGCCAAAATTATAAAAATAATCTTATGTTTAGATTAAGTTTTATTAAAATACTTTTTGTGATAGGTAGAAACGATTGATATTTTGTTACAAAAGTTTGGATTAATCTTGTAAATACTTTGTGTTGATGCTTCGAGAACCTCACCATGACATCGCTAACACTACCTAAAAACATTTTAATCTTCAAACCTAACAGGTTTTGAAAACCTGTTAGGTTTGTAATACGGATCAGTTTAATTTAAATAAAATTAATCCAGTTGAGTACCCAGATATTCCCATTCCTGCAAAGCAAGATCCAGTTCTTCTTTGGTTTTGTTGTAGATTTCCAATGTTTCTTCAGAAGGGTTTTCTTTAGCAAAAGAAGCTTCAAATTCCTCAATCTTAGTTTCAAGTTCGGAAATTTTTTCTTCTACTTTTTTTAATTTATTCTGAATATTTTTTTGTTCTTTACTTACGATCGTTGCAGGTTGCGGGTTGTTAGCTGCTGGTTTCTCCTCCGCCTTTTTTTCCTCAACTTTCGGAATTTCATTGTGAAGTTTTGCTCTTTCTGCAGAAATTTCTCTGATCGATTCTTTTTGTCTGAATTCAAGATATTCGTTGATATCACCTAAGAATTCTTTCATTTTCCCATCACGGAATTCATAAATCTTATCACAAAGCCCCTGCAGGAATTCCCTGTCGTGCGAGATGACAATTAATGTACCTTCAAATTTCTGAAGAGCCAGTTTAATAATTTCTTTAGACTGAATATCCAAGTGATTGGTAGGTTCGTCCATGATCAAAGTGTTGAACGGACGCAACAACAATTTACAAAGCGCCAAACGGTTTCTTTCCCCTCCGGAAAGTACTCTCGTTTTCTTCGTCACCGCTTCACCTTGGAATAGGAAAGATCCTAATAAATCTCTTACTCTTGGCCTGGTTTCTTCAGTTGCAGCATCTTCCGCTTCTTCTAAAACCGTTTTATTCGGAGTTAAAACTTCTTCCTGATTCTGGGCAAAATACCCGATATTTACATTATGACCAAGATTCCATGACCCTGAATAATCTTTGATATCTCCGGCAAGAATTTTCGCCAACGTTGTTTTTCCCTGCCCATTCTGCCCAAGAAGTGCAATTCTGTCACCCCTCTGAACGATAAAATCTACATCGTCAAAAATCTGTTTCTGTCCGTAAGCTTTTCCCAAATTTTCAGCTTCGAAAATAATTTTTCCGGGAACCTGTGACTGTACGAAACGGATATTGAATTTTGAAACGTCTTCATTGTCCACTTCGATACGCTCGATTTTATCTAATTTTTTAATAAGCGACTGCGCGAAAGAAGCTTTGGTCGCACTTGCGCGGAACTTATTAATATTATCTTCCATCTGCTTGATTTCCGCATCCTGATTCTTTTTAGCCTGAATCAGTTTTTCACGACGGTCTTCACGCATCACTAAATATCTGGAATAGTTGGCTTTGTAATCGTCTACTTTCTTATTGTTGATATCAAAAGTACGGTTACAAACCGCTGTCATAAACTGTTTATCGTGACTCACCAAAACGATAGCTCCGGGATAATCTTTCAAAAAGTTTTCCAGCCAGATGATGGATTCCATATCGAGGTGGTTGGTAGGCTCATCGAGAAGCATGATGTCATTCTTTTGAAGAAGCAGTTTTGCCAGCTCGATTCTCATTCTCCATCCTCCGGAAAATTCGTCGGTAATTTTTTGGAAATCATCCGCTTTAAAACCAAGACCAAACAACACTTTTTCCATGTCGCCTTCCAGATTATAGGCATCGTGGTTCATCAAAAGATCGTTCAGCTCGGTCATTTTATTAATCAGATCCGTGTAAGAATCGCTTTCATAGTCGGTTCTTGTTGCCATCTGATGATTTACATCTTCAAGCTCGTTTTTCCAGGCATTGATCTGCTCGAAAGCCTGCATCGTTTCTGCCCAAACCGTTCTTCCTTTTACGAAATCGAGATCCTGTTTCAGGAAACCGATGGTGACGCTTCCTTCCGTAACGACGTTTCCTTCGTAGAAATTAATTTCTCCGGAAAGCATTTTCAATAAAGTGGATTTTCCCGCTCCATTTTTACCGACCAAACCAATTTTATCATCCTTTTTAATCGTGAAATTCACGTTTTGAAACAGATAGTTTCCCGAATGATGTAATCCTAAACTTTGAACCGAAAGCATGTTAAATAATGATTAATAGTGAATAATGAATTTTCGCGTGCAAAAATACGGAAAAAGAAATGAATTGCAGAATGTAAAAAAAATGTAATATTTAATTCAACTTTTTTGGGGTTGACTTTAAATGTTAAAATTTTGAAGCCTTGTCAAGGTTTTGAACCTTGACAAGGCTGTTTCACTCAAAAGTAAATCAAAAAATAAAAAGCTGCTCAAAAATGAACAGCTTTAGAGTCAGTTGGATATGAATAAAGCTAACGTGTCGAGTATTTTAGAAAGTTTTTGGAGTCACTTTTACATGATCTACTGAATTTCCGCCTCTCAGGAATGATGCCAATTCTACAATTCCGTTGCTTGATGCTCCGTAGATTGCGGTATCGCTTCCGTTGTACATTCCCTGTTTACCACCAAACCACCAGTTGTTGCTGGCTCCGCTGTGACCTTGGGCTAAAGCTACATTATAAAAAGTACAGATTTTTCCTCCGTTAAATTCAAGAACTAAGGTTCCGATCATAGCAAAATTTAATTCTCCCGGATCATGATTGAAGGTTGTTCTGTTTGCAGGAACTCTTTCTGAGAACCATTTTGCTACTGTTGAGGAGCCTTTTCTACCGATTGAAAAAATAAATTTTCCGTCGCTTCCGCAGCTTGCTGTGAAACCTACGTAAATGTGTCCTTTAGGATCTTGTCCATCCGTGATAGAAAATTCGTTTACCGTAAAAGATCCTTTTACTAAATTGTTTGAAGCAGTATCGAAATACACTTCGTTGTCTCTATATTCCATGATTTCTATATGTTTTTTGGGGTCTGTTTCCAGACGTTGGTGTTAATGATTTTTTTTATATCCTTTTGAAGCTTCATATAAAAGAACACTTCAAAGTAACGACGAAACAGAGAGAAAAAAAACAGTATAAATCACTAAATTAAGATTTACGTATTTTTACTTAACTTATTAAATATCAAAATAATAAATTTATTTTTTTTACAAGATTTGTCATCCTGAAAGGATCTAAGCATAGTATTAGAAAAAGAATGAAAAAATTCAAGCCTAGATGACAAACTTTGTGGTTATTTTTTCTAAATATTGAAATGAATGTCTGAAATCTAGCCCCGATTGAGCGGCATGTTTGAGCTCTTTTTTTGATTCGGCTCGGCGGCAAAGCCGCCGAGCCGAATCAAAAAAAAGCGAGTAGCGAAAGCGGGAAAAAGCTCCTAAAAAGAAAAAATGGTTAATTGTTGTTAGTTGACAGCTGTTAGTTTTTTGGTTTTTGATACTTAAATTTTAAAATAAAACACAAAAAAAGAGCTGTCTAACCAGGACAGCTCCACACCTAAATTTAAAACTGAAAAAGTACTAACATTTATTATAAAAATTCTCTTTAATCAATATTGTACGGTTCCAATTATCGTTGTTCGGAATGTTTGTTCCGTATGCGTAATCTACCACAGAATCTTCTATATGATGTATTTCTGATTGTAATTTTGACTGGTTTACACTAAACTGGTCGTTGTTATTACTCGGTACGTTCAAGCCGTTGTTGATGAATTCTACATTCGCATCAGATTTTGAATTCTGAAGGATCGCAGGATGATACAGCCCAAAATTTGCCGAAATATGTGTGTAATCCGCCAGTTTTTCATAATTGTACACCGGCTTCAAATCCGGGGAAAGATTTTTACTATACTTTTCCAAAGCACTGGAAAGCTGTATTAAATAAGGATGATCCTCTTCATTAATTATAAAATCAGACTCATCAAAATCAGTTTTAAAAATCGTTTCCTGAGCATTCGTTTCGGTAAGCATTAATTTTCCATATACTTTTGAAAGCTCATTGTAAACCCAGTCTCTTGCGACGTAAGCCTGAGAGAAAAGTTCGCCTTCATCCAATTTATAATGCTGCAAAAGAGAATTCCAGATTTTGTTTCCCTGAGCATCTCGGCTTGTTGTTTTTACATTTTCTACGTAAGAACGAAGATGATCGTTTCTCAAAAAATTCGGAGAAACATAAACAGATTGTGATCCTTCCAGATAACCGCCGCCAACGTCTGCATGAGCTCCGGGAATGAAAATTTCTTTCCAGACAGAATTTCCGGTTTCGGATTTTGTGTCTTCCATATCTTTAGAATACTCAAAAAAACCGGTGAGTGGAAAAAAATACCGGCATTCGTTCACTGCACACAGATGAAGAGCTCTTTCCGTCGCCTGTAAAACCGTAACGTTGTAATCGTTGAACGCAGCAGATTCCACTGTATCAAACACGCCTAGAAACTTCATTTTGATCGTTCCTGAAATCTTTGAACCCGGCTTCAGTACTTCGTAGCAGAAATTTCTAGCTAACATCGCTCCCCTGCTGAATCCGTAGACGTAAAAATGATACTCTTTCGTCTGGTCGTACATTTTTCCTTTAATAAAAGAAAAAGCTTTTTCCAGTTTGTCGTCTGAAGAATAGCCTTCGCTTCCCATAGGGTTTTTGCAGGTGGCCATCGCAAAATCGCTGTCTTCGGCGCCTGTCACCGTCCCGATTCCTTCTATATAAATTTTTTCATCACCATTGAATAACTTAAACAGCTTATAAATATTGGTTGTATTACTATAATAGCTTTCGTTGTTTTTCTGAGGTTTTTCGGAAGAAGTTGCATTCATTCCGTTGTTTCCGGTTCCATCGAAGAAAATTCCGACAGAGATAATATTATTTTTCATTGCACTTTGTGGTTTTTATTTTTTTAAACGTTGTCAAAGATTTTCAACTTTGACAAAGATTGAATGAACTCTTCAAAGTAACGATGAAAAAAAACCGGATTATAGAGTAAAAAGTACTAAATAGAAAATTCCGTATTTCTACGGAATCAAATTCTTTCTAAAGGATGAATATTGTTGATGATGGCATAGATTACAATTCCCACCGTATTTTTAGCCCCGATTTTCTCGACAATCCTTTGCCTGTGGCTTTCTACCGTTCTTGGGCTGATGAACAGTTTTTCTGCAATTTCGTTGTTGGTAAATTCCTGACAGATCAGCTTTACGACGTCTTTTTCGCGGTCGGAAAGTTCGTCGTCCATTTCGAAAAGAGTTCTCTTTTTTGTGGGGCTGTTCATGTACGAAAAAATCATCTGATGATCTTCCGGTGTGAAGAAAATTCCGTTTTTGTAGACCATCGTGATGGCTTCTATGAAAGCATTTCTATTAGAATTTTTAGGTAAAAAAGCAGACACGCCCAGCTTCACCATATAGCCTAAAATCGTCGTTTTGTAATGCGACGAAAGGATGATGATTTTAAGATCGGGATATTTTTCTTTAAGAATTTCCACCAGCTCAAACCCGTTCATCGGCTGCATTTGTACGTCTACCAAAGCGATATCCGGAAAGTCATTTGGTGAAGTATTTTCTAAACTTTCCAAAAAACCCGGACCGTTGTTGGATGTTGAAACTACCGAAATATTCTGTTCGGAGGATAATAACATTTTTACGCCTTCAAGGATTAACTGCTCGTCATCAATTAATGCTATTTTGATTTGGGAATTCATTGTTGTATGGAATTTTAATAATTAAACGGCTGCCTTTACCTAAAACATTTTTCCATTTGTGCGCCGCATTCATAGATTTTATTCTGGATTCGATATTTTTGATGCCCATTCCTTTTTTTACCTCTTCATATTCAAAACTTTCCCCGTTGTCGGAGATCACTACTGCAAGATTGTCATTATTATCTTTAATATAAATCCAGACTCTTGATGCTTCCGAATGTTTAAGAACATTGGTGGTAAATTCCTGAATGATCCTGTACAACTGCACTTCTATGAAAATATCTTTTTTCTGAAATTTCGGGCTTACATTCAGGGAAATATTGATCCTTCCCGATAAATTGGCAATAAGTTCTTCAATGTACAAAACCAATCCTACAGATTCCAGATTCACGGGATATAATGAGTGCGAAATGCTTCTGGCCGAGTCTATCAGAGAACCCATCTGCGCTGAAATGTTTTTCTTGATAAGCTCATCTCCTTTTGTGTCCATATTATTCAGCCATAATGAAAGAATATTCAGACGGTTTCCGATGTCATCATGAATCATGACGGCTATTCTTTTCCTTTCCGATTCCTGGGCTTTAATATTTTCTAAAACCAACCTTTTCTGATGCAAAACTTCCGCTTCGTGCTGTGCGTTTTTTTCTTTAATAATTCTGAGAATAAAACTTCTGTACGCCAGCAAAATAAAAGATACGATAATCACCAAAACGACGATTAAAGTAATGAAAAAGTTGATATTTAAGGTTATTTCTTTAATTTTAAAAAGGTATAAATAATTGATACATAAAGGAAAGAACACAAGACATTATTCATACTCCAGATCATATACACCTCATCATTGGAAAATGATTTCAGCTGTTTCAGCATGAAAAATATGAATACCGAAACGGCATAATACAAGAATATAAATGCATCTACCAGTATAAACCTGTCGTTATTTGTTTCACTTTTTCTGATCTCCATCAAAAGCGAATAGCCTGCAAAACAGATCACTACAATATTGGAAATTACCTTTTTCAGTTCGTTGGTTTCTACTTTGTTTACAAAGAAAAAATATCCCATCAAAACAAAAATCGGGATGTACCAATACTTCGAAAGGTTGAGTTTCCTGATGAACAAGCTTCCCAATAAAAAAAGCTCTCCCGAAACGTAAAGAGGATACAGGAAATCTATATTCTTTAATTTTAAAGCATAGATTGAGATTTTAATAGCAGCTTCTATGAAAAAAAGAAAAATGATATAATAAACATACCATTTTTCAATATTTTTTAGGCGTTTAAATTTTAAAAGTCCAATAATAGCACTGATAAAAAGAAAACCGTTATTAAAATAAAGTATTACTTTAAAAGCATCCTCCATTTTAGTAGTTGTTATTTAATTTTATTTTTTAAATGTTACAAATAGGCGGACATGGCTGAGACCAGTCGTAGGTATTTGAGATCGTTTGTATGCTTCCTGTATTTTCAAGATCCGCATAGAAAGAGATAAAAATCAAGGTAGGTAAAACTCTCTGGTACACATCAGAAAACTTTAGCCCGAATGAACAAATAATGTTTGTAAGCCCCGGTTTTGGCGGACTAAGATTCTCAGAAGGCACATAAAACTTTCTAAAAACCCTTGCTCCCTGGAATTCGGTACATTCTCTATAAAACCAGGTCATCCCCTCATTTCTCCACATTTCGATAGCCTCGATTGCCTTATCCTGTTCCATTATAGGTTTATTAGAAACCGGAAAGTACATATCAGAATCATCATCAATTGTTCTAAGATCTTTAGAAAGAACAGCATTTTTTACCAATGTATATTCTTCCGTTTCCACCAATCTAAGATCCTGTTGCAGCTCTTTTAGCTCGCTATAAGGATATTCATCTACCGGCATTTTTTGTCCGTCAGAATTAAGCGGGGAAAGGATAATGATTACCTGATCGTTGTAGATTCCCATATCTACACAGAAATCATTGCATTTGTTTCTTTCTTTTACCCAATCGATCTGGTCTGCAGAAAGGTTAAAAACATAATTGGTAGGAATAAGACTCTGAATTGTTGAATAGCTTCCACAGCTGTTCATCCATCCCTCAACTGCAAGGTTGTACTGTTCTTGATTGAATGTAGTCATAATTTTCACGGTATTTTAGTGGCATAAAATTATACAAACTAAACTACCTGTGCAAGTATCTCACAGATAATTGAAAATTTGTTAATAATTTCTAACCGTAATGTGATAGCAGCTTTGCTGTTTTTCTTTGATATAATAAATCCTTCCCAGATTGTAATAGTATTTCAGCACTTTTTCCAGTGCAGCTTCCATCTTGGGATTGTATTTCAGAACATCATTGAAACGAACATAAGAAATATCGAATGAATTGCCGTAATTGTGTGAACTGATCCCTAAAGAAGCATTAGAATTAACCCTCCTTAATCTGCACTGATCTTCCAGCGTCCTGGTAATGGACGAAACCGTAAAAGTATGACCTTTCGTTTCTTTGCTGAAGCGGGCTCCCATCTTTTCCAGCATCAGCTTGCCTTTAGAAACCATCCAGGCTCTGCTGTAATCGAGCTTCTGAACGCGATAGCCCTTTCCTGTTTTTTTAATTTTATGAAATTTTCCGCTGCTGATGTATTTCTGAACAGTCTTGGAATCTTTAAGCAGTTTGACTCCAAAACTTTTGGAAGCATCCAGATGCGGTTTGTAAAGCGCAGTCGGTTCTACCTTCAAAACCTCAGCGAGATCATGACATGGTAGTACTTTTTTTGCAGCCTGAGAATAATGAAAATTAAAAGTAAAAGACACTAAAATCGTACAAAAAACTCTCCCCATTAAAAACACTTTAAATTTATAACGAAAAATAAACAATTATTGTATAAAATTCAAATTACAAAGGAATATAGTTAAAACAAATTTTTCAATAAACACAAAATCAAATTATTAAATTCGTAAAAACTCATCACTTTAGTTTGAAATATTTTTAAAAAAATTCTTTCTATTTCTCAATTTTAATTCTAAATTTGAGATACATTTTAAAATAAACAATATGATAAAAAAACTTTTTGCTGAATTTTTTGGCACATTTTGGCTTGTTTTCGGTGGTTGCGGAAGTGCTATTTTCGCCGCCGGAATTCCCGACAGCGGTATCGGAATTTTAGGTGTCGCTCTTGCTTTTGGTCTTACGGTTCTTACCATGGCGTATGCGGTAGGACATATTTCCGGAGGGCATTTCAATCCGGCCGTGACTTTCGGTCTTTTGGCAGGTGGTAAATTTCCGGCCAAAGATCTTATCCCATATGTTGTGGCACAATGTATTGGCGCTATTGCTGCTGCAGGATGTCTGTATGTAATTTTGCAGGGTGCAGGTGCGTTTACTGCAGAAGGTCCCGGTGCATTTGCAACAAACTTTTATGAAATGGCCGGCTATCACGGTAGAAGCTATTCTATGGCCGCTGCTTTTCTCGCTGAATTTTTATTAACTGCTTTCTTCCTGATCATCATCATGGGAGCAACTGATAAATATGCCAACGGAAAATTTGCAGGCATCGCAATCGGTTTTGCTTTAACATTAATTCATTTAATTTCAATCCCAATTACAAACACGTCCGTAAACCCTGCGAGATCCCTTTCTCAGGCAGTTTTCGTAGGTGGAAACGCCATGTCTCAGCTTTGGCTGTTCTGGGTAGCCCCGATTCTGGGAGGTGTTGTTGGAGGATTGATCTATAAATTTTTGCTTCAAAGAGATTCTGAAGTGGTAGATTAAAAAAATTCAAAAAACTATAAAATAAAATCCTGTCTGTTGACGGGATTTTTTTATGTCTAAGTTTTTATTGGCTTTAAATCCTTCGACTGCTTCGCGCTCAGGATGACAACGCAAAATCTTCTGTACAGAATGTAACATTTAGTATTAGAGTTCTGTCATCCTGAAAGGATCTACAATGCAACTCAAAAACCCTTCGACTGCTTCGCGCTCAGGGTGACACTGGAAAATTATACTGTTAATTATTAGCAAATAGTATTAGCGATGTCATCCTGAGCGCGAAGCAGTCGAAGGATCTAAAAAACCGTCTATTTTAATTAATTATTTAAACTTCTTAATATCAAAAGGATTTTTAAAAATCAGCTCCTCATGTTTTCCTTTGATTTCCATTTTTCTTTGTAATAAATTCAGAGCCATTTTCCGGATGAAAAGGTCTTTGTCATTCAGTTTCCAGTAAGAATCTTCGTGTACTCTTTTGGGTTTTCTGATGGGATAAAATTCTGTTTCCCATGAATCTACATTATGATAAAACTCGATAATTCCACAATGTTCGGGAATTAAGCCATGCTCTACCATTCCCATCGGAAGCAGAAAACTGAACGCATTGCATACATAGTCGCCACAGCCGATTTTATCATGTTTCAAAAATTTTTCGCCGGTTTTTATATTGGTGTACGATTTTTTAAAATCATTTTTAAAATCGCTTTTTGAAAGTTTAATTTCAATTTCATGACTAAAACCTTCAAAATCAATAATCAATAAATCGGCTTCCCAATCGGCCTGAAAGTGATTAGTCAGCACAATTTCCTTCTCAAAATCACATTGAGAATGGATAAATGCATGAACTAGTTCTTCTATTTTTAACACGTTTCGATTTTATGATATTTTAATTTTTAACGCAAATGACATAAAGTTTATTTGAGTATACTTTTACATATTTTTTTGTTCGCAAGGGCGTTCCACTCAGCAAATGATAGACAATCCAAAAATGATTAACAAAACCGACACCCACAACAAAACTCTCACTCTCAAACTCTCCGACTCAAATCAACTCACAAGCAAACTACATCCCCGAATATCCGAATGATCAATTCTTCCCAACACCTGAAATTTGTCGCCCGTGATTTTTCCCAAATCCTGCGTCGCAATGAACGAACACGAATGGATATTCGCCAGATCGATAATATTAATTGCGCCGGTTCTTCCTTCTTTTTCGTAGTTAAAAGGATCTTCTGCATTTCTCACCATAATCCGCATCCAGTTCGGACATTGGTATTCATTATTTCCCAGAGAATAAGCCTGAGAAAGAAGCTCTGTCATGGAATATTCTGAATAAATTTTTTCTGTTTTAAAACCTTCCTGTAAAATTTTCAACAGCTCGTCTTTTGTCATTTCTTCTTTTCTGCCTTTCATTCCGCCCGTCTCAATTACCGTAAGAGTGTTTGAGGATAAGAGTGTTTGAGTGTTTGAGCTGCAAAAGTCCAGAAAATCCAGAAGGGCAAAAGAAACTCCAAAAAGGATCACTTTTTTATCTTGCAAAGTATTTAATAATTCAAACAAATCAGCATGATTGTAAAGGAAATACCCGTTTTCCGGCTTGCCGGATTTTTTCATCAGATAGTCTACCATATAAATTAATGACGAATTTTGTTTCTCCAGATAACTCGGCAAAAGCCCCAGGAAAATAAAATCTTCCGGCGTCCCGATAAACTGTTTAAAACTCTTGTAAATACTTTCCTGATAGATCTTTTCGTCGGCAATGAAATGTTTAGACAAATTCATCTGCGTCGTACCCGAACTTTGAAAAAATAAATCCGTTGTCACATTCTTGTCTAAAATCTGATGGTTTTTAAACATCTCGATGGGTAGAAACGGAATTTTTGTCAGACTGTCCACTTCTTTAGGATTAATTTTTAAATAATCCACAAACTTTCTATAGATTTCTACATTTTCGTATTGATGATAGAATGTTTTCAATGAAGCATTCAGAAAATCCTGTTCTGTCAGTATGTCAAATATATTTTCCACTTCTCTAAAAATATTTTTAAATTCTTATTGTCTCATTTTAAACAAGTTAACAAAAAGAGTATTGTTTTTAATATTTTTTTAATTTAAAAATTAAAAATTTGGTCAGGTTATTGCTGTGTGGTATCTCGGAATATGGATTAAAAACAAGAATGAATCTAATTCATTCGGTTTAATTACCTCGTTAAGAGGTAATTTTTTTTGTGCTTTTTTCAAAGGTTTTCAATTCAAAATCCGTTTCAAAAACACCGTACGTAAAATATGAAATCCAGTCTCCAAGATTGATGTATTTTGCTTTTTGCTCCAGATCCAACACCATCGGAAGATGGCGGTGACCGTAGATGAAATAATCTATCTTCTGAGTTTTGAGCTTTTCTTTCGAGTAAATGATCAGAAATTCTTTATCCTCTCCCAAAAATGCTTTGTCTTCATCCCCGGAAATCATTTTATTTTTTTGCGATAAATACAGCGCAATTTTCATAGCAATATCGGGGTGAAGCCATTTAAAAAACCACTGGGCAACAGGATTTGTAAACAGTTTTTTCATTCTTTTATATCCTTTGTCACCGGGTCCCAAACCGTCTCCGTGAGCCAACAGGAACTGCTTTCCTGCAATTTCGAAATACTGTTTTTTGTAAAAAACCGTACATCCGATTTCTTCTTCCAGATAATCTTTCATCCAAAGATCATGGTTGCCCACAAAAAAGTACACATGAATTCCACGATCCTTCAATTCTGCAATTTTTCCTAAAACACGGACGTATCCTTTCGGAATCACATGTTTCCATTCATGCCAGAAATCAAACAAATCACCCATTAAAAACAAAACCTGAGCATCATGCTTGATCTCATCCATCCAACGGATAAACCGCTCTTCACGAACTTTGCTTTCCTTTGGATTGGGCGCACCAAAATGCTGATCTGAAGCGAAATATACTTTTTTTCCAGGTTCTAAATTGATGATTGTCTTTAACACCGTCTGAGTTTTTGTAAATTACTGATTATCTTCTGCAAACCACTCTCCGTAAGAGTTTTCGGTCTCGTGAAGTTTTAGATAAGCCAAAGAAATCCCCTCAGGAAGCCTCGATTTTATTTTTGCTGCGATGGCGTATAACATGTTTTCGCAAGTGGGCTGAAAAGTACAGTAAATCACTTTATGCCCTTTCTGCTCAAGATCTTCACCCAGCTCCTTGTGAGGAGAAAGCGCATTGATCAACACGGCATGATCCCAAACATCTACAATTTCAGATTTTACAATTGTTTTGATGTCTCCAAAATCCACAACCATCCCATTTTTAGGGTTTTCCAAATCATTTATCGGTTTCCCTTTCACCGTTACAAACAGTTTATAGGAATGTCCATGCATATTTTTACATTTTCCGTCGTAATTATACAGCACATGAGCCGTTTCGAATGTAAAAATTTTTGTAATACGTATCATGGTGCAAAGATAAGGAATTTGAGTTTTGATTTTTGTTTTGTCTTATTTGAAAGTGAAATCAGTTTTAGATCAAAATAATATAGTGAACTGAATCGTTACTTTACTATGAAAAAAATAATAATCCTTTTCTCTATCTTATTTTACTGCCTTTTAACAGCTCAAGAAAGATATTTTTTCATACAACCCGACCTCGAAAGTAAAATCGGGAAACATTTCCCTATTGAAAATTATAAAAACCAGCAAGGTGAAAATTTTACTTCTGATGATTTAAAAGGGAAAATCACATTCATCAATTTTTGGTCAACGACTTGTGAACCTTGCATCAAGGAGCTTCCTTATTTAAATAAATTAAAAGAGACTTTAGGAACACAAGTAAATTTCCTTGCCATTACCCACGACAGCAAAGAAAAGGTTGATAAATTTCTGGCAAAACGGGAGTTTAATTTTAGCCATATTACCGATTCCGGGCAGGAATTAAAATCTTATTTTCCCATTTTAAGAAACCCTTTAACTTTTATTATTGATAAAAATGGCAATGTAAAAGAAATTACAGGAATTGTTGACGAAACCAAGTTTGATACGATTGTGAAAATTTTAAATGAATAATTACAGTTTATCCAGCCAATCACTTTCCAACCTCTTAATTTTCTGTGTCTTTACATCAATTAAAACCCAAAGCGTAGTCGAATCCACAACAAGTTTGTCATTGCAGTAAAACTCAACTTTTCGGGGTTGTTTAATGCCTTCCGGAGCTTTAGGATAGGTCTTTATTTTGATGATATCACCTAAATACACCTGTTTTTTATACTGAATATGATGATCCAGAAGCATCCAGATATCTTCCGGATATTCCGTTCTGTGTTTTACAAAATCCCAATGTTCACCGGCAATCTCCTCCACCCAGTGAACATACTGAACATTATTGACGTGATTATTGCCATCAATATGATCTTCTGTTACCCGTATTTGTTTTTCATAAACTAAACTCATCTGCTTCAAATATTTATTCAAAATTAGGATATAAAAAATAAAACCTCCTTAAAATTGAGAAGGTTCATTCATAAATATCTATTTTAAAATTACATTGATAAATGTTCTCTTAATCCTAAATGAATAACTATTTCTTTATTTAAATCGATCTCGGCACGAGAGTCTCTATGTGCCCATGTATAATACTCTTTCTGTTTAAACCTATTAAACCATTTATTACCTATTACATTGAACTTAAAAAACTCAATCAGAATTTTATCTAAGTCTATTTTACTATAAAGAGTCTTATTCGCTTCGTAATAAGTTCTTAAATCAGAATATTCAAAGAAATGTTGATTATAATTTTTTAACAATTTTAACCCTTGATCAATTTCTTCTTGAGAGATATGTCCAATCATCTCATTCCTTACTTCATCAAATAGATATTCTGAATATGAAGATTTAATTTCATGTAAACCTTTCCATCCAAAATATCTTGATTCTGGGTATTTATGTATTATTAAATTTAAAAGTGTTATAATATCTCTTGGTCTAAAAAAGGTTCTTTCTAAAATAAATCTTTCGGGTGCAATCTTTTTTACATCTTGAGGAAATAAAGTTTTAAGTACTCTTATATCAGATAAAGAATTTAAATATAGGTTAGACTTCTTAGCCTTCTTAACCACCAAATGTAATAAAGGAGAGTCACTGCTGACCTTTTCTCCCCATGTAATGTTTAAGGTATTGATTACTTTCAATTTATTTAAGTCCGTATCATTTAAAACTGCAAAAATATCAGATCTAATTAGAAGCACAACTTTAAAATCAATCTTTTCTTCTAAAAAACCACAATTTAAAGAATCAACAGCTTTAATAAGGCTAATAAGAGAATTTCTATAAAATTCATCATTCTGAAATCTATCATCTAATTCATCATAAAATAAAGTGTATTTGCTCTTACTACTTTTTAAAATTTTTAATATTACTCGTTCAAGATCTTCAATATAGTTTAGATAATTTCCATCGCCAAATTTTATTTCAGAACCTTTTTCACCACTTATATTAATAATTTCCGTCAGTATAGAACCATTTATTTTATTATTTTTATTAATTTCTAAAATCTTCTTATCATCGATATCTAAAGAATTATAGTTTTCTTTAAAAAAGTCTTGAAGTTTTTTTATTCCTTGTTTATCATTTAAAGTATGATCTTCAAATATAAGCTTTGCAATATCCAACAGAATTATCCATCTCCAAATTGCCGAATATTCATTTGGGGATACATCATTAGTTTTAAAATTTATCAACTCTTGAAATCTAAAATCTTTATAAGATTTAATTTTACAATACCATGAATTTTTTTTCACAGCCTGTTTCTTAACATATTCTGCTAAAATTGTTTTTCCGGAACCTTTTCTACCAATAATTAGATATTTTTCAGGCTTTAAAATATCATTGTAATTGTTATTATATTCAACAAAATAATTCTCGAAATCATTTTTGTATAATGCTTCTTTTTTTCCATCATTTACACCTAAGTAAATATCTCTTAGTTTAAAACCGCTCATGTTATTACGAATTATGGTTATTAAAATTTATACAAAACCTAAAATTATGGATTTATATTATCTCAAATATACAAATTTCTTTAATTCATAAAATATCAAAAAAAACAGAGAGGCTTTAACAACTAAATTTATTTAAAATGGAACTTTTTAAACTGATTTAAAGTTTTAATGAAACTGCGCCGTCTCCGTAGAATCTTTCATTGCCACCGTCGCCGAAGAACCGTTGGTCACAATATTCTGAATCTCATCAAAATATCCTGTCCCTACAAAAGACTGATGCTTCACTGCCCTGAAGCCTTGCTTTTGAAGGGCAAATTCACGTTCCTGCAATTCCGAATATCCCGCCATTCCTTTTTCTTTGTAAGCCAAAGCCAATTCAAACATCGCCGTATTCAACGCATGGAAGCCAGCCAGAGTAATAAACTGGAATTTATAGCCCATTTTTGCCAATTCTTCCCTGAAATTCAACATTTCATCGACGCTCAATTTGGCAGCCCAGTTGAATGATGGCGAACAATTATAAGCCAGCATTTTCTCAGGATATTTTGAGTGGATGCCTTCTGCAAATTTTCTTGCCTGTTCCAGATCAGGATTTGAAGTTTCCATCCAGATCAAATCGGCATAGGGAGCATAAGACAAACCTCTGTCGATTCCCTGTTCTACTCCATTTTTCACGACATAAAAACCTTCGGAAGTTCTTTCTCCGGTTATAAATTTTTTATCTCTGTCATCAATATCTGAAGTCAGTAAATCCGCCGCATCTGCATCTGTTCTTGCAATAATTAAAGTCGGAACTCCTAAAACATCCGCCGCAAGACGGGCAGAAATCAATTTATTGATCGCTTCCTGAGTCGGAACCAAAACTTTTCCACCCAAATGACCACATTTTTTCGCAGAAGACAGCTGATCTTCAAAATGCACGGCCGCAGCTCCCGCTTCAATCATTTGTTTCATCAGTTCATATGCATTCAAATTTCCTCCAAAACCAGCTTCCGCATCAGCAATGATCGGAACCAGATATTCTTTTTCCCCTCCTCCATTCACAGATTGTATTTGATCTGCTCTTAATAAAGCATTATTAATTTTTTTCACCACCGAAGGCACCGAATTCGCGGGATACAATGATTGGTCGGGATACATTTCACCCGATAGATTGGCATCTGCAGCAACCTGCCATCCTGAAAGATAAATAGCTTCCAGACCTGCATCAACTTCCTGTACTGCCTGATTTCCCGTCAGAGCGCCCAATCCGGCAACAAAGTCCTGATGATGTAATTTGTTCCAGAACTTCTTCGCCATTTCTGCTGCAATCGTATAATCTAATTTATAAGAACCACGCAGCTTCAATACCTCTTCCGCCGTGTAAGGTCTTTTAATTCCAGCCCAGCGTGGATTTTCCAGCCAGTCTTTTTCTATTTCCCGGATTTGTTCTTGTTTTGTTTTCATAATATTTGGGGTTTAAAGTTTTGAGTTTCGGGTTGTCGGGTTTCGTGATACGAGATACGAGATACGAGATACGAGATAATGAGATACAAAGTTTTGGGGTTTGAGTGAATGCTGTCGGTTTGAGTGAAATTCAAAGTGACTTTACTACCCTCCAATTCTCATCATCATCCATCCAGCCTATATAAAAGGATATGCTTTCAGTGTCAGAAATTCTTCAAAGTTTTCACAGAAAATCAGTTCATTGAAAAGTTCTTTGGCAAGATTGAATTTCCCGTTTTTGAAACGTTCCTCACCGACATATTTTTCAATACGCTCCATTTCTTCAGCTTCCCACTGGAGAACCATTTTTCTGGTTAATGTCCGGTCGTCGCTCAACACTGCTTCATTTTTCAGCCACTGCCAGATTTGGGTTCTTGAAATTTCCGCTGTTGCCGCATCTTCCATTAAGTTATAAATTGCTGCCGCACCAATTCCCATCAGCCAAGATTCAATGTAAAGAATTCCGACATTGATGTTTTTTCGTACTCCATTTTCGGTGATCTCCCCTTTTGGGATTTCAAGCAGATCTTTTTCTGTAATCTGATAATTAAATTTTTTATCAATTTGGTTGCGTGAAGGCATGAATTGGTCGAAAATATCTTTCGCTACAGAAACCAACGCCGGATGTGCCACCCAGGTTCCGTCGTGTCCGTTTTTCACTTCACGTTCTTTGTCACTTCTCACTTTTCCAAAGGCAATGCTGTTTGCTTCATAATCATTCTTAATAGGAATTTGCGCAGCCATTCCACCGATTGCGTGGACATTTCTTTTATGACAAATTTCAATCACCCTTTTAGAATAAGCACTCATAAAAGGGGAAGTCATTGTCACCTGGTCTCTGTCGGGAACAATAAATTCGGGAAGATTTCTAAATTTTTTAATAAATGAAAAAATATAATCCCAGCGCCCACAATTCAAGCCGGAGCTGTGTTCTTTTAATTCAAATAAAATTTCGTCAATTTGGAAAGAAGCAGCAATAGTTTCAATCAAAACGGTTGCTTTGATCGTTCCCTGAGGAATTCCCAGATAGTTTTGCGAAAAAATAAAAACTTCATTCCACCATCTGGCTTCTTTATAATGTTCCAGTTTTGGAAGGTAAAAATAAGGTCCGCTACCGTTTTCCAACAATTGTTTTGCATTTCTGAAAAAATAAATTCCAAAATCAATTAATGAAGCTGAAGTTTCTTCTCCATTAATTTCCAGATGTTTTTCGTTTAAATGTAAACCTCTCGGACGAACCAGTAAAACCGCAGTTTTTTCATTAAGTTCATAAGATTTTCCCTGCTCATTTGTAAAATCAATTTGTTGGTTAATCGCATCAGAAAGATTAATTTGTCCTTCCATACAATTTTTCCAGGTTGGGGAATTACTGTCTTCAAAATCTGCCATGAATGTTGAAGCACCGGAATTCAATGCATTAATAATCATTTTCCGATCGACCGGTCCGGTAATTTCCACACGTCTGTCCAGAAGATCATCAGGAAGTGGTGAACAAACCCAATTTCCGTTTCTGATTTCTTCAGTTTCAGATAAGAATTTCGGAAGAATTCCTTTATCAAATTCCTGCTGAGTTTTTTTTCTTTCTTCGAGAAGTTTTATTCTTTTCTTGTTAAAATTCTGATGAAGTTCAATAAGAAAATCTACTAAATCATTAGAAAAAATCTCCTCAAACTGTTGTTGAGCCTTTATTTTTAATTGAGTTTTAGTTTCCATAATGTATTGATTTTGAGATTCGACATCACAAACATAAATAAAAATTTTCACATACAGCGAACGTTCGCTAAATTTATTTTAAAAATTATTATGCGAAAAATCGCTTTCAATTATTATATTTGAGTTATGAATTCTGAAAGTGACTTTATCAAAACGGTTTTTGGATTAAAACTAAAACAGCAGAGACAGAAGAAAAACTGGTCTTTGCAGGATCTTGCCGTGAAAACAGGATTGTCTAAATCTTATTTAAATGAAATAGAAAACGGTAAAAAATATCCGAAGCATGATAAAATCATCCAGCTTTCAGAAGCTCTGAGCTGTACTTTTGATGATCTGGTATCTACAAAACTGGATAAAAGCCTGGCTCCCTTCAATGAAATTTTACAATCTGATTTTTTTAAGGAAATTCCCCTCGACCTTTTTGGGATTAATAAAAACAATCTCATCAGCATCATCAGTGATGCCCCCAAAAAAGTAACGGCTTTTATCAATGCGTTGATTGAAATTTCACAGAATTATAATCTGGGAAAAGAGCGATTTTATTTTGCGGTTTTGAGATCATTTCAGGAATTGTATGATAATTATTTTCCTGAAATTGAGGAAAAAGTTGTGCAATTTGCCCGTGAAAATCAAGTGGAAATCAGTAAAAACCTACAACCTGATGTTTTAGAAAATATATTAACTGGAAAATTTAATTATAAGATCCAATCTGAAGATTTTCAACAATATGGAACGCTTGACAATCTTCGTTCATTGTTTATTCCAGAGAAAAAATTGCTTCTTTTAAATAAAAAATTAGAACAAGATCAAAAAACTTTCATTTTTGCTAAAGAAATTGGCTTCAATGTTCTGGAACTGAAAAGTCGCCCCAACACCTATTCATGGCTGGATTTCGGAAGTTTTGAGGAAATTCTAAATAATTTCTATGCTTCTTATTTCGCCGGAGCTTTATTAATCTCAAAACAAAAAACGCTTGAAAAAACTTCAGAATTTTTCCTTCAACATGACTGGGATCCTTTGAATTTTGAGAATTTAATTAAATATTTCACCCATTCGCCTGAAACATTTTACTATCGTCTGACCAATATCTTATCTTCTGAATTGGGAATAAAGGATTTGTTTTATTTATGCTTGGTCAAAAAGAAAAATTCTGATAAAATACAGATTTTAAAAGAGTTACACCTTAATCATCAACAAGCTCCTCATGCGAACGCGACCAACGAACATTATTGCAGACGATGGATTGCTGTGAAAAATCTGCATCATTTAAAAGAAAATGAAACCTTGACAGATGCGCAAATTTCACATTATAAAGACCAGGGAATCAGTTATCTCGTAATTTCAACTTCACAGAAAAATCCGTTTTCTGACGGCAGTAACAGAAGTTATTGCCTTGGAATTTTGTTGAATTCTCAAACGATTAAAAAAATTAATTTTATAAAATCCTCCAATTTGAAAACAATAAACGTCGGTGTAACCTGCGAATCGTGCAGTATTTCGGATTGCGAAGTGAGGCAAGCGCCGCCGATTCGTCTGGAAAAAGAGTATTTTAATTTGAGTATGAAAAATGCGATTGAGAGGATTAGGAAGGAATTTTAGGATGGAAGCTGGATGATGGAGGTTTGATGTGTTGTGGATATTTTTTTAACGCAAAGAGCTCAAGTTTTTTTTTGAATAATTTTCTGTTTATTTTTCGTTCACAAGGGTATTTGACTCAGCGAATGATAGCAATAAAAAAAATTTAAAACGCAATATTTAAAACTTCCAGCTTCATGCTTCCATCTTCAAACCAAAATAACTATCTTCGTTTCACACAATACACAAATGATTTTAGATCTATTTTTCCCGAATCGTTGCCTTCACTGCAACCGAATTATCGATGCCCATTTATTGGTTTGCAATCTCTGTTTTGAACACATTCACTTTACACATTACACTTATTTTGAAGATAATTTTATTAAAGAAAAATGTAAACTTTTGTTTCCAGTAGAGAACACGTATGCGTTGATGCAATTTGAAAAAGAAAATGTAAGCCGGAAAATCATTCACGAACTGAAATATAAGAGTCGGGAAAAAGTTGGAAAAATTCTCGCTGACTGGACAACAGAAAGACTGGATTTTCAAAATGAAAAGCCCGATTTGTTGGTAACTGTTCCTCTGCATTCGAAAAAATTAAAGGAAAGAGGTTATAATCAGTTGCATTTATTCACCGAAACTCTGTCGGAATTTTATAAAATCCCCTTTGATCATGAATTAATTAAAAGGAATTATTATTCTCAAGCTCAGGCTTTAAAAAATAAAGAAAATCGTCTGGAAACCGAAAATACGTTCTCAATCACTAAGCATATTTCTGGAAAAAATATTTTGTTAATTGATGATGTTTTCACAACAGGAAATACTTTAGCCTCCATCGCCTGGGAAATTTTGAAGGCAGGAGATAATAAGGTGAGCGTTTTGGTGATGGCGATTGATGTGTAAAGTTTTGAGATTCGGGATGCGGGATGCGAGGTTCGGAATTCGTGTCAGTTCGAGTAAAAATTTCTCGATACGATTTTTTCAAAATCTAATCAAAATGATATTGCAAATAATTTTAAATCAGATAATTTCAGTTGCTCCTGGAATGCTGCAAACTTTCATATCGAAATTCAAATCTTTTTCTTAATTTTCCGTAAATCTAATAATTAATGAAAAGTCTTATTTTATTGCACGGAGCTTTAGGTCATAACGAAATTTTTGAACCGTTAAGAACAGAATTATCAAAATATTTTACGATCCATACGCCTTTATTTTCAGGGCATGGAGATGTTGAAATTCCGGAAAATGGGATTACTATTGAAAAATATACACAGGAATTAAAAGGATTCATTGAAAAAGAAAAGCTGCAGAATGTTTATATTTTCGGGCACAGCATGGGTGGTTATGTAGCGCTTTGTTATGCTGAGCAACACCCTTCCACTGTACATTCTATCATGACTTTAGGAACGAAATTCGATTGGACGGAAGAACAGGCTCTGAAGGAAAGTAAGATGCTGAACCCTGATGTTATCGCTGAAAAAGTGCCTAAATATGCAGAATTACTAGAAAATCAGCACGGCTCGAAATGGAAGCAATTACTTCCTGCCATTGCAGAAATGATGATTTCTCTGGGTAAAAATCCACCTTTGAAAGATAATTTATCAACTATCGATGTTCCTGTTCAGGTCATGGTTGGCGATAAAGATAATATGGTGACACTGGAAGAAAGTATACATGTGTACAGAAGCCTGCCGAACGCAAAACTGGCCGTACTTCCCGATACAAAGCATCCGATGGATAAAGTACGACCAAATGTATTATTAAATGCAATGAAAGATTTTTGGAATCTCTCTTGATTGTTATTTTTAAACCTTATTAAAATTATCTCTGAAGTTTTTCTCCGTAGCTTAAATCCCCTGCATCTCCCAGTCCTGGTGTGATGTAGCCTTTTGATGTTAAATTTTCATCGAGGGCTCCTACCCAAATTTTTGCATTGGGATACGCTTTTTCGAGGGTTTCAACACCTTGTTTTGAAGCAATGGCTGCCACGATGTGTAGTTGTGTCGGTTTCCCGTTGGTTAATAAATCTTTGAGAGCTTCGATCAGTGAGGCACCTGTTGCCAGCATCGGATCTGCGACAATCAATGGTCTGCCTTCAATACTCGGGCAAGTTAAGTAATCTTGTTTGATGGAAAAATAATCATTGGCGTCATGCTTTCTGTACGCTGCCACGAAACCGCAATCTGCTTTGTCAAAATAATTTAAAATTCCTTGAAATAAAGGAACTCCAGCTCTTAAAATCGTTGTAATAACCGGCTGAACAGCAATTTCTTTTGCTCTTATCAGGTCTAAAGGTGTCTGAATTTCAATTTCTTTTTGTTCCAATCCTTTACTGATTTCGAAGGCTGCAATTTCTCCGATTCTTTCCATATTTCTGCGGAATCTCAGTCTGTCGTTTTGAATTTCAACGTTGCGAAGCTCATTAATCCAAGAATTCACTAAGGAAAATTGTTGTGATAAAACGATTGTGTTCATTATTTTGATAGAATATTAATAATGATAAATATTTTTAATATCTTAAAACTTGCAGTTTGTCATTCCGAGAAAAGAGGAATTTTATTACTATTTTAAATTCTTCGACTCCATTTCGTTTGCTCAGAATGACAAAAGCAATTAAGTTTTATTTTTGTCTGAAATATACTTCGATAGGAACTCCGGTAAATCCGAATTCTTTTCTCAGCTGATTTTCAGTAAATCTCTTGTAAGGTTCTTTTACGTATTGAGGCAGGTTACAGAAGAATACAAATTGTGGTGACGGCGTCGGAAGCTGCACACAATATTTGATTTTAATGTATTTTCCTTTATTTGCCGGCGGTGGTGTCTGTTCAAAAATCGGAAGCATTACTTCGTTTAATTTTGAAGTTTTAATTTTCTTCTTACGATCTTCGTAAACCTCCATGGCAACTTCAACGGCTTTTAAAATTCTCTGCTTAGTCAATGCCGAAATAAACAAAATCGGAATATCGTTGAACTGCCCGATTTTATCTTTGATTTGCTTCTCGAAATCACGCATTGTGTTGGTCTGCTTATCTTCGATCAGATCCCATTTGTTTACCAGAATTACAATCCCTTTTCTGTTTTTCTGAGCCAATCCGAAAATATTCATATCCTGAGATTCCCATCCCTGAGTAGCATCTACCATGATGATAACCACATCCGAAAACTCAATCGAACGAATAGAACGCATTACCGAATAGAACTCCAGATCTTCGCTCACTTTCGATTTCTTACGCATTCCTGCCGTATCTACCAATACAAACTCATAACCGAATTTATTGTAAAGCGTCTGGATACTGTCTCTCGTTGTACCTGCCACATCCGTTACAATATTTCTTTCAACATCAAGTAAAGCGTTGGTAAGGGTAGATTTTCCTACATTCGGGCGACCTGCGATGGTGATTTTAGGCAATCCTTCAAAAGGATCTTTATATTCTGTGGTGGGAAAATCTTTTACGATATCATCCAGCAAATCTCCTGTTCCTGAGCCGGTTGCAGAAGATAAAGTATAATATTTATCGATTCCCAACTGATAGAATTCCGTTGCGGGAAGCTCTTCTTTTGAAGAATCTACTTTATTAATGACAATATAAATAGGTTTGTTTGATCTTCTTAAAAGTCTGTAAATTTCGTAATCTGTATCGGTAAGACCTTCTTCCACATTCATCATAAAAATGATAGAAGTAGCTTCATCTACAGCCAATTGCACCTGCTTGCGGATTTCTTCTTCAAAGATATCATCCGTTCCCACATCATAACCACCTGTATCGATTACTGTAAAATCTACCCCGTTCCAGTCAGATTTTCCGTAATGGCGATCTCTGGTAACACCTGCAGTAGAGTCTACAATAGCCTCTCTTCTTTCCAGTAAACGATTAAAAAGCGTGGATTTTCCTACGTTGGGACGTCCAACGATTGCGACAATATTCGACATAAAAATGTTTAATAATTTAATTATTAATGGGTTTCTCCAACTCTTGGAGCCCAATTTTTTGCAAAGATAGGGTTTTTATTTCATTTGTTTTTTGAGAAGTCGAACAGTAAGCGGATAAGCTTTAATTATTAAAGACAATCAATAAATTTTCAAATTCTACTTTTATTTATTTCAAAAATTATTAAAAATAATTCTTTGGATATCAATTGATAAAGGCTTTCAGAACTGGTTTTGATGAATTAATCTTGAGTTTTGATTTTCATATATAAAATAAATTCTATAATTTCGCGCCATTGAAACAGAGACTCATGGTGTAGCGGTAACACTACTGATTTTGGTTCAGTCATCTGGGGTTCGAATCCCTGTGAGTCTACCATTCATAATTAAACCACTTGAATATCAAGTGGTTTTTTTTATTTTCAATTTGTGATATAACTAATTTTTAAGAAAATATGGTAAAGCTATGATCCTCCCAACATTTCAAAAAAATAGCTTAATGCGACTGTTCCTGCATTCATTCTAAATTCTCCGGTGGTTTGATTTAAAGTTATAGTTGGATTACCACTTATTGTAGAGCCATTTGACCATGTTATTGTTGTAGGGGTGTTAGTAATTAGTGTTTTAGCTGTCCCATCAAAATTTTTTATATTAACATCTCTAAATCGAATTGGATCTGCAGTACCGGTACCTACAATAGTAAAATCTCCGTAAGCATAGTTAGCAGTATCAGAATTATTGGTCTCATCACTTTGGTCTACATGGCATACAAAGCGTACACGTATTATAGTGTTTGTAACAGGTAATGTAGCTATAGTAAAAGGTATGCTGGGTCTAAACCCTCCTGAAACTCTGGTAAATCCTATCGGCGCATGTGTTACCGTTCCATCCGTACTGTTAACATATAATGGTTTTGTAGTTCCCGGAAGACGTATAGGAGTATTAGCTGCAACAGATTGGCTTAGTCTTGCCGTCCCTTCTATATCAAGCCCTTGGGCAGGTGCATTAGTCCCTACACCCACTCTATTAGAAGCCGCATCCACAGAAAGTGTTGTACCATCTACAGAAAAGGCATTTACAGATGTTCCTTCAAAGGCTAAAGTGTTTCCATTTTGGGTTACGACACGGTTTTCTGTAAGAGTACCATTTGAATTATAAATATTAGTATTTAGTTTCATCCATACTGTACCATCATAATAATAGTAACCATTGTTATCGATATTTACAGCATTACCTGTAGGGGTTCCGCTTGAGAAGTCATTCACATAAATAAGGGTTGAAACCGGAATAGCGGTCATGGATTGAGCCCGCTGTCTATCTACTCTGGGAATTAGCAGCCCTTCAGTAGTAGCAGAAGTTCCTGTTGAATTTTTAGCTGTTATCTCCAGTGTAGCAGTTGGTGAAACCGTATTAATTCCAACCTGTGCATTAAAATTATAAAAAACAAAGAGTAAACTAATTAATAAAATTCTATTTTTCATATCATTAATTTTAGTTCTAAAGTTAGTGAAATTTTAACATAAATAATGTTTCATCAAAAAAAGCACTTAAATATCAAGTGTTTTTTTTCCTTTTTCATTCCTTGGAATAATTTTTTCTAAAATACATTTTGAGTTATTTAATATTAAAAAAACTTAAAGCAGTTATAGTTTTTTAATAAGTAAAATATTCAAAAGGTAAGTCCCGCCCCATGCACTAAAACTTTCAGCTCTTACGACCGATACTGTTAATCGGGTTCTTCCGGCGGTACCGTTGTTGGCCATTCCGATCAGATTGGCTGTATAAACATCCGGGGTTCCAATATTGTTACCTACCGTTAGCTCCGGATAAGTATTCGCAATATTAAGCGGCGTTCCTTGGTATTCATATACAATAGTCATTCTTGCAGGAGTACCGGCTACTCCACCGGAAGAACTTTTAGAGATCACCCACCAACTGTTTGCGTCATACCCTGCAACCGAATGCCCTGAAAAGTCTGCAGCCCAGGTATTATGGGGAGGAATTAACAGTTGAGTCGCAAACATATCAAAATTGGAGGGTCTTAAAGGTTGCCAAAGACCGGGGGCAGGCAAAGCGTTAGAATCAAAGTAGTAGTAACCAATGGCACTAATATTTGCTGCGGAGCCGGTAGGTGTTCCGGTACTGACATTATTTACATAAATCAATGTCGATTCTGTAACTGCCGGAGAGGTGTTATTTCCCATTGCCTGAGCTCTGGCACGGTCTACACGCGGCACAATGATGCCATCCTTGACATTGGCATTTGCTGTTCCTGTTGGAGTTCTGGCAGTAATATCCAGAGATGAATTCGGGGAAGAATTATTAATCCCTACTTGAGAATATGCCAACGAAAAAAAAATCATTGAACATAAAATAAATGGTTTTTTCATAGCTATAAAATAATTTAAGTTAGTTTTATTTGAATCGTTTAAAACGAGAAAATTAAATTACCTCAGCATCTCATTATACTATAATCAGTATATTATTTTTATCCCATCCTAATCATATTTAAAAGCAAAATATTGCTTAAATGCTTATTTTTAATGTAAAATTATTTGTATTTCTTTTATAAATGTACACATTTTTTCCTACAAATTATTCTTTAAATCTTTTTATTAACAAAAGATAATTCTATTAAAAACCGGAAATATAAATGTCCCGGTTTTTATTATTAAATTTATTTATCGACTTTGAAGTAATTCCTTAATATCTAGAAATCAAAACCCACGCAGAACCCGTACTTTGCACGACAATTGCTCTTCCCATATCACTATTGTTTAGTCCGTAATTAGAAAAATTCCCGCCATTGATTCTGAATGTCCCCGAAATGGTAACATTTCCTGTCGTATCATTAATTAAATTGTAAACTTTTCCCATATTCGAAGCACTTGCAGCGGGCAAAGCAATATTTCCGGATACGAGTAACGTATAATCATCGGCAGCCACCATTCCTGAAGATATTGTACGGATTTTTCGGTCTGCAGAAGAGATCACCTTAATCCAACGATTGACAGAAGGATTGCCGTCAAAATAATAATATCCCGGCGAAGTCACTTCCAATGTTTGCCCTGAAGGAGCAGAATCCGGAGCTGTAACATAAATCAAGGCATTGGTTTGTGAGGAAGTATAATTTTTGGTTTTCAGAAGATCCCCGGAAATTCTCGGAGCTATAATTCCGTCAAATTTTGCAGTATCTGTAGGGTTTCCCGTTACTTCTAATGTAGCGTTCGGAGAATCTGTATTTACCCCAATCTGGGCATAAGCAAAAGAGCCTACCAATAATAGGGCAGGAAATAATTTTCTTGTCATTGTATGTTGTTTTTTCAGCAACAAATATATGTTTTATTTTAAAAGTTTATTGGTTTTAATAAAAAAATTAAAAGAATTTATAAAAAAAGACAGCCAAATCGACTGTCTTCGTAAATATTATGTTAAGTAATTAATTTATTGCAAATCAAACCTGTCGGAATTCATCACTTTTACCCATGCAGAAACAAAATCATTTACAAATTTTACGTTTGCATCAGAGCTTGCATATACTTCTGCGATCGCTCTCAATTCCGAATTGGATCCGAAAACGAGATCGGCACGCGTTGCCGTCCATTTTTTCTCACCTGTTTTGCGGTCGGTCCCTTCGTAGAGCTCATCATCAGGAGAAACGGATCTCCATTGGGTATTCATATCCAAAAGGTTGATGAAAAACTCATTCGTCAATACTCCCGGATTTTGAGTGAAAATTCCGTGTTTTGAGCCGTCAAAGTTTGTATCTAAAGCTCTCATTCCTCCGATCAGCACGGTTAATTCCGGTGCGGTAAGATTTAATAATTGAGCTTTATCAATCAATAAAGATTCTGTAGAAACCGAAAACTTTCTTTTCAGATAATTTCTGAATCCGTCTGCTGCAGGTTCCAAATATCCCATAGATTCTACATCTGTCTGCTCCTGAGACGCATCCATTCTTCCCGGAACAAAAGGAACAATCAGGGTATGTCCCGCATCTTTAGCCGCTTTTTCCACTGCTGCACTTCCTGAAAGAACGATCAGGTCTGCCAATGATACTTTTTTACCACCGGTCTGAGTTTCGTTGAATTCTTTTTGAATATTTTCCAAAACATTCAGGACTTTTTGAAGCTGGGTCGGGTTATTTACTGACCAATATCTTTGAGGAGCCAAGCGGATTCTGGCGCCATTAGCACCTCCTCTTTTATCACTTCCCCTGAATGTAGATGCCGATGCCCAGGCTGTTGAAACCAATTCGGAAACACTTAATCCGGAATTTAAAATTTTTGATTTTAATGCTTCAACATCAGAATTATTAATTAAAACATGATCCACTTCAGGAATCGGATCCTGCCAGATCAGTTCTTCCGCCGGAACATCAGGTCCCAAATAACGGGCTTTCGGCCCCATATCTCTGTGGGTAAGCTTGTACCAGGCTCTTGCAAAAGCATCTGCAAAAGCATCGGGATTTTCGTAAAATCTTCTGGAAATTTTTTCATAAACAGGATCTAGTCTTAAAGAAAGATCTGTCGTAAGCATCGTAGGTTTATGTTTTTTTGAAGAGTCGAATGCATCTGGAATAATATCTTCACCATTTTTAGCTACCCACTGATGAGCTCCTGCAGGGCTTTTTGTGAGTTCCCATTCGTTTTCAAAAAGATTTTTAAAGAAATAATTGCTCCATTGGGTCGGTGTTTCCGTCCAGGTCACTTCCAGACCACTGGAAATGGCATCTCCTCCTTTTCCGGATTTGTACGAACTGTTCCAGCCTAATCCCTGCAATTCTACTCCGGCTCCTTCCGGCTCTTTATCCACATGATCTGCAGGCCCGGCTCCGTGCGTTTTCCCGAACGTATGCCCACCTGCGATTAGTGCAACTGTTTCTTCATCATTCATCGCCATTCTTCCGAAAGTATCACGGATATCTTTTGCTGCTGCGATCGGGTCAGGATTTCCGTCCGGACCTTCAGGATTTACGTAAATAAGTCCCATCTGTACCGCCGCCAAAGGTCTTTCCAGATTTCTCGAATGTATGTCTCCGTTTGCATCATCACTTGGAAGAACGGCATGATCTTCAACCACCCCCGGTGAACCGTGAGCATAACGCAAATCACCGCCAAGCCATGTTTTTTCCGAACCCCAATATACATCCATATCCGGCTCCCAGACATCTTCACGGCCTCCCGCAAAACCAAAAGTTTTGAATCCCATAGATTCTAAAGCAACATTTCCGGTAAGAATCAAAAGATCTGCCCATGAAATTTTCTTACCATATTTCTGTTTTATCGGCCATAATAACCTTCTTGCTTTATCCAAATTTACATTATCCGGCCAGCTGTTCAGCGGTGCAAAACGCTGCTGTCCCGCTCCTGCCCCACCTCTTCCGTCTCCAACACGGTAGGTTCCTGCGCTGTGCCAAGCCATACGAATAAACAACGGACCATAATGTCCGAAATCCGCCGGCCACCAATCCTGAGAATCTGTCATTAAAGCATGAAGATCTCTCTTAACTGCTTCCAGATCGAGACTTTTGAAAGCTTCAGCATAATTAAAGTCTTCATCCATCGGGTTTGATAGGGAGGAATGCTGACGAAGAATATCTACTCTGAGCTGATCCGGCCACCAATCGAGGTTTTTGGTACCACCGCCAGCTACACTTTGCTTTTTCATTGTTCCATTGTGAAACGGGCATTTACTGATGTCATTCAAATCTTTTTCCATTTAATTTAAATTTTTTATGTTGATTACGGTTCAAATTATCCTTGTTTAAGCAAACAAACTTACAATAGTTACAATATAAATACAATCTATTAAAAATATTTTTACAATAGTTAAAAACAATAACGATTCACAAATCTTTGATTTGCTGTAAATAAGCCTACAAAAAGTACAATAATGCAATTAAGTTAGTAAAATTTTACATTAATTTTAATAAAATCAAAAGTTATAAAAGCATATTTAGAACAGTTCAATTTAATGTTACTATTTCTATACAATTTAAAGTTTTTATTTGTGAAAAATTTAATTAACTTTATCTATTCAGAACACATGAAATTTCGGTATGAAAAAAGTATTAACTATCATTCTCGTGGCTTTTATTATCATTCAGTTTTTTCCGATTGACAAGACAAATCCGGCTCCTACTCCCGGAATGGACTTTTTAAAAATAAAAAATACCCCTCCGGAAATTGCAAAAATCATCACCAATTCTTGCTACGACTGCCATTCTAATGAAACGACATATCCCTGGTATTCTAATTTTGCTCCTGCTTCATGGTATCTAAAAAATCATATCGATGAAGGAAGAAAACACCTGAATTTTTCTACCTTTGCTACGTACGAACCTAAGCAACAGGTTGACAAGCTGGAGGAATGCATTGAAATGATCGAGAAAAAAGAAATGCCTTTGGAATCTTATTTTGTAGGACACCAGGACGCAAAAATCACTGATGAACAAAGAAAAATTTTAATCAATTATTTCAAAAAAGAGAAAACTGAGACTGTACGAAAAATGACACTTTAAAACTCAATCATGGAGGAAAAATGGGAGAATAAACATATTGTATTTTTTGATGGAGATTGCGGTGTCTGTAATTTTTGGGTTCAATGGATTTTAAAAAGGGATAAAAAAGACCAGTTTATGTTTGCATCTCTTCAATCGGATTTCGGACAAAAATTTTTATCTGAAAGAGGCTTAAATACGAAAATTTTCAACACCATGTATCTTTGGAAACCCAAACAATATTATTTAGAAAAATCTAAGGCTGTTTTGCAGATTGCCAATTTACTTGGCGGAATTTACAAACTTTCCTGGGTGGGAAGAATTATTCCTGGCTTTCTGAGCGACAAAGTGTATGACATGATTTCGAGAAACAGGATGAAACTGGCGAATCAGAAGTGTTATCTGCCGACTCCGAGTGAGAGGGCTAAATTTATTGAGGTTTGATTTAAACACAAATTGCACGGATTTTTCACGGATTGCACAAATAAAACTTATACGATATCCGCCTCTAAAAATATAAAGACTGTTTCACTTATGAAACAGTCTTTTTTTGCTCTCGCTGAGCTGATTTGCAGATTTTTTCTGGTTTGCTTTCTACGAGAAATATTTTTTTATTACTGATTCAAAGACCAGACAGAATAGGAATTCGGCGGACATTGGATTTTCACCCATTTGTCGCCCTGTGTTGTCGGATACCAACTTGAGTGTCCTGTAAAATCTTTAATCTGCTGACTCGTCCAGTTTGTCTGAATCCATCTTTCCTGCCAACTTGAAGAATTATTGATATAAACTACAAGCCCCGGATTTCCGTTGTACCCGTTTCTTCTTGCGATGTATTCATCATTATCGGTGTATAAAATTGAAGTTGTTCCCGTTGCTTTATTATTATGAATCCAAATCAGGTTATTTAATCTTTCCTTATTGAGCCATTCTTCATAATCTCTGTAGAAAATCGTAGGATAGCCTTCATGAGTGAGAATATAAGCATAGGCCAACATTTTGTTGTAAATGATATCTGTATCGTGATTCGCTACAAAAGTCACTGCCTTGAAAGGGTTCCTCTTCCACATCATATCGTCATTCAATACATTTAAATTTCCGTTGTCAAAAGCTTCATCCATTTTATAATAGGCTGCAAAATCAAATACGGAACTGTTTGCATTATTCGCCCACCATTCCAGGGTATTTACGTTGGAATCCCATAATTCGCCGACAGAAAATCCGCCGACATTGGAATTCCAGTTATTGATAACCCAAGGTCCGAAACCTTTCACATAGTCGAACCTCCAGCCGTCAAATTTCATTACATTTTTATAATATTTCCCCACAGAATCATCCCTTCCCCATAGCCAGCTTTGAACAAACGGATCGGCATGACACAAATCCGGAAAACCTCCGAAAGCGCCTTCATCATTATTTCCGAAAGAGTTTTTATAAAAATTATTGTAAGTTCTTGGGAATTTTCCTGATGCTACTCCCGTAAAATTTGTCCACGTATTCGTTCCGGTAAAAGGATTGGCTTCTGATTGCCCGCCACTGTTATGATTAATAACAATATCTGCATACACCTGCATATTTTCGTCATGTGCTTTTGTAATCAATGCTTCAAGCTCTGTTCTCGATCCGAAACGTGTTTCTGTGCTTCCGTTCTGATTATAATTTCCGAAATCGTAATAATCGGTAGGATCATATCCCATCGAATACGCCCCATTTTGAGCTTTGGAAGCCGGGGGAAGCCAGACCGCGCCGATTCCTGCATTTGACCAGTCGGTGATTTTTCCTTTCACGGTATTCCACCAGTTTCCTCCATCCGGAACATCCCAGTAAAATCCTTGCATCAAAACGCTTCCGCCGGGTCCTGCAACAAACTTTGCATTAGCAGATGTTCCCGTACTGAAAGGGCGCCCATCGTGATTTGTAACGTTTACGGTTTTGTTGTGAACTTCCAGCTGTTTGGGGCTCTCAACCACCATTTCATCATGATTCTGACAAGAATTAATAAGGCCTAAAGCCACAAATGAAAGTAGGAAATGTGTTTTTTTCATATAGAAAGTTTTAATTATTAAACTATTAACTAAAATACAATTTTATTAAGATAAATTCCAATGCAGGTGAAATAATTTTAATTTTTAATAAAAGAAGTTCAAGATGCATTATTAAATTTTTTATTAAAAAAATATAAACTTTAAAGATTTTCGGTACAATTTTTCCATTAATCCATATATTTGCATACTATGGAATATAATACCCAAAAACCTCAGCTTCATATGCCGGAATACGGCAGAATTATACAACAGTTGGTTGAGCGTTGCAAAGAGCTTTCTACCAAAGAGGAAAGAAATGAGATGGCAACGGCGATCATCGATTTTATGGGTCAGAGAAACCCCCAGCTTCGGGACGAAGAAAACTATAATCACAAACTTTGGGATCATCTTTTTATTTTAGCTAATTATGATCTTGATGTAGATTCACCATATCCTTTTCCTACAAGAGAACAGCTCGCAGAAAAACCAAAAAGAATGGAATATCCTAAACTCCAGGGTGATTTCAAATTTTACGGAAAAAGTATTCTCCAACTGATAGACAAAGCTATCGAACTAGAACCGGGAGATGAAAAAGAAGCCCTGATCGAGGTGATTGCCAACAACATGAAAAAATCCTACAACGTATATAATAAGGAACATGTAACGGATGATGTGATTTTCCGTCACCTAAAAGAACTTTCGGAAAACAGGCTGGATCTGACAAGCATTGAAACCCTGGAAAAGAGTAAGATCTACTACACCAGCAACAACAACCGAAATAACAACAATAATAAGAATACCAACAAAAACCAGTCTAACAACAAGAGAAGGCATAACAACAATAATCATAAAAACAGAAATAAATAATGAGTGGGACATTTCAAATAAGAGGAGGAAAAAGACTGCATGGTGAGATTACTCCACAAGGAGCAAAAAATGAAGCTCTTCAAATTCTTTGTGCCGTTTTATTAACTGATGATGAAGTAAGGATTAAAAATATCCCGGATATCCACGATGTAAACAGACTGATCGAAATTCTAGGAGATTTCGGAGTAAAAGTAACGAAAAACGGGCACGGAGATTATACCTTCAAATCAGATAAAGTAAATTTTGATTATATAAAATCCAACGAGTTCAAAAAAGACGGAGCCAAACTAAGAGGTTCCATCATGCTCATGGGACCAATGTTGGCGAGATATGGTGAAGCCTATATGCCGACTCCGGGAGGTGATAAAATCGGAAGAAGAAGATTAGACACTCACTTTCAGGGACTTGTAGAATTGGGTGCAGAATTTCATTATGATGAGGAAGAATTCTTTTATTCTTTAAAAGCGAAAGAGCTTAACGGTAAATTTATTTTGCTGGAAGAAGCTTCTGTTACCGGAACTGCAAACATTGTAATGGCAGCGGTTTTAGCTAAAGGAAAAACGAGAATTTACAATGCAGCCTGCGAACCTTACCTTCAGCAGCTTTGTAAAATGCTGAACAGAATGGGTGCAAATATTTCAGGAATCGGTTCTAATTTACTGACAATCGAAGGAGTTGATTATCTTCACGGAACTGAGCACACAATGCTTCCTGATATGGTGGAAATCGGTTCGTGGATTGGTCTTGCAGCCATGACAAAATCTGAAATTACCATTAAAAATGTAAACTGGAACCAGCTTGGCGTTATCCCGAATACATTCAGAAAACTGGGAATCCAGCTTGAGCAGAGCAATGATGATATTTTCATTCCGGCGCAGGAAAATTACAGGATCCAGAAGTTTATCGACGGTTCTATCCTTACCATTTCCGATGCACCTTGGCCAGGATTTACCCCGGATTTATTGTCCATTATTTTGGTGGTGGCAACTCAGGCAAAAGGGAGTCTTTTGGTTCACCAGAAAATGTTTGAATCGAGATTATTCTTCGTTGATAAACTGATCGATATGGGAGCCCAGATCATTCTTTGTGATCCGCACAGAGCAACGGTAATCGGACTTAATCAGGAAACTCCGCTAAGAGGAACAACAATGACTTCTCCGGACATCAGAGCAGGAAACGCCCTTCTTATCGCAGCACTTTCAGCAGAAGGAAAATCTATCATCCACAATATCGAGCAGATCGACAGAGGATATGAAAATATCGATGGAAGACTGAAGGCCATCGGAGCAGATATTGAGAGAATTTAATACCGGTTTTTAGTTAAATCAATTTAAAAATTTAACATCACACACAATAAAAGCGCCCAGAAAACTGAGCGCTTTTTTTGTAATTAAAACTATATGAATCTCACCTATGAGTATTTTCTACAGACATATTCTATAGTTGTACTCAGAAGTTTATTGTTTTCCAGATAGAATTCCAGTTTTTCGAAATCCTCTGAATTTACGTTAATATACAATTGTACCGAACCAAAACTACGCCCGTTCATATATTCCACATTAGCAGACAACACCCTGTGACAAATCCCGAACTGATTGTAAATGGTATTCATCAAATGTTCAAATTTCATTTTACCATTCAATTCTATTTCCAGTATCAATTCTCTTTTGGGCAGGTTTAGTTTACTTTGTAAAACCTGCAGTCCCGGATTTGGTGTAATCATAACTAAACATATTTTTGGTTAAACATTGTGATTTTTCCGCTCTGTGACGTTAAATCTTTGACAAAAATATAAAAAATTATTAGTCCACCAAATTAGTAGGATATTAATTTTTAATTTTAACATAATTTTTTTTCAAATCTAAATTTTGATTAATATTATTCAATAAAAAAACGGGTCTAAGCCCGTTTCTACTGATTTAAATATCATATTCAAATTATTTCAGTTCTTTTATTCTTTCCAATTTATCGGAAGCCGCTAGTCCGTTGGGGTTGCAGCCCGGTTCACCTTCAGGAACTTTAAGATTTTTCTTTTGGTAAAATTCTTCCCAGAAAGTATTTGTTTTTCCTGTTTTCGGATCAATGAAAGTCATGGGTTCAAGCTTAAAAACAGCATCTTTTCTAAAAGCTCTTTCTATAAAATCTGAACAGTAATATGAATTTTCATTTAAAATATAGTTAAAATTGTATGGTTTTCCCAGCATAGAATTCGCCTTCTCCAAAGCACCCGGAATTGCATTTTGATATTGAGGTTTCAACCGGTAAACGATTACTTTTTGCCCTTCACCAGCCTGATCTTTTAGAAATTCTTTTAAATTTTGCTTTTGAGAGCCCCCTTTCGGAGCTGCGTGAAGCACGAAAACTCCATCTCTATTTTTTTCCAGGATACCGATATGATCGAATGAGGCGTTTTTCTGTTTTTGTGTTACATTGTTAATCGCTCCGGAAAGTCCCGTTTCTTTTGCTGTGACGAAAAGTAAATCTCCATTCTTAACATCTGAAATTGCGGGATTTTTACAGCTTACATTTAAATTAAATAAAAGGAAGAGCGCAAAAAACTTTAGCAGTATATTATTTTTTAAAATTTGATTCATAACAATTGATCCAATCTTGTACCGTCATTTTTTTGCTCACTTCAGCCAATAATTCCAGCGGAATATCATCCATTTTTTTGAAGCGGACACAAGATTTTCCCATATCCAGCTTTCTTTTAGAATGTTTCGGAAATTCCTCCACAAACCAGTTTAAAAGTTCAGGACTTGCGTACATTCCCATGTGATAAAAAGCTATGAAATTCTTTTGCGAAGCCAACCCTATAAATGGAAGCGGTGATCCCGGAGTACAGTGATAACCTGCCGGATAAGTCTCCAAAGGAACTCCCCAACCAACCATTCCGTAGCTGATATTTTCCCTAAAACCTTTTGGCAGATTATCATTAATGGTATCAAATATTTTCCTGAAAATCTCCTGTCTTTCTTCAGGAATTTTTGAGATATAATCTTCTATGGAAATGGCTTGGATTTGCATATTCAGTTGAGTTTTAATAATTCTTCAAATTAACAAAAATTGAACTAAATAAAAAAGCAGCCACAATCTGTGGCTGTCATTAAGTTATTTTTCCAAGTAATTATTCTTTTATTGCTTTTACTGTAGACTTAGATCCATCTGTAAATAGTATTGTTACAAGATAAACTCCAGCTTTCAGTTCGCTCAAGTTTAATTCTTTTTCAGGATTATCGATAGTCTTCAAAATTCTACCTGATACATCTGCAACAGTTACTTTTTTCAAATCTTCAGTATCTGATAAATATAAAATATCTTTAAAAGGATTAGGGTAGATTATTACTTTTTTTGACTGATTATTCACTTCCGAAGTACCAAGCTGAGCAATGCTTTCAACAGTGAAATCATCTACAAAAAAACCATAATCGATTGGATTGTTGGTTGTACCTGTATTAGCATAAAAAGCAAATTTGGTAGTCGGACTTGCACTAGTTGTGAAATTATAGAAGTATTCACTAGATGTATTTGAAGGATTATTATTAATATCCCAGGTTTTTAATATCGTCCAAGTATTTCCACTATCATTTGAAAGCAGAAAATGAACCACATCATCACCCCCCATTAGGACTGGCAAAGAAGATGTAGCTCCTTTTATACCGTAATTAAACTTCACTTTATACGCACCTGTAGAAAGATCAAAAAGTGGTGTTGTAAGCCAGGCAATCTTATTCGCACTACCCATATTGAATTTTGCAGACGAATTACTACTCTGTTCATCATTTAAAAAGATGCCTTTATACCATCCATAATCAGTTCCCGTAGGTCCTGTAGCAGGAGTTCCCCCTGACAAATTTTTTGTCCAGCATGTTATAATATTAGTACTGCCAAAACTATTAAAATCATAAGTATATGGAAGAACCATAACTCCACATAATGTAGTAAAATTTTTTGATAAAGACCATTGACTTTGACTCATCAAACCACTACAATTTGTTCTAACCCAATAATAATATTTTGTATTGGCCAACAAACTCCCAAGAGTATAGGATGTCCCTGTAACCCCAGAATAATTAGGAACAGTAGTACTCGTCGGAGGTGTTGAACTTGTACTATAGTAAATATCATGACTTATAGCAGAGGTACCTGCAGGAACTGTCCATGAAATCTGAGCCGAGTTTGAAGTTATCATTCCCGCAGGTTGTAATACAGGTTCAACACAATCAGTGTATGCATCTGCAGAAAAAGCAAATATATTGGCAACACCTTCATTACTGCCTTTCGTTACAGTAATACTTTTAATAGGCTTAGTCTGATTAGCTGCACTAATATTATGAACAGTCTCATAAAGCTTGGGGTCTTGTGGATAATATTGTAACACATCTGTATCTCTGTTAATTCTTCCGATTCCTCGGATTGCATAATTTGTCCTGGTGCTATTCCAGAACGGAATCTCCTGAATAAATGACTGAGTCGTATTATCAGTAAAATTCACCGTTATTGTTACATAAGACGTTCCCTGTCCGCTGGTAGCAAGCATGTATATTTTAACAGCGGCTACAGGATTGGTAAATACCAAAGTTCCACTATTATCAATAGCTCCTGGTACATTACTCTGAAGTCTTAAAGAATTATTGCCACTTAAATTTCCCAGTTGAAAACTCAATCCTGGAGATATTGCTGAATTAATGATACCAGTTGCCGGTAAGCCATAAGAGGGAGGTGTGCTTGTCGGTGTCAATTTAAAATCATTTGTAACAAGATTATAATAAGTTCCATCAACACTAACTGTAGTTGAAGACATAGAAGAACCTAGACCATTAGCAATTACATCAGCAGTATATCCGGATTGGACAGGCATTGTTTGAAGATGCTGTTGAGCAACCAAAGCAATTGCTGAAAAAAAAATAATAGCGGAAAATGCCTTAGAAAATATTTTTTTAATCATGGTATCAATATTTTAGTCGAAAATTACAAAAATTATTAATATAAAATAATAGATTAATTTCTATCATTTGCTTATTAAAGACTGGTCTCAAAAAATATCTTTTAAAATACCTAAAAAAGAAGACAGCTACGCATTCGCATAGCTGTCTTCGGCAGTTATTAAATCTAAAAATTATTTTTTAATCGCTTTTACCGTGTACTGAGTTCCGTCTTTCAAACGAAGATTTACCAGATATAATCCTGAGTTTAACAGACTTAAATCAATTTCTTTTGAAGGATTATCAATCGTTCTCAATACTCTTCCGGAAACATCACTGATTGTTACGGATGTTACTTTTTCAATATCAGAAACATATAGGACATCTTTAAACGGATTCGGATGAACCATCAGCTTTTTCTTGTTTGCATCCACTTCAGAAGTTGCTAAAGTATTTGCTTCCCAATAGATATCATCCCAATAGTAAGATTTACCGTCATTATTACTTCTTATTGCCAATCTTGCGCCTGCAGGAACCGTATTTGGAACCGGAACAATATATTCTGCATTTGAGGCATAGGAAGTATTAGTGATCGTCAATGTCTGCAATGTAACAAAAGTACTTGCATCTGCAGTATTCGTTACGTACCCTACCATCATCGTTCCAGGAGCACCACTACTTACTCTCGCTTTGAATCTTAATTGATTCGTTCCCGCATTTACATTAGAAAAAGTAGGAAGTACCGCATAAGTAGGTGTAGAACTGCTAGGTGTATTTTGATAAATATTTCTTGTCCCAGAAGCCGGTGAAGTACTCGTAATAGTCTGAGATCCTGTTCCCGCAAGTCTTACCCAACAATCGGGAACAATACTTCCTGTTGCATACGAATCAAAGTTTTCGAACATGGAAGTCATATTCCCACACAATGTTTTGAATGTTCCTGAGAACGACCACACACTCTGGCTTGTTGCAGAACTACAATTTGTTCTTACCCAATAGTAATATGTTGTATTTGGGTTTAATCCCGGAATCGTCGTAGAAGTTCCCGTCACACCCGGAATACTTGGAGTCGTACTTCCAGTCGGAGCTGCATTTGTTGTGCTGTAATAAATGTCATAGTTCACAGCAGTTGTTCCGGCCGGAACTGTCCATGAAACATCCGCCGAATTCGCCGTTAATGTTCCTACCGGCTGCAATGTCGGTGCCGAACAATCTGAATAGGCATCTGCCGAGAATGCAAAAACATTAGTGTATCCCTGAGCAGTTGACGTTTTTGTAACCGTTACGCTTTGTATCGGTTTCATTTGATTGGCAGCATCAATAAGCAATTGTATCTGATAAAGCCTTGGATTGATGCCACTTCCGGATTCCAGTGTGTCATTTGTTCTGTTAATCCTACCAAATCCCTGTATAGCAAAACCAGTTGCGTTATACCAGTCTGAAACCGCTACTCCCGTAAAAGTCTGAGAAGTAGTATCCGTAAAATTCACCGTCACCGTCACCGTGGAAGCTCCACTACCGCTGGTCGCAAGCATATAGAGCTTAAACGCTGCTTTAGGTGTTGTGAAAACCAACGTCCCCGAATCGTTTGTATTCGATAGCTTCAAAGAGTTGTTGGAACTATAATCCGCCAGTTTGTAGGATAATCCAGGCGTAGCAGCTACAACACTGTTTACAGTTCCGTCGATAGGTAAACCGTAAGTAAGAGGTGCACTGGCAGCAGTTAACTGGAAATCCCTTGATACAAAGGCGAAAGATACCCCATCAACATCCGTGGAAGTTGAAACTGACGACGAGCCTATTCCATTAGCAATTACATCTGATGTAAGACCTGAAGAAATTGGCATTTGTTGGAAATTTTGACCTGCAATACTAGATGCAGATAATAGAGCTACAGCATTGAAAGCTCCAAAAAGTAGTTTTAAATTCATATTTACTAGTTATTGTCGTTGTAAATTTATAAAAAAAACAATATAAAAACGATTTTGCTATTATTTTTTAAAGTTTATTGCATTACTATTAAAAATATCATCTTTTTATCACTAAATATTGAAATAATTAATCAAAAACATAATAAGAATAAATTTTATAAAACCATAATATAGCATTCAAAACGTTGAAAATGTCAAAATTCATAAAAATCTATTCCGGATAAGCATTATTTTATTATTGAGAAATTAAATCTTATTTTTGCCATACAAATTTTTGAACAATGCCGAATATTTCAAACAGAGCACAACACATGCCGCCTTCGCCGGTAAGAAAACTGGTTCCTTTTGCCCTTAAAGCAAAACAAAAAGGAATAAAAGTATATCACCTTAATATCGGACAGCCTGATATTGAAACCCCGGAAACGGCTCTTAATGCTTTAAAAAATATTGATTTAAAAGTATTGGAATATGCACTTTCCGAAGGAAATCTAGAGTACAGAAAAGCACTTACAGAATATTACCATTCATTAGGTTTTGAAGATCTTACTACCGACAATTTTATTGTTACCAACGGTGGATCCGAAGCTTTAAACTTTGCCATCTCAACGCTATGCGATGATGGTGATGAGGTAATCATTCCTGAGCCTTATTATGCCAATTATAATGGTTTCACAAGCACATTCAATGTACACGTAGTGGCAGTTCCTTCTACGATTGATACTGGCTTTGCGCTTCCTCCTATTGAAGAATTCGAGAAAAAAATCACCAAAAAAACACGAGCGATCGTTATCTGTAACCCAGGAAATCCCACAGGTTACCTTTACACTCGTGAAGAGCTTCAGAAGCTGGCTGATATTGCAGTAAAGCATGATATCGTCATCATTTCCGATGAAGTATACAGAGAATATGTGTATGACGGAAAACAGCAGATTTCTATGCTGGCTTTTCCTGAACTGGCAGAAAACTGCATCATTATCGATTCAGAATCTAAGCGTTACTCCATGTGTGGGGTAAGAATCGGCTGTATGATTACGCGTTCTAAAGTAATTCACGATGCTGCCATGCTTTTTGCACAGGCAAGATTAAGTCCGGTTTTGTTGGGACAGATCGCTGCAACAGCCGCTCACCAGAATGACGGAGCTTACATCAGAGCGGTAAGAGAAGAATATACGCACAGAAGAAATGTTTTGGTAGACTTATTGAATGCTATTCCTGGAGTTATCTGCCCGAAACCAAAAGGAGCATTCTATTGCGTTGCAGAGCTTCCGGTGGATGATACCGAAAAATTCGCTCAATGGCTGCTTGAAACCTACTCCAACCATAATGAAACGATCATGGTAGCACCGGCAGGAGGTTTTTACAGCAATCCTGAGTTGGGTAAAAAGCAGGTAAGAATTGCCTATGTCTTAAAAGAGGAAGATTTAAGAAGAAGTGCCGCAATTTTAAAAGATGCTCTTGAAAAATATAAATTAGAATTTAATCTTTAATTAAAAATAAATAAATAATTATGTCAGCAATAAAAAATAAAGGGTTGAAATTTTTCGTTCCCGTACTTTTGTTGCTGATATTTTTTTCCTGTAATCAGGCCACTGAAAAAAAAACGGTGACCGATCCTAATGAAATTACTTTTATAGGTCTGTCAAATATCGGCGGAAGCCTAGGAAGTTACAGAATTATTAAAATCACAAAAGATTCCATTCACGCTGAAAAAGGGATTGCAGCCAGAAAGATTCATCAGCAATGGCATGCTGAGATCGACGACAACGCGTGGAAAAAACTTGTTTCTACGATTGACATCAAAACTTTAAATACAATTAAAAGTTCGCCAAGCGCACAATCTGTCGACGGAATCGATGAAACCTTCCAGATCAGAACGCCGAAAAAATCTCATGTTTATGTCAATTCTCATGTAGATACCGTTCATTACAGACAGCTTCAAAATTTAAAGGATCAAATCCAGAAAATCCTTCCCAAAGAATACAAATAAAACCAATGCACGAAAATTTTTCATTAAAACCTTACAATACATTCGGTGTAGACGCAAAAGCAAGATATTTCACTGAAATAAATAATGTTGAAGAACTAAAAGAAGCCCTGAACTTCTCAGTTGCTCAACATCTTCCACTCCTTTTTCTTGGCGGAGGAAGCAATATTTTATTGACAAAAGATTTCGAAGGATTAGTTATTAAACTTAATTTAAAAGGAATCCACGAGGATATTATTAATGAAAATGAAGTGCTGGTAACGGCAAAATCAGGAGAAAACTGGCATGAATTTGTGCTGTTTTGCCTTGAAAAAAATTATGGTGGACTGGAAAATCTCTCATTAATCCCGGGAAATGTAGGAACTTCGCCAATGCAGAATATCGGCGCTTACGGAACAGAAATCAAGGATGTTTTTGTAAACTGCACGGTTCTCAATCTTGAAAATCTTCAACTGGAAACTTTCAATCTCGAGCAATGTCAATTCGGGTACAGAGATTCTATCTTTAAACAGGAAGGAAAAGGAAAATATGTGATTCTGGAGGTTATTTTTAAATTAACAAGAAAAAATCACAAAATCAAAACAGAATACGGAGCGATTCAAACAGAATTGGAAAATTTGGAAATTCAAAACCCTACCATTCAGGATGTTTCGAAGGCCGTCATCAATATCAGACAAAGCAAATTACCCGACCCGAAACAAATCGGAAATGCAGGAAGTTTCTTTAAAAATCCCACGATTGCTTTGAGTCAGTTTGAAGATTTAAAACAAAAATTTGAAAATATTCAGGGATATCCGAATGGAGATTGTGTAAAAGTTCCGGCCGGCTGGCTTATTGAGCAATGTGGCTGGAAAGGCAAGCAAATCGGAAATGTGGCTTCTCACAAACTGCAGTCCCTGGTAATTGTTAACGCCACAGGAAATGCCACAGGAAAGGAGATTTTTGATTTTTCAACGGAGATTATTAATTCTGTAAAAGAAAAATTCGGAATCGAACTGGAAAGGGAAGTGAATATTATTTAAAACTTGGAAAAACTTTGTCAAAGTTCAGAACTTTGACAAAGTTATCATCATAAAAAACAAACACAATATGAAAATCGCTATTATCGGAGCCGGAAATATGGGCTTATCTTTTTCAAAATCATTTTTGAAATACGAATTGATAAAACCTGAAAACCTTCATTTAATCACAAGAAATCAGGCTAAATTCACTAAAATATCAGAAGATTTTCCAAAATCTAAAGTTTCTACATTTGAAGAAGTGAAGGAATTGGATGCAGATTTAATTATTCTTGCCGTAAAACCTCAGGATTTCCAACATGTCGCAGAAAATTTTCAGTTTACATTAAAGGAAAATCAGATGGTTCTGTCCATTATGGCCGGAATTAAGATCGAAAAAATTCAAAAATTACTCAATCATCCTCTCGTTGTAAGAGCGATGCCAAACTCTCCTACCCTTCTCGGAATGGGCATTACAGGCTATACTTCTGCGGAGGGAATTTCTTTCAGTCAATTAATTAACATCGAAAGACTTCTGAACTCAACCGGAAGATCCGTTTATCTGGAAAATGAAGAATTGCTGGATGGCGTTACAGCCCTCTCCGGAAGCGGACCAGCTTATTTTTATTATATCATTGATGCGATGATCAAGGCCGGAATCGAAATGGGAATTGATGAAAATCTTTCCAAACTTTTCGTGAAACAAACGATGTTGGGAGCTTATCATTTGATTAATAATTCCGATAAAAATCTGGAGGAATTAATTCAGGATGTGGCATCAAAAGGCGGAACCACCGAGGCTGCTTTGAAAACTTTTAATGAAAATAATTTAAAAGAAATTTTAAAAAACGGCATTTTGAATGCGGAGAAACGGGCGAAGGAATTGAATGGATAAATAACTAATCAATAATTTACAGATGCTTCGACAGGCTCAGCATGGCAAACTCTAATACTAACCGCTTTAATTAAGGGTAAATTTGTAGCGATGTCATGCTGAACAGAGTCGAAACACCTCACTTTAAATCATTCAAACAGCCCAATTCCCCAATCGTTTTTCAACAAATTTCCGAAGCAAAAACCCAAGATACACCCCAAAAGTATTCAGAATAATATCATCGATCTCAAAAATTCCCATTCTTGTAAAATACTGAAGCGCTTCCACGATAAAAATGATTGAAATAAAAGAAAAAAGTAAAGCTTTCAGATCATTCAATTTCGGGAAAACCCACCCCAAAAAGCCAAAAGGAACGAACATCACGATATTTCCCAAAACGATAATCACAATATCTTTCCAGGAAATGGCTCCTTTGATGAAGTTGATGGTAGAAATGATAGGCTCCACCGTCAGCAGATTATCATCATACTGAAATCTCCCCATCCCCAAAAACATGAGGTAGAGCAAAAACAAAGTATAGGGAACAATAATAATTTTATAAAATTTCTTTAACATCAATTGCAAATTTATTCATTTCAAAAACATTAAATTTGTATGTTAAATTAATTTAATGAAATACGTTTTACTTACGCTCATTTCTGCGATGCTCTTGTCCATCTCATGGCCAACTTACGGTGTTCCGTTTTTTATATTTTTTGCCCTGGTTCCGCTTTTGATGATGGAACACGGAATCTCAAAATTTTCAAGCTACAAAAGAAAAAGCTGGGTGGTTTTCGGACTTTCCTACCTATGTTTTGTCATTTGGAATGCCGTGACAACAGGCTGGCTGTATGGTTCTAAAAACCCGGACGGAAGCCATTCTATGATGGCAGTTTTATTTCCAGTTTTGGTAAATTCCCTCTTGTATTCACTGGTTTTTCAATGCTATCACTGGTACAAAAATGCACAGGGAACATATTGGGGGCTAGGTTTTTTCATTGCGATCTGGATGAGTTTTGAAAAATTTCACCTCGGATGGGAACTTACCTGGCCGTGGCTGAATCTGGGAAATGTATTTTCTGATTATCCGAAGCTGATTCAGTGGTATGATACATTGGGCGCAACAGGCGGAAGTTTCTGGATTTTATTGATTAATGTTTTATTATTTTACACCGTAAGAACCTGGGAAGCCGGCCGAAAAAGAAAGGATTTAATTAAAAATTCTTCTATTGTAGCAGGATTAATCATTATTCCTATGATTATTTCCCTCATTAAGTTTAATAATTTTAATGAAAAACCTATCGGACAGGTAAATGTTTTAATGTTGCAGCCTGATCTTGATCCGTATGCTGAAAAATATTCAATAGACAGCTTAACCATAGAAAATGATCTTCTGAGCCTTGCTGAAAGAAATTCAAAAGGGAAAATCGATTATTATATTGCCCCTGAAACTGCACTTCCGGGAAGAGGTTCTATTTCGGAAACGGCTTTTGAAAAGAGTTTAATTTTAAATAATATTAAAAACTTCCTATCAAAACACCCCGGTTCTGTTTTCTCAACGGGAATTTCTTCCCATAAATTTTATACAAACAAGAACAATTTACCAAAAGAAGCTTATCAACTGAATCAGGGACTTTGGGTTGAAAGTTTTAACACTGCCGTTCAAATTGTTCCCAATCAGAAAGTGGAAGTCTATCACAAAGGAAAACTTGTTCCCGGCGTTGAAATTTTCCCTTATATGAGCTATTTAAAGCCCATTTTAGGCGATGCTATGCTTAATCTGGGAGGAACTGTCGCTTCTTTGGGAACAGACAAAGAACGGGTAGCTTTCTCCAATCCGTTTAACAAAGGAAAACTGGCTCCGATTATCTGCTATGAAAGTATTTACGGGGAGTTTACTACCGATTATGTGAAAAAAGGTGCGAATTTCCTTGCCATCATGACCAATGACTCATGGTGGGGCGTTACGGAAGGCCACAAACAGCTTTTATCGTATGCAAAATTAAGAGCTATCGAAACCAGAAGGGAAATTGCCCGTGCTGCAAACAGCGGCATTTCTGCGCATATTAATGCAAAAGGTGAGATTCTAGAAGATACTTTTTACGGAGATAAAACCACACTATTCGCAAAAGTGAATCTTTATGACGGCATGACTTTCTATGCAAGATCGGGAGATTTGCTTTCAAGATTTTCAATCTTTGCATTGGGATTCCTGTTGTTTTACTTTTTAATTAAATGGTTTCAGAGAAAAACGAAGAAGGCGTAAAAGGTAGTGAAGATGGATGTTGGAGGCTCGAAGTTGGTGAGATTAAATAAACTTATTTGAAGTTAATATCAATAAGTTATTTGTAAATAATTTTCCAAAAGATTTGTCTATCTAAAAAATTCTTCGTTATTTTGCACTCTCAAATATTATAGTACAAATAAGAACATCGAGATATGTCAAGAATTTGCCAAATAACAGGAAAGCGTGCAATGGTTGGTAACAACGTTTCTCACGCTAATAACAAAACGAAGCGTCGTTTTGAAATTAACTTATTGGAGAAGAAGTTTTACCTTCCGGAGCAAGATAAGCACGTAACACTGAAAGTATCAGCTCATGGATTGAGAGTGATTAACAAGATTGGAATCGAGGAAGCTATTGAAAGAGCTACTAGAAACGGATTGATTAAAAAGAATTAATAAATCATGGCAAAAAAAGGAAACAGAGTTCAAGTAATCCTTGAATGTACAGAGCATAAAGAAAGCGGTATGCCAGGAATGTCTAGATACATTTCTACTAAAAATAAAAAGAACACAACTGAAAGATTGGAATTGAAAAAATACAATCCTGTTCTTAAGAAGGTAACTGTTCACAAAGAAATTAAGTAATTTATTAAAATATAATTTACCATGGCAAAGAAAGTAGTAGCAACCCTACAGAGTGGTCAGTCTAAAAAGATGACTAAAGTGGTGAAAATGGTGAAGTCTTCTAAATCAGGAGCTTACGTTTTCGAAGAAAAAGTAATGAATGCAGACGAAGTAGACGGTTATTTGAAAAAATAATCTACACTTTATTTACAATATAAAAAACTACTCAGCTTTTGGGTAGTTTTTTTGTTATCTTTGCTTTTAATCTCGCTGGAAGTCAGAAGCTGGATGCTGGAAGTTAATCATAAAACTTAAAAATTAGGTTTGTAAACTTCAAGCTCTATCCTCCAACTTCCCTCATTAATTAAAATTCCGTAATTCATAAGATGAGTTGGTTTAAAAATATTTTTAAAAAAGAAGAGAAAGAAACCCTAGATAAAGGATTGGAAAAATCCAGCCAGGGATTCTTCGAAAAAATGACGAAAGCCGTAGTCGGTAAAAGCAAAGTAGACGACGAAGTTCTGGATGATCTGGAAGAAGTACTCATTGCATCGGACGTAGGCGCATCTACAACCATCAAAATCATAGAAAAAATTGAAGAACGTGTTGCCAGAGATAAATACGTAAGCATCGGTGAACTTGACAAGATCCTTCGTGAAGAAATTTCCAATCTTCTGCTTGAAAATCCTCATAAAGGAACCGGAAATATAGATACTACCAAAAAACCTTACGTGATCATGGTAGTCGGTGTAAACGGTGTCGGAAAAACCACAACGATCGGAAAACTTGCCCATCAATTCAAATCTGAAGGAAAAAATGTTGTTTTAGGAGCCGCAGATACTTTCAGAGCTGCTGCGGTGGATCAATTGGTGATCTGGAGCCAAAGAGTCGGCGTTCCTATTGTAAAGCAGGAAATGGGCTCTGACCCGGCTTCCGTAGCCTTTGATACCGTTCAAAGCGCTGTTGCCCAGAATGCAGATGTTGTCATCATAGATACAGCAGGCAGACTTCATAATAAAGTAAACCTGATGAATGAGCTTTCAAAAATCAAAAGGGTAATGCAAAAGGTAATTCCTGACGCTCCTCACGAAATTTTGTTGGTTCTGGATGGTTCTACAGGACAAAACGCTTTCGAACAGGCAAAACAATTTACCGCAGCTACAGAGGTGAATGCTTTAGCCGTAACAAAGCTGGACGGAACAGCAAAAGGAGGTGTCGTGATCGGCATTTCAGACCAGTTCCAGATTCCGGTGAAATATATTGGTGTCGGAGAAAAGATGCAGGACCTGCAATTGTTCAATGGTACGGAATTTGTTGATTCGTTCTTCAAGAAAAGATGATTTTTATCATGTTTTCCCTATATTAGCAATATCAAACTTCATTAAATATTAACAATTTAAAAATTTGCAACTATGGGAATTTTAACATGGATCTTATTTGGACTCATTGCCGGAGCAATCGCAAAAATGATTATGCCGGGAAATCAGGGAGGAGGATGGCTGATTACAATTATCCTTGGAATTTTAGGAGCCTTTATTGGAGGCGCAATCGGGGTTTACGTCCTTCACTGGGGTGATGTAGATTCTTTCTGGAATTTCAGAAGCTGGATTTTGGCAATCGGAGGCGCTTTAATTCTTCTCTGGATCTACGGAATGGCTACGAAGAGAAGCAGCTGAAAAAATTTAAGATAATAAAAAATAAAACGGCGGATTTGAAATTCAAATCCGCCGTTTTTGTACAAAATATAATTTAGTTGATTTTAATCTGATAAGGCATTTCCATTTTCACTTCAGACTGTAGTTTTCTTTCTTCCACAACCTGCTGGAAAATTTCATAATTGGCTTTTCCAATTTTATTTTTAATCACTCTTGCAGAAATATCATCTTCATTAAGATCTTTGAATATCTGCTCGAAAGGCGTCATTCTCTTTGGATAAGATGCCACTTCGTAAGATTTTAATCCTGCTTTTTGAGCGGCAAATTTTACGGCATCATTTAGAGTTCCCAATTCATCAACAAGTCCGATTTGTTTAGCTCTCGTACCGCTCCATACTCTTCCTCCGCCTACATTATCGATCTGATCAAATGTCTGTTTTCTGTTTTGAGTCACAAAATGTACAAATCTTTTATAGGTACCTTCTACGCTTTTCGTAATTAAACTCACTCCATAAGGGGTAACTCCATTTAATGAAGAATAATACTGAGAATTGGCATTAGTGGCAACAATATCGGCACGAATTCCATTTTTATTGGCGATATCTTTAAAGTAAGGAATCACTCCAAAAACTCCGATAGAACCCGTAAGTGTGTTCGGTTCCGAATAGATTTTATCGGCAGCCATGGCAATGTAATATCCACCTGACGCAGCATAATCTCCGAAAGAAACAATAAGTGGTTTCTTCTTTTTCAATTGCTGAAGCTCAAATAAAATTTCATCTGATGCATTGGCGCTTCCTCCCGGAGAATTAATCCTGAAAACCACTGCTTTTACTTTATCATTTTCCTGAAGATCTTTAATATACTTAATATATCTTTCAGAATGGATATCATTATAATTATCCCCACCGTTGATAGATCCTGAAGCATACAATACAGCTACTTTTTCTCCAGATTTTTCATCATCAGAATAAGATGCAATATATTTTCCCAGGGATATTTTATTTAACCTATCATCTTGTTTTAAGCTTAATTTTGATTTAATTAATTCATCATATTCTCCTTTCTGAATCAATTTATCTGCTAATTTGTATTTTAATCCTAATTCAGGAATCATCCCATACAAACTGTCAACCACAGTTCTAAACTGAGCTGTATCAATTTTTCTGGAAGTCGCCATTCTTGAAGAGGTATTTTTCCAGATATCATTTAAAAGTGTGCTCAATTGCTCTTTGTTTTCCGGAGAAATATCATTTCTTAAAAACGGTTCTACTGCAGATTTGAATTTCCCGTGACGAATCACCTGGATCCCGATACCATATTTATCTGCGAAATCCTTGAAGAAAGCGACTTCTGTTGCAAGACCTTTAAGCTCAATCATTCCGGCAGGATTCAGATAATATTTATCGGCAACCGAGCCTAAATAATAAGAAGCCTGAGAAACCGTATTCCCATAAGCATACACAAATTTTCCGCTTTTCTTAAAATCATCGATTGCGTTTCTAAGATCGTCGATTTGGGTAATTCCGGCATTAAGGTCGTCCGCTTCAATGCTTATTCCTTTAATATTATCATCGTTTTTGGCTTTGTGAATGGCTTCAATCGCATCGTAAATCAAAACGCTTTTGTTCTTATCATTAAAATTAAATAAACCACCCTCCTCTTCCGTAGGGCTGTCTATTATATTTGTTTTTAAATTAATTGTAAGTACAGAATTTTTTTTCACCACTACAGATTTGTCATTCCCCATCGCACTAAACACCAGCATTACGATAAAAAAGAAGAAAAACACGGCACATAATATGACAATAGCCACTATATTTGCCAGTACATTTTTAAAAAAACTTTTCATAAATCAATCATTTTTCCAATATGTCGCAACATAAGGTCATTTTGTTACTCGGAAGTAATTTAGGAGAACAAAAAAAAAATATAGAAACAGCTCTCGAAAAACTCAAAGAAGGGGGAATTGAAATATTAAAAATTAGTGAATTTTTGACATCCGAGCCTGTAGAATTTGCCAGTTCCAATATTTTTTGTAATATTGCAACAATAATATTTACACATCTTTCGCCGATTCAACTGCTTGATTTTGTTAAAAGTATTGAATTTGAGATGGGAAGAATTAACGATTCTAAAGCTACGGGAGGCTATACAGACCGCGTAATAGATATAGATATCGTTAAGTATAATGATTTGAAATTTATATCAGAAAGATTAGAAATCCCTCATAAAAAGCATCTTTTTGAAAGGGAATTTTCTAAAGTATTATTAAAAAATTTATCTGAATAAAACATAAAACATATTGTATGAAATTAGGTTTATTATTATTGGCCACTATGCCTATTGCAGCTTATGCTCAGGACAGTATCGCTGTTAGTTCTACGAACGAATATCCGAATACTTTCTCTTCAGGTTCTGCCAATGTCCAACCTTTCAACAACAAGGCTAGAAGATTCCGCGACTGGTCTATTTCAGTCGGTGGTGGTGCCGCTTTCATGGTTCACTCAGACCTTAAGTCTATCACAGACAAAAAGGTTAATTGGGGATACAACTCTTATGTGAGCTTAGATAAGCAGATTACTCACGCAGTGGGAATCAGCCTTATTTACCAGAGAGGTGAAACAACACAGAAAGGTCAACTCGAGGGAGCAGAAGGTATTGCTGCCGGAGTTGCAGAAGCTAAAACCAAGTATAATCAAATTGCTTTAATGGGAGATGTTAACTTTTCAAATTTAATGAGAAGAGTTGATAATCATTCTCCATACAGATGGGCATTACACGGTTATGCAGGTCTTGGTTTGATGAACTTTAACACATCTTTACATGATAATGATCAGTTTAGATGGAGTACATCTCCTGCGAGATCGCCATTATTCATTAAGCAAAAAATGGATATCAGCTCGTTCTACTATCAATTCGGTGTTGGTTTGAAATATAATGTTTCAAAACTTATCGATATTGAAGCAAGAACAATGTACATCATCAGTGGTGATGACGAGTTCGACGGAGGCGGATGGGCAGACCCTGCAGATTACGATCCGGCTTCTAAGAATGCTAAATATAACATGATCGACAAGAGAAGATCTGATAATGCATGGACTGTGAATTTGGGTGTATCGTTCAAATTAGGAAAACACCTTTCTCACTTAGCATGGCATGATCCTTTGGAAGAAGCTTATTATAGAGCTAATGTTCTTGAAAATAAAGAAACAGATTTTGTAGTTTGTGAAAAAGGAGATCTTGATAATGACGGAGTTTGCGACGATTGGGACAGACAGCTTGACACTCCTGCAGGAGCAAGAGTTGACGGTGCCGGTGTAGCATTAGATATGGATCTTGATGGAGTTATCGACCTTTATGATAAATGTGTAACTGTTCCCGGTCCTGTAGAAAACAACGGATGTCCTACGACTCCTGTTGCTCCAGCTACTCCGGATGCAGTAGAAGTTATCAATAAAGATTTCGAAGGTATTGAATTCGAATTAAACAGCGATAAAATCAGACCTCAGTCGTTTGAAAAACTTAACCACGCTGCTGATGTTATCAAAGGTTTGAATACTAATGACAATTTCTTAGTAATCGGGGCAACTGACGCAAGAGGTTCAAGTGCTTATAACTTGACATTATCTCAAAAGAGAGCTAATGCGGTTGTAAAATATCTTACAGATAAAGGTGTATCTTCAGGAATGCTTACAGCAGAAGGAAGAGGTAAAACTGATCTGAAATATCCGGAATGTGACCCTGCAACAAAGTGTCCAGAATGGAAAAACGAAGCAAACAGAAGAGTTTACTTCCAAGCAAAATAAATCATTTAATTAACTAAATAAAAAATACACTATGAAATTAAGTTTAGCAATTGTTGCATTAGCATTAGCTGTTCCTACAGTAGGCTTTGCGCAAGACTCAACTGCAGTAGTTTCAAATGGAGAATATCCAAATACATTCTCTTCCGGCTCTGCGAATGTTTCCCCATTTACAAATAAATCTAAAAGATTCAATGATTGGGCTATTTCAATTGGTGCCGGTGTACCATTGATTCAATCTGCAGACTTAACATCTATAAAAAACGGTAACGGTAAAAACCTTTTTGGATATTCTGCATATATCAGTATTGATAAGGCTATTACTCATGCTTTTGGTATTAACTTACAATATGACAGAGGGGAAACCAGACAAGGATGGTTTAATACTAAAGATGCTGCACCTGCAAATGCTTCGGCATATCAGCAAGTAGCTGCAAGAACTCAATATGATGCAATCTCTTTATTAGGAGATATCAACTTCTCAAATTTATTAAGAAGAGTTGATAATCATTCTCCATACAGATGGGCATTACATGGGTATGCAGGTATTGGTACAATAGCTTACAGAGCTTATCAGAAAGATGAAACAGGTCAAAAAATGGTAACTGAATTGAAGCCATTCCAACTTGGTTCTATGTTTGCTCAGGCTGGTGCCGGTGTTAAATTCAAAGTTAACAGAAGACTTGACATCGAAGGTAGATTAATGTATGTAGTTACCGGAGATGATGAATTCGACGGTGGAGGTTACAAATACAGTGCTATCAATCAACGTGAAGAGCAGGTTTCTGACAACTTCTTCAATGCAACTTTAGGTCTTTCTTTAAAATTAGGAAAACACGAATCTCACTTAATGTGGCACGATCCACTTCAGGAAATCTACTACAAGCTTGATGTTTTGGCTAACAAAAATCAGGATATCGAAGTTTGTAAAAAAGGAGATCTTGATAATGACGGAGTTTGCGACGATTGGGATAGACAACTTGATACTCCTGCAGGTGCAAGAGTGGATGGTGCTGGTGTTGCTCTTGATACTGACCTTGATGGTGTAATCGACCTTTACGATAAGTGTGTAACTGTTCCTGGACCTGTAGAAAACCAAGGTTGTCCTACTACTCCGACTCCAAACAACGGAAACGGACCTGTAGTGGAAACAGAAACAAAACTGGAAGGAATCGAGTTTGATTTAAATTCAGACAGAATCTTACCTTCAAATACACCTATCCTAAACAACGCTGTTAATTACATCAACTCTTCAAGTGGTTCTTATAACGTAATCGGAGCTACAGATACAAGAGCTTCTGAAGCTTATAACCAAAAATTATCTGAAAGAAGAGCAAACAACGTTAAGAATTATTTAATTCAAAATGGTGTTCAGTCTGGTAAACTAAACGCAATCGGTAGAGGTGAAAAAGACCTTAAATATCCTGAGTGCGAACCTGCTACTAAGTGTCCAGAATGGAAAAACAGAGCAAACAGAAGAGTTTACTTCGAAGCTAAATAATAAACTTATTAGTCAATTATATCAAAGTCACGCTCTGCGTGGCTTTTTTTATTATGATACTTTCAGTACTTTTATCACATGATTTCTCAGCAAGATTTTCAAGAGTTAAAATTTAAGACCCTAAAATATTTTTGGGGCTACGACAGTTTCCGGGATTCTCAGGAAACCATTATCGATTCTGTAATTAATGAAAAAGACAATCTTGTACTTCTTCCTACTGGTGCGGGAAAATCTCTTTGCTATCAACTTCCGGCTCTTTTAAAAGAAGGAACTTGTTTAATTATTTCTCCCCTTTTGGCCTTGATGAAAGACCAGGTAAATCAATTAAAATCAAGAGGAATTGAAGCTGAATATTTATCTTCCGAATTGGATGAATACGATGCCGAAACCATCTATGGCCGCTGCAAAGAAGGTTTAACAAAAATGCTTTACATTTCCCCTGAAAGATTGACCAACAAACAGTTTCTTCAGAATATTGAAGAAATTCAGATATCATTCATAGCGGTAGATGAGGCGCATTGTATTTCAGAATGGGGGCAGGATTTCAGACCAAGTTATCAAAACATCAAGGATTTCAGGAGAAATAATCCTAAAATCCCTTGTCTGGCCTTAACAGCTACAGCTACACCAAAAGTTTTAGAGGAAATAAAAATAAAACTTGAGCTTAAAAATCCGACAGTCTTTCAAAAGAGTTTTAAGAGAGAGAATATCAGAATTTTTACCGAGGAAGTTTCCGATAAATTTCAGAGAATTTTAGATATTTTAAAATATACCAATGAAGCAGGAATTGTCTATGTGAGAACCCGAAAAGAAGCCGAGCTCCTGACCGAGTTTTTGCATAAGCATCAATTAAAACATGTTGATTTTTTCCATGCAGGATTAACGACAAAAGAAAAAAACGCCAAACAAACCATCTGGAACAACAGCAACAGTAATGTTTTGATTTCCACCAATGCTTTCGGAATGGGGATTGACAAAGACAATGTGCGCTTCGTCATTCACTACTCTCCTTCTCCATCCATCGAAAATTATTACCAGGAAATAGGAAGATCCGGAAGGGACGGAAAAGACAGTTTTGCTTTTATGCTTTGGGACAAACAGGAACTTTCAAATTTTGATCAGATCCTGAAAAACCAGATTCCCAATAAGGCAGAATTTTTAAAAATCATTACCTACCTCTATTCCATTTTTCAGGTTGCTGAATTTGAACTGCCTGAAAAAGTTTTTCAGTTGAATGCAAACGGAATTCAGAATTTCACAAAATTATCAGCTGCAAAGATTAAAAATGTTCTAAACTTTCTTCATAACCAGGAAATTATATTTTTTAATGATCATAAAAGTCTGTCGTCGTTACAACTTCTGATGCAGGCTGATGAAATAGACCAGCTTCCACAGAAAGACGCTTATTTTCTTGAATTAATGCTTCGTACCGTGTCCGGGATTACCACTCATAAAGTAATGTTCAGCGAACAGCAGGTGAGTAATAAAATTGGGGTGAGTCTTCATTTGATCAAAGAAAGATTAAAAGAACTCCAGCAAAAAGGTTATGTGGAATATGTTGACGGCGCTTTATCGAGCATCAAGTTTCTGAAACCAAGAGATGAAAGAGTGAATAATTCTCTTTACTGGAAACTTTTTGAGCATATTCAAAAAAATAAAATCCAGAAATGGGAGGAAATGAAATTTTACATTGAAGATAATCAGTTTTGTAAAATGAAATTAATTCTGGCTTATTTCGGAGAAAAAAATTCTAAAAATTGCGGCAAATGTTCTGTCTGTGAAAAAAATAAACAGTCTATTTTTGGAAAGAATATTTCGAATCAGATAGTTAATTTACTAGCAAAAAAGCCATCCACTATAGAAGAGCTTTCTATCCAGCTGAGCTATCATTCGAAAGAAAATATTTTGGAAAATTTAATTTTCCTGCTGGATTCCGGGAAAGTGAAAATGTTGAATTTCAGGACGTATATGTTGGCTTAAATTATCGCGGAGTAATTTCAATGAAGGAAAAATCTGTTTATGCATTTTAAATTTAGAATAAAAGTCATAGATTCTTCATTTCACTCGTTTCATTGTGAATGACAATCCAGGCACATAATTTTTTAATATTTTTAATTTTCAAATCTTTTAATCCTTTAATAAAGACCTTATCTTTGCACCATGAAATCATTGAAAGTCGTTTTTTTAGGCACTCCGGAGTTTGCAAAGACTTCGTTGGAAGCCATTCACAATTCTCATCATGAAGTGGTAGGCGTGGTAACCGTTGCCGATAAAGCAAGCGGACGCGGACAAAAAATCAACCAATCTCCGGTAAAGGTTTTTGCTACCGAAAACAATATTCCTGTTTTTCAGCCTGAAAAATTGAGAAATCCAGAATTTTTAGAAGAACTGAAAAAATTGGATGCTGATGTTTTTGTAGTGGTTGCTTTCAGAATGATGCCTAAAGTTCTTTTTGAAATGCCCAAACTGGGAACTTTCAACCTTCACGCTTCCCTTCTTCCCGACTACAGAGGTGCTGCTCCGATTAATTATGCCGTGATTAACGGTGAAGAAAAAACGGGTGCCACCACTTTCTTTATCAATGAAAAAATCGATGAAGGAAATATTTTGCTTCAGGAAGAACTGGAAATTTTACCGGATGAAAACGCAGGAAGCCTTCACGACAGGTTAATGGAAATGGGTTCTAAACTTGTGGTAAAAACACTGGATGGACTGGCGGAAAACTCGATCGTTGAAAAACCTCAGCCTCACGTAGAACATCCTAAAAATGCCTATAAAATTTTTAAAGAAGACACAAGAATCGACTGGACAAAAAGTTCGAAAGAAGTTCACCAGTTTATTTTGGGAATGTCGCCATATCCGGCTGCATTCACTACTTTAAGAATCGGGGAAGAAGAAAAAGGATTAAAAGTTTTCGGTGGAAAATTTGAAATTTCAAACCACGGAAAAACTGTAGGAAGCTTAGAAATTTCAAAAAATGATTTTAAGATCTATACTAAAGACGGCGTTTATTATCCTTTAGAACTCCAACTCGAAGGTAAGAAAAGAATGAATATCAAAGATTTTCTGAACGGATTCAGAAATTTCGAAGAAATAAAAATGGCTTAAAAAATAAACCTTCAAGGTTTTAAAAACCTTGAAGGTTTGTATATTATAGTTGAACCATCTCCGTTACCTCAACATCATATCCCCCAACATGAGGTTTGATATTTGGATTTTGAGTGATTACTTTAAACTTATTAATTCCAAGATTCTTTAAAATCTGAGTTCCGATCCCATAATCTCTGTAGTTGTATGCTAATGTCGGGTGCTGTTCCTGACCTTCCTGATAATTAAGGAATTGTTGTAATTTTCTTAATGTATTTTCAGAATTTGAAACATTATTAATAAAAATAACAGCTCCTTTTCCAGCTTCATTTACCATATTGGTTACTTTTTCCAGTAAAGGTTTTTCACCATTATTCAGCCTTGTCAATACATCAAAATAAGAATCAGAAGACTGTACTCTTACCAAAACAGGTTCATCGACAGTCCATGTTCCTTTCGTTAAAGCAAAATGGATCTGCTCATTTGAAGTCTCTCTGAAAGCGAAGAAATCAAATTCTCCGTAAGCTGTTTTCACTTTTCTTTCTTCAATTCTTTCGATAAGATTTCCTTTTTTAAGCTGATAATGAATCAAATCTTCGATGGAAACGATTTTCATATCATGCTTCTGGGCAAAAGCATACAATTCCGGAAGTCTTGACATTGTTCCGTCCTCGTTCATAATTTCACAAATTACTCCACCTTCTTTCAACCCTGCAAGACTAGTAAGGTCGATCGCAGCTTCCGTGTGTCCAGCTCTTTTCAGTACTCCGCCTTTTTTTGCACGAAGCGGGAAAATATGCCCCGGTCTCATGAAATCTGTCGGCTTCGATTTTTCATCCATCAAGGCTAAGATCGTTTTTGCTCTGTCTGCAGCAGAAATTCCGGTAGAAGTTCCGTTTCCAAGAAGATCAACCGATACGGTGAAAGCCGTTTCTTTCGGGTCGCTGCTTCTGCTTACCATGATCTCCAATCCCAGCTCATCACATCTTTTTTCAGGAAGCGGCATGCAGATCAATCCTCTTCCGTGCAATGCCATGAAGTTGATGATTTCCGGTGTTGTCAGCTCTGCAGCACAAAGAAAATCACCTTCATTTTCTCTGTCTTCATCATCTACTACTATGATTATTTTACCATTTTTAAGGTCTTCGATAGCCTCTGGAATAGTATTTAATTTAATATCAGACATTTTTACTTTTTAAAAATTTTTGCAAAGATACTCATAAAAAAAGGCATCTTCCAATTAATATAAATGGTTTGTTTTTAACCTTACATTTTAACAATAAAAGTTTCAAAAATTCATTTTACACATAAGTCACATGAGTTTAGCCATAGACTTTGAAAATATTTAGAACATATAAATTTTTAATTTTCGTTCTAATGTATTCTATTCATGAATTTTTAGTTTTTATGCTTACGTGACTTATGTGTAAAAAATTCTACTAATTTTTGTTTTTAATTAAATAATGAATCTTTTGCCTTTCTGATAATTTCATACGATTCCAATCTTTTCTGATGGTCGTAAATGTGAGAATTAATCATTAATTCGTCTACATTGAATTTCTCCTGAAAATTTTTCAGCTTTTCTTCAATTTCAGATTGATTTCCTATAAAAGTATATCTCAATTTCTGCAAAACCATTGATTTTTCCATAGGTGACCAGATGTCATCCATATCATCAACCGGCGGAGCAAAAGGTTTTCTGTCGTTTCTCACAATATTAATGAATGCCTGAAATAAAGTTGTCGAAATTCTGTGTGCCTCTTCGGTGGTTTCAGCCGCTACCCCGTTTACACAGGCAATAATGTAAGGTTTATCCAAATGTTTTGAAGGCTCGAAATGCTCTCTGTAAATACTGAAAGCCATTTCCATCTGTTCCGGAGCAAAATGCCCGGCAAAAGCGTATGGAAGTCCCAATTCAGCTGCCAACCAGGCACTGTCTGTACTCGAACCCAAAATATACATCGGAATATCCAATCCTTCCCCTGGAATGGCACGAACTAATGCGTCACGATTCTCTTTGGAGAAATATTTTTGCAATTCTAAGATTTGTCGTGGAAATTGTTCGTTGATAATGGCAGGATTTCGTCCCAACGCTTGCGCCGTTAATCCATCGGTTCCGGGAGCTCTTCCCAAACCGAGATCGATTCTTCCGGGAAAAAGTGATTCTAAAGTCCCAAATTGTTCTGCAATGACTAATGAGCTGTGATTCGGAAGCATAATTCCTCCCGATCCTACTCTGATTTTTTTTGTCCCGTTGGCAATGAAACCAATCAGAACCGAAGTTGCAGAACTGGCAATGCTTTCCATATTGTGATGTTCAGCGAGCCAGAATCTTTTATAATTTAAATTTTCAGTATGGTTTGCTAAAGATAAACTGTCCTGAAAAGTATCGTGAATGGTCTTATCCTGTTTTACGGGAGCAAGATCCAGCACCGATATTTCAAAATTTTTCATATTTTTAAATTTTAGGTCTAAAAAACCAAACAAATTTAAAACATATAAACTGCATTAGTTACTTTTTGTAATTGATAAGTCTGATCGGTTATTTCAGGAAAAAACTATGGGAATAAAAGTTAAACTGACCAATTTTTCTTTATAGAGTTTATATTCTTAAAAGTTCAAATACATTTTCTAAGTTGAGCTCTTTTTGATGAAAATATTTATGCTTCATTTAAAGCTTAAAATGGTTTTAAATATGATATTCATTAGTATATTTAACAATTAAAAACTATCCATGAAAAATATTCTTCTTTGCTTTTCTGTATTTTTCTTACTTTTCAGCTGTAATAAGAACGAAAACTTCAAAAAAAATCTTGAGAAACAAAAAGAATCAGAAGTTCAAAAAAATAAAAATTCAAAATATCACACTAAACTAGACACTTTAGTCATAAAAACTGAAAATGATATTATTTTGAACTTTGAGAAAAAGAAATTCAATAAAATCATAGACGATCATCCAGAATTTTTTGATGAGATGGTTCAAAGTCCTGATACTTTTTATACGATTAATAGCTTAGGCTTCGGAAGTGAAGCCGGTAAAGATTCGTATTATATTTTATATGCATATTTTCTAAAACAAAGAAACAGTGTAGAAAAATGTTCGGAACAGAGAAAAAAATTGATCAAAATCTATTCAAATATTAATTCGATTTTTAGTGCACTTACTTATGGAGGGACATACTTTGCACATCAAGAACCAAGGATTTTAGGGTACACAGAATATTCCATTTATTTACATTCTCTTGATAATGATGCCAGTTTTAAAGATCCGTATGACATTTCGAAACAGAAAAAACTTTATCTACAATCTTTACGGCAATTAGTTAAAGACGAAACCAAAATCGATACAGAAAGTACGGAGGAACAGAAAATTGATCGATCAAAAAAAATAGATTTGTTGGTGGATGAACTTGATCATCTTATTACAAATATTTTTTATCTTCGATGCGCTCAACATTTTCATTATGAGCATTATTAAATTCAGTATCATGGAATCAAAAATAATGTACATCGAAAACAAATCCTCCGGTCATCACGGACCCGCATGGATTGGTTTTGTGGAATTTTCAAAATCCGGACAAACAGTTTATTTCAACAATAAAGCTTTGAAGAAACTTAAAAATCCCGGCATTTACGGAAATCATTTTGATGTAGAAACTGGCGAAGAGTATTGGGTTTCGGGTGTCAAAAAAAATGGACAAGACAGACATTGGTGTGGAGGAGGAAAAATTATGATTGATAAAAATTCTATTGATGAATATCTGAAATTAGTCGATTTTAATAATCTTGATGAAAAATATTTTACAATAATTGAATTTGCTGAAACTGATAAAAGCAGATTTAATGAAATAGAAAATACCGAGGTTGAACAAAGAAATGAAAGTCGTGAAGCAAGTTACTGGGATAATAACAGAAGAAAAATAATCTTAGATAATAACTAATATGAAAAAATTTTATTTACTATTTATTTCCTTCATTTTAATAAGCTGTTCTTTTAATGAATTTTATAAAGATAGGGAATCCGATAAAAAAGACGGAGAAAAAATTCCGCAAAAATTTTACTGGGAACTGCGATATGGAGATAATAAGGAGGATATTTATAAATTGTTTGGTGAAAAATTTTTCACGGTTACGGATAAAGGAAAATTAGACGAGCTTCTTGAGGTCACCAATAAAATCGGTCCTGTTCAGGAATATAATCTTGTGAAATGGGAAACCATGATCGTAAAAGGAACGAATGCCCGAAGTCAGTATTTCTACGTGTATGATGTGAAAAGAGGCAGTGAAAAAACTGAAGAATCTTTCACTTTGGAAAAAGACAAGGATGGAAATATACAAATCGTGGGATACAGAGTCAACCAAAATTTTTCAAATAAATAGAAACAAAAAAGGTTTTAGTAATTCATTAATTATTAAAACCTTCTTTATTTTATTTCGATTTTTCCTTTTGATAATTAAAATGATTAATCAAAATCCGGATTTCATTAAACTCAAAATCATTCGGCAGCACATTTTTCCACTCCGTTAATGTTTCTTTCGGATCTTTGTAAAATATTTCTTCAAAAGCCTTGATCTTGTCCGTAGTAATCACTCGGGAAATATCCAGCAGCCCTTGTTCAGCGAATTTGGCAAGATGCCCGATCACCGTTTCTTTTACCAGACCTCTTTCCATTGCAATCTCAGAAATCGTTTTCCCTTGTTCGAATAGTTGAAACGTAAGAACCTGCGAAGGGACTTTTGCAATTTTCATGCTGACTTCCTTGTCATTTTTCTCATCCAGAAGCTTGGTTTCCAGCAAATGGATTTCCTTCAAGCTATTCAGATATTCTTCAATATCTTCCAGCCAGACTCTGAACTCTTCATTGTATTGCTTCAACCCTTTTGAGCCCTTTATTTCAGCATAAAATTCTTTCAGAGGATTGAAAACTTTATCTCTGATCTCGGTAAAAAAGAAATTAACCGCGCCTTTTGTTTTGCTTTCAATTTCAGACCATTCTTCCTTTTGTTCGATAAAATTATTAACCTTCTGTGAAATTACCCTTTCCAATTTTTCAAAAATCTTCCCAAGATTGACAATCTCCGGTTTCAATTGTTGATAAAGCTGGTTTGTTTTAAATACATCAATACTTTTCGTCGTTATTGAAAGCTTGTTCCACTCTTCAACTTCCTTTAAAAACCACACACAATCTAGCGTACGAAGGACTTTTCGGATGCTGTAATCGTATTTTTCTTTATTTAAAATATTTTCAACATGGTCATTGGCCACCGTATCCGAATGGAAATGGAGAATTCTGTTATCTTTAAAAATAATCTCGGGAGTGATTTTAGATTTTAAAACAATGCCTTCCAACGTTCTACAACGGGACAACGCCACATAAACCTGACCTGCCGTAAAGCTTTTTCCTGCATCAATGATCACTTTATCAAACGTAAGACCCTGACTTTTATGAATCGTTACCGCCCACGCCAGCTTTATCGGAAATTGTTCGAAGCTTCCCAAAACCTCTTCCTTAATATTTTTTTCGGTATCCAGGAAATATTTTTTCTGTTCCCAAACTTCCCTTTTTACAACAATTTCCCTTTCACTCCCATCGAGAATGACCTTGATTTCGTTTTCGTCCAAAGCAGAAATTTCGCCCAGTTTTCCGTTGAAATATTTCTTTTCTCCTGAAATATCATTTCGGATAAACATGATCTGAGCTCCGATTTTTAATTCTAAAAACTGCTCGTTCGGAAACTGATTTTCTTTAAACTCCCCAAAAAGTTTAGCTTCATAGGTTTTAGCATCCACTTTTATTTCCGCCAATTTCTCTACATTGATCTCATCCGCCATTTTATTGTGGGAACACAGATAAACGTATGACTCATTTCCTATTTCAAAATCAGGATCGTATCTTTCATTTAAATGTTCAAAATCAATATTAGCAATGTCTCCATCCCGGATGGCATTTAATATATCCAGGAATTCCTCATCGGTCTGACGGTATACTTTCGTTAATTCAATCGTAATTAAAGGAATTTCTTTAATCGCAAGACTATCAAAAAAGAAAGGCGAATTGTAAAACATCTTCAGGATATGCTCATCTCTCACCACCGGCGGAAGCTGGTACAAATCCCCAATAAAAAGCATCTGAACACCGCCAAAACGCTGATTATTCCTTCTGATAAATCTTAACGAAAAATCCATCATATCCAAAACATCGGCGCGCAGCATGGAAACCTCATCGATGATAATGATTTCCACTTCTCTTAAAAGCTTAAGTTTGTCTTTTCGATATTTGAAATGCGGCATCAGATCGGCAATATTGTTGGCCAAACTGGTATCTATTCTTTCTGTTGTCGGTAAAAAAGTCCTCAAAGGCAGACCAAACATCGAATGAATGGTAACTCCGCCCGCATTGATCGCAGCAATTCCCGTGGGAGCCACTACAATATGCTTTTTGCGTGTGCGCTTTACAAAATCATTAAGAAAGGTTGTCTTTCCTGTTCCCGCTTTCCCCGTGAGAAAAACGCTTCGGTTGGTATGCTCTATTAAGTCAAAAAAATGATTGTTCATCGTCGTCAAAATTACGGAAAATGAATTTGAATTTTTTATCTTGGCATAACTTTTGAAAATTATTGCTCAGAAAAAAAATTATTATGAAAAATATATTCCTGCAAATATCTGCCGTAGTATTTTGTATTAGCCTAACTTTAGTTTCGTGTAATACGGTAAAAAAAGCCAATGCTAACCTCCCTAAAGATATCGCAGAAAGACCGGCCGATGAAAACAGCCAGACTTACGACCAGGCTCAGCTGGACAAAATAAAAGGATCTATTGAATCTGAAATTTCCAAAGAAAAATGTACCAATATCAATGAATGGACCTTTGCTCCGATGGGTGCAAAATCTTGCGGCGGACCTCAATTATACATCGCTTATCCGAAAAAACTGGAAGCTACAATTCTTCCGAAAATCAATGATTATACGGAAAAGGTAAAAGCTTTCAACCAGAAATACAATATCATGTCAGACTGTATGATGATCGAGCCACCAACTTCCATCAAATGCGTCAACGGAAAAGCAGAACTTGTACACTAGTAAATTATCATATAAACATATTAAACTCACAGGAGTTTTGCATTAAGGATTTAAAAAAAAGCTTTATCAACTTTGATAAAGCTTTTTTAATATGTGAATGGTGAATTTTGCTTCGCAAGTGAATGGTTTCTCTCTCAATAAAAAATTGACAAACAAAGTGAATTGACCTGCAAAGCAACATTCATCATTGACTTCAACTATCCTTCAACATGCTTCACATTTTCTTTATACCATGAAGAATATTTTACATAATTATCTGCAATTCTGTTCACTTCCCCTTCCAGTAACTGAGCATTAATATCTTTAATTTTCTTCGCAGGAACTCCGCCCCAAACTTCTCCGGACTTGATATGCGTTCCCTGAGTAACCACCGAACCCGCACCAACAATAGAATTCTCTTCCACAAGGCAGGCATCCATTACAATGGCTCCCATCCCGATCAGGACATTATCCAGAATCGTACATCCGTGAACAATCGCATTATGACCGATAGATACGTTGTTTCCAATATTTAAGGGATGCTTTTGATAAGTACAGTGCAGCATTGCATTATCCTGAACATTCACTTTATCTCCCATTTTGATGTAATGAACATCTCCCCTGATCACGGCATTATACCAGATACTGCAGTCTTTTCCCATCGTAACATCTCCGATGATCGTTGCCGTTTCAGCCAAAAAGGTATTTTCACCGATTTGCGGTGTTTTTCCTAAAAGTTCTTTTATTAAAGCCATAAATTTTAATTTGATGATAACTGAAAATGAGTTGATTTAAAAATTAAATTCTTACTTCACGATTTTCAAATGATACTGATAGCAAAAATCTAACCTCTAACATCTAGCTTCTAAATTCTAAATACGTATTTTTGTATCTCAAATTTAACGAAAAAATGCATACTATACTTATAGAACCAACCGAAAACCCGAAAGTGATGAAATTTGTGGCTGATTACAACCTGATTCCGGGATCTTTGGAGTTGGACAGAGATTCAGATATTTCAGAAATTCCTTTAGCACAGGAGCTATTCAATTATCCATTTGTAGAAAGAGTTTTCATTACGGCAAATTTTGTAGCAGTGGCAAAACAAGATACAATAGAATGGGAACATGTAGCAGAAAGCCTGAAAAATGTAATTGAAGACGAATTATTGGCCAACCCAAGAGTTTATCTTCAAAAGAAAAAAGAAATGTATCAGATCTATGCAGAAATGACTCCGAACCCGAATGTAATGAAGTTTGTTTCCAGCAAACTATTGCTTGAAGGATTTGTAGAAGTGAAATCCAGAGAAACTGCTGATGGAGTTCCTTTGGCTGAAGCTATTTTCAAGGAATTTGATTTTGCTTCCGAAGTTTTTATTTCTGATAATTTTGTGGCGGTGACAAGAGATAATTCCGTAGAATGGCATCAGGTGATGATGGCTGTTCGTGGGATGATTGCCGAATATCTTCAAAACGGAGGTAAAATTTCAACCCTTGAGTCTCAAAAACACGAAAATCCGGTTGAGAAAATCATCAACAGAGATTATACGGAAGACGAACAGAAAATTTCTGACATCTTAAACGAATACGTTGCTCCTGCAGTAGAAAATGACGGCGGAAAAATTTCTTTAATGGAATACGATAAAGAACACAAAACAGCAAAAATGCTTCTTCAGGGAGCGTGCTCAGGCTGCCCAAGTTCTACCGCTACTCTGAAAAACGGAATCGAAAATATCTTAAAACAATTCGTTCCGGATTTGGTGGAAAGAGTGGAAGCGGTTAACGGATAAAGTTTTGAGTTCTGAGTTTTAAGTTTAATGTTAATACACAAAACTTTAGACCATGAACTTTAAACACTAAACCTTAAACTTTAAACCTTTAAAAGAAAAAATCTTGCAGAAAGAAACCTCGAATCCCGAATCCCGAAACTCTAAAAAAGGAATTTTATTAGTCAATCTTGGATCTCCCAGATCTACGGCCGTACAAGATGTAAAGGAATATCTAGACGAATTTTTGATGGACGAAAGAGTGATCGACTACCGTTGGATTTTCCGGGCCCTTCTCGTTCAGGGAATTATTTTAAAAACAAGACCTCCGAAATCTGCCGAAGCCTACAAAACAGTGTGGACAGATGAAGGTTCTCCGCTTATCGTCATTACAGAAAAAATCCAGAGGAAATTGCAAAAACTGGTAGATGTTCCCGTGGAAATCGGGATGAGATATGCGCAACCAAGCATTGAAGCCGGAATTCAGAAGCTGGTGGATAAAGGCGTTACCGAGATCGTACTCTTCCCTCTGTACCCGCAATATGCGATGAGTACAACGGAAACTGTGATCGAAAAAGCGGAAGAAGTAAGAAAACAGAAGTTCCCGAAGGTGAAGATCAATTATATTCAACCTTTTTATAACAGGGATATTTATATCAATTGTCTTGCAGAAAGCATTAAGGAAAAGCTTCCTGAAAATTTCGATGCATTACAATTCTCCTATCACGGCGTTCCGGAAAGGCATATTTATAAGACCGATCCTACAAAAACCTGTAATCTGAACGACTGCTGCTCAAGAGAAAGCAACCCGAGCCATAGTTTCTGCTACCGTCACCAATGTTTTACGACGACGAATCTGGTGATCGAAAAGCTTAATTTACCGAAAGAAAAAACGATTGTTTCTTTCCAGTCGAGATTAGGAAAAGATAAATGGATCGAGCCTTACACCGATGAAACCTTGGAAACCATTCCGGCTAAAGGAGTGAAAAACCTGGCTATTGTCTGTCCGGCCTTTGTTTCAGACTGTCTGGAAACCCTGGAAGAAATTTCGGTGGAAGGAAAAGAGCAGTTCTTGCACGGAGGCGGTGAAAATTTCCATTATATCCCCTGTCTGAATGATGAAGACCGCTGGATAGAAGTGGTAAAGACCTTATGTGAAGAAAAACTCAATGAATTTTATTTAGTTTAACATATTAACCTTCGGAAACGGAGGTTATTTTTTTGATTAAAAATACAAAAAAAGAAGAACACCCCCATTATTTCATCTTATTAAACTCAAAATAATTAAAAATTTAAGTCAACACCCCTATTATTTTTAATTAAATTATGAAATTTAATTAATTTTTATTAACTTCACTCCATCAAAAAACACAACATAACCTTAAAAATTTAAAAAATGATGAATACAACTGCAGAAATTTTAAAAAATAAGATTGAAAACTTCAGTCCGGAAGTTTTGGAAGCTTTTGTAAAAATGATGGAAATTTTTGAAACGGAGAACAAATCTGCTGTTCCTCAATTTCAATTGGATGAAGTTTTATACAGGATTCAGTTTCATAATGAGAATCCGGGTACAAAATTAGATTTCTACGAAAATATTTCTGAGCTGAAAAAGTATTGTGCCTAAATGAAAGTTCTTCTCTCTTCCATTGCCAAAAACGATATACGGCTTCTTCTGCGTGTATTCAACGCGGAAAAGGGAAACACGGGAATTGATTTTCTGGAGGATTTAAAGGAATCCATTAATGAAATTTCGCAGCAAACAGAGAGATCAGAGGAAGTCAGCATTAATGAAATGAAAAATTTCCCTGTCAATATTCATTATATATTTGAAAATGATGAAGTTTTGTTTGTAACTGCAATTTTTAAAATGTAAAGATTTTTCCAGACTATTATTATATTGAACCTCGCAGGATTTTTCTGCGAGGTTTTTTTATTATTAACTAAGATTGAATTGATTATTTTTTAGAGATGCTTCGAGAACCTCAGCATGACATCTCTAATACTAACTGTTTCCTTTTAACAGCATATTTGTAGCGGTGTCATGCATGCTGAGCTGCCTGTATTGAGCTTGCCGAACTATGGTAGCATTTATACTTTCCTCCACTTCTCAAACCCAAAAAACACTCAAACACTCCCACTCCAAAACCCTATCTCACCGGTGTCCTAAACTCACCATACCCCATCAATCCATCATAATTTCTACCAAAAGGAGCATAATATAAAAATGCCTGATAAAGATTTTCCGTCTGCCAGAAATTACCGTTAATTTCTCCGAAATCCAGGCTTCCGTCAGGAGTTTTTGTAGCCAGAATATAGTTGTAGAAACCTTGTTTAAGATATATTTTTGCTACATATTGTTTAGTTGCAGCATCATATTGCATTTGATTTTCTTTGCTTGGCTTAAAATTGTTGAAACCTCCCAGCACATAAATTTCCTTATCCACAGGATCGGAATCCAAAGAAAAATATACCCAAGAGTAATCTGCTTCCCTTTCCGCATCCCTTTCTCTGCCAATATCATTTCTCCTGTAATACCAGGCTCCGTTTACATCCGGCTGATATTGATAATTTAAAGGGAAAGCCCAAACCGGATGAAGAAATGTATTGTTCACCCCGTCTTTCACTTCCGTTGCGCGTACCATATCTGCGGCCAGATTCATGTTTTTATTATCGAAATAATAAAACTCATTATTTCCCGGAAAAAGCAATGACATCTGCTGAAAAAGCAATTGGTTTCCCAGAGTCGTGCTTGGTTTTAAATTATTAATGACCATATTCGGGTTGTTGTTCTGCATCACATTCAGGGTCATGGAATTAACATTGGAAGACAAATCTCCCCCTTTGGAAACAGCCTTCACTTCTACCCTTTGATTGACATTAGGATTTCTTGCTTCAGAAATTCTGGAAACACCAACCGCTAATGTCGCCGCATCTTCTACCAGATAGAATCTTCTTTTAAAAAGAGGTTTATCCGCAGAATCTTTATAAACGATAATTTCAAAATTTCCCGAAATTTTAGGTTGAATTTTATCATTCGGAAATATCAGTTTGTAATGGGTATAAGCCTGCAACGTATTGAATGAATACTGAAATTTATCCAGCAAAGCATTTAGACTGCCGTTCGCATATTCTGTAAAGAAAAGATTATCATCCTCCCAATTTCTGTTGTAATGTTTGATCGTATATCTGTAGATCTCACTTGCATTCGTAAGATCGTCAAAGCTTAAAACCAACTGCTGATTGAAATTAATCACCGGTGTCTCGTCATTCGTCTGAGGATTAAACAGCTGTATGCTTTGGATGTTTTGTCCAAAAACCAGTCCGCCCAAAGAAAGTAAAAAAATGCGCAAAGTTTTCATTATGACGAAGATAAAGAAAAATCGATTTTAAACCATACTTGGAGTGTATATTTATTCATTGAATTATTTTTTTTAGATTAAATGAATGCTTCGAGAACCTCAGCATTTGTACTATTAAATATTTAAACTAAAAATCACTCAAATGTTTTAAACAAAAACTTTTATGGTAAATTTGTCTTAATTAAAAATATTCAAAAATATGCTTCAGATTCAAGGTTTCGTATTCAACTTTGCCAGCGAAAACACCTATATTATTTATAACGAAAATAAAAATGCCTGGCTGATCGATCCGGGAAATATGAATGATCAGGAAACAAAAGCTATCAGCAATTTTATCACTGAAAATGGGCTGAAAATCCAGAAAATCCTTCTGACTCATGCTCATATTGATCATGTTTTGGGACTGCAGTGGGCTTTTGACACGTTTAAAGTTCCTGTGACGATGCATAAGGACGATCAAGATGTTCTGGATATGCTTCAGGCGAGCGGAATGAGATTCGGTTTTCAGATCAATCCTGTAAAAGTTGATATTGAATATGTAAACGAAGGCGATGAACTGGATCTTGACGGGGAAAAATTCAAAATATATCATGTTCCGGGACATTCTCCGGGAAGCGTGGTGTATCATAATGAAAACCAGCAATTCATGATTTCCGGTGATGTTCTTTTTGAAGGAAGCATCGGAAGAACCGACCTATATAAAGGAAATTACGAGCAATTAATTGAAGGAATTAAAACAAAACTTTTTATCCTCGACGGCAAAACACAGGTTTTCTCCGGCCACGGAAATCCTACGACTATTGGGTTTGAGAAAGAGTATAATCCGTTTTTTAAATAAGCGGGATGCGGGTTTCGTACGTTTAATTATCCGGTAAACCTTGAAGGTTTAGATTATGTTTTGGATAAGTTGTTAATTGATAACAAAAAACCGCCAGAAAAATTCCGGCGGTTTTATCAATTTTATGAAGAAAACTAAGTTGTTTAGAAATCTAAAGTTATCGAAGCTCTTACGGCAGCACCCATGATCGGTCTTGCCATAATGATTCCGTCACCTGTCGGAGATCCGGCTCTTGGGTCGCCTTCTGTGATTCCGATTGTGTTGAAGATATTCGTTCCGTCAACTGCAAAACGGATTTTTCCTAACTGATAAGAAGTTCCGGCTCCAAATTCCGAGAATGAAGGCAATGTCTGTGCATTTTTCTCATCCTGGAAACGTTTTCCGTAATAATTCATGCTTACATACGTTCTCCATTGTTTTGTGATATTCACGGCCGGGGAAATATTAAAATAGAATTTAGGCATTCTTCTTACGGTATTTCCATCATAGTCGAATGTCGATCCGTCTGCATTTCTTCCTGTAAAATCTTTATATTTCGGACTCTGAATCGTTCCGTTGAAAGTAATTTCCAACAAATTATTAAACAATCTTGCATATCCTTCCAATTCTACTCCTAAGTTGGTAGTATTGGCAAATTTGTTTTCTGAAGTTCCGTCAGAATACACATCCGTAAACGAAAGATTTTTCAGTGTAGAATAGAACGGAATCACCGCTACATCGAATGTTCTTGAATAATATTTATATCCAATTTCCAGCTGGTTGGTCGTTACCGGTTTTATTGCCGACAGATTATTCATATTATTATAATACGCTTCTTCGTTCGGAGATCTGAAACCGTTGGAAAAACGGGCGTACACAGCATTTTCTCTATTAATTTTATAATTTAAAGCTGTGGTGAAAGAAACTCTGCTGATGTCATAGTTCCAATAGGTGTATTTGTTTCCTAAAACCGCCATATTATCGTCGGCTGTCGTGGTATAGAAGCTGTGGGTTCCGTCTGTTGTTAAATCAGAATTATTCAAGTTAGATGTTGTTGTGCTTACTCCATATCCTTTGTAGAAATCGCGGCTGTAACGGATTCCTCCATTGAAACTTAAATTATCTGTAATATTATAATCTAAATTCAGATACACATCATTCAAACTTCCCTGAATCTGAGAATCTCTGATTAAGAAAGACATATCCGTAACCCCATTGTACGTTTTAGAATATCCCATATCTGTCGGAGCTAGAGAAGTATCAACAAGATTAAGAAGTTCCGGTCTGTCTGTTGCGGTCGTTAAAATATTACTCCAGTTCCAGTATTGATGGGATTTCCAGTTGGATTTGTAGAAACCTGCCGTTACATTTCCTTTGTCAAATTTATAATTGAATTGTAAGTCATTCACAAAATTATTCATCTGCTTGTCGATTGCCCAAAAACCTAACTTTTGAACAAATTGTGGATTGACAACTGCTCCATTGCTCACAAGAGAGTACTGATATCCTGTCATTCCTAAACCTCCTTCTGAAACAGGATCAGTAGCAAATTTAACAGCATCTTTAGGACCTCCCGCCGGGAAAATTCCTGTATAATTCATATTGATATTGGTATATCTCGTTTTGTTTAAAACAGAGAAATTATTTCCCAAATCATATTTAAATTCTGCTCCCAACACATCAACTTTCGGATGAATTCCGTCTTCTAAATTTCTACTGAAAAATCCTCCACCCGCCTGTGGAATATTCAGCTGACTGATCGTTCTGTAGCTGTACGTCCCATAATTGGCATCAAAACCGGAAAATTCTTTCAGATCATTTCCATTTTGTACCAAAGGAATCGGAAGGAAAAAGGTATTTCTGTCATCCAGTTTTTTATAATATACTTTAGCATAGCCTTTATCGAAGACATATTTTAGATTCATTCTGATTTGTCCGCCGTTATTGGCTTTAAAACCTGTTTTTCTGATACCGTTATCCGCTCTGTAAAAACCTCCGATATTGAAGAATAATTTATCTTCAACCAAAGCTCCGCCCAGATTGACATCGGTACGCATCAAGCCATAAGTACTGGTTTCTAATTTTGCCGTTCCTTTGAAATCGTTGCTTCCTTCTTTGGTAATAAAGTTGATCAACCCTCCCGGAGAATTGTTGGCAAAGATAGATCCGGAACCTCCTCTCAGAGCCTCCAATCTGCTCACAGAATTATCTACACGGAAGAAATTATCTGCATTGGCAAATTGTAACGCTCCGTCTTCAAAAACCGGAAGTCCATCTTCCTGAACCTGTACGAATTCGTAAGCTCCCGCAGAAGGAATCCCTCTCGCGAAAAGGTTGTTTCCTACTTCACCACCCGAAGTTTCCACTGCAAACCCCGGAACCCTCTGCAATAATGCAGCGGCACTGATAGGATTTTGCTTCTGGATTTCTTTCGCCGTAAACGTAGAAATTGCCGTACTGGATTCTATTTTCTTTTTTGGGTTTGAGTTCCCCGTGATTACTACCTGATCAATAGATGCCGTTTTTGTGGAATCCTGTGGAGTTTCCTGTGCATACGTATTATTAAAATAAAGCGTTGCAATCCCGGCAAGTAAGAAAATCGATCTTTTTTTCATAGCCATATTGTTATAGTTAGTTTGTTTTTAGTTATTTTTTAATGTGAGATAAATACCATTCGTCCATCCAAATCCGTCCTGGTTCGGATATTCTCCACCTCCTGCAACAGTTTCTATGTCTAAAGCATTGTATTTTTCCATTAATTTTCCGGTGTTGTTGTAGACTCTTTCTACATTGGCGCACCAGTTATTTTTAATTTTTTCTGCCAACTCATCAAAACCGTAATTTTTCATTGCTTTAAAACCCAGCCATTGATACGGCGCCCAAGCGTTGGGAAGATCCCACTGTTGTCCTGTTTTTTTGGTCGTAGTCACCAATCCGCCTTGATAGAGGAATTTTTCTTCTATGATTTTTGCTACGGATTTTGCCTGTTCGCCACTTGCCAATTTCAGGAATAAAGGATAAAGAGCAGCAATATGTTCAGACGGTGTTGTTGTGTTTTTTTTTGTGTGATAATCTTTGTATGTCCCTGATTTTTCATCCCAGAAATATTTGTCGATCATCTGTCTTCGGCCTGCTGCTCTTTCTTTAAAATAATTTTCTTTTTCAGACAAATTTTGAAGCGCTGAAGATTTTGCCAATGTTTTTTCCAAATGCCATAGAAGGCAGTTCAGATCTACTTCAGCTAAGTTCAGGGTTTCGATTGTCTGTATATTTTCTCCGTCTGCAAACCATCTGCTGGAAAAATCCCAGCCCGATTCGCAGGCGCTTCTGATGTTTCTGTAAAATTCTTCTCCTGCATTTTCGCTGTCTTCAATATCAATTAAATAACTTTCAGGACGCGGTTCGTTTTCTGCATCGTAATATCTGTTTAAAATATCTCCATTAATAGTTTTTACGACTCTATTAATATTTGAAGCATTTTCTAAATGTTCAATTCCGTTCATCCAGAAAGCATATTCTTTTTTTAAAGTGTCATAATATTTGATGTAAATAGCTTCATCTTTTTTTGTTTCAAAAAGCAGATCAAGCATCAACGAAAAATACGGAGGCTGGGAACGGCTCAGAAAATGAGTTCGGCTTGCATTCGGTACAAATCCGACAGTCTGAATTAAATACGAACAGTTTTCAATGATATTTTCCATCATTTCCACTCTTCCGGAAACCTGTAATCCCAGCATGATAAAATAGCTGTCCCAATAGAAAAACTCATTGAAACGGCCTCCCGGAACGATGTATGGCTTCGGAAGCTTCAGCAAGGTTCCTTTTTCTTCATAAGCTGTTCTTGTCAGTTCATCCCAAAGCTTTTCGATATGTTCTTCAATCGGCAAATGGTCTTCCCTCTGAATCGAAATTTTTGCTCCTAAAAAATCAAAATGAGAGAATACAAAATCTTTCAGATCAAAATTTTCCGAGTTTTTTTCTTTTTCATATTTTGCATTAATCAAACTGATCGGAAACAGCGGAACTGCATCGGTCATCATCTTTTGATCTTCAAAAACCTTTGATCTTTGGACATCATCAAAAAGAGTCTGAATTTCTTTTATATAGAGCTGTTTGTTCATTTTTATTTTTTATGATTTATTTTTAATTTATTCATAATAATTGCTGAAATAATCAACAATGAAAGTGGAATTAATGAAAGGTAAAACGCCTGCTGTCCACTGAATTCCTGAAAGACAAAACCAGTAATTATTGATCCTATCGTACCTCCAATTGCGGAGAAAACCACAATTAAACCAGACATTGCGCTGTGTAAATATTTTGGAATTGAAGCCAGAATCACGGAGTTGATACTCGGATAAATCGGAGCCAGCAAACCACCCATTAATGGAAATAAATACACGACAAGCGGAGCATTCAACCATGTTGTTCCGGTATCAATATGGATGTTGTGAGTCAATGGTAAAACCAATAAAATACTTATCGCAAAGCCCACCACGCAGAAAGAAACCACGTAGATCCAGCTGAATTTTTTCGAGAAAAACCCTGATAAAAACCTTCCCAACGCAAAAGCTCCCGCTAAAACCGCTCCCGCCTGAATGCTCATCGAAGTCGGAACTTTTAAAATTTCTTTATAAAAAGTCGGCGTCCAGGTTTGGAAACTTTGTTCTACCAACACGAAAAGAAAAGCGCACAATAAAAAGAACAGTACTTTTTTATAACTGAATAAACTTGCGCTGTTTCTCAAATCTCCCAGCAAATCTGTTTTCTCGCTTTTCGCTTCATGTTCGTCTAATTTTGAGAAGAACAAGAATAGAAATGATAAAGTTGAGAGTGTTCCCAACACCCAATACACATTCAGCCAATGGGTTGATCTGGGATTGTGGTCATCTATAAACAAGCTGAATAAAACATTTCCCATTAATACGCCGATCATGAAAAAACCTTCCAGATAACCCATAAAACTTGAATGTTCCTTATCTGTATCCGTCACCAACCCGATGGAGGTGAAGACTGAAATTTTAATTAAAGCAAAAGAAATCCCGACAATGGTAAATAACAGTTTGAAAAACCAAAAGTCATTGGAAAAAGGCATCACAAAACACATGCAACTCACCAAAAACAGAGCGATCAACATCGAATTTTTTATTCCTATTTTTGGTAAAAAAGATGCCAGAATGAATGAGCAAATTGCAATCGGAAGATCTTTAAAACCTTCCAAAACACTTGCAGAAGACTTCGAAATACCGAAATTTTGCTGCATTTGTAAAATTACCGTTCCTACAGAATTCAAAAGAATCGCAAAAACGAAATAATTTAAAAATAAAACTGCCTTTATGTTGAAATTTTTCATTCAATTACTTTCTTGTCGGCTAAGATATAAGCATTTGCCTTAACGTTAATTTAACACAGTAAATGAATATTTGAACTATATTAATATAATTATTATTTTAGAAAACAAAATACGATTAATTGAATGAAAGTTACATTTGAACGGGTAATCCCTGATGAAAAGAGCTCTTTCCGCACGATTCACAACAATTCTCCCATTTCAGAATTCAAATGGGAATACCATTATCATCCAGAAATTGAACTTGTCTGTGTGATTTCCGGGAGTGGAACGCGCCACGTCGGATACCATAAAAGCAATTATACGAATGGTGATCTGGTGTTGATCGGTTCCAATATTCCCCACTCCGGGTTTGGGTTGAATTCTATTGATCCGCATGAAGAAATTGTATTGCAATTCCGGGAAGAAATTCTGCAGTTTCCGCAACAGGAAGTGGAAGCGAGATCGATTAAAAACCTTCTCGAACTTTCAAAATATGGGATTCATTTTCATTCCAAAATTAAAAAAACGATGCTTCCAAGACTGAAACTCATGTTGGAATCTGAAGGGTATAAAAGGTATTTGCTGCTGCTTGAAATTTTGTTTGAATTGTCAAAATGTACAGATTATGAGCTTCTAAACAAGGAAATTATGCCTTACACGATTATTTCAAAAAATAAAACCCGTCTGGAAAATATTTTCACCTATGTTGAACACAATTACGATAAGGAAATCAATATTGAAGATGTGGCGAAACTGGCAAATCTGACACTGCCGGCTTTCTGTAATTTTTTTAAAAAAGCGACTCAGATTACGTTTACAGAGTTTGTGAACCGATATCGTATCAATAAAGCGTGTTTGCTGATGGCGCAGGATAAAAGCATCTCAGAATGCAGTTATAACTGTGGCTTTAATAATGTGACTTATTTTAACAGGATGTTTAAAAAATATACGGAAAAAACACCTTCTGAGTTTATTAAGAATTTCTCGCATAATAAGGTGAATGTAGATTTGAAGGTGGAAGCTAAGAGTAAGGCTACGTTTTAGAATAATTTTAGATGCTTCGATAAGCCCAACATGATAATGCTAATAAAAACTGTTTCAAATCTTTCGCAGATTTTGCAGATCGTCATATTTTTTAACGCAAAGTTTTTATCTTTTTTTTCACATTTTAAAGTAAGCTAAGATTGCATCAACAAGTTGATTTCACGAAGCAAATTTCATTTGCCTTTGCCCTATTAAAATAAAACATAATGTTATTTAAATCTTTGCGTTTAAAAATTATACATATCAAAAAAAACAAAAAAAGCCGTCCCAAAGAACAGCTTATATATCATCAATTGCAAGAACTGTCAACCGACACCCTGCTACCATCAACCAAAAATTATTTCCATTTAATATTGCAGCCCATGCTCGGTCTTTGAATTTCTTCCTGAGGTTCGCCCAACAACAAATTTTCAAAAGCAATAATTAAATCTTCACCCGTCACATCCTTGTTATTCCCAGGTCTTGAATCATCCATTTGCCCTCTGTAGATAAGGTCTAATTTATCATCAAAGAAAAAGAAATCCGGTGTACAAGCGGCGTCATAGGCTTTTGCAATCGTCTGGCTTTCGTCGTATAAATAAGGAAAATCAAAATGTCTTTCAATCTGGAATTCGATCATTTTTTCAGGAGAATCTGCAGGATATTTTTCTACATCATTCGAATTGATCGCAATAAATTCAATCCCTCTTTCATGATAGTCTTCATATAATTCGTGTAATTTATCGATCACATGAAGAACAAACGGGCAATGGTTGCACATGAAGATCACCAATGTGCCTTTTTCTCCTTTCAGCTCATCCAATGACTGTATTTCGTTACTTTTTGATGGGTTTGGAAGCTCAAAAAACGGTGCTTTTGTACCCAATTCGATCATATTTGAAGGAGTATTCATATTTTTTTTATTTGTGCACAAAGATAAAGATTTTCTTGATTATATAAGTAAGGAAGCTTGAAACAAGGGGATAGAAGCTAACAAATTATTATTTAATTGAGTGGGACTATAAACTCCATTAATTTTTACAATAATTAAAAAAATCACCTTTTCACAATAACCTGCAGCTCCCATTCTTCCAGCATCCAGCCAATTTACATTAGTTCTCAAAGACCTTGCTTCAAAAGTTAAACTCTAAAATTTGTTTGGAAGTTATATTAAAAAGTTTGTAGTTTTGCTAACACTGTTAGTAATTAAAAATCATGGGTCTACATGAACGTCGACAAAGAGAAAAAGAAAACATACGCACCAGCATTCTGGACGCGGCTTTTTCCCTGGCTAAAACCGAAGGGTGGGCTTCACTTTCCATGAGAAAAATTGCCGATGCCATTGAATACAGTGCGCCGGTAGTTTACGATCACTTTGAAAACAAAGAGGCTATTTTATACGAGATCTCGTTGAATGGTTTCCATTGTTTGCACATCGAATTGTTGAAAGCTCAGAGAGAACACGACAATCCGGAAGACCAATTGAAAGCTATTGTGGATGCCTACTGGAAGTTTGCATTCAAAAACAAAGAGTATTACCAATTGATGTTCGGATTGGGAATGCAATGTAGCGGAAAAGGAATGATGAAAGAAGAATTTTCGTCGTTTCAGGATATGCTTTACGATTGCACGTATGAAATTATTAAGAAAAACGGATCAAATCCGGATAACGCCTGTCACATGTCTCACGCTTTATTTTCTGCGGTACATGGCTTGATTTCGATCATGATGATGCGTAATGACGATATTCCTTCTACGATGAACAAGACGACTTTGGATGAAACTGTTTCTGCTTTTGTTAAGTCTTTGTAGAATTTTTTTTGAAATTAAAATTAACACCGTTAGGAATATTAACACTGAATTAATGTAAATTATTCATTTAAAACTAATTAAAACTTAAAAACCATCTATGTAAGATTTGAAAATTAATAGTAAAAATTAATTTTTTTTTACTTTAATAATTAACACTGTTAGTAAAAATAACGCGATTTACACCTCATCTTAATTATACTAAACCAACATTAAAAACAATTTTCAATTATGAAAACACCGATCTGACGTCGAGTATTAAAAATTCTGTAATTTTTTTTGAACTAATCATTAACAGCGTTAGGAAATATAACAGGATTTACATTAAAAACATTATTAAAATCTAACACTTCATTAAAAATTTTAAACTTAAAATGAAAATATTTGGAAAAACGAGGATTATCGTACTTATCGCAAGTATTATCCTTTTACAAAGTTGCAGTAAAGCCGCTGAAAATACCAACCAGGCTCCCCCTGCTCCAGAGTTACCCGTTTATACCGTAATCACCTCTCCTGCTACTGTTTATCAGGAATTCCCTACTGCATTGGAAGGAAAAAACAATGTGGAAATCAGATCTCAGGTTGATGGATATTTAGATAAAATTTACGTAGAAGAAGGAGCTTATGTAAGAGCCGGACAGCCTTTATTTAAAATAGATTCAAGAAGTTACGGCGAACAAATGAATATGGCTACAGCCAATTTACAGGTTGCCAATGCCAATATTCAGAAAGCGAAAGTGGAGGTTGACAGACTGGAACCTCTTGTAGCCGCAAAAGTAGTTTCCGAAGTACAGCTGAGAACTGCAAAAGCCAACTATGCAGCCGCTGTAGCAGCCGCTTCACAGGCAAAAGCAACAGTAGGGAGCGCAAGAATCAACGTAGGATTTACAACGATTACAGCGCCGGTAAGCGGATACATCGGAAGAATTCCTTACAAAAAAGGAAGTCTGATCTCAAGAACAGATCCAAGTCCATTGACTTTATTATCTGATATCAGCGAGATCTACGCCTATTTTTCTTTGAGCGAAATGGATTTCATTGCTTTCCAGAATAAATATCCGGGAGCCACTTTAAACGAGAAGCTGAAAAATATGCCACAAGTAGATTTGGTCATTGCAGACAACAGCACGTATCCTGAAAAAGGTAAAATGAGCATCGTTGACGGACAATTTGACAAAACCACCGGAGCCATCAGTGTTCGTGCCGTATTCCCGAATGCAAACGGAGTACTGAGAACGGGTAATACAGGTAGAGTTCGTATGCCTCAGCTATTCGACAAAACGCTTGTCATTCCTCAGGAATCTACGTATGAAATTCAGGATAAAACGTATGTATACGTAGTCGGAAAAGATAAAAAAGTAACCGGAAAACCTGTAACCATCTCAGGAAAAACAAACAATTATTACTTCATTTCAGATGGACTTTCTGTAGGAGATAAAATTGTGTTTACAGGAATCGGAACATTAAAAGACGGTGTTGCCATCCAGCCAAAAACTATCTCTTCTGATAGTCTGCTTAAGGCAAGACCTTTGTAAACGATCCTTCTCAGGACTATTTATAAGAACTGCTTAAACTTTTTTTAAACCTCAAAAGTTTTTAAACACATAAGTCACATTTAGGTTTAAATCTTTGAAAATAGAAGAACACCCAAGTTTTTTGAAAATCTAAGATTTTCGTTTTGTGAACTTTAAAATATCAGCAATTAATCTGAATTCAGCAGAAAGCTTTGTGTCTTTTGTGGTAAGAATATAGTTTAAGCAACATAAAAAAATAAACTTCTTATGTTAAAACAATTTATAGAAAGACCGGTACTTTCAACGGTCATCTCCATAATACTTTTATTATTGGGGGCATTGTCCCTCTTTAATTTACCCATCGCCCTCTTTCCGGACATTGCTCCGCCGAGTGTGCAGGTGACAGCTTTCTATCCGGGTGCGAATGCGGAAGTTGTAGCCCGTTCGGTGGCAACCCCGATCGAAGAAGCGGTGAACGGAGTTGAGAACATGACCTACATGACCTCCAACTCGAGTAACGACGGTACCATGACTCTGAGCGTATTTTTCAAACAAGGTTCAGATGCAGATAATGCAGCCGTAAACGTTCAGAACCGTGTATCGAAAGCGATGAGCCAGCTTCCGCAAGAGGTTGTGCAGGCGGGTATTTCGACGCAGAAAGTTCAGAACAGTATGATCATGTTCATGGGATTGACAAGTGATGATCCTAAACAATACGATGAGCTTTTCTTACAGAATTACTTGAAAATCAACATCATTCCGCAAATTCAGCGTATTCCGGGGGTTGCTCAGGCGCAGGTTTTCGGAACGAGAGATTATTCTATGAGACTTTGGCTGAAGCCGGACAGATTAGCAGCCAACAACCTTTCTCCGCAGGAAGTTTTGAACGCTGTAAGAGATCACAACTTAGAGGCTGCTCCGGGACGTTTGGGACAGGGAAGTAAGGAAACTTACGAATATATTTTAAAGTATAAAGGTAAATTAAACAAAAACGAAGACTACGAAAACATTGCCATAAAAGCCAACAGCGACGGTTCTTTCCTAAGACTGAAAGACGTGGCAAGAGTAGAATTCGGTTCATATACTTATACAGCAGCTAACAGAGTGGATGGCAAACCCGTTTCAGGTTTTGCAATTATGCAGACGGCAGGATCTAATGCCAACGAAATCTTAACTGAAATTGAAAAACAGGTTGACCAGTTTAAAACTACCCTTCCAAAGGGTGTTGAGCCGATCATCATGTACAATTCCAAAGACTTTTTGGATGCTTCGATTCATCAGGTTGTGGAAACATTAGTGATTGCATTTATCTTGGTATTTATTGTAGTATATATTTTCCTTCAGGATTTCAGATCTACATTAATTCCTGCCATTGCAGTTCCGGTGGCGATTATCGGTACCTTCTTTTTCCTACAGTTATTTGGGTTCAGTATCAACATGTTGACATTGTTCGCTTTGGTACTCGCCATCGGTATTGTGGTGGATGACGCGATCGTTGTGGTGGAAGCCGTCCATTCCAAAATGGAACATACGGGAATGCCTGTAGAACAAGCCACAATGAGTTCCATGAGTGAAATTTCCGGGGCCATTATTTCCATTACCCTGGTGATGTGTGCCGTATTTATTCCGGTTGGTTTCATGCAGGGTCCTGCGGGAGTTTTCTACAGACAGTTTGCCTTTACATTGGCGATTGCGATCATGATTTCTGCAGTGAATGCATTAACATTAAGTCCTGCTTTATGTGCTATGTTCTTAAATGATCCTCAGGGTGAACACGGAGAACACGGTAAAAAAACAGGTTTTGGAGCAAGATTTTTCAATGCATTCAATGTTAGCTTTAATAATCTTACCAAAAAATATATCTATAGCCTTAAATTTTTAATTAAAAATAAATGGGTTGCAGTAGGAGGATTAGTATTAATTACAGCTGCAAGTATTTTCTTGATTAAAAAAGCACCATCAGGATTTATTCCTACGGAAGACCAGGGATTCATCTTGTATGCGGTGAACACACCTCCGGGAAGTTCTTTGGACAGAACACACAGAGCGACTGAACAGATTGACAAAATCATCAACGGTGAAAAAGCTAAAAACCACCTTTGGGTTGCAGATGGTCTGAACTTCATCAGTAATGCGAATGCTTCTCCATATTCTGCAGGTTTTATTAAATTAAAAGATCATGATCAACGTGGCGAAATTACCGACCCAGATCAGATTGCAGCGGGATTGACAGGAAAAGTTTCCCAGGTAAAAGATGCGAGTGCATTCTTCTTCAACTTCCCTACTGTTCAGGGATTTGGTAACGTTTCCGGTTTCGAATTTATGCTTCAGGATAAAACTAATGGTTCTTTGGAACAATTGGGAACAACCACTCAGGCATTCATCGGAGAATTGATGAAACGTCCGGAAATTGCATTTGCCTTTACAACTTACGCAGCCGGAAACCCACAATTTACCATTGAAGTTGATAGTGATAAAGCGAATCAGCTTGGAGTTTCCATTACAGAATTGATGCAGACGATGCAGATCTATTACGGAAGTAGCTTCGTTTCAGATTTCAACAGGTTCGGAAAGTACTACAGAGTAATGGCTCAGGCGGATATTCCTTACAGAACAGATGCGAATTCTTTAGAAGGAATTTATGTTAAAAATAAATCAGGTGAAATGGTTCCTGTAAAAACATTAGTAACTCTAAAAAGAGCCTTCGGACCTGAAACAGTGACAAGAAATAACCTATTCAACGCGGTGACGATCAACGGAACTCCAAAACCTGGTTACAGTACCGGAGACGCAATCAAAGCGGTGGAAGAAGTTGCACAGAAATCATTGCCAAGAGGTTATGGATACGAATGGACAGGGATTACCCGTGAAGAGATCAAAACAAGCGGACAGACAGCATTTATCTTTATGTTAAGTATTTTATTTGTATACTTCTTGTTGGCGGCTCAGTACGAAAGTTATATTCTTCCGTTTGCGGTTATTTTAACGATTCCTACAGGTATTTTCGGGGTATTTGCCTTCACAGGACTGGCTGGAATTGATAATAATATTTACGTTCAGGTTGGTTTGATCATGCTCGTCGGATTATTAGCGAAAAACGCGATCCTGATTGTAGAATTTGCCGTACAAAGAAGAAATGCAGGAAGATCATTATTGGAATCTGCACTTCAGGCTTCAAGATTACGTTTAAGACCGATCTTAATGACCTCATTTGCGTTCATTGTCGGGATGTTGCCTCTTGTGTTTACTCAGGGAGCTTCTGCAAAAGGGAATCATTCCATCGGATTCAGTACTGTTGGCGGAATGTTAACAGGAGTTGTATTCGGGATTTTCATTATTCCTGTAATGTTTGTGATCTTCCAGTATTTACATGAAAAAATGCCAAGTAGAAAAAAGAAAAGACTTCAAAGACAAAAACTGGAGGCAGAACTTTTAGCAACTACTCATTAATAAAAATGAATTACAAACTTTGAGAGATTTATTTTAACCACAAACAGCACAAATATTTTCACAAATAAACACAATCATCTGTGAAATCCGTGAAATCTGTGGGAAAAACAAAAAATAGAGAAGCAAACTATTCAAACTCATATCATATAAAGCAAAGCAACTCTCCTACTAAAGACAACTTTGCATAAAAAAACTCTCAAAGTTTTGTATTCAAATAAAGTTTAAAAACTATGAAAAAAGTAAAAAATATTTTTCTAACATTCATATTGGCTTTAGGCTCTGTTTCGTGTGTGTCCAAATTGGCGTACACGGAACCGGACCTTGAGCTTCCTGAAAAATTCCAGTATACTGCAACAGCCGATACAGCAAGCGTAGCCAACCTGGAATGGAAACAATTTTTCAGCGACCCTATTTTACAAGGTCTGATTGAAAAAGGGATTAAAAACAACTACGATTTACAGATTGCTTTAAAACAGGTTGCTTCTTCACAGGAAAAACTAAAACAGGCAAAATATCTTCAATATCCTGACGTTGGCTTCGGAGTTGCTGCACAGATTTCAAAGCCTTCGAAAAACAGTATGAACGGGCAAAGCTTAAATTTATTTTTAGGAAAAAGCTATGTTGAAGATTACAACGCCGCGTTCAATTTGTCTTGGGAAGCTGACATTTGGGGTAAAATCAAAAATCAGCAGGAAGTTTCAAAAATGCAGTATCTACAGACTTACGAAGCTACAAAAGCGATTCAGACACAGGTTGTTGCGGCAATTGCTCAGGGATATTACAATTTATTGATGCTTGACAAACAAATGGAGATTGCAAAATCGAATTTAGAATTAAGCACAAATACTCTTTCTTTAACGGAAAAATTGTGGCAAAGTGGTGATACAACTTCTTTGGGAGTTCAGCAGGCGACAGCTCAAAAGCAATCGACAGAACTTTTGATCACACAATTGGAACAAAATATTGCGATTCAGGAAAATGCATTAAGTATTTTGGTTGGTGAAAATCCGGGCAAAATCAGCAGAACGATTGAAATGTCCGACACTTCTTTACCACAAGATATTTCTGCGGGGCTTCCTGCAGCGATGGTAAGCCGTCGTCCGGATGTTCGTCAACAGGAATTGGTGTTACTGGAATCCAACGCGATGGTAGGAATTGCTCAGGCAAATATGTATCCTTCATTGAAAATCACTGCCAACGGAGGGGTGAATTCATTTAAAATTGATAACTGGTTCCAGATTCCGGCTTCATTGTTTGGGTCTGTGTTAGGAGGATTGACTCAGCCTATTTTCCAGAAAAGACAATTGAAAACAGATCTTAATGTTGCTAAAATCCAGAGAGAGAAAAACGTGTTGGCGTTCCGTCAATCTGTTTTAAATGCTGTGGGTGAAGTTTCCGATGCTTTGGTTTCCAACGAAAGCTTAAAAGTTCAGGAACAAAAAGCAACCGAACAAGTAGCAACCCTTAAAAATGGAATTAAAAGTGCCGAAATGCTTTACAAAGGCGGTATGGCAAATTATTTAGAAGTAATAACAGCTCAGGGAAATTCTCTACAAGCAGAGCTGAATCTTGCGTCCGTAAAAAGACAGAGATTGAGTAGTATTGTGGACTTGTACCGAGCGTTAGGAGGCGGTTGGAAGTAGTAAATTAAAATAATATTGTTAATGGAATGCGGTCCTTCGGGATCGCATTTTTTTGTTTTGAATTAAAAAAATATTGATACTGTCATTCTGAACGGAACAAAGTGGAGCCTGGAATCTAAGTTAAAATAAAAATTACTTTGAGCAACTATAATAAACAATTTTAATACTTTAGTAAGAAAATTTTCACTTAATATGAATGATACAATTTTCTACAAAATTCAAAATGCTTATATGATCCCTTATAGTGAAGCTATTGACGAAAAAATTATGGATACCTATGATAAAACAAACGAGACAATTGCATCATCAAGAATATATCTTATTTGTAGATTAAGAGTTAAAGGATTTTTTTTGAAAAAATTTTCTAAACCAGAAGTTTTATATGTTGGTGAAACATTTGATAAAAAAAATAGATTTAGCCCACATAAAAAGTTACTTAAAGCAACAACTCTCTTAAAATCAAAAGATCATCTTGTTGTATATTTTTTACATATTCGGTTTTCTTATTTAGGATTAAATGAGTTTCACAATAATCCACTCAATATTTTCAATGAATTAAAAGATATACATAGTAAAACATCTGTTTGGTTATTAGAAAGATTATTTATAAAATTATTTAACCCAATTTTAAATAATAAACATAATGATGAAAATATTAAAGAAGACAATTTAGTTAGAAAAAAATTAATTGATAATTCTATTCTTTATGTAAATTTAGATATTGGAATGAATGAATTATTATTCAATTTTACCGGTGGTCGCAGAGTAGAAAATCAAGATATTTATAATTTCAATTTGAAAAATAACGAAATGACATTCGGACATCCTTTAATAGAATAAAAACAACTTATTGTTAACAATAGCACACAAGCTTTCTAATCCTTTAATTCAAAACCTAAATTCTCTAAAATTTATTTCAAAATCTGCTCATTAATATATTCAATCAATCCATCAAAATCCTCCTGCGAATACCCCAAAGGCAAATAATGAATATCATCCGCTTTTCGATACCATGTCAATTGACGTTTTGCATATCTCCTGCTGTTTTTCTTAATTTCAGAAACAGCAAAATCAAGATCCCATTCTCCATCAAAATATTTGAAAAGTTCAGCATAACCAACGGTATTCAAAGCTGTTAAATGTTTAAATTTTTCTAAACTTTTTGCTTCCTCCAGCAAACCTTTCTCCATCATGATATCCACTCTCCTGTTGATTCTGTCGTACAATTCTTCTCTCGGCGCTTCAATTCCGATTCGGATCACATTGAAATCTCTTGAGTCTTGTGAAACAGCAATTTGTTCAGAATATTTTTTATTCGTCTGCCAGATAACGTCGATGGCCCGTAAAAGCCTTCTGTGATTATGAAAATCAACCACCGTAAAATATTCGGGATCGAGTTCCTTTAAAATTTCCTGAAGTTTTTCAATTCCTTCCTTTTCGAAAATTTCATGTAATTTTTTCTGATTGTCTTCGTCGGCTTCCGGCAGATCATTCAATCCTTCAATCACTGCTTTTTCGTACATCATGCTTCCGCCAACCAGAATGACAGTATCGTGATTTTCAAAAAGTTCCTTAAGCTTTTTTAAGGCATCTTCTTCGTACTGCCCGATAGAATAATACTCTTCAACAGAAAGATTTCCTATGAAATGATGAGGTGCTTCTGCCAGTTCTTCCGAAGACGGTGATGCGGTTCCTATTTTCATTTCTTTAAAAAACTGCCGCGAATCGCAGGAAACAATTTCTGTATCGAAATGTTTAGCCAAATCAATTGCCAGTCTCGTTTTTCCAATTCCGGTGGGTCCTACAACAGAAATCAAATTTTTCTTTTTCACAGCGCTAATTTACGAAAATGAGATTTTAAAAAGAAAATCTTAATTTGCGGGAAGATGGAAGTCTGAAGCTGGAAGTTTAAGACTGGATATCATTCTGGATATAATTTTTATATTCACAGCAATCTTCCCTCCTCCCGCATCCAACTTCCTGCCATTTGACTTGGTTAAACTATAGACTTAAATGTTTATCTTTGTACTACAATAAAAAACTATGATTTTATCAATGACCGGCTTCGGTAGAGCTGAAGATGTTTTTGAAGGGAAAAAGATTTCAATAGATATTAAGTCACTGAACAGCAAAAGCTTTGATTTAAATATCAAAATTCCTTTGAGATACAAGGAAAAGGAATTTGAAATCCGAAAGATCCTGAACGATAGAATAATCCGTGGAAAAGTAGACTGCTACATCAACATAGAAAATCTTGAGGAGACGAATGATGTGAAAATCAATAAAGGTTTAATTGATTCTTATATCAATGAACTTCGAAACATCGCTTCAGACGGACCGGATTTCGAATATCTGAAAATGGCGGTAAGACTTCCAGATGCCATCACTTCCAGACCCGACGAGCTTTGCGAAGGCGAATGGGAAAAGCTTGCAAGCATAGTGCATGCTGCAATTGACCGTTTTGAAGAATTCAGAAAAACAGAAGGAAAAAATCTACATGAAGAGCTGGAAAGAAACATCCAGAATATTGATAAATATTTAGGTGAAGTTATTCCTTTCGAAGAAGAAAGAATCGTTTCGGTAAGGGAGCGTTATCAAAAATCATTAAAGGAATTTGAGAACGTAGACGAGACACGTTTTTACCAGGAAATGGCTTATTTCACAGAAAAATTAGATATTTCTGAAGAAAAAGTGAGACTTACCCAACACTTAAAATATTATAAAGAAGTAATGGATAATGAAGATTTCAACGGGAAAAAATTAGGTTTTATTTCTCAGGAAATCGGAAGGGAAATCAATACATTAGGTTCAAAAGCCAATCATGCCGAAATCCAGAAACTGGTAGTCATGATGAAGGATGATCTGGAAAAAATTAAAGAACAGACGTTAAACGTACTATAAGTTACGAGATTCGTGATACGAGTTTTTAGAATTCGAGATAAAAATGTGGAATCTGAAAACTCGGAACCCGAAACTCGAAACCCGAAACTAAACAATGAATAAAGTTATCATATTTTCAGCGCCGTCGGGGAGCGGAAAAACGACATTAGTAAAGCATTCTTTAGAGGTTTTTGATGAACTTCAGTTTTCTATTTCGTGTACGACGAGACAGCCGAGAGGAAGTGAAGTACATGCTGTTGATTATCATTTTTTAACGCCTGACGAATTCAGACAGAAAATTTCGGAAGATGCTTTCGTAGAGTTTGAAGAGGTGTATACTGATAAATATTACGGAACTTTAAAATCTGAAGTTGAAAAGATTTGGAACCAGGGAAAAGTGGTTATTTTTGATGTAGATGTAAAAGGTGGAATTTCTTTAAAGAAATATTTTGGAGAACAGGCTTTGTCAATTTTCATAGAACCGCCTTCCATTGAAGAATTGGAACGAAGATTGATTTCAAGAAACACAGACGATGCAGAAACCATCAAAACCCGTGTAGCAAAGGCTGAAGAAGAAATGTCCTATGCGAAAGAATTTGATAAAATCGTGATTAATTCCGATTTGGATATTGCTAAAAAAGAAATAGAAAGTTTAATAAAAAATTTTATTGGGAGTTAAAGGATGGAAGCTGGATGATGGAAGTTTGAGGTTTAATAAATAATGTCAAAATTCTAATTTCTAATTTCTAACTTCTAATTTCTGATTTTAAAACATTGAGGTCGATATGAGTACCGAAACATTAGAAAAAGCTAAATCTGCGATTCCGGTAAGGGGATTTTTAGATATAAAAGACTTGGTGATTCCTCAAGGAGAAGAATTGGTGAAAGCCATTCTTAAATTGAAAGAAGAAAAAAATGCGGTGATTCTGGCGCATTACTACCAACCTGGAGAAATTCAGGATATTGCTGATTTTCTGGGAGATTCCCTGCAATTGGCGAGACAGGCAAAAGATACGAATGCAGATATGATCGTATTCTGCGGAGTACATTTCATGGCGGAAGCCGCGAAAATTCTGAACCCGACGAAAAAAGTTGTCCTTCCCGATACAATGGCCGGATGTTCTTTGGCAGACGGATGTTCCGGGGAAGGTTTGAGAAAAATGCGCGAACAATATCCTAATGCCCTGGTTGCAACGTACATCAACTGCAACGCTGAAACGAAGGCAGAAAGCGACATTATCGTCACAAGCTCAAACGCTGAAACGGTGATTGAAGCACTTCCGAAAGACCGACCGATTATTTTCGCTCCAGATAAAAACTTAGGAAGATATTTATCTCAAAAAACGGGTCGCGATATGATTCTTTGGGATGGAAGCTGTGTGGTTCACGAAGCATTTTCGATGGAGAGAATTGCAAAACAATTGGCAGACAATCCGGATGCAAAACTGATCGCTCACCCTGAAAGTGAAGAAGCTGTTTTAAAATTGGCACATTACATCGGTTCTACTTCTGCTTTGTTAAATTATGTTGAAAAAGACGATTGTCAGAAATTCATCATCGCTACAGAGGAAGGAATTTTGCACGAAATGAGAAAACGTGCTCCTCATAAAGAGTTGATTCCCGCTTTGGTTTTTGATGAAACCTGCAACTGTTCGGAATGTTTCTACATGAAGCGCAATACGATGGAAAAATTGTATTTGTGTATGAAATATGAACTTCCGGAGATTCTTATCGATGAAGAATTGAGATTGAAAGCATTAAAGCCCATCGAGGCAATGCTTGACCTTTCGAAAAGTATAAAATAAATGAAAAGCGGGTTTGATACTCGCTTTTTTTAACTTTAATTTTTATTTAATTATAAGGAGCTTGAAAGGCTTCGAGAACTTCAGCCTGACAGTGGAGAATTACACTGCTTGCCAGATATTCAATATTAGCGATGCAGGTGGTTTATCAATTTAAGGGAACTTTTGATGGTTTAGAAACCTCAGTCTGACAGTGGACAATGATAGTACATATTCAGACGTTCAATATTAGTGATGTCTGGTGAATTTATCAATTTGAAGTAACTTTGAAGACTTCGAGAGTCTCGGCTTGACAGTGGAAACTACATAACCACACAATTAATTTTAGCGATGTCATCCTGAGCGCGAAGCAGTCGAAGGATTTTTTTTAAACAATTTCAAAAAAAATTAATCATAAAATCATGAGCAAAATCTATCTTGAAGATGTAAAAATATACGCCTATCACGGAGTTTTACCCGAAGAAAATATTATCGGAACGTATTATATTTTAAACGCAGAACTTCACACCGATCTTTGGATAGCTGCAGAATCCGATGACCTGAAGGATACGATAAGCTATGCAGACATCAATGAAATCCTTCATCGCGAAATGAAAATTAAATCCAAACTTCTGGAGCATGTTGCAGGAAGAATTATTGCTGAAATTCATGAAAAATTTCCCGAAATTTCTTATATTAAATTAAAAATAACCAAAACCTCTCCTCCGATGCAGGGCGAAATGAAAGGCGCAAGTATCGAATTGGAAAAAAGTTTTAAACCTGATAATTAAAAATATTCTTAATTTCGTTTTTTTAAAACATAAAGAATTGAAATTCATTAAAGTATTATTTCTATTAGCTTTTATCAATATTTTCGGACAGACGAATGTTGATAATCAATTGGCTGTTCATAATTTTCCTAAGATAAAATCCAGCATTACAATGCCGGTGACCATTCCGCTTTCGGAAGTGAGCAATATGATCAATTCTTCTGTAAAAGAGCTGATCTATCAGGACGATTCTTACACGGACAACAACAATGACCAATTCAAGGTAAAAGTCTGGAAAACCCGTCCCATACGTCTTGTGGGCGGAACCAATCAAAACATCCTGATCGAAGTTCCTCTGAAAATCTGGGCAGAAAAAGGAATCGGGACATTGGGAGTTTACACTTACCAGAATACGACTTTTGAAACAGTGATGTCCTTCAATGCATCTTTAACCCTGAAAAATAACTGGACCATCGCCACCAACACCCAGCCAAACGGCTTCAAATGGGTAACAAAACCCGTTCTGGATTTCGGAAGAATACAAATACCGATCACCTCGTTGGTTGAAAAAAACTTAAAGGAGCAGCAAGAAAAATTTTGCAAAACCATCGACCAGCAAATGGCGACCCAACTGAACTTCCAGCAATACACCGTAATGGCCTGGAATGTTTTCTCGCAGCCTTTCAACATTTCACAAGAATACAATACGTGGTTGAAAGTAACACCTGTTAATATCAATATCACTCCATTAAAATTCTATGGAAACCAAATCGACACCAATATCGGGATTGATATATATTCTGAAACCTTTACCGGAACCAAACCCGAATCGTCGCAACCTGTAAAAACAGCATCGGATTTCAACTTTATTCCGGTACTTGCAGACAGGTTTTTGTTACAGACAACAGCGAATGTACCTTTCACCGAAGCGACTAATATCGCACGAAATATGTTTTTAAATAAAGAATATGATGTAAGAAATTCTAAAGTTAAAATAAAAGATATAAAAGTATACGGCGTGGACAACAGGGTAATGATCGAAGCAGAAACCGAAGGGTATGTGAATGGAAAAGCTTTTATTTCCGGAATTCCGGTTTATGATGAAATAAAAAAGAAAATTGTTTTGTCAAATACTAAATTCAATTTAAAAACTGCAAATATTTTACAAAAAACAGCTACGCTTCTATTCAAAGGGAAAATTGTAAAGATGATCGAAGAGGAATACGGAATTCCTACACAGGATCTCGAAAACAGCTCCAGAAAAAGCATAGAAGAAGCCTTTAATAAAGAATATTATAAAGGACTAAAAATGAGTGGAAAGGTTTTTAATCTAAAACCAACCAATATCCTTTTAAATCCATCGGGAATCACTGCTGTGATCGATACGAACGCTTCTTTAAAATTAATCATAAACGGAATTTAAAAAAATACAAAAGATGAAAAAAATACTTAAAGTTGTAGAAAACAACAGATCAAATTCATGGGTAAGGTTTGGTAATTTTATTATAGACAGGGTTGTCGTTTATTTGTTCTTCCTTGCTTTCGGCTTTTTTGCCTCTCTTACCTACGAAATTCTGGGAACTGAGTTTTTTATCAATATTGCTTTAGAACTCTCATCCGTCAATAAATTTATGGACATCCTGATTACCACGACAGTGTATTTTCTGTATGTTTTTCTCATGGAATATTTTACCAAAGGAAGAACGATAGGGAAATATATTACAGGCAGCAAAGTTATTTCCACAGATGGTACACAACCTACGCTTCAGGATTATTTTATCCGTAATATTTCACGTTTTGTACCTTTCGATGCATTGTCGTTTTTAGGCGGGGGAAACGGATGGCATGACAGCTGGAGCGACACAAGGGTAATTCATATCAAAAATTATAAAGCTGAATTACAGGCAAAAAGCGAAATAGAGAGCATTGGCGCCAAAGAAATTGCATAAAAAATTTTTGCCGAACAATATATTTTGTTATATTTGCACACCTAAAAATGGTAAGAATGGTACTTTGGCCGAGCGGCTAGGCAGTGGTCTGCAACACCATCTACAGCGGTTCGAATCCGCTAGGTACCTCTTTACAAACCTCTATGATCTTATGGATTTTTAGAGGTTTTTTGTTTTAAAAACACTTGAAATTATTACTCTTTCAATCATCAAGTATACTTTGTTTAAATTAATCAAACTAAAAACAAAAATCCCCGAAATCAATCGAGGATAAAAAACTAATAACTGAGAACTCTATTGAGAATCTTCTACAAAACTATGATGAATTCTACAGAAATTTTATGATTATAATCGCAAAGAAATTTCCCTTGCGGATTTTGCGAAGCATATTCTGACTTTTTTCAAAAAAAAGAATTTAAAATAACAACGAAATATTTTTTTCGTAAGAAAACAAAATGCCTCCCATAAATGAGAGGCATAAAAAAACACAAATGATGAAAAAAAATTATTTTTCGGGTTCAAATATACAAAAACTCTCCTAGAAAAAAGGGAAGTTTATGAAATAAATGCAAAAGTTAAATTACAATCATTTAATTCCTGCTAAAAACACAAGATCAACTTTTGCTTTTTAAACTATTGCAAAGATATTAACTGGTTTAATTACTTTTTATGATTCAAATTATACATCGTGAAATATTTAAATCAATTAATAAAATTCCCCACTAAAAAAGTGGGGATTACATTTGAAAGTATATTAAAATGAAGTGGTGATGGTACTTTTCAGGAATCAAACATTGTGCCGCAACGGATAATTCCATACCATAATAATCGTTAAAATATGAATATTTTTTAGTTTAGCTAAAATCATCTCACTATCTTATATGATCAGAATCATACTCTTATGATTATTTCCTGTATATTTATTCACTATTTATTGATTAAATTTGCATAAACTCTTTACATGACATTTAGCGAAGCCCTGAAACACAAAAAAAATATTCTAAAAAACTCAAGCGATTTTACAAAAACGCTTTATGACTATATCATCATTCCGGCTATTGAAGAAGAAGCCGAAAAGTTTATCAATGATTTTCGCCAATCTCCATCAATATTCACTGATGAAAACTGCAAGGTGTACAGCAGCAATTCTCAGTTTAAAGTATTTCTTTTTCCAAAAAATCAAAATTAAATTCCCCGGATTTAATGGTTATTAGTTCCATTAATAAAGTAAAAGATTGATTATTAGACAATAAAAAAGTCCCCGTATATCTACGAGGACTAAAAACTAATAACCATGAAAACTCAAATTAAACATGAGTGACTGCAAATGTATGAAATGTATGTCATGTGTGGGTCTATATTCACTATTAATTTCATCAATTAACAAATTTTTATTATTCATTAAAAAAGCTTTAAGACATTCTAAACCACTCAGGAGGTACTTAAAACAAGCTTTACTATACATCCGGCACTAAATTTTATTTGAGTATTAGCTATAAAGTATCATAAAAAAATAAGCTCTCATTTCTGAGAGCTTATTCTATTTAGTAGTATCAATTATTATTCTTTGATAAATTTCTTCTGAGCCGTAAGACCAGCACTATCTTCGATATCAATTACATAAACTCCGTTGATTAATGCATGAACATCAATCTTGTTGTTTAAGATGATTCCTGACGATACAATCTGTCCAGCTGCATTGTAGATTTTATAATTAGCTCTTTTGCTAATGTTTTTCACATTCAATACAGTTCTTACCGGGTTAGGGTAAATTAAGATGTCCGTCTGGTTGATAGGATTTGGTACTATCGGTTTAGAAATTCTTACCGTGTAGTCTTCCACTTCACCTGCAGGGAAGCTTGTACAGTTTACAGGAATTCCGTCTTTCTGCAATGCAACTCTCATGACAACATATTTGAAGTCTGTCATACTAACGAATGCATCTGTAGGTACAGAGAACGTTCCTGTTGCCTGATCACTGTTATTCGGACCTGAAACCAATACTCTTTCGTTGATGTCAAAATATCCGTTTCTGTTGAAGTCAATCCAAACAGCTACTCCAGCGTTTGCGTTACCTGATAACTTTTTCTCGATCGTGATCTGGTTGTTTGAAGAACCTTGGATCAACTCGATGAATTTATTCGTAACACCAGTATAATCTGTATAATTTGATGCCAGTGATTGATTTTCCATTACCGGTTTACCATTTGGCGTAACAGTTACTTTTGAAATATATTCAGATGTAGATGCTGTTGATTCCATTTGGCAATAAACCACAGTCGGTGTTGTAAATATGTAAGGCTGAGTATAAGTACCCGGAGTTCCGTTACATACATTTACCACCTGCATTTCGTATTGAGTTAATTCAATTAAACCTGTCAACGTAACTGTATTCGTAGAAGAAGGAACGTTTGTCCAGCTCGGAATACCTACTTTTCTATATCTTAAGATATAAGTCGCACCAGGGAAAGGATCCCAAACTACTACTGCCGTTGTAGGCGTAAGGTTCGTGATGGTAAGCCCCGGAGGAGCAATCTCACAAGTTCTCTCTGTAGTAAATACTTTAGGATTAGACCATGTATTTAAAGTAGTTTCATTATCACACATATTGGCAATCTGTACTTCATATGTAGTGTATACATTTAAGCCCGTCAATGAATATGTATTTGTTGGCGCTGCTGGTAAAGGAATGTTTGCACTCCATCCTGCGTTTCCACTTCCTACAATTCTGTATCTCATAAAGTAATGAGAACTAGCTGCAAGAGGAGCCCACGTAATCAAAGCAGATGTTGTAGTAATATTACTGATCGTTACATTTGGAGGTGTAGGATCACATCTTGTTAAGAATGTATTATGAGAATACGTTCCTGTTGTACCATTACAAACTGCAGCAATCTCGACTTCATACTGAGTTGCAGATTGAAGGTTTGTAAGTGTCGTTGTATTGGTCGCTGTCGGGAAAGGAGCTGCCGCTACATTGGTAGTCAGCCAAGTTGTTGTACCGACAGGTCTGTATCTGATCGTGTAGTTTGCACCACCGTTATCTTGTGGCCATGTCAATACTGCACTATTGTGCGTAACAGTACCTACAGTTACCGTAGGAGTTGCTGTACTACAAATACGTATTTTAATATTATCTACAGCAGCCGGAGGTTGTGTACCGCCACCGCCATCATTTCTCCATTCGAATACAAGACGCATAGTCTGTCCTGCGAAACTGCTGATATTTAAAGTAGCATTAAGGTATGACTGCCAAGTATCCTGTTGGTTGTAGTTTGCACCTACCTGGATTCTTCCTGCTCCTGCAGTAATCTGAGTTCCTGCTGTAGGCATGAAAGATACCGGAACCAACCAAACTCTTAGATAATCCCATGAACTTTCACCAGCTGCTTTCCAGTCGAAAGAGAAAGTAACATTCGTAGTTCCTGCAGCCACTGTAATATCTCTGTAAGCATGTACAACACTTGATGAACCAGTTGTATAAGCATTTGTAGTTCCGTTATCATTAGAAATATAAATTGCTTTTGCCGGATTTCCAACTGCAGAGCCATAGAACCATTTATTTACCTGAGTTCCACTTGTGAACCCTAAATCATTATTGGTAGAGAAATCCTGATAGTAAGGAATTGTTGTCGGGATTTGCGGAGTAGTAAAACTAGGTCCCGCAACCCAGAAGCTTCTGTCAGATCCCACACACACAGAACGTACCCAGAAATAATAAGTAGTGTTCGGTGTTAAAGGAGATAAAACAGCCGTCGTAGTAGCCGAGCTTCCTGTTGGTATTGTTGTAGCAATAGGAGGCGTGTTGGTTGTAGAAAGGTAATACTGATATCCGCCTACAGGAGCAGGTGTTGGAGCCGTCCAGCTGATTGTCGCTGAAGTTGTTGTAATAGCAGATACTGCTAAAGCTGAAGGTACTTTACAAGTAGGAATAGATAAATTAATATTATCAATAGCTACCGGAGGTTGTGTACCGCCACTGCCGTCATTTCTCCACTCGAATACAAGACGCATTGTCTGTCCTGCAAAACTGCTTAAGTTTAATGTTGTATTAAGATAATTCTGCCAAGTCGTTTGTTGGCCAAAATTACCACCAACCTGAATTCTTCCTCCTCCCGCAGCAATCTGAGTTCCCGCAGTAGGCACAAAAGATGTTGGAACAAGCCAAACTCTTAAATAATCCCAAGAGTTTTCCCCATCTGCCTTCCAGTCGAATGCCAATGCAGCATCAGTAGTTCCGGCAGGGATAATAATATCTCTGTAAGCCTGAACAACACTTGAAGAACTGATGGTATAAGCATTAGAAACTCCATTATCATTAGAGATATAAAGAGCATTTACAGGATTTCCAACTGCAGATCCATAGAACCACTTATTGGGTTGAGTTCCATTGTTAAGCTGAAGGTCATTTCCTGTTGAGAAGTTTTGAATATAAGGAACAGTAGCAGGAATCTGAGTCGTTGTAAAACTAGGTCCGGCCACCCAAACACTTTTATCTGTTCCGCTACATACAGAACGTACCCACCAATAATAAGTAGTAGCAGGCGTTACTGTAGGCGTTACTGTAGTACCTGCATTTGCAGTACCTACTGTAGCCGCTGTAGGAGCAGTATTTGTTGTGCTTAAATAATATTCATATCCGTTTCCTGGTACGGGAGACGGTGCCGTCCAAGATAATGTAGCTGTTGTAGCTCCTACCGCAGATGTTGCCATTCCTGAAGGCATGATACATGTAGGAATACTTAAATTAACATTATCAATTGCTACAGCTGGCTGTATACCAGCACTGTCATCATTTCTCCATTCAAAAACAAGACGCATGGTGCTTCCTGCATATGCGCTTACATTTAAATTCACCAAACTGAAAGTCTGCCATGTAGACTGCAAATTAAGCTGTGCAAGCTGCGTTCTTCCAGCTCCTGCTCCGATTTGAGTTCCCACAGTAGGTGTAAAAGTAGCAGGCACAACCCATACTCTTACATAATCCCAGGTAGATTCTCCCCCACTTTTCCAGTCGAAAGAGAAATTGGCGATCGTAGATCCCGCAGGAATCGTAAAATCTCTATAGGCCTGAACAGTACTTGTTGTAGTATTGGTATACGCATTAGAAGCTCCATTGTCATTAGAGACATAAATCGAGCTGCCTGTATTCCCCGTAAAAGCACCATAAACCCACTTATTGGTCTGAGTTCCGTTTAGAAGCGTGAAATCATTCGCAGTGTTAAAGTCTTGTGAATACGGTAACGTAGCAGGTGTTTGACCATAGACATCCGGTATGGCGCCAAGGTTTATCAAACACAGAAGAAGTACTAAGAAAGTATAAAATTTCTTCATAAGTTATCATTTAATATTAATCCGTGCAAATCTAATTCGTTTTTAGATAATATATAGTATAAATTGCAATGTTTTTTACAGAATTTTTGTTAAATTTTTAAAATCAGAATATATTGAAACATCAGCTTATACATACTTAAAACAAACGTTTAGTATTTAATTTTATTATCTGAATATGGAGTTGGAAGAAAAACAATCACAATCTATCATGAATAGAAGGTTCTTGATTTAATAAATAATATCACATTTAACATCCTTGAAACTTTTAATTTAATATTTTTTAATACAATTTCAGGAAAATTACACATGCTTTTATGCCGTCTTATTAATTGTGAGAAAATGGTATTTTTTAATCTTATTTAATATTAAAAAAAAAATCAAATCCTATAATATTTTAAAACATGGGGCAGTGTTTCACATTTTTAATAATGTAAAAGATGTTTTAGTACTTAGAAAAATTTTGAAATGAATCAGAGTAAATAAAATTTACCTTTTGTTCCAGCTATTTATAAAAGCAAATCCTAAAAGCCCTACCAAAACAACTACTCCAACTACTAGAATTTGCTGTGCCAAATCCAATTCATAAGCTTTACTACTTGCAGATTCCACAGCTAATATCATAATAATGAATTTTTATTTTTATAAATATAAAAAATAAATCGATCCAAAATTAAATTATTTTTAAAATATACAATATTTTTCAATAAAACCTTGTTAAATACAATCTATTCCTTCAATTAAAATCAAGTAAAACAATAATTATTTACGAATTAAATACAACACCATTAAGCTTCATTTATTATATATATATTTAATAATCATTTTATCTATGATTTATTTGAAAATATCCAAACTACAAATTCTATATTTGTTATACACTTCAATATTTGGTACCTGTTCTGGGATCACAGACCAAATTCACTTCACTTATAAAACTGCATATTAATTTTTATTCAAAATGGAATAATAATGCTTTATTATTTTCAATAAAACAATTATTCACCATAGAATGAAATTAATTTTAAGCAATTGACTAATAATAGATTACAAACAATCTTTATTAGAGGTGTATTAAGGAAATTATTCTATAAAATACACATTTTTATTAAAATACAACATGATCTAAGTCATATTTTTTTAAGATTATGTTAAATAACTTTGTTTAATAGTCTAAATCAACAACAAGTGAATAAAGCATCCATACTAATCGCAAATTATAACAATGGCAAATATTTTAGAGATTGTTATGAATCAATTATTTCACAAAGCTACGAGAATTGGGAAGTAATTATTGTAGATGATTGTTCAACAGATGATTCTGTACAAATTATTGAGGAAATAATAAAAAATGATGATCGTTTTAAATTATATAAAAATGACATCAACAAAGGCTGCGGATATACAAAAAGAAAATGTGCAGACTTGGCTACCGGAGATTTCTGTGCTTATCTGGATCCCGACGATGCCCTTTTTTATTATTCTCTTGAATGCGCAATAGATGAATTTAATAAGCATAATAAGATTATAGCAGTATATTCACAATTGGTATTTTGTGATGAAAAGCTTAATCCGAAAGAGATATTTTCTAAAATCAAGCAGATACACAACGATAAATATTTTTTTAATACTCCTATTCAACTTTCTGCATTTTTTGTTTTCAAAAGAGAAGCTTATCTGCAGACGTCAGGAATCAATCCTGAGTTGAAAAATGCTGTAGATCAGGATCTTTACCTTAAGCTTCTGGAAAAAGGTGATGCAAAATTTATTGAAGAAGTTTTATACAAATACAGACTTCATTCCAACGGGATTTCTCAGCAGAGATCAAAGCAAAGTGCTAAAGATTCTTTTGCAAAAGTAATCCACGAAGCCATGAAGAGAAGAGGCATCACAAAAATTCAGAATAAAAATGTTCCTGTTCACTATACCAATTCTCAGGAAATTTATAACCTCCTCGATTATCAGACTAAAATTCCTTACAGGCTGATGAACAAAATCAAAGCAACACTTAATATTTAAATTGATAAAAAGAAAACTCCTCAAATTGAGGAGTTTTTTTAAAAAAAGTATGGGGTCTAAAAAAGTGTACTATCTTGCAGAATCTGTACTTACAGCTCCCGAAGGGGTAACTGTAGTTCTGTTTGTACTTGTTCCCGTTGTCTGATTAGGGTTCTGATTGTTCTGGTTCATACTGCTGTCCCGAACACTTGCCGTAGTATCCATCGGGCTTACGGAATTGGCTGTTGTCATAGAATCATTCACAGTATTGTTATCAACCTGTGTTTCCTGTTTCTTACAGCTTACTGCAAAAAATCCTAATCCGATTATTAATAAGACTAATTTTTTCATAAAAATACTTTTGGGCGTTTATTTTTTTTATCTGCTTAAAATTAAGCACTTAACAGTGATGAATACTATGAGCAGAATCATAAAGCCGAAGTTTTTTCAGGGCACAAAAATAGCCCCCTTTTCAGGAGGCCGTAAAAACACAAATGATGAAAAAAATCTATTCAGAGTGTTCTGAACAGAACTTGTACATAGCTTTAGCAGCTACTATATTTTCTTTTTACAATATCTTCTCCACTGCAAAGAATCATTGTAATATAAAAAGCCTGATCTATAACTTCTCTTTCTGAGAATTTGGTAGAGCCCAAAGATAGCAAGCATTAATGAAATAAACAAAATAGTTAACGTTAAAATAAGTGAAAAGTCAAAATTTTCCATAATAGAGTTCTCAGTTTTTTTTTAGGTTTTTAAATTTAACATTTATTTTAATATAAATGAACAAAATATTAACGAATAGTTTCAGTTAAAATCTATTCTAATGAATTAAAAACTATACTTATGGAATAAAAGTGAATTTCATTATTCTTCCCAAACAATAGGAATGTACACCGTAATATATCCATCTGCATCTACCTGGCTATCAGAAACAACTCCCGTCACAGAGCCGTATCCTACCCAGCCTCCCTGTCCCTGCATCGCCGAAAAAGTATACGTTCCGGCCGGAACACCATCATAATATTTCGGTAGTGATTGAAATCCTCCACCAGCATAAGTTTCAAAAGTTTCTCCGGTAGCCGTGTTGGTCGCCACAAAACTTCCCACATCATAGCTTCCCGAAAGGATTTTTACACCACTTTGAGAAAGAAGTCCGTAACGGATCTGATATGTTTTCGTTTTGGAAACTTCCTTAGAGTTCAACCGTTCTCTCTGCGCATCACTGACGATCAAATCATCATTTGACGAGCATGAGGCAACGACACTTATAAGCCCTGCAAAAAGCAAAGCTTTTACTGTAAATTTTTTCATGATACTGTAATTTGGTATATCAAAAATAACGAATCTATATTAATTCAGTACAAAGAGAAAATTAACGAAAGATTACATTTAATACACTTTACTATTGATAAAAATTCATTTTGAAACCTTATTTAAAGGACAACAAAATCAACATTTTAAGATTTTTTCGATTTTTTTAACATTACTTAACTAAAACTTGGCTTCATAATTGAAAATAATAAAGAATCAAAGTTCGTTTTGGCTTTGAACATCCTTATTAAAATTTGAATTATGAAAAGTATAGTGCTAACAGGTTTATTGTCCGTATTTTTATTGACAGCCTGTAAAAAAGATGATCAGGTAGCTGAAAAGTCTCTGGAACAACAAAAAGTTGAATTCCAAATGAGACAGCTTGAAATTGAAAAGCAAAAGTTAGCGATCGAGAAAGAGAAAATGGCCTATGAGGCTCAGAAAAAAGCAGATAGTACTGTAGAAGCTCAGAAAGCTAAAACCGCTGCCGCTAATAATTCAAGACCTGAAGTAATAAGAGAAACACATACTGTATATAGAGACAGACCTAGCCAAAGCTCTGGAAACGGAACTTATGCAAATAACGGAAGCTCCGCTTCACAGGGTACCACTACAACCCAGAAAAAAGGGATGAGTAAAGCAGCCAAAGGTACTATTATCGGTACAGTAGGTGGTGCTGCTGCGGGTGCTATTATTGCTAAGAAAAACAGAGGTCTGGGTGCAGTAATCGGCGGTGTGATCGGTGGTGCAACCGGGTATACAATCGGTAGAGCCGGAGATAGAAAAGACGGCCGTGTACAGCCTAGATAATATTATTTTCACGATAACAAAGAAAGATTGCTTATTTTTAGGCAATCTTTTTTTATGGTTTTTATTCTGCTTTCTACCTTTATCATTGTTCCAACCTTAATGGGTTTCGGGAAAATCATGGAGAATCTCTTCGGTTCTTTACTGGGAGGAATTGCAGGAAAAATTATATCCGGAATTCTGGGAATCAGTTTGATCTGGACTGTACTGGCTTTTTTTATTCCTTTAAATATATATGTAGAAATTCCTACCGTTTTATTAGGAATGATTTATTTTTTTAAGGATAAATTATATCTGGAATTTTACGGATTTTCAAAAAAAGATTATTCGCTCATTTCAATCGTTTCATTAATTATTTTATTTTGCGGATCTTTCTATCCTTATATATTAGACCATTTTGGATATTATGTTCCTTCTATAAAATGGCTGACGGAATTTGGGCTTATCAAAGGCATTTCAAATCTCGATCTTACTTTAGGGCAGATGTCGGTATGGCATATCTTTCAGGCGGGATTTTCAAATTTCTCCGATCCGTTTTTAAGAATCAATTCAATTTTATTAATAATTTATACCTTATATATAATAGAAAAGAAAAGCTGGATCCAGTTGTGCTTTGTTCCGGTTTTATTATTATTTTCTCAATCTCCAAGTCCAGATTTACCGGTAATCATTTTTTCATTAATTATTTTAAATGAAATTGTAAAAGAAAATAAAAATACTTCTCTCCTATTCGCCTTCTCGGTTTTTGTTTTTGCCATGAAACCTACAATGATCTGGCTTCCGATAGTAAGTTTCCTCTACTCTATTTTCATTATTAAATCAAATATTAAAAATTTAATCCCCGGAATTGTAATCCTCTTGTTATTTTTCATTAAAAATATTTACGCTTTCGGCTACCCTGTTTTTCCGGTATCAATTGGAGATTTGGGAGTTCGTTGGAAACCAAATCCTGAAGTTTTGAAAATTTCTTCTCAATACGCCATTCAAAAGACGTATGATATGCAGTATTCTTACGAGGAAATTCAAAAGTTTTCCGGTTTTGATTATATTAAAAACTGGCTGTTTTTAGATGGAATTAAGGCAAAAATCAATATCCTTTTCATTTTCAGTTTATTATTTTTTATCGTTTTCACTTTCATTAAAAAGAATAAAATCATCAGTTTAATCTGCATTTCAATTCTGATTAAAAGTATTTTAGTTCTATTATTTTCTGCTCAATACAGATTCTTCATCGATGTATTTTTCGTGATTTTCTTTGTAATTTTTATTAATTATTTTAATCAAAAAAAATCACTTGTTATATTTTCTGCTTTAAGTATAATTTTCATTGGGTTTCTTACTTTACCGAATATTCTTCAAACTTATTTACCTAGTTTTAAGCTCGGAAATTTCATGGGGAAATTTGAAAAAGAACAGTTTTACAAACCATCAACTTACGATTATAATAAGTTTCAATCTTATAAAATCGGTAATCTAAAGTTTAATGTTTCAAAAAAATATCCTTATAATTTTGATACCCAGCTTCCGGCTATTTCCGAAAGTTTTATTTTTGAAGATATAAAAGCCAACATCTTTCCACAGCTGATTGACGAAAAAAATATCAAAAAAGGATTTATCTGGAAAAAATTGAACACTGAAGAGAAAAAAGAAGCGGAAAAAGTAATCAATTCTATCAACAATTCATATAAATAGAACAAATTTCGAGGGCTTTCTATCTGAAGAAAAAGCCGTAAATTTGTATCATGTTAAATACTCTAGGTAATCTTCTCAGTCTTACAACATTTGGGGAAAGCCATGGTCTGGCTTACGGTGGGATCATCAATAATTTTCCGGCAGGTTTAGCGGTTGATTTCGAAAAAGTTCAGTACGAGCTGGATCGCAGAAAACCGGGGCAGTCGGCGATTGTGACCCAACGAAAAGAAAGTGACACCGTACAGTTTCTTTCAGGAATTTTTGAAGGAAAAACAACAGGAACTCCCATTGGTTTTATCATCGAAAACGAAAATCAGAAATCTAAAGATTATGATCATATTGCGAAATCGTATCGTCCGAGTCACGCAGATTTTACATATGATCAGAAGTATGGTTTGAGAGATTATCGCGGCGGAGGAAAATCTTCTGCGAGAGAGACCATGAATTGGGTAGTTGCGGGAGCTTTAGCAAAACAATTTTTGTCAGATATTGAAATCAATGCTTACGTTTCTTCCGTAGGTGAGATTTTCTGTGAAAAACCTTATCAGGCCTTAGATTTTTCAAAAACGGAAAGCAATGAAGTTCGTTGTCCTGATGCGGAAACTGCCGAAAAAATGATCGAAAAAATCAAAGAGATCAAAAAAGAAGGCAACACGATCGGAGGAACCATCACTTGTGTCATCAAAAATGTTCCGGTGGGAATCGGCGAGCCGGTTTTCTCAAAACTTCAGGCAGAATTGGGAAAAGCAATGCTCAACATCAATGCTGCAAAAGGTTTTGAATACGGAAGCGGTTTCTGCGGCGCAAAAATGACGGGAAAAGAACATAATGATCTTTTCAACGAAGATTTTACGACAAAATCCAATCTATCAGGAGGCATACAGGGAGGAATTTCCAATGGAATGGACATCTATTTCCGGGTGGCTTTTAAACCTATAGCGACGATTTTAAGGCCTCAGGAAAGTGTCGACAAAGATGGAAATCCGGTGATTGTAGAAGGAAAAGGACGTCACGATCCTTGTGTACTTCCAAGAGCAGTTCCTGTCGTGGAAAGTCTTGCAGCTTTCGTTTTGGCAGATTTATTTCTGATTAATAAAACAAGAAACATCAATAATTTTTAATATAAATTTTTAGTAATGAAAAATTACTGGGATAAAAGTATCTTTTTCGAGGAATATCTTGAAATTGGAAAACAAAGATTAGCAAATCCTGCATCTCAACAGGAAACCGATTATAAACAATATTACGAACTGGGACTTCAGAGAATTGAAAGAACCCTGAAAAAGTATGTTCCGGATGAAGATCAGTTAAAAGAACTCGAATCCAAAAACTTTGACGGAAAAATTTTAATTATTTCTGAAGTGTGGTGTGGTGACGCAAGCTCGACTGTTCCTGCTTTGGTTAAGTTTTTCGAAGGCAAAAACGAAGTGAAAATTTTCCTTAGAGACAGTGATAAAAGTTTAATTAATCAATTTTTAACCAACGGAACAGAATCAATTCCGAAAGTTATTATTCTGGATAAAGATTTTAACGTAAAAAATTCTTGGGGACCACGTCCAAAATACGGAAAAGAATTGTTAATGAAATATAAAGCCGATCCTGAAGCCTATCCAAAAGATACATTCTATAATGATCTTCAGATTTATTATGCTAAAAACAGGGGGAAAGATGCGGTTCAGGAGATTTTAGAATTGTTGTAATTTTATTCACAATTAAAATATAAATCCTTCGCAGTTTAAAATAATTTTTTATCAAAAAGTAAAAATGAAAAAAAATATCATCTACCTTGTATTAATCGTAATTATCGGAGTGATTGCATTTGTTCCGGGCGTAAAGGAAAAATTACAGGATACTTTCTTCCCGATCGCAACGATTGAAAATGCAGTTCATGTAAGTGATGAAGATTACGATGTTGAGCTTCAGGGAATCAATGTTCCTAATACGAATCTGAAAAATTTCAAGGGTAAAGCCGTTTTCCTGAATTTTTGGGGAACATGGTGTCCTCCGTGCAGAAAAGAATGGCCATCTATCCAGAAATTATATGATACCAGAAAAGATCATGTCGATTTTGTATTGATCGCGATGAATGACAAGGAAGATGCAGTAAGAAAATTTTTAAAAGAAAACAATTATAACGTTCCTGTTTATATTGCTCAAAGCCCTATTTCTGAGAAAATATTACCGAAAGTTTTCCCTACAACCTATCTTTTGGATAAAAACGGAAGAATTTTAATCAAGGAAGATGCATCAAGAGATTGGAACACAGAGTCTACTCATCAATTCATTGATAATATCATAAAATAATTTTTAACTAAATTTTATAATTAGTTGGTATAAAATTTGCGAATTTTAAAGAGTTGAAAAATTATTTAAAACTAAACACAAAATGAAGTACTCAAAATTAAACTTGGCGAAGGAAGCCATCGCTCACAAAGGTTTCGTAAAAAAAATTCCTGATATTTTCAGAATGGTAAAAATGTGGAAAAAAGGACAATATCCAGTAAAATCCATTGATGTTATTTTGCCGTTACTGGGACTTTTATACGTGATCTCCCCGATAGATCTTCTGCCGGAAGTTGCCGTTCCTGTGATCGGAGTCTTGGATGACCTTGCGATTTTATCGTTAGCAATCCCTAAACTCATCAGGGAAGTAGATAAATTCCTGCTTTGGGAAGCCGAGCAAAAGTACAACTCGGGCAACATGAAAGTAATCGACGCCGAAATTGTAAAATAAATAAAAAGCCATCCTTTAAAGATGGTTTTTTTGTGAAATATTTTAAAAGTGAATGGGTAATGATCAATTTGCTTCGCAGTGAGTTTTAAAATATTGAGATTAAATGTCTCTCGCAGATTTCGTTGACTATGCAGATGTTTGTGTTCTATTAATTAAACGCAAAGTTTTTTTTAAAAATAAAATTCTTTTGAGCAAGCTAAGACAAATAAATTTGCTGCACGAAGCTAACGGCAAAGCTTCATCAAATCAACTTGTTGATTTTTCTTTGCCCATTTAAATAAAAATATTTGCGTTAAAAAAAATTCTCTCGCAGATATTTGTGTTTATTTGTGAAAATATTTGCGTGATTCGTGTTTAAAAACTCACTATTCATCCGCAAAGCAAAATTCACAATTGACATTTAACATCATTTCCTTAAATTTGCAACATCTAATAAAAAATAATGGAAAGTAAAAAAGAATTCTTTTTGGAATGCTACAAGCTTGGTATCATCAAATTCGGAAGATTTACATTGAAAAGCGGTATTGAAAGTCCGTTTTACGTAGATTTAAGACCTTTAGCTTCAGATCCTAAAATTTTGAAAAATCTGGCAAATTATTTATTGGAAATGCTTCCATTAGACAATTTTGATCTGATCTGCGGGGTTCCTTATGCTGCGCTTCCGATGGCTACGGCAATGTCTCTGGAAAGCTATATCCCATTGATTATCAAAAGAAAAGAAGCCAAAGAATACGGTACTAAAAAAATGATCGAAGGTATTTACCAGAAAGGACAAAACTGTCTTTTGGTAGAAGACGTAATTACTTCCGGAAAATCTTTGATCGAAACCATTGCTGAAATCGAGCAGGAAGACATCAAAGTAGCTGACATCGTTGTAGTTCTGGATAGAGAGCAAGGCGGAAAACAGCTTCTGGAAAGCAAAGGCTTCAGAGTTCATACACTTTTCAATATTTCAGAAGTTTGCGAAATTCTTCAGGAAAATGGGGAATTAAGTGATGATGAAGTAAAAAGAATTCAGGATTTCTTACAGGGAAACCACATCCAGTTTGAAGAAAAAACGAGATCTTCTTACGAGCAGAAACTTAATAATGCTCAGCATTCCGTTTCTAAAAAATTATTAGAGACTGCATTGGCAAAACAATCGAATTTAATTGCTTCTGCAGATGTTACCACGACTCAGGAATTATTGGATCTTGCTGAAAAAGTAGGTCCGCACGTCATTGCATTAAAAACACATATCGATATCATTTCTGATTTCGAATACGATAAAACAATCACTCCATTGAAAGCATTGGCTGCAAAACACAACTTCTTATTAATGGAAGACAGAAAATTTGCAGACATCGGAAATACACAGGAGCTTCAGTTTACAAGCGGAGTTTTCAAGATTACAGATTGGGCAGATTTCGTCACTTCACAGGTAATTGGAGGTTTTGAATCTTTAGACTGCTTCAAAAATGTAGGCGTAGTTGCCATTATCGGGATGTCTTCAAAAGGAACTTTAACGACAAACAGCTACAGAGAAGAAGCTTTAAAAGTGGCTTTATCTCATCCAAATGTGATCGGAGGAGTTTCTCAGAACCCGCTTCCGGAAGAGATGTTATTATTCACTCCGGGAGTAAATCTGGCAGATTCCGGCGATGGAAAAGGGCAGCAATACAACACACCTGAGCATGTTTTCAAAACACTGCACTCAGATTTCATCATCGTAGGAAGAGGAATTTATAAAGCAGAAAACCCTGCAGAAGCAGCGATTACTTATAAAAATGAAGGGTGGAACGCTTATTTAAATTCTTTAGACAAAAAAGTAATTCAAAGTTAAATTAAAATCAGTCGAAGTGTAAACAAAATAAGTTATATTTGGCACTTTATCACAAATAATTGAAAAAGCTTAGTATCTATTTTATTTTGTTTCTGGGTGTTGCAGAAGTTTCTGCACAGAAGGACAGCATTTATATTGAAGCCAGATTGTCTTCAGATAAAAAAACGCTGGACGTCAATCAGGATCTGGTGTATTACAACAATTCGGGAAAAGATTTAAATACAATAAAGCTTTTAAACTGGGTTTCAGCGTATAACAGAAGAGGAACTTCACTCGTTTACAGAAAACTTGAAGACAGAAATACGGATCTTCATTTTGCTAAAAAAGAAGAACTCGGAAAACTGCTGAACTTACAAATAAAAAATCCGGATCAGGAAATTATTGTCAGCGATATTTCTGATGAGAATTTCTTCCTTCCTTTAAAAGAAGTTTTAAAACCCGGAGAAAAAATAAAACTCCATCTGCAGTATCAGATTCAGCTTCCTGATAAAAAATTTACAGGATACGGAACTTCTGATAAAAGCATCGCTCTAAAATATTTCTTTATTGTTCCGGATCGCTTTGATCCGGACAATATTTCCAAGAGAGATTACCATGATATTGAAGAATCGGTAAGCTTCAACACATACTGGACAGTGAATTTCGATCTTCCTGTGAATTATTTTATTGAAAGTAATCTGCAGCAGATTCAGATGAACTCCTTCAAAGGATATCTGGATTCCGATCCTGAGTTTTTAATTTCAGAAAACGAATATCCATCAATAAAAATTAATACTTCAGACGTTAATACCGAAGTGAAATTCGGGTACAATTTGCGTCCTGAAGAGAAGCAAAACCTGGAATTTTATCTTCCCTTACATTTAAAATTTATTAAAGAAAGAATCGGTTTTATCCCGGAAAGAATTTTTATTTCTGATAAATTCAGAGGGAAAGAAGATTTTTTCGGAAATAATGACATCAGTTTCTGGAAATTCAGATTCCAGCTTTTTACCGATGCAGAAAAAACCGACCTTGATTATTTCGGAATTATTGCTAAAAAAGTTTTAGACGAAAGCATTATTACCGATAAACAAGATTATCATTGGTTTAAAAATGGGTTAAAATCTTACCTTGAAATTCAATATTTAAAGAAATTTTATCCTGATACAAAATTATTGGGCGCTTTACCTGAAACGAAAGTTTTCGGTGTAAAACCATTGAAATTATTCCATGCTTCAAATGTAAAACTTATTGATCGTTACGGTTTGGCGTATCAATACATCATGTCCCAAAACTTAGATCAGAAAATTGCTGAAAAATATACTGTTTTGAGTAATTTTAATGACATGGCGATCAGCAGTTTTGAAACAGGAAGCCTATTCAATTATTCTGCGGACAAAATGGGCTATGAAAATTTTGATCAATTGGTTCAGAATTTCATTGCAAAAAACACCGACAAACAAGTCGATCCGAGAGATTTCATTAAAGAACTTGCAGAAAAGGATAAGAGAACTTCCTATTTATCCAATTTTTTGGAACATAAGAACAGGGTTAATTTTAAATTAAGAAAATTCAAAAAAGAAAATGATTCTTTAAATATTAAAATTCAGAAAAATACTTTAGCAAATATTCCTGTTAAGCTACAAACTGAAACACAAGAAGGCGATAAAAAAGAATATTGGGTAGAAAACGAAGAAAACGAAAAATCTAAAACATTTTCTATTCCGGCGCTGGATATTTACAAAATCACGCTGAATAACGATTACATTTTCCCCGAATCAAAATACAGGGATAATTTTCTGTATGCAAAAGGGTTCTTCTCAAATGCCAAAAAGATCAAGCTAAAACTGATCAAAGACATCCCAAACCCTGAGTTTAATGAAATTTATATAAGCCCAAGAGTTCGTTTTAATAATACTTATGATAAATTTTTGATTGGATTTAATTTTAAAAATCAGTCTTTTTTTGATCAGAAATTCTTGTATTCCATCACGCCTACATACAGTACGGGGACGGGAAAACTTACAGGTTCGGGAGCAGTCTCCTACTCTTTCCTGCCTGCAGAAAGTATCTTTAGAAGCCTTACTTTCGGAGTTTCAGGTTCTTATTTTCATTATGATTATGATCTGGCATATCGAAAAGCTTCATTGTATTCAACTATTAATTTCAGAAAAAATCCGAGAAGTACGGTAAGCCGTGGAATCGCTCTTTCTTACAATTATTTTGAAAGAGATCTGAGCCCTGCAATGATTGCCAAGAACGATTATGGCAAATATAATTTGTGGAGTGCCGGTTATGGATATTCTGACAGCCAAAGTATTCACGAAAAAAGTTTAAGCGTAAGTACACAATGGATGGAAGATTTCAACAAAATTACAGCAGAAGGATTCTACCGTTGGGAATTTGCACCAAGGCAAAAACTGAGTGTACGATTGTTTGCAGGATATTTTGTAAGGAATGAAACACGAAATAATACCTTCAACTACGGTATTTCAAGAGTTTCAGATTATTCTTTTTCTTATAACCTTTTGGGACAAAGTGCAACCGGCGGGATTTTATCTCAGCAGTTTATTTTGGCTGATGGTGGTTTTAAATCTTTCATTCCGGGAAGTGTAAATAAATGGATTACTTCCGTCAACCTCGATACAAGTGTCTGGAAAATTTTCCATGTGTATGCCGATGCAGGTATTTATGATAATAAAAACCAGGCGACCAAATTTATTTGGGACAGTGGGGTAAAAGTGCGGGTAATTCCGGATTTCCTTGAGATTTATTTCCCGATACAATCTTCTTTAGGTTTTGAGCCCGGGTTCAAAGACTATGCAAAAAGAATCAGGTATACGCTTGTTCTCAACCTAAGTTCCATTATTAATGCGGCAAGAAGAGGTTGGTACTAAAAAAACAGCTGTACAATTCGTACAACTGTTTCTTTGAACTTATATGATTAATTAACTTACTTAATCTTTTAAAATTTTCTGCGAAACAGGTTCATTATTAATAGTTCCTGTTACAATATAATTTCCTTTTGGCAATTCTGTGACATCCAAAGAATAGGAAGATCTGGTAGGTGCGTATTTTACAACCTGACCATACATATTATACACTTTCACGTCATTAATCTCGCCTCCAAAAATTATTTCATTCTCTTTCACAAAAGAATTTTGAATAAAATGGAATTTTGAATAATTAAAATCAACATCAGAAATCGCCAGTGTACCTCCCGTAGAATTGATCGGATTGGCAGCACCGGTTGTAAAGTCTACCGTATTATTATTGGTATCCCCGGAAATTCTTTTAATAGCCGTTGTTGTTGTAGGAGAAGGCGCCGGTCCCGGACCTTCATATTGATTGGCTGCAGTACCGTATCCCACAAAATCTACAACATTTGTGCTTGTTGGTCCGGTAACCTGAACATTATTATTGGCTATGACAATTTTCCCTGAAGTGACGGCAATCCCGATTCCTACAGAAGGATTTGGGCTTCCGTCAAAGTTAACGACTGTGGTCGCAATAAAATCGGGAGTCGGGAGATCGACTGTTCCTCCACCTCCTGTCGCTTCCTGAATCAGGTAGGTTTGTCCCGGATTTAAAGTAATATTGGGTAATGTATGATATTGCGTAAAAGTTCCTGCTGCAGGAGCATACTGTAATGTTGCGCCCGTTAATGAAGCTGTAGCCGAACCAATATTTTTCAAGACTACGTAATCATTTTTCAGTGTTGATCCCGAATTTCCCCCTCCACCATAAATTTCACTGATAACAATCTGAGCATTCGCAAATGCAATTACCGAAACGAATCCGATAAAAGTAAAAATTTTTCTCATGGTAAATTATTTTGTGTGATGATGGCTTAGAGAGTACAAAAATAGTACCACAGTAGTGAATTAAATTCAACAATACACTGATATACATTTATTTAATTTAAAACAAATCAAATTATAATGACTTTTTTACATTAATTTATTCTATTTAATTATTAAAAATTTAAAACAAAAAAAACAGCCACTTCACTGGAAATGGCTGTTTTGAATATCTGAAATATTTTTAAATTAGTCCTTTAAAATCTTTTGAGAAACAGGCTGGTTGTTTACTGTACCTGTTACGATATAGCTTCCTTTTTGTAATTCAGAAACATTTAAAGATTCGTTTTCTTTTACAGAAGCAGTTTTTACTACTTGTCCGAACATATTGTACACTTTCACATCTTTAGCCTGAGCTCCGAAAGTGATCTCTTCATTGGTAACGAAAGTATTTTTAACCAAGTTTCCTTTAGCTTTAGATACATCCGAAACCGCTAAAGTTGAACTATATGTTCTAACCACTAAGTTATCAATACTGATATTTCCTGTACCTGATGAAGCATTACCAGCCTCTCTGATCGCAACAGATGCCAACTGAGTCGCCGCTGCAGAAGTACCTGTAGCATTTGTCAATAATGGTTGAGAGTTGATTTGTAATGTCGCTGCATTAGTAGCAGGAGTTACAGAATTATCTATCGTATATGTTACTGTAATATTTGCAGGAGTTCCATAAGGAATCTCAGTACCGTAAGCCGGTGTGGCAGTTCCTCCACTGTTATTTAAAACACCTAATGTATATCCTGTAGCGCTTCCTTTAATATACAATCTTCCGTAGAAAAAAGTTACAGATGCACCTGCTGTACCACCAAGCATTAAAAAATAATCCCCTGTAGTAGTAAGGCCAGTACCATTTGGCACATTGATTGTAGCTGAATAATCTGCTTTGTTTACAACTCCTGGAGCAATGGTATATACTGTAGAAAAAGCAAGGTTTACGTCTTCAGAATTTCCTGCGGCTAAATTTGCTGTAGATCCATTTGCTGTAAGCTGTCCTGCTGTTCCACTGTGAGATACCCATCCATTTGCATTTAAAGCTCCGGTGTAGCTAAAATTATCCGAAGCTACTGTTGTCTGTGCCATAAAACTAGCAGCCATACCAACTGCAGCAAAAAACGAATAAATTTTCTTCATGATTTAAAATTTTAATTATTAATAATTTACGTAACAAAATTACTTCATTTTTTCAATACAAGACAATAATTGGATTAATTTTTTGTTAATGATGCTAAACCCCTTATCGTTAACATTTTTTAGTTATTTTTACCAATTATTTTAAAAGAAGGCTTGCGGAATTACATTCTAATATTCGTGTTACTCTTCATGGGCATATTTTCTGGTAACGCCCAGGTTTTCACGTGGAAAAACCCCAACCTTCCCCAAGACAGTCTCAGGCAGGATAGTATCAGGCATGACAGCATCCTCGCCGCAAAATTTGAACAGGATATTTTCGCCAAAGACACCCTTGATTTTGTAAAAACCAGCAACAGGGTAATTGTAGATGAAGCCGTACTTGCCAGAAACGACAAAAAAAGATTTTTAGGAGAACTTAATTCTAAAGGTTCGATTATTCGGGGGATTACATTTGGTAATAATCAGGGACAATCGGTGCAGAGTTCGATGGATCTTCAAATTTCAGGTAGACTTTCTAAGGATGTCACGATTTTGGCCAGTATTTCAGATCACAACTTACCGATTCAGGCAGATGGATATACACAGACCCTGGAAGAGTTTGACAAGATCTATATGCAGCTGAATATTAAGGATAAATCTATCCTCAGAGCCGGACATCTTGATTTGGTAGAAGCTAAAAATTATTTTGCAAAATACCAGAGACGAAGCATGGGTCTTGAATTTCAGACGGAATTCGGTAAAGAAAATAAAACTTTTGTAGATATCTCGGCCGGTGTCGCTCGAAGTGAATTCAACAGAATTCGTTTTCAGGGGGTTGAAGGAAACCAGGGACCTTACCGTCTTACTGGGAAAAACGGCGAGCAGTTTATCACTCTGATCTCAGGTTCTGAGCAGGTTTTTATTGATGGTATTTTAATGAAGCGTGGTGAAAACCAAGATTATATCATTAATTACAATACGGGTGAAGTTACCTTTACCAGTTTCCGACCGATTTTCCAGCAGAACTTCATTACGATTTCTTATAACTATACCAATAGAAATTATTCAAGATATTTATTCACAGGAAAAGTTGAGCATAAAAGAGAAAAATTAAAACTGGGATTAAACTGGTTTATGGAAAATGACAACAAAAATGCTCCGCTTTCTTTAAATCTTTCTCCTGAGGACGAAAAAATTCTTGCTGAAGCAGGAAACAATCCGAACCTCATGTACGCTCCGTCCGGTGTGGTAACAGAATATGATGTGAACAAAATCCTTTACCGACTGATTCAAAATCCTAATGGAAATTATTACGAATTTTCTACAGATGCGACCCAGACGCTTTATACGGTTTCTTTCACCTATTTCGGGGCTAATCTTGGTGATTATAAAATTACACAAACCACCAATAACGGACGTGTTTTTGAATATGTCGGGCCAAACCAGGGAGATTACAGAGCCGTAAGAAAACTGCCTTCTCCGGAGAAATCACAGGTCTATTCCTTAAACTCCGAATATCTTTTAAAAGACGGAAAAATAGGTGCAGATATTTCTTTGAGTAATTATGATGTGAATTTATTTTCTTCAAGAGATTCATATCAAAATATCGGCTATGCGTGGAGGGTTTTCGGAAATAAAACATTCTCCAAAAACAATTGGAAAGGAACTCCGAATTTTGAATATCAATATATAGACAGTCAGTTTCACATTCTCGACCGGATCAATGATGTGGAATTCTCAAGAGATTTCAACCTTACGCAGGAATTCAGCGGAAGAACGCAAAACAGATTTATTTTCAGCTTCCTTAATAAATGGAATAACAAATCAACTTTAAACTACAGAATCAATTATCTTGATGAAAAAGATTCTTATAAAGGAATTAAAAACGACCTCGATTTTGGCTGGATCAAAGGAAAATTTTTCACAAAAGGTAGTTTATCTTACCTGAATACAACGGCCACACTTCAGGATACAAAATTCATACGAGGTGGTGTTTCAACCGAATATACCGGCAAAAAAGGAAGCTGGGCATTGGGTGGAAGCATGGAACACAACGAAAAGAAATACAACGACACCCAGCTTATGGATGTCACCAGTTTCAGCTGGAAAGAAATTTTTGTTCAAAAGAAAATCGGAGACAGTACAAGAACAAAATTGCTCGCGAAAGTGTATATGCGTGACAACGACTCGGTGCGTGACAACAGGCTTCAGAGCATGAATAATATCTTAGGTTTCATGGCGGAAAGCCAGATCATTAAAACCGAAAAAACGACACTGAATGCACTAATCCACTACAGAAAATTCTTCTATCAGAATCAGGATATTGATGTGTCCAGAAACAATGATTTTGTAGTCGGCAATATTCTTTACAACCAGCAGCTTTTCAGGAATGGTATGCGTTTGCAGGCTTTCTACGAGCTTGGAAACGGACAGGAAGCGCAAAGAGAATTTCAGTATATCAAAGTAACGGACGGACAAGGTATTTACAAATGGACAGATTATAATGGCGATGGCGTACAGCAGCTTGACGAATTTGAGATTGCTGAATATTCAGATTTGGCACAATACATCCGGGTTTATACGAATTCCGTGAGGTATATTCCTTCCAATAAGAATAAAATTCAGCTGGCTTTATTTGTGAATCCTTCCATTGTATTTAATTCTGAAAATAAATTTTTAAAACGTTGGAATTTTAATATTTCATTAAATTCACAAAACTCTTTCTATAAAAAGGATAGAGTTTTAGTATTAAATCCTTTTGAAAAAAATGATGACCAGATTCTTAAAAATCAGAATATTCTGGCATCTGTACAGTTCAGCCCGACAGAAAAATCCGGCTGGAACGGAAACTACCGCTTTATCTCGAATGACAATCTTGTGAATGCCAATTTCAGTAACGAAGAAAGGGAACAAACCTCCCATTTCTTAAATATCGGATATTGGTTTAACAAAGAATTCCGGGTAGACTGGGAAAATTCCGTTCATGATATTCAAAATTCATCGCAGTTGTTCCAGACGAGAGATTACCGTTTGAATAATTTTGAAACCAAGCCAAAAGCTACGTATAAGTTTACGGACGCCATTCAGGCCGAGCTTTCTTCGGCTTTCCGTCAAAAAGACAGAGTGGATGGAGAAGAGCTTCTGAAAGCATTTGATATCACAGGAACAATCCAGTGGGAGCGCAGAAAAACCACAATTAGGGGTAATTTTTCTTTCATTAATAATAATTTTACAGGCAATAATTTTAGCATTGTCGGAAACCAGATGTTGGATGGTCTGAAGCCGGGGAAAAACCAGGTTTGGAGTGTTTTCATTCAGCAGGCGATCAATTCTTTCTTACAATTAAATTTAAACTACGAAGGAAGAAATTCTGGAGACAGAACAATTCACATTGGAAGTATGCAGGTGAAGGCGAGTTTTTAGTTTTGGTTGCTTGTTTTTAAATCATTATTTTTTATATGCTGAAAGCATTTCTACGCAGTTTAATTCAATTTATTAATTCAAATAATTACTACTTATAAACTCTATTACTACATAATTTAGAATTTTGTAAATTTGCGCCATGATAAAAATAGGCAACATAGAACTGCCGGAATTTCCGCTTTTGCTTGCACCGATGGAGGATGTAAGTGATCCGCCATTCAGAAGGCTGTGCAAAATGCATGGTGCAGACTTGATGTATTCTGAGTTTATCTCTTCTGAAGGGCTAATTCGTGATGCGATAAAAAGTAGAAAAAAACTAGATATTTTCGATTACGAAAGACCTGTCGGAATCCAAATTTTTGGTGGTGATGAGGAGGCAATGGCCATGTCGGCAAGAATTGTGGAGACTGTAAACCCCGATCTTGTAGATATCAATTTCGGATGTCCGGTAAAAAAAGTGGTTTGCAAAGGAGCCGGAGCCGGAGTTTTGAAAGACATCGACCTTATGGTTCGTCTTACAAAAGCCGTGGTAAGTTCTACCAGTCTTCCTGTTACGGTAAAAACCCGTCTGGGATGGGACAGCACATCCATCAACATTGATGAAGTTGCAGAACGTCTTCAGGAAACCGGAATCAAGGCACTGACCATTCACGCGAGAACCCGTGCGCAGATGTACAAAGGTGAAGCGGATTGGGAACATATTTCAAGAATTAAACAAAATCCAAATATTGAAATTCCGATTTTCGGGAACGGTGACATCGATTCTCCTGAAAAAGCTTTGGAGTACAAACAAAAATACGCCTGCGACGGAATCATGATCGGTCGTGCAGCGATTGGTTATCCATGGATTTTTAATGAGATTAAACATTTCTTTAAAACCGGGGAACATTTGCAGGCACCTGAGATTGCAGACAGATTATTAGCCGTTCGCCAACATGCAGAATGGAGTGCAGAATGGAAAGGCGAAAGATTGGGATTGATCGAAATGAGACAGCATTACAGCAATTATTTCCGTGGGGTTCCTCACTTTAAAGATTTCAGAAAGAAATTTTTGGAAGTCTTTACTTTAGAGGAAATGGATGCTCTGATCAAAGAAACTCAAGAGTTCTATTCAGAATATCTAGCTCAACAGGCATAAAAAATAAAAAACCCATCAATACTGATGGGTTTCTTTTTGCATTATCTTAAATAAATATTTTTGTATTAATAACCTTCAGAAGCAGATTGATTTTTAATTAAAGCCAATGCTGAAGAAGTTCCTATTCTTTTTACGCCCATAGTGATCATTTTTTCCGCATCTTCGGGAGTTCTTACCCCTCCTGCAGCTTTTACAGGAAGTTTCCCGGCATTATCAAGCATTATTTTTACACCTTCAAATGTTGCTCCGTTAGGCTTTTCACCGGTAGTTTTATAAAAGCCCGTTGAAGATTTTACGAAAATTTTTGACAGGTCGTTTTCAGAAAAGTTCTCTTCTGCCCAATGGGAAATGTTTTTAGTAAGGTCTGCAATTTGTTCATCAGATAAAGCTGCAATTTCAATAATCCATTTTGCAATTTTATGATGCTGCACGCACAACAGTGTACATTTTACAAATTCTTCTTTTACCAAGCCCAGATTTCCTTTCAGGTATGCATTATAATTAATAACAAAATCCAATTCATCGGCTCCGTCAGCTATTGCTTTTGAGGCTTCTGCCAGTTTTTCATCGATGGAATAAGTTCCTTCGTGAAAACCGATTACAGTTCCTACCACAACATTTGAATTCCTTTCCAGAAGATATTTTTTGATTTCAGATACATAATCCGGGCGTATCATCACGGCAAAAATTCCGTTTTCGATCGCTTCCTGAGCAAGATCTTTATCTATCTGTAAAGTTTCTTCATCTGAAAGCCCTGATTGCGCGGGCGTTTTCAAATAAGTTGAATCCAAATACTGAGCAATATTCATAATCTGTTATACTTTCAATTGTCTGTAAATACCTTGTTCCAAAGATATGAAAGTTTCTGTTCTTGTAACTCCTTTTAGTTTCTGAAGTTTGCTAAGAATCTGCATCAAGTGATCGTTATCCTTGCAAAGAACCTTCAGGAAGATTGTATAGTTTCCTGTTGTATAATGAGCTTCCACCACTTCATTAATATCTTTTAAAGATTTTACCACATCAGGATAGTTGCTTGGCTGATCTAGGAATACACCAATATACGAAATAACCTTATATCCGATTTTTTTAGGATTTAAGAATGAAATTGAGTTTTCAATCACACCCGCATGTTCCAGTTTCTTAATTCTCTGGTGAACGGCAGTTGTTGAAATTCCAACATTTTTCGAAATGTGCGCTAATGACGTTTTAGCATTGTCCATCAACATGTAAATGATTTCCTTGTCGATTGAATCTAAATGATAGTTTGTGTTGCTTGAATTTTTCATTTTCTACTTTTTTTATTATTCATGTTTTTACGTTGTGCCATCTTTTTTGAAACTCACGAAAACCGGAAAATGATCGCTGTATCCGCCCAAATACCGTGTACCTGCATAAGTTCGGAAGGGTCGCCCTTCAAATTTCCTGTTCCGGCTGCTGATTTTTTCGGATCGGAATACTTCCGCGTCCTGAAAATGCAGAGCAGATTGTTTTGTGAAGAAAGACTTCGACAAAATGATCTGGTCAAACAGCAGTCCAGATTTATAATGAAAAGTAGAATAATTTCTTGTGGAAAATAACTGCTGAAAAGGGTTTTCTAAAACCTTTCCATGCGCGTCATCATAGAGAATTTTTACTAAATTTTCATCATCTGGGTTTTCGTTAAAATCACCACACAAAATCACATGTTCTTTCTCTTCATTGACTAAATTCAAAATTCGCCCCCGAATTTCATTAAGTATAAAGGCTCTTTTGGGTTTATTAATATCTTTCTTACGCTTAGAGGGAAGATGCGCGATAAAAACATTAATGACCTCTCCTTTATATTTTACTTTTGAATAAAGTACATCCCTAGTTGTGTCGTAGTTTTCTGTGTTTTTTTTTATTATTTCAAAGAAGAAAGTAATAGTTTGAGAGTCTACCACTTCAATCTTATTCATATCATACAATAAAGCTACATCTACATTCCTTTCATCCATAGAATTGTAGTGGACAATTCCATACTGCGAATTAAAAGGTTCCATCTTCACAAGGTCTTCCAACACTTTCCTTCCGGAAACTTCTGACAAACCGATCATAAAAGGCAATACACCATTTTCCTCCTTCATCAGCTGAAAGACGTGTGATATTTTAAAGAGCTTGTTCTGATATTTTTTCTCGTCCCAATTCCTAAGCCCCGATATGGTGGGGTCTAACTTATGTTTCGGCATTGGATCCGGTAAAAATAAATTTTCAACGTTGTAAAAACTGAACAGCTCCATCAACACGTATTTCTTAAAATTAAAATTTACATCTCAACTTCAGAATGTAAATTTATTATTTTTTTTAATATATCATTAATTATTTTGTATATTTTTCACATTAATTTCTTACTCAAAATATACCATTCTTAACAAAAAATAAAAATCTATTTACTAATATTAGGTTAAAATTTTTAATTATTCTTTTTTATCTCTGATTAAAGTAAAATTAAAAAAATATATTAAACTTAAATTTATTAGAATAAAAATTATTTATCAATATGAATTTAAGCTAAATTTTAATCATAAATCAAATACGAGCAATTTTTATTCCATTCTAAACTTAATTTTTTAAAAAATAGAAAAATAATTCTTATTTAACAAATTTTAACGATCAATTTCCTAGCAGATCAGGACGTTTTTCTTTCGTAATCCTTATTGCTTCATCATGACGCCATTCTTCAATTTTCCCAAAATTTCCGCTTAAAAGAATTTTAGGAACCTCCAGACCTTTGTAAACTTCGGGTCTTGTATAAATCGGCGGAGATAACAGATCATCCTGAAAACTGTCCGTCAATGCGCTTTGCTCGTCATTCAAAACACCGGGAAGAAGTCGGATCACAGAATCTGCCAAAACACACGCAGCCAACTCTCCACCCGTTAAAACATAATCACCGATCGATATTTCTTTCGTGATATGAAGATCTCTCACACGCTGATCTATTCCTTTATAATGGCCACATAAAAAGATCAGGTTATTCTTAATAGAAAGTGTATTGGCGATTTTTTGATTTAAAGTGATCCCGTCCGGAGTAAGGTAAATTACCTCATCATATTCTCTTTGAGATTTCAGTTCAGAAATGCACTTGTCCAACGGCTCTACCATCATTACCATTCCCGCCCCGCCTCCGTAAGGCTCGTCGTCTATCTGCCTGTGCTTGTTCGTGGCCCAATCTCTCAGATGATGAAAGTGTACTTCTGCCAATCCTTTATCCATCGCTCTCCTTAAGATAGAAGTCTGAAACGGACTTTCCATCAATTCCGGAAGTACGCTTATAATGTCAATTCTCATTGTAATGTTTCGTTTTTCTTATTGGGCAAAATTATTAATCGTAAAGAAGAATCTTTATTGAAGTAGCTCCACATCCAGTTGAAGAACACCGCCAGTTTATTTCTTACACTTAAAATCAACATCAAGTGTAAAAACATCCAGAAATACCATGCCAGAAATCCCTGGAATTTTATATATGGTAAATCTACAACAGCCCTGTGTTTTCCGATGGTTGCCAATGAACCTTTATCATCATATTCATATTCTACCCAATCATTAACACCCTTCTTTAAAAGGTTTTTTCCTAAATTTTTTGCCTGATTAATCGCTACGTTGGCAACCTGCGGATGACCCTGCGGATATTTTGGTGTTTCCATGTAGGCAATATCCCCGATTGCATAAATATTTTCGTAGCCTTTTACTTTATTATATCTGTCGACTATATATCTGTTTTTCATTAAATTCTCCTGAGAAAAACCATCTACCACATTTCCCGTCACACCTGCTGCCCAGATTACATTATTAGAAGGAATGCTCTTCCCGCTTTTCATGTACACTTTGTCGCCGTCGTAATCTGTAACATATTCCTGACTCAGGAATGTTACTCCTAAATCTTTCAAATATTTTTCAGATTTTTCCTGAGCTTCAGGACTCATTACCGCTAATGGTTTTTCTGTAGAGCTTATCAGAATGATTTTAAGATGATCAAAATTCATATACGGATAGTCTCTCGGAAGAATTTCTTTTTTCATTTCCGCAAAAGCTCCGGCTAATTCTACTCCCGTCGGACCGCTTCCTACGATAACGATATTCCAGTTTCCGTCGTCGCTTCGGCTTTTCTCGATAATCAGTTTTTCGAAAGTCATTAACACATGATTTCTGATGCTGATCGCTTCCTGAGTATTTTTCATTCCGAAAGCTCTGCCTTCAAGATCTTTATTGCCGAAAAAATTGGTTTTACAGCCTGTCGCGATGATTAATTTATCATAGCTGAAATCGGCTTCGTCCGTAATGACTTTATTGTTTGCGGTATCAATTTCTTTAACTTCCGTTAAACGAAACTGCGTATTTCTGGAACGCTGAAAAATTTTCCTGAAAGGGAAAGAAATATTGGAAGGCTCGATCCTCCCACACGCTACCTGATAAAATAGAGGTTGGAACATGTGGTGGTTTACCCGATCCAGAACAATTACTTTTTTATTTTTATTGTTCAATGTTTTTGCAAGTTGCAGTCCCGCAAAACCACCTCCAATAATGATGATTTTTTCGCGTGTTTCCATAGTAGACAAATTTACTGATTTTATTTAGCATTTAGTATTGAAAAAAGTTAGTTTTGCAAAACTTTATGACTCAGAGAAAATACAGCAAAAAGACCGCCAAGATCCACCAGAAGCGACGAAAGAACTATTTTTTGCGTCGAAAAGTAGTATTGATAATTTTAATAATTGCTTTGGTAGGAACAGGTCTTTATTTAAAGCAATCTATAAGCTATTATTACGCGCTGTACTTTAATAAATTTAAACATAAAAAACTTCATAACACTGAAGCGGAAGCTTTAAGAATTCAAAAAATCTTGTCTGATAATCTTAATAAGACCTATGGATTTGATATTTCGCATTATCAAAACAGAGAAGACATCAACTGGGACAGTTTAAGTATCGGAAATAGAACCATCCCTCTGGAATTTGTCGTGATGCGCGCTACGATGGGCAACCGAAATGCTGATAAACATTTTGATGAGTTTTGGGAACAGGCAAAAAAGCATGAATTGATCCGCGGAGCCTATCATTTTTACAGAGTTGATGAAGATCCTGTAATTCAGGCAAATAATTTTCTTGAAAATGTAAAACTGGAAAGCGGAGATCTCCCTCCAATTTTAGATATTGAAAAAATTCCGAAACGTAAGACTAACAAAAAGTTGCTCGAAGATTTGAAAATCTGGTGTAAAATCATTGAGGAAACATATGGCGAAAAACCTATTATCTACACCTATTATCATTATTACAAAGACTTTCTGAAGGGAGAATTTGATGATTATCCACTTTGGCTGGCCAATTACAATGATGTTCCTACTCCATCACCCAATGACGACTGGGATTTTTGGCAGTTTACAGAAAACGGAATTGTTCACGGGATTAATGCGAAGGTTGATTTGGATATTTATAATGGGAGTTCCTGGTCTTTGAAAAGATTGACTTTGGATTGATTTTTATGTTTTGGCTAAAGCCGATTGATTTATTTTATTTTTTTAAACGGGCTAAAGCCCGTTCCTATTGATATAAAACATTGTGTTTATTTGTGAGAACATTTGTGTTATTTGTGTTTTGGAATTCTCTCGCGGATTTTGTAGATTAAGCAGATGATTGTAATTATCTTTTTTTTAATTTCATTTGTGTTATCCATGAAAATATTTGTGTCATTTGTGTTTAAAATCATTTAAACGGTTTTCGCTGAATCCATTCTGTTTTTGGGGAAAGTGAAGGAAAAATATTTTTCATGAATTGGTTGGCAAGAAAACTTTTATGTTTAATTAATCCGAAAATTTCTACGGGTTCTGCGCCGATAGTCGATTTTATTTCCAAAGCTGTTCTTCCGAAAATAATTCTTTTAAACTGATGATGGATTGAAAAATCCACCATATCCAACAACATATTCAGATAAAGTTGTTTTTCCTTTTGAAGTTCTTTATTGTAACCTAAAAAATAGGTATCAATATCTTCATTATTCAGGATTAAAGTATAGAAACCAATTAACTTTTGCTCTGAAAAATATCCAAAGATTTTAAAGTTATCTTTTAAATTTTCCTTCATCATTTCAAAATGATTTTCAGCCAGGAAAAATGTATTGAAAGGTGCATTTTCCGCGACATTCTGGTAGAGGAAATTCATTTCTTTCTGAAGCTTTTTCACTTCTCTCAAATGAAGCTCCCTCTTCTCGATTCCCTGTAATTTTTTCTTGGCAGATTTGGCTCTGGTTCTGTATTTTGTTGAAAAATCATTTAAATAGTCTTCAAAATTCAACCATTGCTTTCTTAATTTTAAAATCATTGTCGGCTGCACTGAAAATTTAAAGTAAGCCTGATGCGCCTTATCATTAAAATAAGTAACAAAATTCGACTGATAATCTTTATAAATTATCAAAGACGTTTTTCTGATCTCTTTTTGCATCTTACAAACCGCTTTATCCAGAAGAGGAACAACCTGTTCTAGATTAATTTTTGACGAATCGAAATAAAACCCGTTTTGCCCGGTCAGCATATTATTTCCGAGAATCATCACATCTTTGCTGAACTGCCGTCCAAAGAAATTCCTGATGCTGCACCAAACCTGGTTTTTCTGAAAAGTAGAATGATATTGAAAGTCCAGATATTGAAACAAAGCGCCACCAATCAATTCATTATCCAGGAAAAATCCCACAAAATAACATCGCATATTTTGAGGAGAGGACACTTCAAGAACATGGAAATATTCTTTGGAAAGCATAATATTATGGTTCCCAATCACAGTGTTCCAATATTCAGGTAAATCTGAAACAGTGGAGTATATTTTTAAATTATAAGACATAAAAAAGGCCACACAAATGTAGCCCTATCTTTTAAACCGTTAAAATTATTTTTGAGTCACCCAATAAAAACCATCTACGGCATACCATCCGCAAATAATTCCTCCCATAATGGTAATGGTGATCGTCCAATACGCCGTATTGATCATGGTGTATTTCCAGGATTTTCTTTCAAACATGGCATTAATGGCAATAAGAGGAAAAACAAAAAATATCCCTGCCATAAAAGAATGCAAAGCGCCGTGACCAAAAGAACGGTAAGCCATTCCGTAGTCTTTCATGAAAGCGGTGTAAGAATCTTTGGCGTTCATCTCGTCGCCGCCGACCATTCCCATAGCTCCAAACTGGTGAATCGTCACCATCTGAAGGAAAAAGGCCATGAGCGCCGATAAAATCAGTGAGAAAATAAAAACTCCTATCATCTGTCCCTGCATTTTATCTTCCGACAATCCGGCTTCACGCATCCAAACAGTACCGAAAATTTTTGGATGATACCAGATAAATCCCATAATGAGAGGGACGATTGCGGCTACAAGAATAGCCCAAAAGTTAATTTGCATCATAGTTTTAATTTTTAAAATTAGTTACATAAAGCTACATCAAAAATCAATACAAAATATATTAAAATCAAAATTTTATTAATTTCAATTAAAAAATCACAAACAAAATACTATTTAATGAATAATAATTTAAAACAATCAAAGAATCGTTATTATTTTCAATTTAAAAAAAACGCCAGAATCTGCTGTTTCGGAATCGCTTTATTTAAAAGTTTTTGTTGATACATTTTCGTATTTTTGCGGCTCGATTTAAGTTTTAAATTAAAGTATTACATTCCAATGAATTACGTTTCTGTTGAAAATCTCACCAAATCTTATGGCATTAAAGTTTTGTTTGAAAATATTTCTTTTCACATCAATGAAGGGGACAAAATTGCCATTGTAGCCAAAAACGGAAGCGGAAAATCTACCATTCTGAAAATCCTGATGGGAAAAGAAGTAGCAGACAGCGGAACAGTGAATATTAATAAAGATATACAGGTGGTTTTGTTTGATCAGGAAATTGATTTTAATTCTGATCTTACCATTGAGGAATTCATGATGACGTTGGATTCTGCACCGATCAAAGCTCTGAAAAATTATCATAAATCGCTTCATTCCACAGACAATGATTTTATTGAAAAAGCATTAGCCGAAATGGAAGCCCACAAAGCCTGGGATCTGGAAAATGAAATGAAACAGATTCTTTCCCAGCTTAAAATCACAGATCTGGAAGCTAAAATGGGAACCCTTTCCGGAGGACAGATCAAACGTGTGGCACTGGCAAAATTGTTAACGGAAACCAGAGCGGAACACCGTCATACCCTTCTCATCATGGATGAGCCCACCAACCACCTCGATGTAGAAATGGTAGAATGGCTTGAAAATTATTTGAATAAAGCTAAAATCACCTTATTACTGGTAACCCACGACCGGTATTTTCTAGACAGTGTCTGCGATATCATCTGGGAGCTGGAAGACAAAAACCTTTACATTCACAACGGTTCTTATGCAACATATCTTGAGAACAAAATGATTCGTGAGGACAACTTAAATGCAACGATCGATAAGGCCAACAACCTTTACAGAAAGGAGCTAGAGTGGATGCGAAGACAGCCAAAAGCAAGAACGACAAAATCAAAATCAAGAATCGATTCTTTCTACGAAACGGAAAAAGTAGCTAAAACCGACACCCGAAAACAAGGCCTGGAACTGGATTTTGAAATGAAACGTTTGGGTAAAAAAATCCTTGAACTAAAACATATTGATAAAAGTTTTGGAAATAAAGTGTTGCTTAAAGATTTCAGCTACCAATTTCAAAGAGGTGAAAAAGTAGGAATCGTAGGAAAAAACGGAGTTGGGAAATCGACGCTTTTAAATATTATCCAGGGATTTGAAAAATTTGATAATGGTGAAATTGAAACCGGGGAAACCATTCATTTCGGATATTTTTCTCAAAAAGGATTGCAGTATAAAGAAGATGAAAGAGTCATTGATTTTATTAAAGAAGTTGCGGAGTTTTATCCTTTGGCCAACGGAAAAAGTCTTTCTGCATCGCAGTTTTTAAGATTATTTTTATTTGACGACCAGACGCAGTATTCTCCGATTTCAAAGCTTTCCGGAGGTGAAAAAAGGAGATTGCATCTGATGTATATTTTATATCAGAATCCGAATTTCCTGATCTTTGATGAGCCTACCAATGACTTGGATCTTCCGACACTCACGGTTCTTGAAAACTTTTTGCAACAGTTTCAAGGTTCACTGATTATCGTTTCCCACGACAGATATTTTATGGACAGAATTGTTGATCATATTTTAGCTTTCGAAGGAGAAGGAAAAATTAAAGATTTTGTCGGAAATTTCTCAGAATATCGTGAAGCAAAAAGCCGCGAAGAATCTTTGGAAAAATCGGCAGTTCAGAAAGTTGAGCCAGTAAAAGAGCCTGTTTCCGCACCAAATATTTCTCAAAACTCGTTTAAAAAGAAAAAACTTTCCTTTAAAGAACAAAAAGAATTAGAAACCATCGAAAAAGAAATGCCCGAACTGGAAACAAAAAGAGCTGAAATCCTAGATTCTCTCAACAATGAATCTGATTATGAAAAGATTTCAAAACTTTCTGCAGACCTCGAAGCCATTTCCGAAAAACTGGAAAACCACGAAATGAGATGGCTGGAACTTCAGGAAATGCTGGGAGAAGGATAATTGGGTTGGAGAGTTTTGGAGTTGGAGGGTTTGAGGGTGAGAGTATTTGAGAATTAAATTTTTAATACTTTTTTCTAAAAACACCCACTCTCAAACACTAAAACCCTCCGAATCAAATACTTACAAAGTTACAATTTTCCCTTCCTTAGAACTTTCCCAGGCTGCATCAATGATCTTCATGTTTTTGATGATTTCTTCTGCCGGTGATGGCAATGCATATCCGAAAACAATAAATTCATAGATCTGCTGATAATAATTCATATAATTTCCGGGTTCGCTTGATGTAAAAATTCTTTGGGTTTCTTTATTTTCATTTAAATAATTCAGAATTCCATCCGGTTCTTTTAAAGGCTGCGTCCATTCTTTTCCATATTCGGGAACAGCTCCTGCGACCAATTCATTTTCCTGATTATCTGTTCGTTCTTGCAAAAAGCTTCCTTTTTCCCCATGAATAGCGTATGCATAATGTGCTTCCTTAGTGAAAACCGAAGATTTTAACCTTACTCTCAAATCATTTTGATAAAATAAAATAATTTCAAAATAGTCATTCGCAAACTCTTTTCCTTTCATAGAAAAAACATCTGCAAACAATCTTTCCGGAAAACCAAAGTATTGCACCGCCTGATCGACCAAATGTGATCCCAAATCGTGAAGCGAGCCAGAACCAGTAGCTTCCGGATTTTCTTTATGGGCTTTCCCGCTTGGCTCGGTGCGGAATCTGTCGAAACGGATTTCGGCTTCTTTAATATTGCCTACGTTTCCTTCACTCATGATTTTTTGTACCTGAAGATAATCACGGTCGAATCTTCTGTTTTGATAAACACTTAGAAACAATCCCTTTTCTTCTGCCAGTTTTACCAGTTCTTCTGCCTGGGAAACATTAACTGTAAAAGGTTTTTCAACCACTACATTTTTTCCGGCTTCGAGCGCCATTTTGGTATATTCAAAATGAGTCTGAACGGGTGTATTCACTACAACCAGCTCAATATCTGCATTTTTCAGCATTTCTTCTACTGATCGATAAATGGTTGCCTCAGGGTATTTTTCTTTTGAATCTTCCTTGCTTCTTTCCACTACTGCAGACATAAAAAATCCCGGATGTTCCTTTAGAAACGGGGCATGGAAAACCTTTCCGCTCATCCCGAATGCACACAAACCTACTTTTACCAATTGCATAATTTTTATTTTTAACAAATATATCTATAAAAATATTATCTGTTTTGTCGTGTTCGGGAATTATTAATTCTTAATTAAAGTGATAAAAATCATTATTTTTATTTCGAATAATTCTAAATAAGCCTTACTTTTGCCACTTATTTAAAACCTCTCTAAATAATAATAGTACGAATGAAAAAACAGCTGGTTACCTTAGGATTATTGTTCACAGCGATATCCTTATCTGCACAAATGAAAAATACGGAAGCGGATACTGTCAGAGTTCAGACCATTGAAGACGTGAACTTACATAAAACAGGAAATCCCAACAAAGCGAGACCGCTTTCTACAAAGTCTAACCTTACGGTAATGGAAAATCCGCAGGCTATGTCGATTGTAACGCACGAAATCATTGAGCAGCAACAGGCTAAACAGTTGAGTGATGTTATTAGAAATGTAAATGGTATTTACTTAACTTCTGCAAGAGGCGGTTCTCAGGATAGTTTTGGTGGACGTGGTTTCACATTTGGGAACGATAATATTTTCAAAAACGGAGCTAAAGTAAATAGTGGGGTTTTTCCTGAAGTAAGCGGCTTGGAGAGAGTTGAAGTTTTAAAAGGAGCGAATGCAATGTTATATGGAAACGTTGGTCCTGGTGGAATTGTAAACTTAATCACAAAAAAACCAAAATTCGAATTTGGAGGTGCATTTGGCTTCAGTGCCGGAAGCTGGAATTCTTACAAACCAACAATTGATATTTATGGACCTCTATCAAAAAATATTGCTTTTAGAGTAAACGGAGCTTATGAATATGCTGAAAGTTTCAGGGATTTGGTACAATCTAAAAAGAATTATTTCAACCCGTCTTTTGTTTTTAATCTTAGTGAAAATACACAGTTAATAGTAGAAGGTGATTATTTATACCATAATTTCACACCGGATTTTGGAATCGGAAGTGTCACGGATAATGCTACCGGAGTTTCAAGATTGGCAACCGAAATTGGAAGAAATCAATTCTTTGGAGCAAATTGGCAATATCAAACCAATCAACAGGCTTCAACCGATGTGATTTTAAATCATAAATTTAATAACAACTGGGCTTTAAACGCTGTAGCTTCTTATCAAAACTATACGAAAGATTATTTTTCTACAGAGAGGATTCAGTGGGCTTATAATTCAAAAAACAATAATTTCAATCCGTCTTGGACAAGACCTGTTGGAAGAACTTATAATGAGCAAAACTACACTTCCCTGCAGATCAACTTAAATGGAGAATTTAAAACAGGAAATATAGTTCATAAACTTTTAGTAGGAACCGACGGTGATTATGGTCAGGCTGATTCATATACTTTCAAACTAAGCAGTACAACTTTAGGTACATTACTTCTAAATGATCCTTCTACATGGAGTAATGAAGGAGCAATGCCAACCGCTGATAAAACGTACAGAAGAAGAATTCCTACAAGAAGATTGGGAATTTATACACAAGATCTTGTAGAACTAACAAAATCTTTAAAATTATTAGCTGGAGTACGTTTTTCTTATTTAACGAACGGAGAGTCCAGTGATAAAATATTCTTGCCAAATAACCCTGTTGCTGCTACAAGTGCAAAAACGGAAGATCACGCTTTTTCTCCGAAAGTTGGCATTGTTTATAATCCAAATGATAATCTTTCAGTATTTGCGACTTATACCAACTCATTCGTTCCAAACACAGGAACTACAGTATATTTTGAAGCATTAAAACCTTCTACCGTAGATCAGTATGAAATTGGTATTAAAAAGAATGTATTTAATAATGCAGTAGCCATTAACTTAACGGCTTATCAAATCATTAACAATAATACTTACAACACAGCGAGATTCAAAGCTGATGGTACACAGAACTCAGATTCCAATTTAAAAGAATTTGCAGGTAAAGTAAGAAGCCGGGGTGTAGAATTGGATATCACCGGAAATCCGCTTACCAATTTATCATTAATAGGAGGAGTGTCATATAATAATTCTGTGTACACAGAAACTCCTGACGTTTATGGCTATGTTGAGGATCAAAGATTGGTAAGAACACCTGCTGTGACAGCAAATGCTTCTGTATTCTACACATTTACAAACTTTGCTAAAGGATTAAGAGTTGGTGCAACAGCATTCTACACAGGTGACAGAAAAGCAGGCTGGAATGACACAAAAAACCAAACCCAAGTTACAAGAATGATCGATGTTGAAGGCTTTACAACAGTCGATTTAAGTTTAGGCTACGAATGGAAAAAATTCATGATCCAAGGAAAAGTAGGAAATTTGTTTGATGTAGTGAACTATAATGTACACGAAAATTATTCGGTAAACCCTATTACACCAAGAAATTATTATTTTACTTTGACGTATAAACTTTAATAATTTAATAATACCAATTACTTCAAATAAAAAGAGTGGGAATTGCAATTTTGCAGTTTCCACTTTTAAACTTTAAAAAACAAAGACGATATGGATAAGATTAAGGATACAAGAAGTTTCATGAGAATCACACACCGCTATCTGGGATATTTTCTGGCGGGAATCATGGCTATTTATGCTTTGAGCGGTGTTCTGCTGGTTTACAGGGATACAGATTTCCTTAAAAAAGAAAAAAAATATGACAAAGTAATCGACAAAAACCTTTCTGAAAAAGAACTTGGCAAAGAATTAAAAATAAAAAACCTGGAAGTAGAAAAAACAGAGGGCTCTATTTTAACCTTCAAACAGGGGACTTATAATACGGAAACCGGTGAAGCAAAATACTCAAAAAAAGAACTTCCTTTTGTTTTGGACAAGATGACAAAATTGCACAAGGCACAATCTAAAGACACCCTTTCGCCATTAAATACCTTTTTTGGCATATCTCTTTTCTTTTTTGTCATATCAAGTTTTTGGATGTTTAACCCAAAATCAAAAATTTTTAAGCGCGGAATTATTTTTACAATTATAGGCATTGTAGTTTCTATTATTTTGTTATTTATTTAATATAATTATAATTTTAACTATAATTACGAATTAAAAGAAAATAATTTTCATTAAATTAACAAAAATTATAAAAATTCACCAAGTGTTGAACAAGTATGGCACATTTCTTGTTTTTTCTTTATTTGACAAATAATAAAACATTAATTATTAAAAAGATAAATTATGAAAAAACTGATTTTAACCGGCATACTTGCTGTAGCTGGTTTGGCTACGACTATGAATGCTCAAATTCAAAAAGGAAACTGGATGGTTGGAAGCAGCCTTATATCCAGTAGATTCGGATTGAACACAGACGCAGGATATGACATCGCAATTCAGCCGAAGGGTGCATATTTTATAAAAGATAACGTTGCTGTCGGAGGATACGTAACATTAGGTACCAGTAAAGTAAGTAAAGATTCCGGAACACAATTTACCTATGCTGTAGGAGGTTTAGGACGTTACTATCTATCTCCGGGAGAGAAAGGTGTTGATAATTTATTAAACCACGGAAGATGGTTTTTTGAAGGAAACTTAGGTATTGGAGGGCAATCTACTAAAGGAGGTACTTCTACAACGGGTCTGGATTTCGGTGTAGGTCCTGGTTACTCTTACTTCATTACTCCGAATATCGGTCTTGAAGGTTTGGTAAAATATGCTGGAGTTACCGGATTTGGTAATGAAGGTCTTACTTCTAACATTACTTTCAATTTAGGTTTCAGTATCTATATTCCTACTTCGAAAGCAAAACAAGTCGTAAACGACGTAAAATAGAATCACTTCACATATACATATCGTATATCTTGAAAGCGCCCCAAAATTTTTGGGGCGCTTTTCGTACAAATTAAAACTAAACTATAAAAAATCAAATAAATCATGTATTAGGTTGAGGTGTATATCTCAGATACGGCTTTATTTCCGTAACGCCTTTCGGAAATATTTTTCTTGCATCTTCCGTAGAAATTGCAGGTGGGACAATCACATCTTCTCCGTTTTCCCAGTTTACGGGTGTTGCCACTTTATATGAATCAACTAACTGAAGAGAATCCAGCACTCGAATAATTTCATTAAAATTTCTTCCGGTAGAAGCCGGGTATGTGATAATTAATCTTACTTTTTTCTCCGGATCAATGATTAACAACGAACGTACTGTCGTAGTCGCAGAAGCATTAGGATGAATAAAATCATATAATTCTGAAATTTTCCTTTCTTTATCTGCTATGATAGGAAACTGTACATCTGTATTCTGGGTTTCATTAATATCTTTAATCCAGTTCAGGTGATCTTCTACTCCATCTACACTCAGGGCAATGACTTTAGTTCCCCTTTTTTCAAACTCCGACTTCAGTTTTGAAGTATACCCCAATTCCGTCGTACAGACTGGTGTATAATCTGCCGGGTGTGAAAATAAAATTCCCCACGAATCTCCCAGATAGTCATAAAAATTAATATCTCCGACAGAGGTTTCTGCCTGAAAATTGGGTGCCGTATCTCCTAGTTTAATTGACATAATATTTTGTTTTGTTAGTCTACAAATTTAGTAGACTTTTTAAGACTGGCAAAATTTTTGTTGATTTTTTTTATATTTAATGTAAATAATTTTACTTCATGCAAAAAAATGGTTTAAGCTACTTCGATGTTGTTTATAAAGTCTTGGAAAACTGGTATTTAAAATTTGCAGAGCTTACTCCAAAATTAATTGTAGGAATTCTGGTATTCTCATTCTTCTTGATTACCAGCAAATATTTTAGTCAGATTGCCGTAAAATTTTTCCATAAATTTTTTCCTAAAAGCAAAAAGGAAAGTTCTTTGGTAACCTTAATCAGTGTTTTCAGATTTATTATTATGCTGATGGGAACTTTCATTGCTCTTGAGATCATGGGATTCAGCAATTTCCTTTGGAAATTCATCGGAAGCTTGGGAGTGGCAGGGGTCATTGCAGGGGTAGCATTGAAAGATTTAGTCTCTAGTATCTTCTCAGGAATGCTCATCGGAATCGATAAAGCCTTTAAAGTAGGAGATTATATCACCATTGGAGCCAACTCGGGAACTGTTATCGAAATTGGATTTTTAACCACAAAAATAATTACCGATGATGGTAAAAAAGTATACATCCCGAATCAGGTTGTTTTCAATGCTCCGTTCTCTAATATTACAGCTTCACCTCAGCGAAGAATTATTTTAAATTTTGAAATTCCTGCAGATGAGGATGTCAACAAAGCACAAATAGGAATTTTAGAAGTCATAAAAAATCTGGAAAATGCAGACAAACTGGATACCGCTGAAGTTATTTTTACAGACTTAAAACAAGGCGTTTTTAATCTTCAGGCTAAATTTTGGATGAAAGTCGGCGCCAATATGGCTTTGGTAAAAAATGAAGCTTTAATGAAAATCAAGCAACGTCTGGATTCGGATAATATCCAATTGGTAACGCCGACGAGTATTAATATTACCAACGGAGACACTTTAATCAACGAAAATCATGATTAAAATAAGACGTTAGAAATCATATAAATGATGATTTTCCTATTAATGAAAACAAAAAACCGTTCCAAAAAAATGAAACGGATTTAATTTTATATAAAAATTTTAGACTAAGCTAAAACTTCTTTTACTTTGTTTGCAGCTTCTTCTAAAGTAATTGCAGAGTGAACCGGAAGACCAGACTCGTCAATTAATTTTTTAGCTTCAACAGCGTTAGTTCCCTGTAATCTTACGATCAATGGAACCGGAAGGCTACCCATTGCTTTGTAAGCATCTACAACACCCTGAGCCACTCTGTCACATCTTACGATACCTCCGAAGATGTTGATCAAGATTGCTTTTACGTTTGGATCTCTCAAGATGATTCCGAAAGCAGTCTGTACTCTCTGAGCATCAGCAGTACCTCCAACGTCCAGGAAGTTGGCAGGGTTACCACCAGATAATTTGATGATATCCATTGTAGCCATTGCAAGACCAGCTCCGTTTACCATACAAGCAACGTTACCGTCTAGTTTTACGAAGTTAAGACCAGCTTCACCAGCTTCAACATCCATTGGATCTTCTTCTCTCGTATCTCTCAGTTCAGCTAGATCTTTGTGACGGAACAATGAGTTGTCATCCAAAGTTACTTTAGCATCTACAGCGATAATTTTGTTATCAGAAGTCTTCAATACAGGGTTGATCTCGAAAAGAGAAGCATCGATACCTGTATAAGCATTATATAAAGAAGTGATGAATTTTGTGAATTCTTTGAAAGCATTCCCTTCAAGACCTAGGTTGAAAGCAATTTTTCTAGCCTGGAAACCCTGAAGACCTAAAGCAGGATCAATGATTTCTTTGTGGATCAAATGAGGAGTTACCTCAGCAACGTGCTCGATATCCATACCTCCTTCAGTAGAATATACTACTGTATTTTTACCTTCAGCTCTGTCTAAAAGAATAGAAACATAAAATTCTTTAGTTTCTGACTCTCCCGGATAATATACATCCTCTGCAACCAAAACAGAATTTACTTTTTTACCTTCAGCAGACGTTTGTGGAGTTACCAACTGCATTCCGATGATGTTCTGAGCGTTTTCTTTAAGCTTATCCATATTTGGAGAGAACTTTACACCACCACCTTTACCACGACCACCTGCGTGGATCTGAGCTTTTACTACCCACCCTTGAGCGCCAGTTTCAGCAGTTAGTTTTTCAGCAGCAGCTACAGCTTCGTCTACGTTATTTGCTACGTAACCACGTTGGATAGCTACTCCGTACTTTGATAAAATCTCTTTTGATTGATACTCGTGAAGATTCATATTATTTTTATTATTTTATTTTAAAATTTAAAGGTTGACAAATTTACTAAAAAGACACGGAAGTTCAAGTTTATTGGCTTAAAATTTAAAGTTCAGAGAACTTGATTTTTAACATATCTTTCTATTTTGTCCTATTCTTCGGATAATTTTTCAGATTGTGAACCGATAAACGGAATTTTCGGAGCCAGGAAATAGCCTGTTAAACTCGCAAAAAGTATCGGCACGAAGTACGTAAACCCTGTTAAAGTCCCCAAAATAATCGTTGTACTCATCGGAGTTCTCGTTACACAGGCATTGATCGCAGCCATACAGCTTACAATGGCCAGCGTTGTGTCAACGGTAGGGAAAAGATTATGAATAATTAATCCCAAAGTCGTTCCCACAAAGAAAAGCGGAATGATAAAACCACCTCTCCATCCGGAAGTTACGGTAATGGCAATTGCTAAAATTTTAAAAATTAAAACAATAATTAAAAAATCTAATGTAAAATTCCCGTTGATAATTTCATTGATTTCATTATGCCCAAAATATCTTGTAATCGGTAGATAGAAAGCGATAACTCCCAAAATAATGCCGCCAATCATCATTGTAATATAGATAGGAAGCTTCCTGTATTCAAAGATTTTTTTGAAAAATTTAACAACAAAAATAAAAATCCAGCCGAATAAAGTACCGACAATCCCGAAAGCTGTTGCATAGGCAAAATCATAAACTCCTGAGTAATGATAATCTTTCAGGTTCCACGTTGCCCCGATTCCCATGTGAATGATCAAGGCAAACATCAGATAACTGAAACAGCTTGCTACAAGGGCTGGAATAATGGCTTTGTAATATTCAACCGCGTGTTTGTGATGAAGAATTTCCAAAGAAAAAAGACTTCCTCCAAGCGGAGCACCGAAAAGTGCCGTAAAGCCCGATGCCATTCCCGCGATGCTTAAAGAACGTAATTCTTCTCCTTTTAATCTGAAAATTTTTCCCAGCCAGGTTCCCGTAGAACCCGTTACCTGAACCAAAGGTGCTTCAGGGCCTAAACTTCCTCCCGATGCCACACAGAAAAGTGAAGACAAAATCATGGAAGGATTATTTTTCGGTTCTAATTTTCCTTTATTAAATCTGATATTATTTACAATCAAATGAATTTCTCCCGGATCTCCAAAAAAATGAATCACCAAACCCGCCAGCAAGCCACAAACAGCCATCGTCGGAATCACCATCCACCCTTGAAATTCTGCTAGAAATTCAGTAAAATGTTCGAGGACAATCCAATACAACCCGGCAATCACGCCACCAACAAGACCTGTAAAAGCCCACATAAAAAAAGTCCGGCTAAAAACAAACGGATTAAATCTGATGGGCTGATCCAAAAGATCAAATGTTCTGATTAGGCGTCTTCTTCTATTGATTTTCATTTAAATTGATTTTAAAATTAAGATCATAATTGTGTATTAATTTATGATCTTTGATGAGTATTAATGCATTTGCGGACGAAAAAATTAGCCTGCAAACATTAAAATGTTTCGACAGGTTCAGCATGACATCGCGAATACTAACTGTTTTGACGCTCGCTTCGCTCGCGCTTTTATTTTAAACTTATAAAAATTTGCCCTTGACCTTTTCAGCACCTATTACGGGTGTCAGTCTGAGCCTGTCGAAGGCTTATTTATAAATTAAATTCTATTCTTCGCAAAATAAAGAATCAGCATTCCCCAGCTAAGGATCATCAACAAACCTCCAAGCGGAGTGATCGGTCCTAAAAACTTCAGGTTGGCACCTAAATAATCCTGAAGACTTAGGAAATAAATGCTCACAGAAAACAGGAAAGTTCCCACAATCATTAAAATGGAAGTCCATTTTTCCGTTGAAGTCTCAAATTTTAAAATGTAGCCAATAATCAACAAAAAGAAAGCAGCATACATCTGATATCTTACTCCCGTTTCAAAACTTTCCAGCCTTTCCAAAGACAAGATTTTCTTTAAAGCGTGCGCGCCGAATGCACCCAAAATCACGGACAGCATTCCGTAAACGGCACCAAAAACTAAAGTAATTGTTTTCATTTATAATTTATAATCTTAAATACTAATGATATAGCTCCAATCCCGATGAAAACCCACGCCAGCTTTTTATTTTGTGCAAAGCCCGGATTTTTAGTTAATTTCAGAAAAATCCCGAAAGTCAGCATAAAAGCTGAGACAATAATTCCAAACATTATTTCTCTCTCAATCGGTTAAATTCATTAATAACCTCATGATGACTCACGGTTTTATCCTTAAAATAAGTCACAAAATGTTGCTTTTCTTCTTCCGTTGCACCTAATTGATTTAAAATATTAAGCAAATGCATTTTCATATGCCCTTTTTGAATTCCGGTTGTCACCAAAGAACGTAGCGCCGCAAAATTCTGAGCCAGTCCGGAAACCGCCAAAATACTCATCAATTCCTGAGCAGAAGGCTTTCCAAGAAGTGCCAAAGAGAATTTTACCAGCGGATGAAGGTTCGTTAAACCGCCCACAACACCTACAGAAATCGGAAGATCGATCCAGAATCTGAAAACTCCGTTGTCTGTTGTACAATGTGTTAAAGAAGAATATCTTCCGTTTCTCGCTGCATATGCATGAGCACAAGCCTCGGTCGCCCTAAAGTCGTTTCCGGTTGCGATTACAACAGCATCTACTCCATTCATGATCCCTTTATTATGAGTTGTCGCCCGGAAAGGTTCAATTTCAGCAATCGTCACCGCCTGCTTGAATTTTCTTGCAAATTCTTCGTTTGAAATTCCGCTGTCGTCTTTCAGGTCTTCAATCTTACAGGAAACTTCAGCCCTCACGATACAATCCGGAGTGAAATTCGACAAAATATTCATCACGATCTGTAAAGAATTCTTTTCTTCCTGAGTGAAATCTTCGCTTACCGCAACTTCCTGTTTTAATGTTTTTCCAAACTGTTCCAGACAAGAATTAATGAAATTCGCACCCATAGAATCTACTGTATCAAAACTTGCTTTAAGCTGATAATAATTTGGCATTTCCGCAGTTTTATCAACTAATTTGATATCTAAAATTCCACCACCGCGATTTCTCATATTTGCGGTAATGTCATTCGTAGCTTCAATTAATTTTTTCTTTAAATTAAAATTAAAAAAATGAAGTAGTTTATGAGATTCCACGTTAAATATAAAGTGAGTGTGTCCCAGTTTTTCGTTGTTGATGATCGTAGTTTTAAAACCACCTTTATCAATCCAGAATTTTGCAGCTTTTGACGCCGCTGCAACTACTGAACTTTCTTCAACAGCCATTGGAAGGGCGAATAATTTTCCGTCAATCAGGAAATTCGGTGCAATTCCGTAAGGCATATAGAAATTGGAAATGGTATTTTCAGAGAACTCATCGTGAAGTTTCTGAAGATCAGCATTTTCGTTCCAGTATTGTTTTAATATATGTTGATATTCTTCGTTTCCTTCAAGATATTCGTTTACAAGCCAATCGATTTTCCCTTGTTTTGTCAATTTAGAAAAACCTTCAACGGGTTTATGGTTCATAGGTATGCATTTTATATAATATGGAATCGCGAGTTTGCGATCTCACTCATAAATTATTGACCGTAAATATACTAATTTTGTCTCTGTTTTATGTTGATAACTTCAATGAAAAAAGGTTGACATTTATCAATTTTGGAATTAAATTTGAATAGAAATTTTAAAGTTTAAACTATAAAAGTTATATTTTTTTTAACACATAAGTCATATGTTAAAAGAAAAAAAATTAAATCCTTTTTTGGTAAAAAATAAAATTAAATATGAATTTTGACCGCCTCAAAGAAAAACTCGAAATCCTTGCCGATGCAGCGAAATATGACGTTTCGTGCTCATCCAGCGGAGGAACGAGAAAGAATACGAAAGGCGCTTTGGGAGACAGTTCTGCGAGCGGAATCTGTCATACCTATACCGAAGACGGACGATGTGTTTCGCTTCTCAAAATTCTATTGACCAATCATTGTATTTACGACTGTGCTTATTGTGTTTCCAGAAGTTCGAATGATATTAAAAGAGCTGCGTTTACAGTAGAAGAAGTCGTTGATTTAACGATCAATTTTTACCGTAGAAACTATATTGAAGGGTTATTTTTAAGTTCAGGAATTTTCAAAAATGCGGATACCACGATGGAACGATTGGTTCGCGTCGCGAAAAAATTACGCCTGGAAGAAAATTTTAACGGATATATTCATTTAAAATCAATTCCCGGAGCGAGCGATGAACTGATGCAGGAAGCAGCTTTGTACGCCGACAGATTATCCATTAATCTTGAAATTCCTACAGAAAGTGGCCTCAAATTACTGGCTCCTGAAAAAAATCGACAGGATATGCTCAATCCGATGAAATATATTCAAAACGGAATTGCGCAATACAAGGACGAAAAGAAAATTTTCAGGAAAGTTCCGAAGTTTGCGCCGGCAGGACAATCCACGCAGATGATTGTAGGTGCTACGAATGAAAATGACTTACAAATTATCAAGGTTGCCGATCATTTTTATAAAAATTTTAATCTTAAAAGAGTTTACTATTCCGGGTATGTTCCGGTTTTGGAAGATAAAAGACTGCCTTCTTTAACGACGGAAGTTCCGATGCTTCGGGAAAACCGTTTGTATCAATCGGATTGGCTTATGCGTTTTTATGGTTTTAAAGCAGAAGAAATTTTAGATCCGAATATGCCGTTTTTAGATTTGGAAGTCGATCCGAAATTAAGCTGGGCTTTGAGACATCTTCATCAATTTCCTGTTAATTTGCAGACTGCAGATTATCAGATGATTTTAAGAATTCCCGGAATTGGAGTAAAAACTGCGCAGAAAATTGTCAGTGCAAGACGTTTTCAGGTTTTAACGTTGGATCATTTGAAAAAGCTGGGTGCAGCGGTGAATCGGGCGAGATATTTTATCGATTTTAATACAGGAAATGCGTATTTGAAATATTTAACGGATAAAAATTTCAGAAAACTGTTGATTGGCGGAAGTTCTTCAAAGTTTCATAATCAATTTTCGCAGCAACTGACGCTTTTTTGATGTAAACACAAATGGCACGAATGTTTTTCACAAATAACACAAAATCAAACAACCTCTTTGTCATCCTGAAAGGATCTCAACATACATTTAAAATTGTTTCTCTAATACTTTGCCTAGATGCTTTCAACATGACAAACTGAATAACGAGACGCTCAAATTATTACATTTTAAATTACTAAATTGTTACATCAAACCATGACCACCCTACTCTACGACGGCAGTTTCGACGGGCTTTTCACAGCGATATTTGAAGTTTTTGAATATCGTTATCAAGATGTGGAAATTGTAAGCAGAGAAAGGTTTCATCAGGAAAATATTTTTGCGGAAATCCATGAGGTGATTACTCAAAATGATAAAGCTGAAAGAGTTTTAAATAAATTAGAACAAAACATCGGAAAATCCGGAATCCATGACCTTTTGAAGGTTTATTTATCGGAAGATACTGAATCGGAACAGCTTATTTTATCTGCGGTAAAACAATCTATAAAACATCCGGATGAAAATATTTTACAAAATTATGCCGATAATGATATGTTGAAAATTTCCAAAATCTGCAAATCTGTAAGTCGGGAAAGGCACCGGATGACAGCTTTTGTCCGTTTCGAAAAGATGCAGGATGATGTTTTTTTCGCTAAAATCGATCCTGATTTCAATGTTCTTCCTTTGATTCGAAAACATTTTAAAGACCGTTACCAGGATCAAAAATGGATGATCTATGATCTGAGAAGAAATTATGGAATTCTCTATGATCTGGAAAGCTGCGATTTTTTTTATCCTGATGAAAAATTAGACTTAAATAAATATCAGCAGAAATTTCACGACGAGGAAACGCAATATCAGACGCTTTGGCAACGGTATTTTACGAAAACCAATATTGTCGAGAGAAAGAATCTGAAACTACATATTCAGCATGTTCCGAGGAGATATTGGAAGTATTTGACGGAGAAATATTAAATTTCTTTTTGTCTTGAAATAAAAGAAACAAAAATTAAAGACTTGAAAACTTTAAAAAAGATTTAAAATATTATCCAGATAATCCTTGTCAAGGTTTCGAACCTTGACAAGGATTACATATTAAACCGACAAATTTTAGACATTTCTAATAATTTATATTCAAAACTCTTATGAAGTTACTGCAATTATCTGAACTTGTTTTTGTAAATTTGTGTTCGAAATTTTTTACTAGATGAAAGAGAGTGCTGTAAAAAAAATTGCAGTTCTTACTTCAGGAGGAGATTCTCCGGGTATGAATGCAGCATTAAGAGCGGTGGTAAGAACCGCAAACTATTATAACATAGAATGTTACGGAGTACGAGAAGGCTATAATGGTCTGATCAGCGGGGATTTCCTGAAAATGGGACCTCGTTCTGTAAAAAATATAATCAACCAGGGCGGAACTATTCTGAAATCTGCCCGTTCCATGGAATTTAAAACTAAAGAAGGCCGCCAAAAAGCTTATGACAACTGCGTAAAACATGGTGTTGACGCGTTGGTTTGCATTGGTGGGGACGGAACTTTTACCGGAGCAAAAATTTTTAACGAAGAATTCGGAATCAAAGTAATCGGTGTACCGGGAACTATTGATAATGATATTTTCGGGACTGACAACACCATCGGATATGATACAGCCTTGAATACAGCAATGGAAGCGATAGATAAAATCCGTGATACGGCAACTTCTCACAACAGGGTTTTCTTTGTTGAAGTAATGGGTCGTGATGCTGGTTTTATTGCTTTAAACAGCGGATTGGCAACTGGTGCTTTGGACATTTTAATTCCTGAGAAAAAAGACAGTATGTCTGATCTTTTTGCCAATTTCAGAAATGCTGAAAAAACTGGGAAAGCTTCCAGTATTGTGGTCGTAGCTGAAGGTGAAAGGCTGGCCAATATTTATGAACTTGCAGAGCAGACTAAACAGGAATTTCCTGATTATGACATTCGTGTTACGATTTTAGGACACATCCAAAGAGGTGGGTCTCCAAGCTGTGCAGACAGGGTTTTGGCGAGCAGATTGGGTTACGGAGCCGTAGTAGGATTAATGGAAGGACAAACAAACGTAATGGCAGGGATGCGTTCCAACGATATTGTGTACACACCTATCGAAGAAGCCATTAAAAAACATAATGAAATCAACAAAGATCTTTTACTGATTTCAGAAATTTTAGCAATCTAATATTTTTAATATAATTAAAACAAACTATTATGTCAACAATCAAAGTAGGTATCAACGGGTTTGGTAGAATTGGACGTCTTGTTTTCAGAGCAATGACTGAAAGAGATAACATCGAAGTAGTAGGAATCAATGACCTTATCGATGCTACATACATGGCTTACATGTTAAAATATGATTCTGTACACGGGATTTTCCCAGGTGAGGTTTCTGTAGAAGGAAACGACCTTGTGGTAAACGGAAAAAGAATCAGAGTAACAGCTGAAAGAGACCCGAACAACCTAAAGTGGAACGAAATCGGAGCTGATTATATCGTAGAATCTACAGGTCTTTTCCTTGATAAAGAAAATGCTGCTAAACATATCAATGCTGGTGCAAAAAAAGTAATTCTTTCTGCTCCTTCTAAAGATGATACGCCAATGTTCGTAATGGGGGTAAACCACAAAGAACTTACTGACGATATCAAAATTTTATCAAACGCGTCTTGTACAACAAACTGTTTAGCTCCTTTAGCTAAAGTAATCCACGATAACTTCGGGATCGTAGAAGGTTTGATGACTACGGTACACGCTACAACGGCGACTCAAAAAACTGTTGACGGTCCTTCTGCGAAAGACTGGAGAGGGGGTAGAGCTGCTCTTAACAATATTATTCCTTCTTCTACAGGTGCTGCTAAAGCGGTAGGAAAAGTAATCCCTTCATTGAACGGAAAATTAACAGGTATGTCTTTCAGAGTACCGACTGTTGACGTTTCTGTAGTAGATTTAACGGTGAGAATTGAAAAGGCTGCTTCTTATGAAGAAATCTGTTCAGTAATCAAAGCTGCTTCTGAAGGTGAATTGAAAGGTATCCTTGGATACACTGAAGATGCTGTAGTTTCTCAGGATTTCGTAGGAGATAAGAGAACTTCAATCTTCGATAAAGACGCTGGTATCATGCTTTCTCCGAACTTCGTAAAACTTGTTTCTTGGTATGACAACGAAATGGGTTACTCAAACAAGTTGGTAGATATGTTGGTACATGCTGCTTCTTTGTAATAAAGTATCAAATAATATAAAAAACAACCTCTCGATGGGAGGTTGTTTTTTGTTTAAATTATTTTCAACGATCAGTTAGTGGCGTAAAAATACTTCCTAATTTATCTAATTTAATTGCTTTTGAAAGCGTAACTCCAAAAAATGGACGAGGATTAATTGCCGTGTTCATAATTTCTGCCTGCAAAGTTATCCCTGTGTTTGCTTCCGTTAACCATACTCTTCCTAAAAAAAACACATCATGCATTCTTTTAACTTCTGTAGTATTTCCTTCTATTAAATAATTACTTGGATAAAAATAGGATGAATACCCAACCGAGGCATGTGCTCTAAAGCTAACATTTGCTGTTTGATAAGCGAGGAAAAAACCTGCTCCCCCCACATTAAAAACATATTCATTCTGTATTTTTCTTGAAACATTATCCATTATGACAGTTCCTGGTACAAACCCGTCAACAAGGGAAACTTCTGAATTTTTCTGATCTTTAAAATCTCTCGTAATTGTTGATTTTCTCCAAATAAATTCTAAAGACGGCGAGTAATATAAACTCAAGTGTTTATTTGATGACTTTATAAGTTTAAATAATGGACTTATATATGCTCCTATATTATCTGAAACTCTTGATGTCACCATTTTATATTGTGCCCTATATTCATTGTGCTGGGTTTCTGAAACTGGTTCAATTTTATATACTCTATTAACATTTCCTGTAGAATCAATATCACTCATAGTTCTATTTCCATATAAACTAAAATAAAAACCTACTTTATTTCTTCGTTCAACAGGAGGTATAAAAATATTTGTGGCAAAAAACAAATTTTTAGCTTTTGTTTTACTTTCTACAATATCAAAATTTGTTCCCACGTAAGCTAGAATATTATACTCATGAAAAAGATTAATATGATCTTTTCCATCATCCACAAGAACTATTATTTTTTTCTTTAATCCAATATTCCTTTTATCTATATCATCGGCATTCTTGGATGTTTTTAAACTTAAAACGATTTGTCTTCCTCTATCCCAAAGGGTATCTTTTTTTAGTTTAATAGTAATGACTTTACTCTTTTTTAAATCAGGAAAATTAAAAGTATTATCTTCAAACTCATAATCTGAAACAGGTAAAGTACTTTTCTCCTTATCAACTTCAATATAAAATTTATAATCTTCCCAGGTTTTGGGATTCACAATATCAACTTTAAGAGGAATTGAAATATAACCGTCTTTTGATGTTTTTTCTACTTTTATCGTATCTGACTCGAAACTTAAGCTAAAAATGTTATTTGCATTCACATCTATTTTTCCATTTGCCTGCTCTTGTCCGAAAACTATCCCCGCCCATCCCAGCAGAAACAGCAATAATAAATTTGTTTTCATGGTTATCAATTTTTATACAAATTTTAAAAATCCATGAATACAAAGAAATTACCCGTTTGTGTAATTTTTGAAGCCAATTTAAAAATGACAAAATAATGAATCCCCTACAAATTTGCAGGGGATTCCAGTTTATATTTTCAAACAGCTAACAGAAAATTATAAACTTATTTTTATGTTATAAGAAACAATTATAATCAGATTGTATTTACAGGTTAAAAATACAAAGAAATAATGGCAAAACAGAATAGTTTTAGAAGTGAGTTTTCAAGGTTATTAGTCAATACAAATTTTAAAATTTAATCAATACAAAAAAATCCCCCTTTTGTGGTATTTTTTAAGAAAACTTTAACTATTTTAGAAGTCAAACTTTAGCATGGACAATTCAGAAAAAAAACACCCTTTGGTAGAAGTATGGAATACTTATCCCGGTGTCAGAAAAGAAAATAAGGCTATTTCGGTCATACCTCCCATCGAGCGCATTATTGGGGAAATGTTCGCTATTGGTGAATTTTATTATTATGTGCTGAATCTTACCAACAGTACGATTTCCCATCATCATGAAAATATTTTAAAACTTCATGGTTTAGAAGAATATCCCCAAAATTTAAAGGAAATCATTGATCTTACCCATCCCGATGATATCGAATTTATTGTGAAAGCCGAGCAAAAAGTTGTCGAAAAAATGATGGAAATCGGTAAAGAACACCAGCTATATCTTAAGCCAAGTTACTGTTTCAGAATGAAAACCGCCTCCGGAAACTATGAACTTTTTCACCATCAGGCCATTCTTACACTGGAAGATGAAGATAGAAATCTGGTTCAGTCCATTAATATTCACACCAATATCAATCATATTACGAAAGAAAATCCTCGTACGGTTTTAATTGCGGGATTTGGACCCAGAAATGACTTCCATCAAATAAAAATTGAAAATATTTCTTCAAATAATCATTTTTCCGGAGTAAATTTAACCCGAAGAGAGACTGAAATTTTATCTCTTATTGCAAAAGGGTACTCAGGATCCGAAATTTCCAAAATGCTTATCCTTTCTGAACATACCGTCCGTACCCATCGGAAAAATATTTTAACAAAAACCAATTCGAGAAACAGCAAAGAACTTTTGAGAAAGGCTTTCGAATGGGGGCTTATTTAAAGTGAATTGTCAATTGTCAATTGTGAATAAAATTAATACAAATCAATAATTTGATATATAAAATAAATTTAAAGATCATATTGACTGTAAATTCCTGATAAATCTCACGATGAAACTTCGGCGTAAAACTTGTATTTTTATCCTTCATGGAAATAACGATTTTACAACCACGATTCAAGGATTCATCACACTTCAAAGACTTTTGGATTAAAGGCAACGGAAAAGAGCTTATAGATTTTTCCGGAGCACAACCCAGCTTTAAAGATTTTGAAAAATTTGCACCCTACTATTATCATGTGGACGAAATCGGTGATGAAGTGGCAAAAGATGTTTATTTAACGAAAAAATTTCATGAAGCATCACGGGAAATCGAAGGTTATATCCGAAACGGCATTTCCGAGAATGATGATGTTCCTGAAAGTGTAAAAAAACTCCTTCTGCAGACTCAGAAAATTCCGGATTGGCTGGATTATGACCTGATTAAAAGCGGTGCAGAACTTTGCATGAGAAGCAATCTCGATTCATTGATTTCCCTGCGTGATTACTGCTTAATGGGTGGTTATGATTATGCTTATCTCAACAAACCGTTAATCGCGACGGAAGCCTTAAAAAAAGGTGCCGTAAAAAGACTTTCCGAAACATTGGATTTTTGGGTGAATGTCACAAGATATGACGCTCTGGAAATTCATAAAAAAGGCTACGAATTTGCCATAAAAACCAGGTTGATTCATTCATACGCAAGACTTTCCATCAAAAAATATTATAAAAACTGGGACACGGAAAACTGGGGCGAACCCATCAATTCATGGGATATGATGGCGACTTATATTGGTTTCAGTCTCGTATTTCTTCATAGCTTAAAAAAGTTGGGCAATACCTTTTCGCCACAGGAAGAAAAAGGAATTTTCCATCTTTGGAAATACGTCGGATATTTGCTCGGCATCCCTGAAAACCTCCTTCCCAACGATAAAAAACAGGCAACGGAATATTTTTATCTATGGACTTCGATTCAGCCTCCCGCAGATAAAGATTCTGTGCTTCTCGCCCATTCCCTGCTCAACGAGTCTTTGGAAAATCCTATCTTAAAATATCAATTTCAGCGAAAAAATTTACGTTACCTTCACATTTGCTGTACCTGGTTTTTATTGGATGATGATGTTTGTAGAAGACTGCAGATTCCGGATGTCGCCAACAGAAACGTCTTCCCTTACACAAAATGGTTCATCAACAAAATTTATGACAAAACCGTAAGCAGAAAAGCCAGAATCCGGAAAGGAAATAAAGATCAAATGAAGGTTTTAACGGATTATCTTAAGATTACACAAAACTCTAATTTTCATTAAAATATAGTATCCAATCAAACCTTCAAGGTTTTTGAAACCTTGAAGGTTTAGTTTATAAATCTCAAACTGTAAAAAACTCCAAATAATACATTTACAGTTCATTAATTATTAAATTGCTGTCTCAAAATTTTATTATTTTTTAACTATAAAAACAGGTTTCAGGAGCAAATAATATTAGTTTTTGATCGTAAAATTTCGTATTTTTGAGAAATTATTTAAACAACAGATGAGTAATATTGATGATAAGAAAAAAGCACTTGCACTGGTGCTTGACAAACTAGATAAAACATACGGAAAAGGTACTGTAATGACGTTGGGAGAAAACTCTGTCGACAATACTATTGAGGTAATTCCTTCAGGATCTTTGGGATTGGACATCGCTCTTGGAGTAGGTGGATACCCGAGAGGAAGAATTATCGAAATCTACGGTCCTGAATCTTCAGGTAAAACAACTTTAACACTTCACGCCATTGCAGAAGCTCAGAAAGCAGGAGGAATTGCAGCATTTATCGATGCGGAGCATGCTTTCGACAGAACTTATGCCGCAAAACTGGGCATCGATTTAGAAAACCTAATTATCTCTCAGCCGGACAACGGTGAACAGGCTTTGGAAATTGCCGATAACCTGATCCGTTCAGGAGCAATTGATATCGTCGTTATCGACTCTGTAGCAGCATTAACTCCAAAAGCGGAGATTGAAGGTGAAATGGGAGATTCTAAAATGGGTCTTCACGCAAGATTGATGTCTCAGGCATTGAGAAAATTAACAGCAACTATTTCCAGAACAAAATGTACGGTAATCTTCATCAACCAGTTGAGAGAAAAAATCGGTGTAATGTTTGGAAACCCTGAAACAACAACAGGTGGTAATGCTTTGAAATTCTACGCGTCTGTAAGAGTGGACATCAGAAAAGCAAGTGCCCCGATCAAAAACGGAGATGAAGCGATCGGAAGCCGCGTGAAAGTGAAAATCGTGAAAAATAAAGTAGCGCCACCTTTCAAACAAGCAGAATTTGATATCATGTATGGAGAAGGTGTTTCTAAAACAGGAGAAATCCTTGATCAGGCGGTAGAATTAGGAATTGTGAAGAAAAGCGGTTCTTGGTTCAGCTATGAAGAAACTAAGCTGGGGCAAGGTCGTGATGCCGTGAAGGATGTGTTAAAAGACAATCCTGAACTTGCTGAGGAATTGGAAAACAAAATCAAAGAGGAATTGAAAAACAAAGCAAAATAAGTTTTTTGATTTAAAAATATTGAAAGGCAGTCTTTTGGGCTGTCTTTTTTATTGTCATTGCGAAGGGATAAAGCTAGCTGTTGTTAAGCTTGTTGAAGTTATTTTCTCTCGCGGATTTTGCAGATTGCGCAGATGTTTGGGTTTTATTTTGTGAAAATATTTGTGGGATTTGTGCTTAAAATTTATTTGTTTATTTGAACCACCCCGTCAAAAATTCTTTGAATTTTTGCCACCCCTCCAGAGGAGGGGAATTTTTCGGAGTGCTTATTAATAAGCTAATTTCTAATTTCTAATTTCTGATTTCTAAATACAAAAAATGTCAAAATGTCACTTTTAGTCAAACGGTCTTTTTTTTGAGAAAGAATTAAGAGAAAATTAAAACTAAAAATATTATGACTAAAGGAAATATTAATGTATCTGTGGAAAATATTTTCCCGCTTATCAAAAAATTTCTTTACAGTGACCACGAAATATTCCTGAGAGAATTGATTTCTAATGCAACGGATGCAACTTTAAAATTAAAGCATCTAACAAGCATTGGTGAAGCAAAAGTTGAATACGGAAATCCGAAACTGGAAGTTAAAATCGACAAAGAAAATAAAACGCTTCGCATCATAGATCAAGGAATTGGAATGACGGGTGAAGAAGTTCAAAAATACATCAACCAAGTGGCTTTTTCGGGAGCTGAAGAGTTTTTGGAAAAATACAAAGACACCGCGAAAGATTCGGGAATTATCGGTCATTTCGGACTTGGATTTTACTCTGCGTTTATGGTGGCAGAGAAAGTGGAAATCTTAACCAAATCTTACAAAGATGAGCCAGCCGTTCGTTGGATTTGCGATGGAAGTCCTGAATTTACTTTAGAAGAAACGACAGACAAAACCGACAGAGGAACAGAAATTATTCTTCATATTGCAGAAGATTCGACTGAATTTTTGGATGAAGGGAAAATCCGTGAATTGTTGTTGAAATATAACAAATTCATGCCGGTTCCGATTAAATTTGGTACAAGAACCCACACATTGCCTTTACCGGAAGACGCTCCGGAAGATGCCGTTGCAGAAACGGAAGAAGTTGATAATATCATCAACAACCCTACTCCAGCGTGGACGATTGCTCCCAATGAACTAACGAATGAAGATTATATGAAATTCTACCACGAATTGTACCCGATGCAGTTTGAGGAGCCATTATTTAATATTCATTTGAATGTTGATTATCCGTTTAATCTGACGGGGATTTTATTCTTCCCGAAACTGAGCAATAATTTAAATATTGAAAAAGATAAAATTCAACTCTATCAAAATCAAGTATTTGTAACGGATGAGGTGAAAGGTATCGTTCCTGATTTCTTAATGCTTCTTCGTGGAGTTATTGATTCTCCGGATATTCCGTTGAATGTTTCTCGTTCTTACTTACAGGCAGATGGTGCGGTGAAGAAAATTTCGTCTTACATCACGAAAAAGGTTGCCGACAAAATGTCTTCTCTCATCAACGAAAACTGTGAAGATTATGAGAAAAAATGGAATGACATTAAAATCGTTATCGAATATGGAATCGTAACGGAAGAGAAATTTGCTGAAAAGGCAGATAAATTCACATTATATCCAACAACAGACGGAAAATATTTCTTGTGGAATGAATTGGAAGAAAAAATTAAATTAAACCAGACCGATAAAGATGGAAATTTAATCGTTCTTTATGCTTCAAATGCTGATGAACAACACAGTTATATTCAGTCTGCGAAGGATAAAGGGTATGAAGTTCTTCTTTTGGATTCACCGATTATTCCTCACGTTATCCAAAAACTGGAAACTTCAAAAGAGAAAATTTCTTTTGTAAGAGTGGATGCAGATCATATCAATAATTTGATTAAAAAAGATGAACCCCTCATTTCTAAATTGAATGAAACGGAAAAAGAATCATTGAAAAAGAATGTTGAGGAAGCAATTAATGATACAAAATTCACGGTTCAGCTTGAGGATCTGGACAGCAATGATGCACCTTTCACGATCACTCAACCGGAATTTATGAGAAGAATGAAAGATATGCAGGCAACCGGCGGCGGCGGAATGTTTGGAATGGGCGGATTCCCGGAAATGTATAATCTGGTGGTGAATTCCAATAGTGAATTTGCGAGTCAGATTTTGAAATCTGAGAATTCGGAGGAAAAAGAAGGTTTGATTAAATACGCTTTGGATTTGGCTAAACTTTCTCAGAATTTATTGAAAGGAAAAGATCTGACAGACTTTATTCAAAGAAGTTATCAGAATCTGAATAAATAATATGGTTATTTTATATAGGGGTTTCGGGGCGACAAAGTCGCCCCGAAACTTTTTATGAGTAGTTTTCACTTTGTATTATCAGAGTTTCGGCGGTGCCAAAGGCACCGCCGAAACTTTTATCAGCTTTAAAGGCTTCGAGAACCTCAGCCTGACATCCCTAATACTAGCTGTTTTTTGTAAGATTTACAGCGTTATCAGGCTGAGGTTCTCGAAGCCTGATATCTCTAATACTAACTGTTTTTTGTAGGATTTACAGCATTGTCAGGCTGAGGCTCTCGAAGCCTGATATCTCTAATACTAACTGTTTTTTGTAGGATTTACAGCGTTGTCAGGCTGAGGTTCTCGAAGCCTTGACTTATAACTCACTATTAATAATTTATAACTCCGTCAACGGATCCCAAAACAGCTTCTTAAAATTTTTAATTCTAAAATTCTCAACAACAATTCCTTCGGCTTCTAATCTTTTCTGAAACTCCGGAACAGATAAAGTTCCCGAACTGGAAATTACACGATGTGCAGGAACATCTTTCGGGCAACCTCCCATCGCTTTTCCTACGTGACGCGAATGATTCGGATAACCGACTGCTTTGGCAATCGCTCCATAACTTGTTACTCTTCCTTTGGGAACTAATTTTGTGATTTCCCAGACTTGTTTTTTGAATATTTCGTCCATGTTTTGTTTTGCATTATTTTTGGACTTTACATTTTCTAAAATCCAATCACTAAAAATATAAAGTTATGAAAAAAACATTTTTCCGTTGGCTGAATAAAGTGAATAAAGCGATTCTCCCAAAATTAAGTAATAAAGATCCGAATAAACTCACAAAATTTCAAAAAGGGATTTTAGCCTATCGGTATTTTGTGCTGGTGAATTCTTTGGACTAACAGTTTCGCGTGAGGGATATGGAGGGTGCGACCGAAGGGAGCAGTCTCGTTGTTTCGACAACGAGACCGGAACGAAGTGGAGCCCGGAGAAGCCCGACCCGAGCTTTGGGATTGCTTTGGAGAGGGACACGCCCTAAATTTAAACACAAATTTCACAAATAATTTTTCACGAATAGACACAAACATCTATGCAGATTTGCGTAATTTGTGGGAAATAAAAAACGTCCCAAAAATTGGAACGTTTGTATTTTGAGATCCTTCGACAAGCTCAGGATGACATTTTCTAATAATTAATTCTCTAAAATATAAGAGAACATTAATGGTGCACAGATCGTAGCATCACTTTCAACGATAAATTTCGGTGTAGTGATATCCAGTTTACCCCAAGTGATTTTCTCGTTCGGAACTGCTCCCGAGTACGAACCGTAAGAAGTCGTAGAATCTGAAATCTGACAGAAATATGACCAGAACGGAATATCATGCATTTCCATATCCTGATACAACATCGGAACCACACAGATCGGGAAATCTCCTGCGATACCTCCACCGATCTGGAAGAACCCCACTCCTTTTCCACCTGAATTTTTTGTGTACCAATCTGCCAGATAAGTCATGTATTCGATCCCTGATTTCATAGTCGTAGCCTTCAATTCTCCTTTGATGCAGTAAGAAGCGAAGATGTTACCCATGGTAGAATCTTCCCATCCCGGAACTACGATCGGCAAGTTTTTCTCCGCCGCAGCGATCATCCAAGAGTTTTCTCTCGGAATTTCGTAATACTGTTCCAACACTCCTGAAAGGATCATTTTATACATAAATTCGTGCGGGAAATATCTTTCTCCCTTTGCTTCTGCATCTTTCCAGATTTCAACAATATGTTTCTGTAACCTTCTGAAAGCTTCTTCTTCCGGGATACATGTATCTGTAACTCTATTTAAACCTCTTTCCAAAAGATCCCACTCATCCTGAGCCGTTAAATCTCTGTAATGAGGAACTCTTTCGTAATGAGAATGTGCCACAAGATTCATCAAATCTTCTTCAAGATTGGCTCCTGTACAAGAAATAAAATCTACTTTATCCTGACGAATCATTTCTGCAAGGATTTTTCCCAACTCCGCAGTAGACATTGCCCCTGCCAAAGTGATCATCATCTTTCCACCTTCTTTAAGGTGTGCAACGTAACCTTTAGAGGCATCCACCAACGCAGCTGCATTGAAGTGCAGGTAATATTTTTCTATGAATTCGGTAATCGGTTTATTCATTTTTTTAATTTTTGCAAAGATAAAACTTAAAAACGGAATGTAGCGGCTGCACTCAAAGAAACTCTGTGTAAACCTTCTTTTTCTTCTTCGCCAAATTCATACGTAACGCCGTTGAACTTCATTTTACTAAGCGTTCCGGCAGTAAGTCCCAGTTTTGGACCGATTAAGAAGTTTTTGGAGACTTGGTACTGGTAACCGAAATTAAGCTCAGCTCCCAAATTAGAGCCCGTCCCTTTTACACTACCCGTTTTTGTTGTATAGGAAATAACTCCTAATCCCATATCAACAAACATTTTGTGCCTGGTTTGTTCGCTGAAATTTGAAATCATCAAAGCCGGACCAAAAAATGTAATATTATCTTTTGTACTTACATTCCCGGTAACAACATTTCCCTGGTTATCCATCACAGTTAATCTTCCATCGCTTGATGCGCTGTAGTTGGAAAATTTCAACCCAACTCCTAAGATATGATTAACATGATAGTAAGCAGAAATGTCAAAATTGACCCCTTTTTTTAATCCTTTAATATAATTTCTCTCTTCATAAGTAATACCTTTCGGCATCTCCGCCGTTCTCCAGGCATAACCAACAGATGGCATAAGCGAAACTTTTTGAGCAAAAGACATTGCAGAGATTGAAAATAATCCCAGTGTTATTAGTTTTTTAATCATTATTCTAAATTTTGAGCAAAAATAAGATTTTTATTAGATTTAAAAAGCTACAGACACTTTATTAAACTTTAATTAAAAAAAGTACAACTTGCAATAAGCTGTACTTTTCTCTTTAAAATTACCCTTGCCAAGGTTCTACTTTTAAGATTTCAATTTTTCTTTCCCCATCTTTGAAAGGCCAATCGATGATATCTCCAACCTTGTATCCAACGGTAGCAAGGGCAATATCTGATAAAATTGAATATTTATTTTTTGCGGGCTTCGCTTTTGTAGTTGCCACAAAAATATATTCATGTTCGAAATTTTGCGTATGATCCTTAATCGTTACCTTTCGATCAACCGTCACGACGTCAGAAGGCAGGTCTCTTCTCAAAACCTGTTTTGCTTTTCTAAGTTCTTCTGCAAGTCTCTTTTCTTCTAAAACAGTTACTTTTTTTCTTCTCAAGGTATCTTTTATCGCATCATAAATTCCGGTTGTTACAATAATATTATCTGACATTTTATTTAATTTTAAAAGATTAAAATATGACGATTTTACAATGATCCAACGTAGGAATACAAGCAAAATACCGCTCGTTCCTATGAAAAATGCATCAAAAAAAAATATAATTTAAATCGGAAAATTCCCCTGTCTTGGATCCTGACAGGGCTTACTTGATAAACTCCTTAGAACTTTTCAGGAAAGAATCTGTATGTAAATAAAGCAACGACAACAACACCTTCGACTGACGAAGTTTTGCTAAAAAAGAATTTTGTGTTGTAATAATCATTTTGTGCTTATTTTTGCTAAGATAGGGATTTACTATGAGTTATAAAAATATATGTATTGAAGAGCACTCATCTCGTTCTACTTCTAATATCTAAATTTCCTGTTTTCTTTCTTCTCTGAAATTTTCTTCTTGGTGTCCAGCCTTTTTTGTTTTTGATTTTTTGAGGGTTTTGTCGCCACTCTCTTTTTAGGAATAAATAAAGACTTATCTACAATCTCCAGGATTTTTTCAATGGCTTTGTTTTTATTCATTAATTGCGTTCTACTTTCAGAAACCGTTAAGAATAAAAATCCTTCTGCATTGATCCTGTTTTTTAGTTTATTTTGAATTAAAAGCTTTTGATCTTCATTAAAAAATTCAGACTCACCGACATTCCAAAGCACTGTCACAGCAGTCTCAACTTTATTAACGTTCTGCCCCCCTGCTCCGCTGCTGCGGGAGGTTTTGAAACTGAGTTCTTTTGAAAAATCTTTCATTGGAATTTTAGTTTTGAATTTTGTTGTATATAATCTTTTTCGTCATTAACGAATTTTAGATCACCCTCTTTCTTCTCTCTTAAATCTTTTTTAATTACTAATATACTTCTATCATTTGAATTTACTATAATAGAATCTCCCTCCTCGACATCGTACAAACACATCCATGAGTAAATTTCAGCTTCATTATTTTTAATCGCATAGGGAAAAATATCTTTTTTGTATGGATTAAATTCTTTTACATTGCTTACAAAATCTTTCAAATATATTATTCCAAAACAGTGATTTCCCGAATCACTTACGCCACCCACTCTTCCGTTTATTAAGATATTATTATGAAAAAATGGCTGCTCGTATTTATCCTGTATTTCAGCATCTTTTATACTTTGTTTTACCCAAAATATCCATCCGACAATTGCTGCTGAAAATAAAACTGCAATTTTAATTATATCTTTTTTCATTAATTGCTTTTAAAAGATTTAACCACCCCGTCAAAAATTCTTTGAATTTTCGCCCCCTTCCAAATGAGGGGAATTTTCATGCCGGTTATTTATTACCGATAATTTTAGTTAATTCGATTCGGTTGATTTTCCCATTCGGAGTTCTTGGGATTTTTTCGATAAAAATAATCTCTTTCGGCTTGTGAAATTTTTTTTCAAACGGCATCGCTGAAATTTTTTCAATTAAATTTTCCGATTCTTTTCCTTCAATTACCAATATCAATTTTTGTCCCAAACTTTCATCATTCAAGCCTAAAAATACAACTTCATTCGGAATTTTTTTCTTTACTAATGATTCTAATTGTTCAGGAAAAATTTTCGCTCCTCCGGAATTAATTATGTTATCTATTCGTCCCAAAAATCTAAATTGCTTATTGTCAGATTTGATTTCAACTAAATCATTAGTTTGCAAAACTTCAGCATTCAAATTGGGTGCAAAAATTTTCAGACATCCTCTTTCGTCTCTAGAAATAGTAACATTTTCAAAAACGGTAAAATAATCTTCCGTCAGAGGAAAAATTTGTTTCAAAGCAATATGGGAAAGGGTTTCAGACATTCCATAGGTTTCAAATATCCGGGTTGGAGAATTGGAGAATTGGAGCGTTTGAGTGATTTTGGTTTTCAAACTTTCTGATACTGCAGCCCCGCCGATGATTAAATTTTTAATTAAATGCAGTTTATCCAAAGAATTTTCAACCTGAAGCGGCGTCATTGCACAAAAATCAACCTCATCGTTGATATGCTCTAAAGGCTTTGTAGAGGGATGAACAACAATTAATCTTAATTCTTTCACCATCGATCTTACGATCATCATTTTCCCCGAAATATACTCTACCGGAAGGCAAATCAATGCTGTATTTCCTTCTTTTAATCCAAGAAAATCGCAAGTCATTTCTGCGGAATTGATCATTTTCTTTTTCTCAATATCAAAAACCTTCGGAATGCCCGTAGAACCGGAAGTTTGTACCCTTACCGTCTCCGATTCGGAAAACCATTCTTCCAGGAATTTTTTGATTTTCTGTTCGAATTCCGTTTCAAAAGATAATTGATTAATATTGAGATTATTGAAGTTTATCTGCATGATTGGCTTGGGTAAAAAAGCACAGTAAATTTAAAAAAAAGTTTAAAAAGTTTTTGCATGTAATGAAAAAAGCTGTAAATTTGCACCACTGAAATAAACAAAGACCCATGGTGTAGCGGTAACACTACTGATTTTGGTTCAGTCATCTGGGGTTCGAATCCCTGTGGGTCTACGAAAAACCATCCTTTTAAGGGTGGTTTTTTTCATTCTATACCTCCTTGTTTTTGGTCATTAATTATTTAAAATTTAAATCAAAAAACACATTCTCTTGAAAAAAACATTTCTTATGTAAGACATTTAATAAACCGTTCATCTCCTATTAATACTAATGTTCTAATCTTGCAAAAATTTTTACAATGAAAAAAATATTCTTTTTTCTTGCTCTCGCAGTGGGATTGGTAAAAGCCCAGGATAATTCTAAACATGTGGTTTTGATAAGTGTAGATGGTTTGAGACCTGAATTTTATCTGGATGCGGAATGGTCTATGGTAAATCTGAGACAAATGATGAAAAAAGGAGCTTATGCCAACGGTGTACGAGGTTCTTTTCCTACCGTTACTTATCCGTCGCATACTACGATGGTGAGTGGTGTATTGCCTGCAAAACATGGTATTTATTACAACACCCCGGTTCAACCTTTGGGAATTACAGGAGAATGGTTTTGGTTTTATAAAGATATCAAGGTACCTACTATTTTCACTGCTGCGAAAGAAGCCGGTCTTACTACCGCGGGTGTGAGCTGGCCGGTAACAGTAGGAGCCCCAATTACTTACAACTTACCAGAATACGTTTATCTTCCTAAAAATAAAGGAGAAAAAAAGGACGAAGTAAAAGCTATGAGCATGGAATCCACTCCTAAAGAGCTTTTCCAGGAGGTTCAGGATTATGCTGTAGGAAAATTTGCGGAATATGGTGCAAGTTTAGATTATGCGGTAACTGACCAAAACAAAGCCAGAATGGCTGCCTATATTTTGAAAAGATATAAACCTTCATTTTTAGCTCTTCACATCGCGGCCACCGATCATTTCGAGCACGAACAGGGAAGAGAAGGCGATAAAGTGCGTTCTGCAGTTGTGGGCGCAGATGTTGCTATTAAAACATTGATCGATGCCGCTACGGCAGCAGGAATTCAGGATAACACGACATTTATCATAACTGGAGATCATGGTTTTGTGGATATCCATACACAATTCAACCCGAATGTAATGCTGGCAAAGGCCGGACTGTACAACAACGATAAAAAAGAAGAGTGGAAAGCTTATTTTCAGGCAAGCGGAGGATCGGCATTTTTACATTTGAAAAATCCTAATGATAAGGCTACATTAAATAAAGTAAATGAACTTCTGAACAATCTCCCAGACGGATACAAAAAACTTTTCCACGTTCTGAATAAACAGCAGGTTGCAGAAGCGCAGGGCGATCCGACGGCATCATTAGCTTTAGCAGCTTATCAGGGGGTAAGTTTCGGGGCTACAGCAACAGGAGAATTATTAAAAGCAGCAGACGGAGGAACACACGGTTATCTTCCAACTGATTTTAAAGAGATCCAGACAGGTTTCGTTGCTTTCGGAAGAAATATTAAAGAAGGAACAGTAATTCCTTTAATGGGACAGGAAGATATCGCACCGTTAATTGCTTATTTATTAAATCTTAATTTAAAAACAGACGGAGTTCTTTATCCGGGATTATTGAAGAAATAATTTGGTTAAATTTTCAGTTCACTTATAAACCTTGAAGGTTTGATTATAAAAAAAGACAGGCTGCTTCGAAGCAGCCTGTCTTTTTTATTTTTAGTAAAAATTTACAAATATTCTTTCGGAATAGAAATATCATTCTTTTTCATATACTCCAGAAGACCATGATATTTATCCTCAAACTCATTGGCGCACTTATCCGAGATGCTGCATATTTCAGAAGGCTTAATGTCAAGAATATCAGAAATTTTCGTGAGAATTTCCAGATTGATCTTCACTTTAGCGTTTTCAATATCAGAGTAAGCTTTTTGTGAAATACCCATTTCAAAAGCCATATATTCCTGAGTAAGATCCTTACTCCGTCTGATTTTTCTGATGTTTTGACTGCAAATTTTCATTGTTCCGGTTTTAGTAGTTTTCGGTATACTTTAGAAGTATATCTATTAGACTTACACAAAGTTAGTGAATACCTTTGGCAAAACATTATTACGTTACATGATATTTTAATTATTTACGATTTAGATTAAAAATCATTCACAAAATCTTATTGTAAAAGAAAAAATATCACTTCAGTACAATACAATTGGAATTATGGAGACGCAAAGATTTAATTATGACAATGCTATTGTCAAAGCATTCTTGTACGCTACGATTGCATTCGGTTTGGTAGGTTTTTTACTCGGTCTTACGGCTGCACTGATGCTTTTTTACCCCGAACTTCCGGAATTTTTATTCGGAACTGATGATACAACCATTAAAAGCTTGGCATCAGGAAATATTCAGGGGCTGATTAATACACAAGGAGCGTTAGGATTCGGAAGAATAAGAATGTTGCATACAAGTGCCGTTATTTTTGCTTTCGTCTGTAATTCCTTTTTCTGCGGTGCCTATTACAGCATGCAGAGATTATTAAAAACAAGAATGTACAGCGATACCCTTTCATGGATTCATTTCTGGACATGGCAGATCATGATTGTAAGCGTGGTGATCACTTTCTTAATGGGAATCAACACTTCAAAAGAATATGCGGAACACGAATGGCCGATTGATATTCTGATTACCATCTCATGGGTCGTTTTCGGGATTAATATGTTCGGAACGATTGCCAAAAGAAGGGTTCGGCATTTATATGTTGCAATCTGGTTCTACATCGGTACCTGGATTGCCGTAGCCATGCTTCATATCTTTAATAATCTTGAAGTTCCGTTATCTTTTACAGGCTGGAAATCCTATTCAATTTATTCAGGAACAAAAGACGCTTTGGTACAATGGTGGTACGGTCATAACGCAGTGGCGTTCGTATTGACGACTCCGGTTTTAGGTTTAATGTATTATTTCTTGCCAAAAGCTGCAGACAGACCGGTATTTTCTTATAAATTATCAATCATCCACTTCTGGTCGCTGATCTTCGTTTATCTTTGGGCGGGACCACACCACCTGCAATATACGGCACTTCCGGCTTGGGCTCAGGCAGTGGGAACGGGGTTTTCCATCATGCTGATCGCCCCTTCCTGGGGAGGAATGTTAAACGGGCTTTTAACCTTAAGAGGAGCATGGGATAAAGTAAGAGAAAATCCTATTCTGAAATTCTTTGTGGTAGCCGTTACCTGCTATGGGATGGCAACTTTTGAAGGCCCTTTATTAGCCACAAAATCTTTAAATAAAATCGGGCATTACACAGACTGGGTCATCGGTCACGTACATATCGGAGCTCTAGGCTGGAACGGTTTCATGGCATTCGGTATCGTCTATTATCTTATTCCGGTGATGTGGAGAACTGAGCTTTGGTCTAAAAAACTGGCCAACTTGCATTTCTGGCTCGGAACTTTGGGAATTATTTTCTATGCCGTACCCATGTATATTTCAGGTTTCACGCAAGGGTTGATGTGGAAGCAGTTTAATCCGGACGGAACGTTGGTTTGGAAAAACTGGCTGGATACCGTCACTGCGATTATTCCTTATTATAAAATGAGATTTTTAGGTGGGGTGTTTTATCTGTCAGGAGCTATTTTAATGGTGGTGAATGTGGTTAAAACCATTAAACAAGGTTCATTCCAGAAAAATGTTCCTGCGGAAGCACCTGCATTGGCCAACATCGGATCTGCGAGAAAAGAAGGCGAAGGAATCCACTTATGGTTGGAAAGAACTCCAAAATTCCTTTCAATCTTAGCTTTCATTGCTGTTGCAATCGGAGGTCTGGTGGAAATTATTCCGACATTAAGTTTAAAACAAAGTGTTCCTACCATTACCGCTGTAAAACCTTATTCTCCATTAGAACTGGAAGGCCGGGATTTATACATCAGAGAAGGCTGTAACTCGTGTCATTCACAGATGATCAGACCTTTCCGAGATGAGATTGTAAGATTTGAAGGTAAAAACGGACAATATTCTAAGGCAGGGGAATTTGTTTACGACAGACCATTCCTTTGGGGTTCCAAAAGAACCGGACCGGATCTTCACAGAGAAGGCGGCAGAAACCCTGACTCATGGCACTTTAAACACATGTACAACCCAAGAATCACTTCTGCAGGTTCCATTATGCCACGTTTTCCATGGTTGATTGCCAATACATTAGACAAAACCAAAATGGTTGATAAAATGAAATTAATGAAAAATTATTTCGATGTTCCTTACACAAAAGCAGAAATAGATTCCGCCAATCAATGGGCAGACAACCAAGCCAAAGGTATTGTGAAAAGAATTTATGCTGAAGCCAATGATGTAAAACAGCAGGTAGATAAAGACAGAATGGCAAAAGGAAACTCTTTTGTACCGCTTGAGCAAAGGGAAATTGTAGCGATGATCGCCTATCTGCAAAGATTAGGAACGGATATTAAAACCACTCAGGTTCAAACTGCAAGTACCAATTAATTTTAAATAGAATTAAAATGAAAACGAGAACTCCAATTTCAATATACATTCTTGTAACCGTAGGTTTGACGATCATGGCGTTCGAAATGTTCGCACACGATTCAGGATATTTTTCTTCTCCGTTCTTTTGGGGACTGATGCTGATTGCCATTATTTTGCTTCTCATCATGAATTCGATTGGAGATTTAATTGAAAATCAGAATTTCTCCAAATTATCTGATGAAGAAAAAGCTCAATATTTAAAAGAAAAAAATATTCCTTATTTTCAAAAACTCTGGAATTCGGCATTCAAGAAACAGTCTGCTACTGAAGAAAAAGATATCCTGATCGATCATGGTTTCGACGGAATCACAGAACTCGACAATTCACTTCCCAAATGGTGGATCGGGCTATTCTGGTTCGGATTTATTTTCTGCGCAGTGTATATGACGGCTTTTGCTTTTACAGATTATGCTCATCCCGATGCAGAACTGAATGCAGAAACCAAGCAAATGCTCGCTTCCATCGAAGAATATGAGAAAACTGCACCCCAAATCAATCTGGAATCCGCAAAATACAGCGCAGATAATATTGCTGAAGGTCAGGAGCTTTTCAAGACCAATTGTGTAACCTGCCACGGAGAAGGAGGAAAAGGAGGAATCGGTCCGAATTTAACAGATACTTACTGGATTAATATTAAAGAAAAAAGCTTATTCAAAAATGTTTTCTGGATGCTGGAAAACGGCTCTCCCAACAACCCGACCATGCGTCCTTTGATTAAAGAAGGTACTATTACAGGAAGGGATGCAGAAAAAATTGCAGCCTATATCTATCATATCAATCAGGAAACTGCCCCAATTACCCCAGCTCAAGGAGGTGCTGCCCCGCAAGGTGAAGTAGCCAAATGGGAAAACGGAAACAATTAAAAAAAAACTAATATCTCAAACTTACAAACTATACCAAGCCCCCTTGAATAACTAAACTAACATTCGAATTTTCATTTTTGCTAAACCTTTTCAACACTAAAGAAAATGGGATAAAAAGGGGGCTTTAAAAAAACAAAATCCGCGCCTTGATTGTCATCCATCAACAAATTCACTTGACAATTAACTAAACTAAATTCCATAATCGGGCAGTCAAGGCAGGATTTTTGTATTCGCTAAGAGTACCACAACAAGTGCAATAATAAAATACTATTATTATATTTGTTTAAATAGAAACACTCTTGAAACTGAAAATCAATAAAAAAAAATTACTCAGGCGAATACTCATAACCTTTATTTCCATATTGGTTTTTTTCACATTGCTTATTTTTAGCTTGAGACTTCCTGTCGTTCAAAATTTTATCAAAGACAAACTTGTCGTCTATCTTGAAAAAAAAATAAAGACCGACGTAAGCCTCGAAAAAGTTTATATAGGATTTCCGAACAGCCTTGTGATGGAAAAACTTTATTTAAAAGGCCAGGATACCGATACGCTTCTGGCGGTGAGGAAACTGGATGTCGGGCTGCACATGTGGAAACTCCTGAAGTCCACGGCAGACATCACATCGGTCGATATGGAAGGCGTTCGCGCCAATGTGGTGAGAAAACCGGACGGAAAATTCAATTTTGATTATATTATTGATGCCTTCGCGACCAGTGATAAAGAGGAAAGTCCCTCGAAACCCTTCATTATTTCATTAGATAAAATTAATTTAAAAGATATCGGTGTTACTTTCAACGACCAGCAATCCCAGAATGATATAAAACTTTACTTTAAATCTTTCGACACACGGGTAAAAACCTTTGATTTAAATAACAACAAATATGCTGTTAATGACATTAATCTTGACGGATTAAAGTTAAAATTAAAACAAGACCTCGTAAAGGAAGTCTCCAAAAAAGTGGAGAAAAAAGTCGATTCCCTGAACGATAAAAAGCCGATGCAGATTGGCCTGAGAGGGATAAAACTCACCAATTTCGACATCGATTACGGAGATGACAATACCAAAACTTTTGCAAAGGTTCTCTTTAAGGAATTAAGCACAAAAGTGAACAAACTTGATCTGGAGAATAATTCCTACAATGTGGCAAATGTCTATCTTTCCGGAGCAGATATTAATGCCAATCTTTATCTTCCTACTCAGAATGCCAATCCGAAAAATACAAAAGAACCGGAAGTTTCAAAAGCTACGGATCAGGAAAAAGCGTTGAGTTTATTGCTTGGAAAAATAGTTTTAAATGATGTAAAAGTCGTGTACAACAATACGGCGATAGCTCCTACAAAGCAGGGAATGGACTACAACCACCTGAATTTTTCCAAAATGAATGTTGAGGTAAGAAGCTTTAAAATGCAGAATAATACTTTTGCAGGAACGGTAAATTCCGCAGAAATTAAGGAAGCGAGAGGGCTTGATATTCAGAAATTCAATACGGATTTTGTGTATAATGAAAAAGAAGCTTATTTAAAAGACCTTTATTTACAAACTCCCAAAACGCTGCTTCGCGATGAGGTTGTTTTAAATTATAATTCAATCGAGCAATTAAGCTCAAATCTTGGAGCCGTAAAACTTTCAGCCAATATTAAAGATTCAAGAATCGGTTTCGCTGATATTTTAAATTTAGTTCCGACTTTACGAAATACGGTTCCATTCAATAAATATCCAAATGCTATTTTACATGTGAATGCCAATGTAAAAGGAAGCGTGAATGATCTATTGATCAATAATCTGAAAGTTTCCGGATTGGATCAGCTGAGAGTAGCCGCATCAGGAAGAATCAAAAATGCGATGAATCCTGACAATTTGTATTATGATCTCAGAATTACGGAATTGTCTTCATCAGCAAAAACGATCTTCAATTTGGTTCCGAAAAACACCATTCCTTCCAATATTTCCCTTCCTTCCAACATGAGCGTCAAAGGTGTTGCAAAAGGCACCACAAAGGTTGTAAATGCCAACCTCAACCTCTACTCTACATTGGGAAATGCTGCGGTGGTCGCCCAAATCGATATGAGGAGAAAAAACCATGAATTGTATGATGTAAAAGCCAATCTTCAGGGTTTACAGATCGGAAAGATTATTCAGAATAAAGATATTGGGGCAGTTACGGCACAGATTGCTGCAAAAGGAGAAAGTTTTGATTTTAAAAACGCAAAAGCAGACTTGAAAGGCTATGTTGCATCCGCAGTCTACAAAGGGTACCGCTATCAGAATATGAATCTTACGGGGAAAATCAATCGTGGGGCTTACAATATTGTTTTAAACTCAAAAGATCCGAATGCTAATTTATTATTAACCGCTTCAGGAGTTTATAACGAAAAAAATCCTACGGTAAAAGTAGACGGAGACATCATCAAATTAGACCTCAACAAACTTGGTTTCTATGAAAAACCAATGATTCTTGCCGGAAAAATTGACGCAGATTTTACCAGCTTAGATCCCGATAACCTGAATGGATATTTGAATCTTAAAAACTTCGCTTTTTCCGACACAAAAGAAGTTTATCCGTTGCAGGAAGTTAATTTGAAAGCTTCTTCCACCAATGATTCTACTCATATTATTTTGAATTCGCAGATCGCGGATGTAGAATTGAAAGGAAAATATAAACTGACGCAGATTTTTGGTTCTTTAGCCAATACTGTGAACCAATATTATCAGTTCCAAAAACCTGGAAAAGCTCAGAAAATCCAGGCGGGACAGTTCTTTGCGTTTCGTGCAAAAATAAAAAATGACGATGTCATCAGAAAATTTGTTCCGGATCTGAAGAGTTTTGAAACGATCAATTTAGTCGGAAATTATGATGCCGATTCCCAGAAAATTGAAATCGACGGGGAGATTCCGCAGCTTCTGTATGGTGAAAATTCAATCGAAAATGCTTCCCTGAAAGTCACCAACGAAAACCAGGCCTTACAATACAACTTCAATGTCGCCGCGTTGAAAAGTTCGAGCTTTGCTTTAAATAAAGTAAATATCACCGGAGACGTTGCGAATAATGTCATCAATTATAATATTACCACGAAAGACCAGAAAAATGTTACCCAGTTTTTAATTGCAGGAAATGCAAAATCTTTGAACGACATCACGGAAATTTCGTTAAATCCAAATGGTTTAAAATTAAATTATACCGACTGGACTGTTGCAGAAAACAACAAAATCCAGATCAGTGACAATGGAATTTTTGCAGATAATTTCAGACTTTCGAATGGAGGAAGCGAAATTTCTTTACAGTCTGAATCCCAATCTCCAAATGCTCCTCTAAATGTTTCGTTGAAGGATTTTAAAATCGAAACCATTACGGAATTAATTAAAAAAGACACCGTTTTAGCCAGAGGAAATATCAACGGAACGGCTCAGCTTCGTAATCTGACGAAAAATATGACCTTCACTTCAGATTTAAAAATCACCGATTTATTCGTATACGGAAGTCCTGTCGGAAATGTCGATGCGAAGGTAAACAACACTTCACCGAATCTTTTAAATGCTAATATTGTTCTTTCAGGAAATAATAATGATGTGAAAATTGTGGGAGATTACAATACTTCTTCAAGCTCGTTTGACATGAATATGGCCATCAACCAGCTTCAGATGAAGAGTGTACAAGGATTTTCTATGAACGCGATTACGAATACGGAAGGCTATCTTTCTGGCAACCTGAAAATCACTGGAACTACGGATAAACCTAATATTGTAGGGAAAGTAAAATTCAATGAAGTCGGGCTGCAGATTGCAGAAACCGGAAGTGATTTCAGAAAACTGAATGATGAAATTGATTTTACAAGCCGTGGAATAGAATTTAATAATTTTAAAATTAACGATAAAGACGGAAACTCGATGGATATCGACGGACAGGTTCTGACACAGACGTACAGAGATTTCGCGTTCAATCTTGATGTGAACGCCAAAGATTTCAAAGTCGTGAATTCTCAAAAATCGGATGATGCCATCATGTACGGGATTTTAGCGATCGATGCAGCATTACACATTCGCGGAGATCTGGATCTACCGAAAGTTGACGGAAGATTAGCCGTTGCCGACAATACGGATTTTACGTTTGTACTTCCGCAATCCACCCCTTCTATGCAGGATAGAGAAGGAATTGTAGAATTTATTGACCAGGATCAGGTTGTTTTAAATAAAACCATCAAAACAGATTCTCTCAACTCCCAAAGCCGTATCAAAGGAATGGATGTGAGTGTAAATATTGAGATCAATAAAGACGCAAAATTATCTTTATTAATCGATAAAGCCAACGGAGATTTTGTAAAACTTCAGGGAGAAGCAGATTTAACGGGAGGAATCGATCCTTCGGGAAAAACTACTCTTGTCGGGGTTTATGAAGTAGAATCCGGAAGCTATGAAATGTCGGTAAGTATCATGAAACGTAAGTTTGATATTCAAAAAGGAAGCACGATTACCTGGACGGGCGAACCAACCACGGCAATTATGGATATCACCGCCGTTTATAAAACAGAAGCGGCACCGATAGATTTAGTTGAACAGCAGATCAGCGGGGAAAGTGCCGATGTGATGAACCAGTTTAAGCAAAGAATTCCTTTCAGTGCATTATTAAAAATGAAAGGAGAATTGCTGAAGCCGCAGATCAGTTTTGATATTACCACTGATGAAGACAACAATTCCGTTTCTTCAACGGTTACGGATATTGTCGAGCAAAAACTTACCCAGCTCAGAAGTCAGGAATCTGATATGAACAAACAGATTTTTGCTTTATTATTATTAAACAGATTTATCGGTGAAAACCCATTTGAATCCGGAGCCGGAATGTCCGGAGAAATGCTGGCGAGACAAAGTGTGAGTAAAATTCTTTCGCAGCAATTGAATAACCTGGCCTCAGGATTAATCAAAGGAGTGGATCTTAATTTTGATCTTGAATCTTCCGAAGATTATTCCACAGGAGCAAAAAATACACGAACCGACCTGAATGTAGACATCAGCAAAAAACTGTTGAACGACAGACTAAAAGTTTCGGTGGGAAGTAATTTCGGACTCGAAGGAGATGCCCGCCAAAATGAAAGCACGACCAATATTGCAGGAGATGTTACGGTAGATTACAGCCTTTCCAAAGACGGAAGATACATGCTTCGCGCCTATCGTAAGAATGAATATCAGGTGGCTCTGCAAGGGCAGATCGTGGAAACCGGAGTCGGGTTTATCATTACGTTAGACTATGACAAATTCAGGGAGATTTTCCAAAAATCCAGAAACAAAAGACAGAGAGAATCCAGAGAAAATAAGAAAAACCAAGTGGTAGAATTTAAATAATGAAAAAAATCCAAACTTATTTTAAATATTTGTTTGCGTCCGGACTGGCTTCCGCGACGCTTTCGTGCAGTAATACAAAATATCTGAAGGAAGGACAGATGCTGTATACCGGCGCCGAAATCAATATTAAAAACGATTCTCTTTCCAAACAGGAAGAAAAAGATCTGAAAGCTGCCCTTGAAAGCAATCTTACACCGAAACCGAATTCTACATTTTTAGGACTAAGACCAAGATTATTTTTCTACAATATCGCCAAAGAACCGAAAAAAGAAAAAGGGTTTAATTACTGGCTTAAAAACAAAGTCGGTGAAAAACCCGTTCTGTTGGGTGATGTAGACCGAGAATTCAATAAAGATATTATTCAAAATTATTCTGAAAACAAAGGATATTTCAATGCAAAAGCCACCTACGACACAGTTTCTAAAGATAAAAGAGCCAAGGTCATCTATAATGTAAGTCCGGGAGCCAGATATTTGATCAGTGATGTGAGATTTCTGAAAGATTCTACAATCATTAATAAAGAAATTCAAACCCTTACCGATAAAACTTTTCTGAAAAAAAGCAATCCTTTTGACCTTGATGTCATCAAAGCTGAAAGAGACAGAATCGACAACGGGCTGAAAGAAAAAGGGTTCTATTATTTCAGTCCTGATAACATTATCGTACAGGCGGACAGTACAATCAGCAAAAAACATAAAGTTGAACTTATTGTAAAACTAAAAGACAATACTCCTGCGCTTGCGACCGAGCAATTCAGTATTGATAAAGTAATTGTTTTCCCGAATTACAATATAAGAGACGTGAAGGATGGAAAATACAATGTCCCAATGAATGCAGATTCTCTTCAAAAATATGCTCATGAAGACATCTATGTGATTGATCCTGAACATAAATTTAAACCAAAAATTTTCGACAGAGCTTTATATTTTAAAAAAGGAGATCTTTACAACAGAACAAATCACAATCTTACCCTAAACCGACTGATCAGTCTGGGGGTTTTCAAGTTTGTGAAAAATCAATTTGTAGTTTCCGATTCTCTGCAGCATAAATTCGATGCTTATTATTTATTAACCCCGAGACAAATCCAGTCCCTTCGTCTGGAAGCTTTGGGAAGAACCAATTCTGCCAACTACGCAGGAAGTGAATTAAACTTAAACTGGACCCACAGAAACTTTTTCCGTGGAGCTGAGCAGTTCAAGGCTTCTATTTACGGCGCTTTCGACGTTCAGATCGGTGGGCCTGAGAATGCCAATAATATTTTCAGAGCAGGAGCCAATGCCCAGCTTTCGATTCCAAGACTTGTTGCGCCGTTTAGATTTAATTCTTCAAGTGCTTTTGTACCGAGAACCAATATCATATTGGGATATGAATTCCAAAACCGTACGCAGAATTATACTTTAAATACCTTCAATGCTTCATTCGGCTATGTATGGAAAGAAAATGCTAGAAAAGAGCACGATCTTAAAGTGATAGACATCACGTATGTATCACCGGCAAATGTCACCCCGGAATATCAGGCTAAAGCAGATGCTAATATTTACTTACAGAGGGTAGTTGACAAACAGCTTATTTTCGGGCCTATTTATTCGTATACCTACACCAACACCATGCTACAAAAGCCTAATACCATCTATTATAAAGGTACATTGGATCTGGCCGGGAACTTAACCGGATTATTGATGGGTGCTAATGTGGATAAAGGCAAACAGAAAAATATTTTCGGAATTCCTTTCAGTCAGTTTGCAAAAATTGAGAATGATTTCAGGTTTTATCACAAGTTTACAGAAAAAACTTCTTTAGCAACAAGAGCGATTGCAGGCGTTGCTTACCCATACGGGAATTCTGATCATATTCCTTTTTCTAGACAATTTTTCTCCGGTGGTAGTAATAGTGTGAGAGCCTTCCGTGCAAGGACTTTGGGACCGGGAAGTTTTGATCCCAGAACGCTGACTCCGGGAGAATTTTTTGACCAATCCGGGGATATAAAGTTAGAATTAAATGCCGAATACCGAGCCAATCTATATAAATTTCTCAATGTCGCCGTTTTTGCCGATGCCGGAAATGTATGGCTGGTAAATGAAGACCCCAAAAGACCCGGCGCCAAATTTTCCAAAGAATTTTTGAGTGAAATTGCTGTGGGAGCAGGATTTGGTCTGAGACTTGATTTTTCTATTTTAATTTTAAGATTAGACCTCGCCATGCCATTGAGAGTTCCGTATTATGAAAAAAATGAAAGATGGACATTTGACAGGATTAAATTCGGAGATCCAAGCTGGAGAAAAGATAATCTTATTTTGAATATTGCTATCGGATATCCTTTCTAAACATAAAAAACACAACAAATGAGAAAGCATGTAAATTTTTTTTGGGAAACCTTGAAAGAAACCTTCTCGGAATGGAACAATTCCTCCGCCATGAAAGATTCGGCGAGTCTGGCGTATTACGCTATTTTTTCCATTCCCGGATTATTAATTATCATTATCTGGATCGCAGGATATTTCTTTGGTGAAGAAGCCATCCGCGGAGAGATCAGCAAACAGATCAGCGGTGTTATGGGACCTGAAGTTTCAAAAAGCATCGAAGACATGATTGCCGGAGCTTTAATTGACAAACACAATGTCATTATGAAAGCCGTAGGAGTCGGAGCTTTGATTTTTGGTTCCACTACCCTCTTCTTTCAGTTGCAGCATTCGCTGAACAGTCTTTGGGATGTGAAATCTGCCCCGAAAAAAGCGTTGGTAAAATTCCTTCTGGACAGGGTCAATTCATTGGGAATGATTCTGATTTTGGGATTTTTATTGATGATTACGATGATTCTGTCTTCATTAATCAGTGTTTTTAATAAAATTATCACCCGATACTTCGGCTTTGAAACCTATATGCTCGTAGAATTGGTGAATTTTGCGGTAGGCTTCGGATTCGTAATGTTGCTTTTTGCATTGATGTTTAAAGTTCTTCCGGATGTAAAAGTCAGTTGGAAGCCCGTATGGAAAGGCGCTTTTCTTACAGCAGCTTTGTTTACGCTGGGGAAATTCCTGTTGAGTCTTTATTTCGGAACGACAAAACCTACTTCGGCTTTCGGTACGGCAGGAACGATTATTTTGATTATGATGTGGATCAATTATTCATGTATGCTCATTTTCTTCGGTGCAGAATATACCAAAGTGTATGCTTATAGAAAGGGGTATAAAATCAGTCCGTCTAAGCACGCCAAATGGAGTGACTCGAAATTATATGGGGAAAGCTTGAAAAATCAGCAATTATAATGTATTGTATTCAATTTGAAAAAATTTCATTATTTCTATCATTAATCCGATTTAACATAATAATATTTTAATCCATTAAAAACCAACACGATACAAAAATAAAAATTAACAATTTTTTACCGTAGCCTTTTTTTAATTAATTATTATTAACGATACTTTTCATTGTTTTCGTAATGCAAGTTTAAATATTTGTTTAAATCAAATTTAAGCACAGAAATTATGAAAACATTTTTTTTGAACATTTTATTATTCAATCTTTTATTGCTGTTTACCAGTTGTGAACAAGATTTATTAGAAACTGAGATTGCATTAAAAACCGACACTCAAAACAGTGCTAAAGTTACCTCCGGAATTTATCAGTCTGACCAGCCTTATAACCTGAATGTGGTATATTTTGTACCTTCGGATGTTCAGATGCGTCCGGAATATGAGAGAAGAATTAGCGAATTTATTTTAGCTGCGCAGGAATATTACCGTCAGAATATGCATAATTGGGGCTACAGTAACCGCACGTTTGGAGTATTGAAAAACCCATTAACAAACCGGGTTAAAATTACTATCGTTCATGCGGCAAATCCCATGTCTACGTATTCGGCTTCCAGTTATCATCCGATTTTATCTGAGGTGAATGCCTGGTTTGCAGCCCACCCTTCCGATAAAACCAGTGAACATACGATTGTTTTTACTGCCGTGCCTACTCCGGAAACACCTATTCCTTTTGTAGGAAATGGTACATCGTGTTTTGTGGGTGATAACGAAGCGTGGGACTATCAGAATTTTAACAAAAATACACCGGAAGGAACAACTGTAAAATGGTATATGGGCGGCTTTCTTCATGAGCTGGGACATGGTCTGGGACTTCCGCATGATGCTCTGCCCAAAAGTCAGCAAAATGTTCCCGGCTACGGAACATCGCTTATGAGCTGGGGAAATTCAACCTATGGATATTCTTCAACCATCCTCACCAAATCGAGTTGTGCTATACTAAATAATATTCAGGTTTTTGCAACTACCGCAAAACCTTTCTATGGGGGAAATAAAAGTTTTACTATTAACCAACTTTACCACAGCTTCGAAAACGGAAGAATAAGGATTTGGGGAACATATACTACAAGTCAGCCCATTAATGCGATTAATACTTACTTCAGTCCGAATAATCAATACTATGCGGTTTCCTCTGTTGCAGATGGCAATCTGGTCAATTCCTTCAGTACCTATGTAGATATTTCGGATCTGTATTATACCAACACAGATTATCAGTTTATAATTCAGGCTCAGTTTCCGGACGGCGGTGCGGTCTATAAAGTCTATAATTTCCCTATCGTAAACGGAATTCCTAAAATGGATTTTCAGACGGAAGTGAGCAGAACGGGCTGGACAATCAGCAGCAGCTCGGCATACCCTGCCTATCCCGCATCTTTTGCTATAGACGGCAACCTTAATACTTACTGGCATACCAATTACAGTCCGGGTGTGTTACAAACCGATCCGGTTCCGGGCCAGGCGCAAACGTTCCCTTATTTTTATGATATTAATATGGGGGCTGCAGATTATATCTGGGGACTGGTTTTCACCCAACATCAAGGTCTTGCCCGAAATGCCAAAAACATTAGTGTCTACACCCGCGCCAGCACCGCCGAAGGATGGACTCATCGCGGAAATTATGACCTTAAAAAGGTGGCTTATAAACAAAATGTTTTATTTTCTCAGGCATTGGCCTGCAGGTATATCCGTATTGTTTTCAACAGCAGTTATGATGGCGAACCATATATCGCGATGGCCGAGATCGGGGCACTTAAATAAGTTTCTATCAAAATTAATAAGACAAAACCATCAGACCAAAGCAATTTTTTTTGCTTTGGTTCTTTTTTATCAAGGGTTTAATAAAATAAGGGCAATTCTTTTGTAAGCGACTACAAATTCTTCTACTGCATATCTACTTAAAAACTTCTTTTTTTGCTGTGATTTAAGCTAAAAATCTCTGAGATAAAAAAAAGTGTTAATATCAAAAAATGCATTCAAGTCCAAATTTGGATTAACATAATTATTTTTAAAAATTACTAATAATCAATTAATTATAAAAAATTAAATTAACATTTTATAACGATAATCTTTTTTTCATTAATCATTATTAACGTGAGTTTTCTTGTTTTCATACCCTCAAGTTTAAATCTTTGTCGCACTAATCCAAACACAAAAAAATTATGAAAACAGTTTTTTTTAAATCATTATTGATGAGCATTTTTCTATGCTCCATTAGCTGCACGGAAGATTTCTTTGAAAATGAAATTCCGAAGTCAGAACCTATAGCCGGTAAGACCACTATAGGAGCCTACCAATCGAGTTTGCCCTATAACCTGAATGTAGTTTATTTCATTCCTTCGGATGTCTCTGCGCGACCTGAATATGAAAGAAGAATAAGTGAATTTCTGTTGGCTGCCCAAGAATATTACCGCCAGAATATGTATAATTGGGGCTACGGCAACCGGACTTTTGGTCTATTAAAAAATCCTACAACCAATAGAATTAAAATAAATGTAGTGAGTGGATCAAAACCGATGGCATCTTACAACTATTCATCGGGAAATCAGATCTTATCTGAGGTAAATAGCTGGTTTGCAGTCCATCCCACCGATAAAACCAGCGAGCATACGATTGTTTTTACGGCTACGCCCAGCATTAATACCGAAATCCCTTATTATGGATTGGGCAGAAATTGTTTTGTAGGAGACAACGAATACAATGATTATCAATATTTTAACCAAAATACAACACGGGGAAATCAGGTCAAGGCCTATATGGGAGGCTTGCTGCATGAGCTGGGACATGGGATGAACCTTCCTCATGATGCTTTGCCTAAAAGTCTGCAAAATACCCCCGGCTACGGAACTTCCCTTATGAGCTGGGGCAACCAGACCTATGGCTACTCTTCTACTATTTTAAGCAAACCCACTGCGGCTATTCTTAACAATTGTCAGCTTTTTTCTACTGTAGCAAAACCTGCCGGTTATTTTTACAATCAAAATCATGGTATGCAGGCATCTGTGACCCAACGAACTTTATCCAACGGGCGGATTCATGTCTGGGGTAATTTCAGTGTGGGTTCACCCATTAATTCATTGAATGTTTATTTCATGCCGAAAGACGCGCCTTATCATGCCGTATCCGGAACTGCCATCCAGGGATCGAATGCATTTTATACGTATCTCGATATTTCTGATCTTTATCTTACAGACCGAAGCTACACGATTGTCGTGCAGGCACAGTTTGTAGACGGCGGATCAAATTGGCAGACATTTCCGTTATTCAATTTTGTAAATGGGACTCCTGTGATACAGTGATTCGATACAACGTGTAAACAATTTTATAGAGCTTATGAGCTTTCATAAAAAAACCTCCTGATTTCTCAGGAGGTTACAATATTTTACATTCTGTTTACTGTGGATATTCCCAGAAGGTGTAAAGATTTTTTTATTGTTTTTGCTGTAAGATCTGATAAATTTAAACGGAATTGTTTTAAATTTTCATCTTCAAGCTTTAAAATATTATTAGTTTGATAAAAAGAATTGTAGGCTTTAACCAAATCATAAATATAATTGGCGACCAAAGCCGGACTCAGCAATTCTGCAGACTTCTGAACGATTCCTTTGTAATTTGACAGCAGCATAATGACTTCTTTTTCATGCTGATTAGCTTCAATTTCAGGAACTTCTTTATATTCATAATTCCCATTATTTAATAAAGATTGAATTCTGGCATATGTATAAAGAATAAATGGCCCTGTATTTCCGTTGAAATCAATACTTTCATCCGGATTGAACAGCATTTTTTTCTTAGGATCAACTTTTAGCATAAAATATTTTAATGCAGCCTGACCAATTATTTCATAAGAAACTTCTTTTTCTTCATCGGAAAGACCTTCCAGCTTGCCCAGTTCGATAGTTTTTGCTTTTGCGGTACTATGCATTTCCTGCATCAGATCATCTGCATCTACGACAGTTCCTTCACGAGATTTCATTTTTCCGTTTGGAAGCTCTACCATTCCGTAAGACAGATGGTACAACTGATCTGCCCATGAATATCCTAATTTTCCTAATATTTTAAATAAAACCTGGAAATGATAATCCTGTTCGTTTCCAACAGTATAAATTAACTTTTGAATATCATTTTGTTTAAAACGTTCTACTGCAGTACCCAAATCCTGTGTCATATACACCGAAGTACCGTCTGAACGTAATAATAATTTTTGATCCAAACCATCTTCCGTAAGGTCGCACCACACAGAACCGTCCTCTTTCTGATACAGAACTCCCTTATCCAAACCTTCCTGAATAAGGTCTTTTCCTAAAATATAAGTATTGCTCTCATACTGAACCTGATCAAAATCTACCCCTAATCTTTTGTATGTTTCATTGAAACCTTTATAAACCCATGCATTCATTTCGTTCCAAAGATTTCTTACTTTTTCGTCTCCATTTTCCCAATCCAACAACATTTTCTGTGCTTCCTTCATCAAAGGAGCATCTTTTTTTGCCTGTTCTTCGGAAATTCCCTGTGCTACGAGTTCAGAAATTTCTTTTTTATATTCCTGGTCAAATTTTACATAATAATTTCCAACAAATTTATCTCCTTTTGTATCGGTAACTTCAGGAGTTTCTCCTTTCCCGAATTTCTCCCAAGCCAGCATCGACTTACATATGTGAATTCCACGATCATTAATAATCTGCGTTTTAATCACATCATAACCCGCTTCTTTAAGAATCTGACCCACAGAAAAACCTAATAAATTATTTCTGATATGCCCTAAGTGAAGGGGTTTGTTGGTATTCGGAGAAGAATATTCTACCATTACCGTAGAATTTTTCTTTTCAATTGTATCAAAATCGTTATTGATAGATCTGAACTGATCTACAAAAAACTGATTTTTAACTTTAACATTCAAAAAGCCTTTGATAACATTGAAGCTTTCCAGTAATTCGGTTTGTTCTGTTAATGCCTCTCCCAATTCAACCGCAATACTTTCCGGATTTTTCTTCAATTGCTTTACCAACGGGAACGTTACGATTGTAAAATCTCCTTCAAATTCGGTTTTATTTTCTTGAACTTCCAGATTAATGTCTTTCAACTGATAGACATTCAAGATAACTTCCGAAAGTTTTTCTTCTATTATATTTTTAATATTCATGTGTGTATCGTTTTTAAGCTATACGAAACAGCCTTAGTCTTCTTTAATTTTCGAATCACAAATATACGGAAATAAAAAAACCGCCCGAAGGCGGATTAAATATGAATGTTAACTAAGGTGTTTTTTTAGTTTAATTAATGTCCCAGAATACTTTGGTAGTCAATTTATCACCTCCTATTGCTGATGATGCTTGACTCCAATTAGTTCCATTAACTGTCTGTTCGTTAATCGGATATGTCAATCTTGTAGGAACCTTACCCGCTGCAGCAGGGACTGCATTAGGTGCTGTTAACACAGGATAATCAAGCCTTCTATAAAAGTTCCAAGATTCAAATCCTCTGTTATACATAGCGATCCAAGCTTGTTGTCCAATACTTTGTTTCCAATTTGCAGGAGAAAATACGACACTAGGATTTGCTAAATATGTTGTGATATCAGATGTTGATACTCCCCACTGCTCCATAGATCTTTTGATAGCATCTTCGTAATATTTTTGTGCTGTGTCACCAACACTATATCCTCTAGCAGCAGCTTCTGCTAAATAAAAATTAACTTCTGAAGCATCAAATAAAAGTCCTGGCTTATTCGGAGCCAATAAACTATTTCCAATATGAGAGTTGTCATTATAATTATTAGTTAATCCTACTGTACCACCTACATAACTTCCACTTACCGTTGTAAAATAGAATTGTCTTCTAGGGTCGTTCAAAGTATTCATTACATCCACTATTCCTTTTTCTGCAACAAAGTCGTTTCTATTACTTGCTATTACTTCAGCATACAAACGATTAAAGTTTGGAGATGTTGCATCATACTTAAATAATGAATTTGTAGCATTATTCAACAATACTCCTCCTGCAAATGCAGACTCAACAGCCTGCTTAGCTAATGTAGGATTAACGTCTGCCAAATTGATCCCAACTTTCAGTTTTAAACTGTTTGCAAAAATAATCCAATCTGCTACATTACCATTATAGATATTGTCACCTGTTTGAAAACTAGGATATCCGGCATCTAAAGTTGCGATAATAGAATTGAGTCTTGCAATTAAATCTGCATAAATAGTTTTTGCGTCATCATATTTTGGAAGTACAATTGTTTCTGGTTTTGCAGCCTCAGAGTAAGGAACATTTCCAAAACTGTCAACTAGAACCTGATAAGTATAAATTTCCATTAAATTAAGAATTGCCAATTTATTTGCCTGCTGCTTATCCCATGCAGCTTGTGGTGTTAAAGTAGGTTTTATTTCTGATGGAATTATTTTTTTTGCCTGATTTATGTTTCCTAATACATCAGTATACAATGCAAGCCACATATTGTCCGGAACTTTTCTTGTCCCGGTAAAATTGAAACGTGCATCGTTTCTGTATATGGTAGTAGCCAAGTAATGTTGGAAAAATCTGAATACATTTAAATTCACACTTGGAGTTTCCATTTGATCCATCAGTTCTTTTTGAGCATTTGTCAAAAGAGGTTCAGCTGGAACTTCATATGGCTGGCTTTGATTATTATTAAAATCTTCGTCTCCATTGATACAGCTCGTTAGCATTGCTAAAGAACCTATAGTAAGTATTGAAAATATCTTTTTCATTTTAATTCTGGTTTAGAAATCTAATTTAACATTGAATGAATAAATACGTGTGGTTGGCATAACTCCTGACTGGAAACCTTGAATATTTCCTGAAGATGTACCTGCTTCAGGATCTGCATCCGGAAGATTTTTATGAATAATCCATAAATTTTGACCAAGTAGACTGAAAGTCATCCCTTTAATAAATGTATTTCTTAATAAATCTGCAGGTAGGCTGTAAGAAATTTTAGCCTCACGTAATTTCACAAATGACGCATCATAAATAAATGCCTCTTGCGGCAAACCTGCATCTGTTCCAAAAGCACCACCTGCAAAAGACGCATCTACTCTAACATCGTTAGGCGTTCCATTTTGCTTAACTCCAGGTAAAATTATACCTCCTCCATCAGCAAGTGAGTTTCTAATAGGGTTTCCTAAATCATTTAGCCCAGCAGTATATTCATACATCCCTGTAAAACTTCCGTATGATTGATCAAGCGAGTATACACTACCTCCTTTTCTTACATCAATCAGAAATCCAAGAGAGAAATTTTTGTATCTAAATGTATTATAAACACCTCCGATCCAGTCTGGCTGAATATTCCCTAAGACTTTATCCGTTGCTACTAGATAATGTCCATCTTCATCTACAACTTTATTTCCATTGGCATCATAAACAAATCCTGTTCCTCTAAATGTTCCGTAAGCATCACCTACAGTAGCATTAAGAGTTGTTTCTTGGAAACTTGCTAATTGTAAATTATCTCTTCCTTGATTTAGAGCAACAACCATATTTCTATTTTTAGCCCAGTTTACATTGATATCCCATTGGAAATCTTTGCTTTTTAATGGTACTAAACCTAAAGCTACTTCAATACCTTTATTTTCAGTTTCTCCTGCATTAATTAAAGAAAAACTATATGTTGTTGAAGGTGATTGCGGTACACTAAATAATAGGTCTTGTGTATTTGTTTTGTATAATGATACGTCTAAAGATACTCTTCTTTTAAACATTGAAGCTTCTAAACCAACTTCCCAGCTTTTCTGTCTTTCTGGTTTTAAAGTTTCAAAATCTACAAATGTTGTATTAATATCAGCCATAGGAAGTCCTCCTACTGTTCCTCTGTTGCCAAAGAAACCTGGTCTTCCGAAAGCCATATCATTACCTACTTCTGCATAACTTAATCTCAGTTTTCCAAAACTTAACCAATTAGTTTTAATAAATTCAGAAAAAACAAAACTTGATCCTAATGAATAATAGGTATAGTTTCTATTAGCCTTCGGAAGTGCAGAAGATGTATCATTACGAATCGTACCTTCTAAGAATAAAAATTTATCAAAATCAAATGATGCCTGTGCATATACCCCTGCCTTCTGACCTCTGATATTCGTTTCTACTGGCGGGAAATATGCACGTGAATTCGCAATTGTATATAATCCAGGGATAATCAAACCTCCTGTAGTAGAATTTTCCATACTTCTTTGATGCTGATCCATGAATTGTCCCCCTGCAACGAATAATGCATTCATTTTATCAGAAATATTCCATGTATAACGCCCAATCAAATCATAAGTCTGTCTCAGGATAGTATCATCAAATACCCAATATCCGGAAGTTTCATCGGCTTGTGACAAACCAAATTCTTCAGCATGACTCCCCACAGCTTTTCTTATCTCCTGCTTGCTATTTGTGTAATCAATAGTCGCCCTCCCTAAGATATTAAGTTTGCTTGTAACATCATATGATAATTCTGCACCGGTAATTAACCTTGTTTTATCATCAGAAGAAAAATTTTCATATCTGTCCCAATATGGATTGTTCCAGAAAGCAGGAGACAGATCCCCATTAAGAGGATTATTCATATTCCATGTATAATTTTGCTTCGTTCTGAAATAAGTGTCTCTTAGATGTAGAATATCAACATTTAAAGGATACCATTGTCTAAAACCAGTCAAAATATTATCTCCATATCCTACAGAATTTCGTCCGATGGTAGTTTGATCATTAAATGTTAAAAAAGTACGTGCTGTAAAATTATCTGCAAATTTTCTGCTATAGCTACCACTTAACATGTTTTTATTCAATCTACTGTTAGGTAATATACCTGTCTCGTAATTATTTGTAACTGTTAAGTTATACATATTCAACTCATCCCCTCCATTTAAGTTAAAACTATTAACAAATGAAAGTGAATTTTGGAAGAATTTAGTCGGATTATTTTTAGGAGCTACCCAAGGGGTCGCTTTACCATAATTAGGATCTCCCGGAACAAATGCATCCCATTGATAAACCATTAAATTCGGATCGAACCTTGGTCCATAGGAGGCGTCGTCTGCTGTTGGCGAAATGATATCTTCAATTCCGTCTCCATTTACATCCCCATGAATAAAGCTATCCTCACCTGAATAACCACCTCCATATAGATTCTGGTATTTTGGAAAAGTTTTTTTATCCATTTGTCCGACTGAAACAGTAGAACTCAAACTAAGGCCAAGTGTTTTACTCTTTTTACCTTTTTTGGTAGTAATAATTACAGCTCCATTGGATGCCATACTTCCATATAATGCAGTTGCTGCAGCCCCTTTAAGTACGTTTATTGACTCAATGTTATTTGGGTCAATATCTGCTGTAGCATTACCAAAGTCGAACCCATCACGCCCTCTTGAAGCATCACTAGAGTTTAGGTTACCACTAATAATCGGTACCCCATCCAAAACGATTAGTGCCTGATTATCACCCGTAATACTTTTTGTACCTCTTAAAACAATATTACTAGAACCACCAAAGTTACCGTTATTCTTAATTTCCATACCCGCAACTTTACCGGATAGGTTATTTATGAAGTTGTTTGTAGGAACAGAGTTAACTTTTTCAGCATCTAAAGTTTGGGATGAATACCCTAAAGACTTTTTCTCCCTTTTAATACCTAGAGCTGTTACAACAACGCCTTCAATATCCTGGGTTTTTATAGTATCCTTTTTTGGCTGAGTTTGCGCTTGAACTACAGCTAGGGATGAGGATAGAACTATAGAAAGTACCCCCATTGTAAGTTTCTTCATATCAAATTAAATTTTGCTTAACACAAAGGTGTAAAACTTTCTTAAAATAACAAAAGAAAATATGAAAAAATTAACAAATATTCAAAATTATAAAACAAATTAAGCGATTTAATTAATAATTTTTGTTAAAAATAAAACATTTAACAAAAATATTCAATATTAAACTGATAAATTTTATATAAAAAACAATTTTTAACAATTGAAAATTTCTATACCAATTATTATTCAGAGTTAATTTTAAAACACAATATTTATATGGTTTTCAAACAGTTATACATAAATTCAATTTTAATTATCCTGTGTGTTCAATTTTAAATAATATGTAAGACATAGTTAATTTTAAATTATAATAAATAAAAAAACCGCCAAAAGGCGGTTTCTATAATTATAAATCAAGTTTTTAATTCTGATTCCAGAATGGAGTGTACTGATTTTTAACAAAAACTTGAGCACTTGATATATTTGGAACATTAGCAGCATTAGCAGCATATTCTGAGAAAGGGTATACTAATCTTAACGGTTTATTTGGCTGTTGAGCCGTTACCGCCAATGGAGTCCAAGGATAACCTGTTCTGTTGTATTCGATGAACATTTCTGTTGGATTCACATTTGTTAAGGCAATCCACTTTTGAGTCATAATAGCTTCAAGCTTTTGAGCATCAGTCCCTATCCATCCTAATCCCGGTCTTGAAGCAATACTTGTAATATAAGTATTCATTTGAGAAGCATTAGCTCCTAGCCAAGTACCATTTGATAAAATAGCAGAATTGAATTTAGCCTGTGGAGTAATAAGAGTAAAAATAGACGGCCATCTCAAAGCAGCTTCTGCTTGTAATAGATTACTTTCAGCCTTAGACATAAGTACTCCTCCACGCTCATTGTTTTCATCAATAACATCTAACCATGAAGCTACAGATGCTGCTCCTGAAAAGTTACCAATACCTAACTTAGAAGTATTAGTATTGCTTATAGGAGCTCCGGGCTGTCCTGGAACAGCTCCTTGTCTAACTCCTTTTAGGCCATTAAATGGATTTCCAGCAGCATCAACAGATACTACAGTTGTAAATAATCTACTTCTTCTAGGATCTTTAAGACCTGTAAACTTCGAATAATTAGAATCACTTAAAATAACATTTCCTTCAAGAGCATTTGCCATATGTTCAGAAGCAACTACAACTGCATAATTCTGAACCTGAGTTCCTGCGGATGTTCTTGCCCATGTAAGAATATACGGATTCATTTGATCATCGTTTGATGCTGTATAACCAGGATTTACAGTTACTTCATCCTCAATAAATGTTGCTCCTGCCAAAGTTTGAAGCTGTGCATCTCTAAAGGTTGCCATTTCTCCTGTAACCTTGCTCATTCTTAAGAGCATTCTTAATTTAATAGTTCTAGCAAAAGTCTCCCATTGATCCATTTCAGTATCCGTAGAAGCCTCAAATACAATATCAGTTCCCCCAGGCACAACTGCTACAGTTGGCAAACCGTTATTGATATTATTAATATTAGTGTCTTGTGCTGTCTGAATTAATGTAATTGCTTCATTAATATTAGTAATCAATGCTCTATAAATAGAAGCATCGTCATCATATTTAGGCGTCATATTGTCTTGTCCTTTGAAGGCTTCAGAGTAAGGAGCATCACCATATAAGTCAACAATATATTGCATATAATAAGCCTTCATAATTTTAGCCATTGCAACATAATAATCCTGCTTATGATCAGCATTAGGATATGTCTCAATCTGAGCAAAGTTTGCAATTCTCGGATATAATCCCCAAATACCTGTATAGAACGTATTATCAACTGTTGATAAATTAAATTCTCTTGCAAATGGACCACCAAAGCTATATGTATTACCAGCCCAGCTATTCATCATTAAATTACCGAACTGCATCATTGTATTAGCCTGCGTTCTATAGGCAGTACTTACAGCACCAGGAAAAATAAGATCCGGTGTAATTTTCTCAGCCTGCACAGCATTTGGATTGTCATTTACATCCAAATAATCGTTGGAGCAAGAAGTAACTGTAAGACCCATTGCGACAACTAGAAGTGTTGTTAAAAATTTATTTTTATTCATTTTATTCAATTATTAGAAAGTTACATTTAGGTTAAAACCATAATTTCTGATTGTCGGATATTGCCCTGTTAGAGCAACACCTGCCGCATTCCCATTCGTAGAAGATGTTTCAGGATCTGCAAAATTTCTGTTATCCTTAGCATAAACTACAAAAGGATTTCTTGCATATACTCCAATAGTCAAAGAATTTACAAACGTATTTCTTAAAACTGATTTCGGAATATCATAGCTTAAAGCAATTTCTCTTACTTTTAATGCAGTACCATCAACAACATACTCTTCACCTACACTTTGGAAAGCTCCTTGTGTAAAATAACTATTAACACCAAAATAAGATGGATCATCACCTACCGTAGTTGTATTTGCAACATATTGACCATTTACTAATTGAACAGAGTTTGGAATAATATACCCTTGAGATCTGTCAAAACCTGCCGTCTGTTCAAGATTTCCCGCAAACCCTAATGTAGTCTTAGATAATGCAACGAAGCTATTTCCCGTTCTATAATCTGCAACTGCACTTAAAGTAATTCCTTTAAACTTAAATGAAGTACTAAATCCTAAAATATAATCGGGGTTTACTTTACCTAAAACTTCTAATGTAGAGGTAGACAAAGGATTTCCGTTTGCATCAACAATTATATTTCCATTAGGATCTCTCTGATATTTTGTACCTTTAATCATTGGAAAATCATCTCCAACCACGGCATAAATACCCACAGCTGGTCTACCGTAAACAGTTAAAGGTGTATCAGGTGACCCATCTGCTAACGAAATAATTTTTGTTCTATAAGTAGAATAAGACCCTCTTAATTTCCATTCAAAATCTTTTGTTTTGATAGGAGTTAAACCCAAATCTAATTCAAAACCTTGGTTCCTACTGTTTCCAATATTATCCAAAATACTTGTAATTCCAGATGCAGAAGAAGTAGTAACCGATGTAATCATATTATCATTATCATTTCTAAATACTGATCCTTCAAAAGTAATACGATCATTAAAGAAACCTAATTGTAATGATGCCTCTTTTGAATAGAAGAATTCTGGTTGTACATCAGGAGAGTAATATGATGTGGTTGGCAAATAAGAAGATAAATCTCCAAAAGGATAACCAGTAGGGAAAGCACCAACACGATCTAATCCGTAAACACCAATAGTTTGAACGTTACCTACTTTACTATACGATAAGCTTACTTTCGCATAATTTAAGACTTTCCCTTTTAAACTTTCAAAAGCTTTTGTAGGAATGAAAGACCCTCCAAATGAATAATATGCAAAAGGTTCATTATTAAATGGTAAAGCATTTCCTTGAGAATCTACAGGGTTAATACTTGTCAATGAGCTTTTCTCGTATCTAAAGGTAGAGTTTAAGAACAAATAATCTTTATATGATAAATCTAAGTTTGCAAACCAAGCATACGATCTTACTTGAGTCTTTCCGTTATCCAAGCTATAGAATTGATCAGGCTGAAGAACATTATTAATATGATACCATCCTGGAATTTTTAGATTTTTACCTCCAACAGATGTGGTAGACCCACTAGTATCTTGAATATTATGACCAACATTTAATTTCATGTTGATATCATTTGTTAAATCATAATCAAAATTAGCCATTAAATCTCCATAATATCTAAAGCTAGAGCCTACAGACTTATAATAATTGGAAACAATTGGTTCTACACCGAAAGTACCATCACTTGGAGAATGACCGTCAAGATAAGTATCAGTTCCTCGATATACCCTGTCAAAATTGAAAGCGTTTAGGTGACTCTCAGATATTGATGATCCTGAAACCACTGTACCAGCATATGTGAAAGAAACATGATCATTTAATTTATACTCTAAATTAATTAATCCTGTAAAAGTCCTACTTTTATCATCAAATCTATTATTATCTATCAACCAATATGGGTTTGTAATATACATTGAATGACCTGCATCAGGCAAAGAATTTCTAAATTTGGTAATATCAACATTAGTAGGCGTTTGAAGCAATTGACTGTATAAACCCGCAGATGTTTGAGAAGTTCTTAGATCCAAATAGTTAACGTTACCGTCAATTCTGAAATTACCAATTTTTTTACCTGCTTTTAAAATAAAGTTATTTCTCTTTAGATTATCTTTATCTACAACGAAGTCATTTTCTGCCCTGTTAACAGATAAAAATACATACGAATCAGAACCACCTGCTGTAACTGATAATCCATTCTGTAATAAAACGCCTGTTTGGAAGAATTTTGCTATATGATTTTTCTTAGGAGAAAATGTATCTGTAAACCAAGTATTATCAGCTTGGGGCAAACCTACAAGTAAATTCTGACCTCCCAATGATGACGAGTATGCCGGTCCCCAGTTTGAGTTTTCGTAAGGAGTCCAGTTTGTACCTCCGTAATCTGTAGTATCAAAAGCATCTCCAGGCCATCCTTGCCCATATTCCTTTTGGAAAATAGGTAGTTTATATACCGAAGAGAAATCAATTGAATTTGTTAATGAAAATTGTAATTTTTCAGATTTTGTACCTCTTTTCGTTGTAACAACAATAACACCATTACTTCCTTTTTCACCGTAAAGAGCCGCTCCTTGCATCCCTTTAATAACGTTCATATTATCAATAATTTCCGGTGGTAAGTTTTGTAAAATTCCTAATGTTGAAATCACACCGTCAATCACTACTAATGCTTGGTTATTTCCAGAAATTGATCTTGGACCTCTTAAAACAACTCTTGTTGTAGAATTTACAGAGTTGTTAGTTGTGTTAATCTGCAAACCTGAAACTTTTCCGGTAAGAGATTGGATAGCATTAGGGTTATTAGCTTGAGTAATTTCCGCTGAATTAACAACTTGGTTAGAAGATGTTACCGCATCCTGTCGCTTCTTAATCCCTAAAGCTCCTGTAACAACAACCTCGCGTATATCGGTAGTTTTTAGCGTGTCATTAGGCGTTTGCTGGGCACTTAACATCACAAATGATGATGTAAGAACTACAGCTAAAACACTTGTAGTTAATTTCTTCATATTTAAAATTGATTATTTTTTTTATTACCTGCAAATATGAAAAACTTTCTTAAAGTAACCAAATATTTTGTTAAAAATCTTTAATATTGCACCTTAATACATTTATTAATTCAATATAATTATGGATTTGTTAAAAAAGTGGTCATTTTTTTATGTTGAAGCAGGTTGCGATGAAGTGGGTAGAGGGTGCTTATGTGGTCCTGTAGTTGCGGCGGCTGTAATTTTAAGTGATAATTTTAACCAAAATTTAGTTAATGATTCAAAAAAATTAAATTTTAAGACCAGAATGGATCTTGACAGCTATATAAAAGATAATGTTCAAGATTATGCCATCGCAGAACTTTCTGCAGAGTTTATAGATCAGCATAATATTTTGAATGCAAGCATCCATGCAATGCATCAGGCTCTTGATAAATTGACCGTGAGACCCGAGTTGATTTTAGTGGACGGAAACAGATTCCATCCCTATAATTATATTCCGCATGAATGTATTATTCAGGGAGATGCAAAAGTATTGTCTATTGCTGCGGCATCTATTTTAGCTAAAAATTACAGGGACAAATTAATGATTGAACTTCACGATGAACATCCTGAATATGGCTGGAACACCAATTTTGGATATGCCACCAAAAAGCATCAGGAAGCTCTGATAAAATTTGGGCCAACCAAATACCATCGAAGGTCTTTCAGACTGAAATATGATTAAAAATATAATTCTACAATTTGTGATATTTTAACGAAAATTAACACATATAGATGTTAACAAAAAAAGAGAAGCATTCCGCTTCTCTTCTTTATTATATATAAGGTATAAATTATTTCTTTTTACCTCTTTGCTCTTGCACTTTTTGCTGTTCCTGAGCTTTCTCCATCATTTCTCTCATACGTTTCTGGAACTTACCTTCAGTTTTTGGTTTTTCCTTATTCGCCTGGATCTGTGCATGAATTTTCTTTTCATCTAAAATCCAATATTTAATCACGAGGATAATTAGGATATTAATTGCGTTTGACACAAAATAATACCAAGAAAGACCCGATGCAGAAGTATTTAAGAAAAATAAGAATGTAACAGGGAAGATATACATCAATACTTTCATATTTGGCATACCTTCTTGTTGCGGCTGCTGCATGTTCCCTGACGTCATAACGGTATAAATCAAAATCACCACTGTACACGCCAAAGCGAAAACACTTAAATGATCTCCCAAGAAAGGAATTTTAAATGGCAGTTTAATCAAATCATCATAAGCCGTCAAATCTTTTGCAAACCAGAACCCTTTCCCTCTCAAATCAATAAAGTTCGGGAAGAAACGGAATAGCGCATAGAAAATCGGAATCTGAACCAACGCCGGGAGACATCCAGCCATCTGATTCACACCGGCCTTTCGATAGACTTCCATGGTTGCCTGCTGCTTTTTCATCGGGTCTGCATCCTTCAGCTTAGCATTCACCTCATCAATTTCCGGACGGATTACTCTCATCATCGCACTCAATTTGTGCTGCTTGTACATGATCGGCGACAGGATCAACTTAACGATAATGGTCATTAAGAAGATCACCCAACCTGCTGTTATTCCCCAACTTGCAATGATATTATACATCGGCATGAAGAAATAACGGTTCATCGCTCCAATGAAAGACCAACCTAATGGTAAAATTTCATCGAAGTTTTTATCGTAAGATTTTAATAATTTTAGATCTAAAGGCATGAAGTACCAGGTAAAATCCTGATTCAACTCACTTCCTGTCATTTGAACAAAACCTTCATAGTTCAGTTTTTTCAAATACTCACCTTCTTCAACGGTTTCCTGATTTCCTTTACTTTGTGTAAATCCTGTTTTAGATTCAATCACAGAAGAGAAAAACTGTTGTTTTACACCAATCCAGTTAAGGGTCTCTTTCTCCTCCTCCATTGTCGTTCTTCCATCATAATCATAATCTTTATAATTATTGAAAGCGTACGAGAATTCCGAGTGAGACTGTTCCTGAGCTCTACCCTTTTCTAAATTTCTTACATTATAATTCCAGATAAAATCTGCTTTGTTGTCAGAAGTTATTTTTGCAAGCCCCTGCGTTCTTACTTTAAAATCTAATGTATATTTCGGAAGTAAAGTATAAACGAACTGAATAACTGCTCCGTTATAATTAGCCGTCATCGTCACAGCGTTTCCGTTAACCGTAGGAGAGAAAACTAAATCTTTAGTATTAATGACTTTCCCTGTTTTATCTTTAAACTGGAATCCGTAGTTTGAATTATTTTTATTGATTAAATAAAGCGGAAGGTCTGCCTTATCTGTTTTGTGATCGTATGCTTTGTATTCTGCAAGTTCTACTTTAGAAACCTGCCCTCCCAGACTGTTGAATTCAATTTTCAATTCTTTGTTGGAAAGATTTGCCGTCTGAATTGCATTAGGAGTTACATTTGGATTGATATTGCTTGCCTGAGTTTGTTTTACAGCATTTTTTACCTGTTCGGTCTTTTGTTGCTGAGCTTTCAATTGCTCCTCCTTCGATTGCTTGTTTTGGAAATAAAACATGAAACCAAAGAGAACCAAACATAAAACCGCAAAACTAATCATTTGACTTTTATCGAGTCCGTTGTTCTGTTGCATTTTATTTTAATTAAAATTTTTTACCTATTATATAATAGAACAATATTCTGTAATTTATAGAGTATTGTTCTGTAATTCGAGTCGACAAAAATACTGTTTTTTTATCAAAACTCTATGCTATAATATATTACTATATAATAAACTCAGGCTGAGAATAATCAGTCTGAGTTTATTTATGACGTTTGTAATTGGAAAATTACTTTATATTCATTCAAACCTTCAAGATTTTAAAAACCTTGAAGGTTTAATAACTTGTATTATTTCGGTGTACAAGCCTTAATAAAAGCTCTGAATAAAGGATGCGGCGTTGCAACCGTACTCTTATATTCCGGGTGGTACTGAACTCCCACATAGAAAGGATGTTCCGGCATTTCCAATGCTTCTACCAATCCTGTTTCCGGGTTTGTACCTGTTGCCAGAAAACCGTTTTTCTCGAATTCACCGATATAATCGCTGTTGAATTCATATCTGTGACGGTGTCTTTCTGTAATATTTTTAGTTCCGTAAATGTCGTTTAATTTTGAACCGCTTTTCAAAGAACATTTCCAAGCTCCCAGACGCATTGTTCCGCCTTTATCTACTACATTTTTCTGTTCTTCCATAATTGAAATTACAGGATCCGGTGTAGAAGTATCAAATTCCATTGAGTTGGCTTTAGAATATCCAAGAACATTTCTTGCAAATTCGATCGTCATGATCTGCATTCCCAAACAAATTCCCAACATCGGAACTTTATTTTCTCTTGCATATCTTGCGGTAAGCACTTTTCCTTCAATTCCTCTGTCACCAAAACCTGGAGCTATCAGAATTCCGTCTACACCTTTTAAAGTATCTTTAATATTTTCTTCCGTAATATCGCCACTGTACACCCATCTGACCTTCACTTCCGTTTCCACATCCGCACCTGCGTGCTTGAAAGCTTCAGCAATTGAAATATAAGAATCCTGAAGGGATACATACTTTCCAACCAAAGCAATTTCGATAGATTTTTTAGGATTCTGGAATTTCTTTAAAAAAGATTTCCATTCTTTAAGATCGGCATCTTTATCACTTTTTAGATCTAATTCTTTAAGGACAACATCATCAAAGTTTTGCTTTTGAAGGTACATCGGAACTTCATAGATCGTTTCCAGATCTTTACATTCAATCACATTATCTAAAGGCACGTTACAGAACTGAGCCAGTTTTGCTCTCTGATCTTTCGGGATTTTATGTTCTGTACGGCAAACCAAAACATCCGCCATAATTCCGCTTTCCATTAATTGACGAACGGAATGCTGAGAAGGTTTTGTTTTTAATTCTCCACTTGAAGCCAAATATGGCAACAAAGTAAGGTGAATCACCATAGAGTTTTTCTCTCCCAATTCCCATTTCAACTGGCGAACAGTTTCGATATAAGGCAAAGATTCTATATCTCCGACAGTTCCACCGATCTCAGTAATAATGATATCGTAGTTCTGTTTAGATAAGATTTTAATTCTACGTTTGATTTCGTTTGTGATATGAGGAATTACCTGCACTGTTTTTCCAAGGAAATCTCCTTTTCTTTCTTTTTCGATAACAGTTTGGTAGATTTTCCCTGTGGTAACGTTATTGTTTTGGGAAGTAGGAGCATCAAGATAACGCTCGTAGTGGCCTAAATCCAGATCCGTCTCCGCACCATCTTCGGTTACATAGCATTCTCCGTGTTCATAAGGATTCAGTGTTCCTGGGTCGATATTGATATAAGGATCTAGTTTTTGGATCGTTACATTAAAGCCGCGTGATTTTAGTAGAAGTCCCAGAGAAGCAGAAACGATTCCTTTCCCCAAAGATGAAGTTACACCTCCTGTCACAAAGATGTACTTTGTATTCTTTTTACTCATTAGATTAGGTTTGTGCAAAGTTAGGGGAAAAAGAAATACAAAGCAATTTTGTTACGATTTTAAATCTTGAATTTTTATAGTTGGTAATCGCAAAGGCGCAAAGATTTTATAAATGAAAACGTTTTAAGGCGCAAGAAAATCATAGATTTTCAGCAATATTACTTTAAATATTAAAAAATATCACTCTTAAATTTTATCGCAGATAAAATCCTTGCGTCTTAAAAGCATGGTGGTATTCAATAACCTTGGCCCCTTTGCGATTACCAACAAAAAACAAAAAAGGTTTCCAAAAAAATTGAAAACCTTCTTCCTAAACCAAATTATATATGAAAACTATTGCTTAATTAACTCAAAATATAAGTTAACGTCAACGTCTTTAGCCACACCTGCTCCCGTAGGATCATATTTAATATTATAATCTAAACGGTTTACTTTAAATGTTGTCTGAATTCCCATAATCTCCTTTCCCTGCTGGTTTTTGGTAATACCACCGAAAGTTACCGGAACGGTGATGTCTTTTGTAACATCTTTAATGGTAAGTTTTCCTTTCAACAGATAAGAATTATTTTTATCCTTTGTAATAGAAGTCGTAACGAAAGTCATATTCGGATATTTTTCTCCGTCGAAGAAATCTGCACTTTTCAGATGTTTGTCTCTCATCTCAACACCCGTATTGATGGAGTTTACATCCACCATCATCGAAATTTCCGCACCGTCAAGAGCATTGCCTTTCGTAGCAACTTTCCCGTCGAATTTATCGAATCTTCCCTGCACAAAGCTGACTCCCATATGCTTGATATTGAAATTTACAGAAGAATGCATCGGATCTACTGCCCAACCTGTCTGTGCAAATCCTACAACACTTACAAGTGCGAATACAAAAGTTAAAAATATCTTTTTCATTATATATTTATTTTTTTATTAGATTTAATCTTAAAGCAAAAATACGCCAGTTATCATAACGGGACATTGATCTATGTTATTTTCTTGATTTTGATAAAATTATTTTTGAATTAAATTTAATCTTATAATATTTTGGTTTAATTAAAAAATCCTTCGACTGCTTCGCGCTCAGGATGACACTGGCAAATTATTCCGGCAATTGCGAACAGTTAGTATTAGTGCTGTCATCCTGAGCGCGAAGCAATCGAAGGATCTCCATTAGCTTTTTATAATGTAAAGAAAATCTTATACAACTTTTTACAATTCTCAAATTACAATCTAAACAGACTCTAAGTTTTTTCATAATTTTACATCATGGCAAAATTAAAAACAGCATATTTCTGTCAAAACTGCGGAGCACAGTATCCACAATGGATGGGACAGTGTAAAAGCTGCGGTGAATGGAATACTTTAGTGGAAGAAGTTGTGGAAAAGACAAGCTCACACAAAACTCCGCCTTTTTCAAAATCTAAACAACACGTAATAAATATTGTTGAAGTAGAAACCAATGAAGAACCAAGAATAAAAACACCATCCGAAGAGCTCAACCGCGTTTTGGGAGGAGGAATTGTTTTAGGATCGGTAACATTAATCGGTGGTGAACCCGGCATCGGAAAATCTACCCTGCTTCTCCAGCTTGCCCTGAAAATGAAGAAAAAAGTATTCTATGTTTCGGGGGAAGAAAGTGCGTCTCAGATCAAGATGAGAGCCGACAGATTAACGGATATTCAAAATCCCAACTGTTTTCTTTTCACAGAAACCTCACTGGAAAAAATTCTTCACGAAGCCAAAAAGCTGGAACCGGATTTCGTTATTATCGATTCTATCCAGACCCTACAATCTCAACTGATTGAAAGTTCTCCGGGAACGGTTTCCCAGATCAGAGAATGTTCCAATGAGATCATTAAATATGCTAAAGAAAATAATGTTCCCGTTTTTCTAGTCGGTCACATCACAAAAGACGGACAAATTGCCGGCCCAAAAGTCCTGGAACACATGGTAGACGTAGTTTTGAATTTTGATGGGGACAGAAACCACCTTTTCAGATTGCTGAGAGCCAATAAAAACCGTTTCGGATCAACTTCTGAAATCGGGATTTATGAAATGATTTCTCAAGGTTTAAAAGAAATTAAAAATCCTTCTGAAATATTAATTACAAAAAAATCCGAAGAGCTTTCCGGAAATTCTGTTGCTGTGACTCTGGAAGGAAACCGACCGATGTTATTGGAAATTCAGGCATTGGTAAGCACGGCAGTTTATGGAACTCCGCAAAGAAGTTCAACCGGTTTTGATGCCAAAAGATTAAATATGCTTCTTGCCGTTCTCGAAAAAAGGGCAGGTTTTCAATTGGGTGCAAAAGATGTTTTCTTAAATATCACAGGAGGAATAAAAACAGACGACCCCGCTTTGGATCTGGCTGTTGTGGCTTCTATTCTTTCGTCCAACGAAGATATTGCGATCTCCGAACATTATTGTTTTGCAGGAGAAATTGGTCTTAGTGGAGAAATCCGTCCGATTGCACAGGCCGAACAGAGAATTACCGAAGCAGAAAAACTAGGCTACGAGAAAATTTTTGTTTCTAATCTGAATAAACTTCCCAAGAAAAAATTTGGAATTAAAATTGAAGAAGTAAGCAAAATTGAAGATTTCCACGAAAGATTGTTTTAATGAATTATAAGTTATAAATTATGAGTTATGAGTTCTTTGATAGTTTATATTAATTACTTTGATCAACTCATAATTTATAACTCAAAACTCATAACTTTAAGACATGAATTATCTTGCTCATTCTTTTCTTACTTTTTCGGACGGACAGATTGTCGGGCAGTTTTTGGAAGATTTTATCCCTAACAGAGACCGGTTTTCTTTTCCGAAAGATATCCAGGACGGGATTACTCTTCATCGTGCGATCGACACCTTTACCGATTCTCACCCCGCAATTCATGAAGCCAAAAAGGTTTTTGCACCGTTGGTAAGATTATATGCAGGAGCTTTTGTAGATGTTGCTATGGATTATTTTGTGGCTAATGATTTAAGCTTACATTCTTTGGCGCAGTGGAAGGCACATTCACTTCATGTTTATAAAGTTTTAAACGACCATGAAAGGTTTTTACCCGAAAATTTCAAAACGATGCTTGTAAGAATGGAAGCAGATGACTGGCTGTACAATTACCGTGAAGACCAGAACATCAAATTCAGTATGAGAAATGTTTTAAACAAAGCTAAATATCTGGATCTAAACATCCCCGTTTTTGAGGCTTTTTTAGAAAATAAAAGTGTCCTCCAACAATGTTATGATGATTTTTTTCCTGATTTACGGGAACATGCAAAAGGAATTAATTCACTTTTACAGCTTGAAAAATAAAAAAGCAGAACAATAACGTTCTGCTTTTCCTTTATGACAATAAAATTATAAACTATTGAGCAACAGCATTACAAAGTGTAAGATTCGCAGCTGTTGCATTATTTGTTTCTGGTCTGTAAGAACCTGAAACACCATTGTGTACAACCGTTATTTTTCTGTAGTATGCGCCTCCTACTCTAATAGAAAGACTTGTATTTCTACCGTTAGTAGCAGTTACAGTATTTCCAGATACAGTATTATTATAGGATATACAATCTTTAGTTTTAGTCAAAACTACCGAAACGTTGTTTCCATTTACATCCTGAGCAGTAATTGTTACCGATTGATTAACATCAAGTTCGCTCATGCTCACTTCAGCATTGCTGATTGGTCTGCTAAATGAATAGGTTGTAGTAGTTGAAGTATGTACTCCATTTTTAAGGCCAAATAGCCAAAAGTTCGACATATATACTGCGTTAGCTGCTCCTGCCGGACCACAGCCGTACCAACCTGTAGTATTCACACCTTTATCTCCAGTGTGTGTTGCGGAAACAGATATTTGTATTCCATTACTCGTAACAAAAGAGTTATTAGGTAAGTCATCTGGCCCAAATTGACACATTGATGAAGGAGTATTTCCGTTAAACGTAATGCTTCTTGTACAACTACTACTTCCTAAGTTGAAAGTATAATCAAATGTTCCACTGTTGGTAGGTGTTCCACTTGCCGTAAGTGTTACGTTTTGAACTCCGGTACTTGTAAATGTTCCCGAGCCAGACCAAATCACTCCATTTACTGTATTGGAGGTTATCGACCAAGCTCCTGTTTGAGCTACATTTACAGTAATTGTAACAGTATTTCCTGCATTCATTGGAGTTCCTTGTACGTATGTTCCGCTCAAAGCTCCTGAAGTACAGTTGGTAATGGTATTTGTTCCGCTAGGAGCAGCACAATTCCCAACCCACATTGTTGTATTCCAGTATTCCATACAATTGGTGTCTGTATTGTAAATCATGAGACCTGCCGGTTTAGGAGTAATAGCATCCCTTTGAGCCGTCGTAAGTCTGGTTGGTAAAAAACCTTTTGTTGTACTTGATAATTCCAATATTGCACTCGGATTCGGTGACGATGTACCTATTCCTACATTCCCGATTGTATTAATTCTCATCCGTTCATTATAAGCAACCCCTGTGGAGTTTGCTATAAAAAACTCTTCTTCACTTCCACTTGCGGATACAGCTCCTGTACGAATTGTTCCAAGTCCCCAATTGGCACCACCCGACGCTGGCCCGCTATTCGTAAATCCTAAAATAGAATAATTTCCGGTTGCCAAAGGAGATGTATTTCTCAAAGCAAGAGTTACATACTGATTGGTACCTGTCGGTGCATCAATTAATGTAAATCTGTTGGCGTTCGCCGTATTTGCGACAACTTGAAATTTTGTTGTCGGTTTAATGATTCCTACTCCCAACTGCCCCGTTGAAGTCACAACAGCATCATTGCTTTCCTGAGCACTGTTGGGAACCCCCATATTGGGATTATCTTTTGCCCCATCTACGTGTAAAGTAGCTAATGGATTATTTGTTGAAATCCCTACTTGTCCAACTAACTTAGCAACACTCAACACAGTGAAAAGCATTACTAATCTGAAATTTTTTTCCATAAATTCTGATTGTATTTTTTTATTATTTTTTAAATCTTTAAAGTGAAAGTTTTATTAACTTTATTTAGAATAAAAAAGAATGTGTGAAAGTAGATTTTTTTTATTTCATTATGTAAATAACCGTTATACCATTTACGTACTACTTTCTCTAACTAATTAATTTTCAAAAATTTAAATGTAAGTTTAAAATAGTATACCATTTGTATACCATTTTAAATAAATAACTAAATATCAACTACTTAATAAAAACAGATTTAATAAAACGATTCACTGCCAAAAAATTTACATTTATTAAAAACAATTCACCTATAAGATATTTAACATCATTTAATAAAAAATACCCACGAAAAGACGCAGGTATTTTTTTATTTGTGTTGATAGAATTTATGTCTGAGGGATTAAGGGTGAACTTTTTATTAATCTATTCGTACAATATTAATCGTAAATGAAGCCGTAATCGGCGTTCCTGCAGTTGGGGAAGAACCGAAAGTCAATCCTTGAAAAGTAAGGGTATTTCCTGCCGTCATTTTCACCAATGAAGAATTTGTACAGGTATTATATGAAGGTGCACCACTCGCTTCGGGAAGTGAAACTTTTACGTTCATTGTTGCGTAATCAACTCCGTTCAATACAATTTTTGCAAATCCCAAATATCCGTCCCCCGTATCATCTGTTGAAGGTCTTTGAGGATAATTGACAATAAATTCAACTTTATAAAGTCCTGTTGCTGTCGCTGTAAAAGTATTTCCGGTAAATTCATTAAGATTATCGAAAGTTTCTGTTGCTGTACCTGTATTGGTAAATGCATTATTAGTGGTAATCGAAATATTCCCTGTTGCTCTTACCGCACTGATGCTTGCCGAATTTTGCAGCTGAACAACACCGGTACTATTTACCGTTAAACTTCCCGATGTTCCTGAAGACGGCTGTAAACCTTCCAGTCTCAAAGGATTAGTCGCATTAACGTGAAGTTTATTGGTAGCTCCGGAGGTCCCGATTCCTACATTTCCTGTCGTTGGATTGATTCTCATTCTTTCAATCAAACCTCCACCTGTAGAGTTTCCAATATAAAAATCTTCTTCAGAGCCGTTGGTTAAAGTAGCTCCTGTACGGACAGACCCCAAAGCCCAGTTTGCCCCCCCCGACGTAGGACCACTATTCGTAAAACCGATTAATGAAAAATTTCCTGTCGCAAGTGCTGAAGTATTTCTTAAAGCAATGATTCCGTATTGATTTGTTCCTGCAGTAGCATCAATGATGTTATATCTGTTTGCGCTGGCAACGGTAGAAACCACATGAAGTTTTGTATCAGGAGAAGTAGTTCCTATGCCTACATTTCCTCCACTGGTGATGATCATTCTGCTGCTTCCGCTGGTTAAAAAATTAAGAGGAGTAGCATTTAAAGTAGCAAAATTTAATCCGGTAGAAGTTCCGTTGGTCGTAATTTGAGCTACATTCGCATTATCCTGAAATAAGTTCAAGACGGATGTTCCGGAAATAAGTCCTATTGATCCCCTCGTAGAGCCTGTAAGTGAAATTCTTCCTTCCGTACCGGCTGTGGCAACTGCAATATTTGTGTTGGGTCCTATAAAATTCAGCTGGTTTCCGGTAGTCGTTACAACCCTGTTATTGGTGAGAGTTCCGTTTGAATTATAAATATTAACTGGAGCCGAAGAAGAAGCTCTCCAGGCTGTACCATCGAAATAATAATATCCGGCTGCATTAATATCAGCAACCTGAACCAAACTCGGTGTAACACCGGACGGAGTTGTGATATCCGTCACATATACCAAAGCTCCGTTTTGTGCTGAATCATATGTGCCGGCAACTTTTGATGCCAACTGTTGTTTTGAAACTCTCGGAGCCATAATTCCGTCTTTAAAAGAGGTATTGCTTCCGTTACCAACTACATCCAGTGAGGACTGCGGATTAGCCGTATTGATCCCGACTTGAGCTTGAATAATTGTAGTTGCAGCAAAAAATGCTAATGATGAGTAAAGATGTTTAATTTTCATGGAAAGTTTATTTTAGTATTATTTTTTTTATTTTATTTTAACCTTAAATAACAATCAATAAAAACAGAATTTTTTTATGAATTTTTAGATAATAAAAGAAAATTCATATATCAACATCTATAATTTCATATAAAAATAACTATTTATATAAAAACAAATATAATAAATTAAACATTGAAAATATCACAAAAAATAAATTTAATTTTAGACAAGCCGTTTTAAAAACTCACACAAAAAAGAAATAAAATCTAACTTAAATAATTGATTTAAAATTACTTAAATCAAAATAAAAGACATTCAAAACAAATAAATTAATCAAAATAAAGTGAATAAATTAACATAAAATTAAAATCAACCAATGTGGCAGATTTGGTTTAAAATTTTAATTCAATAAAAAATAACAAAAATTTATTTGTTTAAGAAAACTAGAATTGCTGGTATAAATAACGATTAGGATACGTCAGTTTCTCGCTTTTTCTTACATCGTTGACGATGATATGCACAATATTGATCTGGTCATCAAAGAGATTGTACAGAAAACTAACGGCAGTTTCTACTTTCCGGGGATTTTGTACCCCTTCAGATTCCAGATAGACATTTACGGATTCGTGATCTTCTTCGTAACCGACGAAATCAACTTTCAAAAACTGGTTATTGGTTTTAAGCTTAAAATACTCTGAACAGTATTTTCTCAAAGCTTCATTAAGCTGTGCTTTATATTTTGGATCATTAAAATGAAAAGACTGTCCGTATTTCTTTCCAAGGGCATTTTCAAGATCATCGAGAAAAAATCTCCCGGTAATCTCAAAAGTTTTTGATTTAGAATTATAATTAATTTCCACAGAACCCACATGATAAGGGTGTTTTGCTTCAGAAAAAGAAAACAGAAAAAGCACAGGAAGCAGAAACAACCAAAAATTCTTCATAACACAGTTCATTAAATTTGTTCCGAAATTAATCATTATTTTCGTAAGCGTTTATATTTTACTTTATGATGCAGGATTTTCTATTCTATTTACACCTTGGCTGGGAACATATCATTTCTTTGGACGCGCTGGATCATCAGCTTTTTGTATTGGCTTTGATAGCCGTTTATTCCTACAAAGACTGGAAAAAAATATTAATTCTGGTGACAGCATTTACAATCGGACATTCTATCACCTTAGCTTTAAGCATTTTAGACATTATAAGAATCAATTCCGCTTGGGTTGAATTTTTAATTCCGTCTACGATCGTTTTGACTTCGCTGGACAATATCCTGATGAAAAATAAAAAACAGACCTTGATGAAGGCCAATTATTATTTAGCTTTAATCTTCGGACTCATTCACGGGATGGGGTTTGCCAATACCGCCCGAGTGATGATTGCGAAAAGCCAAAGCATTGCCATACCGCTTCTAGGCTTTAATATCGGGCTGGAATTGGGGCAAATTGCCATTGTTTTTGGTATTTTAATCTTATTATTTATTTTGCTTAAAATCTTCAGGGTTAACCAAAAAGACTGGATTCTGTTTGTTTCGTCCGGTGTTTTTGCTTTGTCACTAAAAATGGCTTTAGAAAGAATTCCTTTTTAGTCTTGAAACATTTTAAACTTTTCAACTACTTATTATTATATTTGCTAATTCTTAAACAAATTCGGTTATGAAACTAAAAGTTGCCGCACTTTCAGTATTTGCTTATGTCGGGTTAACTGCTCAAAATATACAGAACAATCCCGGAAGTAATCATGGGAACAAATTTGAACAACTCGGAACCATTCTTCCTACTCCCAATATCTATAGAACAGCTTCCGGAGCGCCTGGTCAAGGGTATTGGCAGAACAGGGCTGACTACGAAATTTCAGCTTATCTTGATGAAGATAAAAGAAATCTGAAGGGTTCGGAAACGGTAACCTATTACAACAATTCTCCCGATGAACTTGAATATATCTGGCTTCAACTGGACGAAAATCAACAATCTACAGTAAAAAAAGCAGATTTCCCATTCTCATCTACCCTTCCGAAAGCATCGAATGATCAGCAGCTGAGACCTACCGAATTGCCTGCAAAAGATAACGGATACGGTGTAAATCTTGAAAAAGTAACGGATGCATCGGGAAATCCCTTAAAATATACGGTAAACAAAACCATGATGCGTATTGATTTACCAAAACCTCTGAAAAAAGGCGAAAAACTTGTTTTCAAAGTAGACTGGAACTACAACATCCCCAACAGGATGAAAATGGGCGGTCGTGGCGGTTACGAAAATTTCCCTGAAGACGGAAACGACCTTTACACCATGACCCAATGGTATCCGAGAATGTGCGTTTACAGCGACTTCCACGGATGGCAGAATCATCAGTTTACAGGAAGAGGAGAATTTGCCTTAGTATTCGGAAATTTTAAAGTTTCAATGAATGTTCCTGCAGATCACGTTGTGGGCGGAACCGGAGAGTGTAAAAACTATGATCAGGTATTAACATCAGATCAGCTGGCAAGATATAATAAGTCTAAAACTTCTTCTGAACCGGTAGAAATTGTAACATTGGACGAAGCTAAAAAAGCAGAAAAGAACCACTCAAAACAAAGAAAAACCTGGACTTTCGAAGCGAATGATGTAAGAGATTTTGCATGGACGTCCTCAAGAAAATTCGTTTGGGACGGAATGGGCGTTACCATTCCTGAAAACAACAATAAAGTAATGGCGATGAGCTTTTACCCGAAAGAAGCTTACGGATTATACAGAAAATATTCAACAAAAGCTGTAGCTCACACCATTAAAACTTATTCAGAATTTACGATTCCTTATCCGTATCCTGTGGCACAGTCTGTGGAAGCGGCCAATGGAATGGAATATCCGATGATCTGTTTCAATTTCGGAAGAACAGAAAAAGACGGAACCTATTCGGAAGGAATTAAGAACGGAATGTTAGGGGTTATTATTCATGAAGTTGGGCATAACTTCTTCCCGATGATCATTAATTCAGATGAAAGACAATGGACATGGATGGATGAAGGACTAAACACTTTCGTAGAATATCTTACAGAAGAAAAATGGGATAATAAATTCCCTTCCAAAAGAGGTCCGGCCTGGACAATTGTAGACTACATGAAGCTTCCGAAAGATCAACTGGAACCCATCATGAGCAATTCTGAAAATATTGTTCAGTTTGGCCCGAATGCCTATGCAAAACCTGCAACAGGACTGAATATTCTTCGTGAAACCATTATGGGAAGAGAACTTTTTGATAAAGCTTTTAAAACCTATGCAAAAAGATGGGCTTTCAGACATCCTGAACCTGCAGATTTCTTCAGAACAATGGAAGACGCGAGTGGTGAAGACCTGGATTGGTTCTGGAGAGGATGGTTCTACGGAACAGATCCGGTAGACATTTCTATCGATAAGGTAACGATTGCAACCCCAGATTTCGAGACAGCAGCGAGAGAAGATAAAGAAACAAAATACAAAGTTGATAAGCCTTTATTAAACGAATTTGAAGATATTTCAAAAATCAGAAACAAAGAAGACAAGAATATCACTTTCTATGTAGACAAAGATAAAGACGCTCAGGATTTCTACTATAGATACGACAGAGGTCAGGAAAAAGTGGATACCAATAAAGAGTACACTCTCAAAACAGAAGGAACGGAACCTTTAAGCCAAAAGGAAAAAGATAAATTTAAAAATATCACGGCGTATCAGATTGATTTTAATAATAAAGGAGGTTTGGTAATGCCTATTATCCTGGAATTCACGTTCGAAGACGGCAGCAAATTAACCGACAAATCTTCGGCTCAGATCTGGAGAATGAATGAGCAGAAAGTTTCTAAAACGTATTATTTTGATAAAAAATTAAAATCAATTCAGCTTGATCCGATGAAAGAAACTGCCGATATCGACACTTCAAATAATTTCTGGAGCAACAGTGGCGGAACAGCAGAAACTTCAAAATTCCAATTATTTAAACAAAAAGAAGGCGGAAATGCAAGAGGAGCTTCCAACGGAAAAGTAAATCCGATGCAGGCAGCAGGGAAAAAGTAACCCAAAAGTAATGTAACTTTTACATAAAAGGCACTACTTATTATTAAAAAAATCATGAGAATATTCCTGATCTTATTAATAATGAGCAGTGCCAATTTTTTTGCACAAAAAACACTCACTCCCGACAACGTAAAAATCGAATCCAAATACATTAAAGACGAAACGTCCAATTCTATCTGGTACATCGAAAACGGAACCCATAAGAAAGAAATCGGAAAGATTACCACAGAAGTTAAAAAAGTAGATAAGACAACTCTTCTCATCAAAACGAGCGTAAAAATGAATATGTCTCCTGATATTCCGTGGGTAGATTCAACGTTGGTGAAGATTTCAGACTTCCAGCCGGTGTATCATTCATCATATAATTCTGCAAGAGATATGCAGTTGAAATTCGGAAAAAATAAAGTGACCGGATATTATCTTGATAAAAAAACTCAGAAAAAAGACAATATTAATGAAAGTGTTTCTACTGAATATTTTGACAGCAATTCTTATCCGGGTTTATTACGATTTTTGCCTTTAAAGGAACACTACTCCACCGAAATGCCTATCTTCGATTATAATCCGGCAGCAAAAAAAGGAGTGGTAAAAGCTTATATTGAAGATGTAAATAAAGGTGAGCTTAATGGCAGAAAAGTCTGGATCGTAAAAACAACAGATGATATTCAGGATAGAAAAACAATCGTCACATATTATCTGGATACTTCAACAAGGGAAGTTCTAAAACAGGAAATCGATTCCAATGGAAGGAAAATGGTGATGGAATCCGTAAAATAAAATCAAAAAAGTTTGCCCCAGTGGTAAACTTTTTTTCTGCCAAAATTTCACACTCAAAAACAAAAATCTGCCATTTCATCCACAGGCAACCGATGGCACACATTTAGAGAATTACAACACAGAATAATTAAAAAAATTAAATATATTATGTCAGTAAACTTTAAACCATTAGCAGACAGAGTTTTGATCGAGCCGATCGCTGCAGAAACTAAAACAGCTTCAGGTATTATTATTCCGGACACCGCAAAAGAAAAACCTCAAGAAGGTACTGTAGTAGCAGTAGGTCCCGGTAAAAAAGATGAGCCTACAACTGTTAAAGTAGGTGACAAAGTTCTTTATGGAAAATATTCAGGTTCTGAATTGAAATTGGAAGGAAAGGATTATTTAATTGTAAAAGAAGGAGATCTTTTAGGAATTATTGGATAAAAAGCAGTAGGCTTTAGGCTATAAGCAATAGGCAATGAGAGACTACAAAAGATATGATATCTGGAAAATTGCCCATGAGTTGGTAAAAGAAATTTATATTATTTCTGAAAGCTTTCCAAAATCAGAACTTTTTGGCTTAACATCTCAAATAAGAAGAGCATCAGTCTCTATTCCAACAAATATTGCGGAAGGTTGTGGAAGATCAACCGATAAAGAATTTGCAAGATTTTTAGAAATAAGTATTGGTTCAACAAACGAAACGGAATATTTACTTTTTCTCTCTTGCGATTTAGGTTTCACAACCGAAGATAAATTATCAAGCCTTAATCCTAAACTGAATTTAATCAGACAAAAACTTATACAACTTAGAAAAAAATTATTAAATAATAATTAACAGCTTCAAGGCAAAAGCTTACCGCTTATCGCCTAAAGCTTAAAGCTTAACATTATGGCAAAAGAAATAAAATTCGATATTGAATCAAGAGACGCTTTAAAAAGAGGGGTTGATGCATTGGCTAATGCAGTAAAAGTAACGTTGGGACCAAAAGGGAGAAACGTAGTAATCGAAAAATCTTTCGGTGCACCTCACGTAACGAAAGACGGTGTTTCTGTAGCAAAAGAAATCGAACTTGAAGACAGAGTAGAAAATATGGGAGCACAAATGGTAAAAGAAGTGGCTTCCAAAACCAATGATATCGCAGGAGACGGTACAACTACCGCTACTGTATTGGCACAGGCTATCGTAAGAGAAGGTCTTAAGAACGTAGCTGCAGGTGCAAACCCAATGGACTTGAAAAGAGGGATCGACAAAGCAGTAACTGCGGTTGTTGAAAACTTAAAATCTCAGTCTAAAACTGTTGGAGATTCTACAGAAATGGTGAAGCAGGTTGCTTCAGTTTCTGCTAACAACGACGAAACAATCGGTGCATTGATCGCTGAAGCTTTCGGAAAAGTGGGGAAAGAAGGTGTTATCACCGTAGAAGAAGCTAAAGGTATCGATACAACGGTAGACGTTGTAGAAGGGATGCAGTTCGACAGAGGATACCAGTCACCTTACTTCGTGACAAACCCTGAGAAAATGCTGGCTGAACTAGAAAATCCATACATCCTTTTAGTAGAGAAAAAAATCTCTTCAATGAAAGAATTGCTTCCTGTTCTTGAGCCAATCGCACAGGGAGGTAAGTCTTTATTAATCATCTCTGAAGAAGTTGAAGGTGAAGCTTTGGCAACTTTAGTGGTAAACAAATTAAGAGGTTCTCTTAAAATTGCTGCTGTAAAAGCTCCGGGATTCGGAGACAGAAGAAAAGCAATGTTGGAAGATATCGCGATCTTAACTGGCGGACAGGTGATTTCTGAAGAGCAAGGTTTCACTATGGAAAACATCTCTTTGGATATGCTGGGAACTGCTGAAAAAGTATCGATCGATAAAGACAACACAACGATCGTAAACGGTGGTGGTGACGAAAGCAAGATCAAAGGAAGAGTTTCTCAGATCAAAGCTCAGATGGAAACTTCTACTTCCGATTATGACAAAGAAAAATTACAGGAAAGACTGGCTAAATTAGCCGGAGGTGTTGCTGTTCTTTACGTAGGTGCAGCTTCTGAAGTTGAAATGAAGGAGAAAAAAGACAGAGTAGACGATGCACTTCACGCTACAAGAGCAGCTGTTGAAGAAGGTATCGTTGCAGGTGGTGGTGTTGCTTTGGTAAGAGCGATCTCTGCTTTGGAAAACCTTACAGGAATCAATTCTGACGAGTCTACAGGTATTAAAATCGTAAAAAGAGCCATCGAGGAGCCATTGAGACAAATCGTTGCTAATGCAGGTGGCGAAGGTTCTGTAATCGTTGCTAAAGTAGCAGAAGGAAGTGGAGATTTCGGATACAACGCAAAAACTGACGAATACGTAAACATGCTTGAAGAAGGGATCATCGATCCTACAAAAGTAACAAGAGTTGCCCTTGAAAACGCAGCTTCTGTTTCTGGAATGCTTTTAACAACTGAATGTGTAATCACTGAAATTAAGAGCGCAGAACCAGCTATACCAATGGGTGGTGGAATGCCGGGAATGATGTAACAGCGTGTCGCTGAGACAATTTAATATACTAACCGTTCTGCTTTTGTGGGGCGGTTTTTTTATTATTAGACACACATAAATTCTTAGTCAGAATTATTAAATTTGAAAGTAAAAAATACAATTATGAAAATTAATGACTTCATTCTTAGATACTCATTCGCAAATAATTACAATAAAGATGGAATTTGCAGAATTAGAACATTTGTAAATTCCCATTCAAAAATATTAGTACTTATTACTGATTTAGATACAAAAAATACTTCTGCATCTGTTACAAATTCTATTGAAGCAATTTGTAAAACGTTAATTGAGAAATATCGAATGACTGAAACTAGTATTTTTATTGAACATTATGAACCATCTATTGGTCGCAACCATATCTTTGATATTATTAAATTGAATAAAGAAAATAATACAGAATGGGAATCTATAACATACGAAAGAGTTTTAGAATTACTTGAATGTGATGATAATGAAATAGGTGATATGACTCTCAAAAATATTGAATTGTTGGAGGAAATTGAACAACTTAGAACGTTAATTGCTCCACATTCAGAATTACCTGACCAGTTAGAATCTCAATATATCTTAAGACAGTTTGAAATTGAAAAAAATATGATTTCAAAAAATTCTTTGTACGAATTAATAACAAAAAATTCAACTGAAACTGAGTTTTTGAATTTGTTAAAAAATGATTTGTCTTTTTTTGCAGAGATCTACGCATCTCCAAATGATAGCTATGTATGCTTTTCTGAGTTCCCTATAAATAATGGCTTTGTTGATTTTATGCTTTTAACAGGCATGTCAAGAATGGATGTATTCCTTATTGAAGTAAAAGGAGCTGATTTTAATTTACTAAATAAAGGCAATTATAAAAAATTCAATTATAAAATTGATACGGCGGCTAATCAAATTCGTGATAGATTAAGATATATACATGAAAATATAACATCTTTTAGAAATCTTGTTCATGACTGTAGAGAAAAAGCATTCAATAGAGATAAGCTTTTTAATGCATTTATTGGTCCTGAACAAGACACTCTTGTAGATAAAAATAAAGATATTAACATTCATAATATAGTAATAGGTGGGCGTACTCAAAATGATTTAGAGGAAAGCTACAAAAGACATAATTTTGAATCGACCTTTAACTTACCATTTAAATTGGAATCATGGGATACATTTTATCGGAAGTTACGCAGAAAGTAATCTCCCGCTGCGCAAAGTCTCCCGGCTTTGAGCAACAAACAAAACAAAAAACCGCTTCCTCAAAGCGGTTTTCATTTTTAAATAATTACAGTAAGAAAAAAAAGTATCACGTACTTGTATCAAAATTTCAAAGAAGATCTGATGTCGCAGATTTCCAATCCGTAACTTTTCCCTATATTTAAAACATATTTTTCTACACAGAAAATCAATTAAACCAAACCTCAACGCCATTGAAAACAAGACTATTCCTCCTTTCACTTTTCGGTTTATGCTTAGCCAATGCACAAATCCTGAATTTTAAACATCTTTCGGATATGTCGATGAAAAGAGGAGCGATAACTAGTGCTATTGCAGGTGACAATATCTATGTAAGCAATGGCTATAAAGATTCGGATGGCAATGCTACTATTATTGAGAAATACAATATTAAAGATAACCGTTGGAGTATCATCAACTCCAGTCTGGTTCCTAAAAGATTTGCCAATTCGGAGACTTACGATAATAAAATTTATATTTTTAACGGGTGGGGAAACAGCCATCTTGAAATTGTAGACCTTGAAACTCATAAAAAAACGAAGGGAGCTGTTAACCGTGCCTACACAGGAAATGCAGGTTCTGCCATCCATAACGGAAGAATTTATACGTTTGGAGGAAGTGGGCTAAACAACGCCGCCACCACTGTATTTTCTGACAGATTCCAATATTATGACATTGCGTCAGATACATGGCATCCATTACCCAATATGCCCACAGCCAGAGAAGCAAAGGGCAAAATTGTGAATGATAAATTGTATGTTATTGGTGGTTTTAACGGTACATCATCCCGTTTGGTTAATGTTTACGATCTCAACAAAAATCTTTGGACTGAGCAATATACGATGCCTGTTGGCATATCCGGCCATTCATTAGCGGTATCCGGTCATAAGATTTTTATTGTAGGAGGTTCTAATAATCAAACTTTTTTGGCTTATTTCGATACAGAAACCAATAAACTGCATCAGTTAACATCCAATATGATCCCGCGAAGACATGCTGCTGCGGAAATTTATAACAATAAATTATACATCATGGGTGGAAGTACAACGTCATCAACCAAATCAGCCATTAAAAGCATTCAGGTTGCGGATATTAGTGAAGAAACACTCTCCGCTCGTGACCAGTCAAATTAAAAACATATATTCATCAAAATAATGTGAAACCGTTCTTTAATTATTAGAGCAGTTTTTTCTTTAATCAAAATCAAAGACTTTTCATTAATTTTATAGCACCAAACTATAAAATATTTCACGATGAATCTAAAAACCCTAATCACCCACACCGTCCAATACAACAACTGGGTGGTCAACAAGTACATCGACTGGCTTTCCACAAAGTCTGATGAACAGCTGAATCAGGAAGTTATTTCAAGTTTTCCGACGATTTTGGCAACATTACACCACATCTGGCAGACCCAGGAATATTGGTGGAGCCACATTGCGGAAAATAATGATTTTAATTTTGCAGAAACCTCAGCAAAAACAACCAAAGACGAAATTTTCTCCGGAATAAAAAACAACTCGGAAAAACTCATGAAATACGTTGAAAGCCTTTCTGAAGAAGATCTCGCAAAAAATGTAAAAATCGAATCACAATGGTTTCAATGTGACTTTTCAAAGTACGAATACATCCAACACATCGTCATCCACGGAACGTATCATAGAGGACAGATCGTAACCATGGGACGAAACGTCGGAATCACCGATGCTCCAATGACAGATTATAATTTCTGGAACATCTATAAAGACGCAGATGTTGCTGTGAGTTAAATTATAAAATTAAATATATAAAACCGTTCTATTTCCAGAGCGGTTTTTCTATGTAAAAACAAATTCTTAAGTTTACAGGTTCCGAAAAACCCAAATACACACGCAAAATGGAAAATCAAAAAGACGAACAAATCCTGGACAACGGCCCATTCTACCACGGAACAAAAGCTGATCTGCAAATTGGTGACCTACTCACTGCCGGATTCGAATCGAATTATTATCCAGAAATAATCATGAATCACATCTATTTTACAGCTTTAAAAAACGGTGCCGGATTGGCTGCTGCGCTGGCAAAAGGAGATGGCGAGGAACGAATCTACATCGTGGAACCTATGGGACAATTCGAAAATGATCCCAATGTAACCGACAAAAAATTTCCGGGAAATCCCACCAGATCATACCGCAGCCAAGATCCCGTAAAAATCGTCGGTGAAATAACAGACTGGATAAAACTGACCGACGAAGAACTCCAAAGCTGGAAGGAAAGACTAGCCAAGATACGTGAGAATCCGGATGCGGAGATTATTAACTAGTTGATGGTTGCTTGTTGCTCGTTGACGGTTTTTAGTTGACGGTTAAAAAATTCATTATTCACATAACTCATTTATATGAAAAAAATAATTCTGGATCTCGCTACCACTTTAGACGGATTTATTGAAGGACCTAATGGTGAAATCGATTGGTGCATCATGGATGATGATATGGATTTTGATGGTTTTCTTTCAAGCATTGATACTATTTTTTATGGAAGAGTTAGCTACGACTCGTGGGGGAATTACCAACCCGGTGAAAATGCAGATCCGGAAGAAATCAAACTTTGGGAAGCTGTTCATTCAAAGGAAAAATTTGTATTTTCAAGTCAGAGCAGAGAAGATGAAAATGCAACTTTCATTCATTCAGATATTACAGAAAAAGTTGATGAAATCAAGAAGCAGGGCGGAAAAGACATCTGGCTCTACGGCGGCGCAAGTCTTATTAAAACTTTTATTCAGTTAAATTTAATCGATGTCTACAGAATTTCCGTTCATCCGATTGCTTTAGGAAACGGGAAACCTTTATTTGAAGATTTAAAAGAACGGTTACATTTAAAATTAATCAAAACAAACGTCTTCAAATCGGGAGTGGTACAGCTGATTTATGAACCTGAAAAATAAAAACAATGCAAAATAAAAATTTCGAAAGAGTATATAAAATGTCTTTTGCCGGAGTTTATCCGCATTATATTGAAAAAGCAGAAAAGAAAGGACGCACAAAGGAAGAAGTGCACGAAATTATTTTCTGGCTCACAGGGTACGATGAAAAAAGCTTTCAGGAAATCCTGGAAAACAAAACCAATTTCAAAGATTTTTTTGAAAACGCACCCAAAATCAATCCCAATGTTTCCCTGATAAAAGGAGTCATTTGCGGCTATCGCGTAGAAGAAATCGAAGATGAACTGATGAGAAATATCCGTTATCTGGATAAATTGATCGATGAATTAGCCAAAGGAAAATCCATGGATAAAATTCTGAGGAAATAGATTTTGTTTTGGTAGGAAGCTGGAGGTGGGAAGCTGGAAGTTTGACAAATACGCTGTTATATCTTGTTACGGTAACAACTTCCATCCTCCCTCCTCCAGCTTCCATCTTTTTCTTCCATCCTTTTCTCCCATCCTCAATTTTTTTTTCACATTTTTTGTCCAATCCCGGAAATCCGATTGTCATTACAGTATAAACCCATAAAAATTATACACAATGAAAATCACAGTAATCGGCGGTACAGGTCTTATCGGAAGCAAGCTTGTCAACAGCCTTAAAAATCTCGGACATGAGGTTTTGGCCGCTTCCCCGAACTCCGGAGTGAATACACTTACGGGAGAAGGGTTGGATCAGGCTCTTGAAAATGTAGACGTTGTTGTAGACGTTGCCAACTCCCCTTCTTTTGCCGATGACGATGTCATGAACTTCTTCAAAACATCGGGTGAAAACTTGATGAAAGCAGAGAAAAAAGCGGGTGTTAATCATCACATCGCACTTTCAGTTGTCGGCACGGAACGTTTGCAGGAAAGCGGATATTTCAGAGCAAAACAGGTGCAGGAAGACATTATTAAATCTGCAGGAATTCCTTACAGCATCGTGCATTCGACCCAATTTTTCGAATTTGTAGGCGGGATCGTTCACTCCAGTACGGTTGACCATCAAATTTTAGTTTCTCCAGCTCTTATCCAGCCAATCGCTTCAGATGATGTTGTAAAAGCAATGACGGAAGTTGTGATCGGTGAACCGAAAAATTCAACGGTAGAAATCGGCGGTCCGGACAAAATTAAATTATCCGATCTGGTAAAAAAATACACCGCGATCATGAAAAATCCTGACGAAGTGGTTGCAAGCCCGGAAGCAAAATACTTCGGCGCTCCTTTGAATGATGCTACTTTAATTCCGAAAGACGATGCAAAGCTGGGAACCATTCATTATGACGAGTGGATTTCCAACCCGGAAAATCAGAGATAATAATTTAATCATAAAAACAGCAGAAATAATTCCACATTTTTGTCATTCTGAAAGAATTTAAACAGAATAGATTAAAATTAATTTTAACTTTTTCAATGCTTCTACGGAACGACAAACAAGGCATAAAATCAAGCTAAATTTTATGGTTAAAAATGTAAATCAAGTTTACTAAATTTATACAATCCAATTACAATCATTAAAATTTTAAATCTAAAATCATGAACGAGTTTTTAATAGCAATACACAGAGATATTATTAATAAAGATGCTTCTCCTTCACCGGAACAGATGCAGGCTTCTATTCAGCCGTTTCAGGACTGGCTGGGAAGTATTGCAGCACAAAACAAACTGGTGGCTCCACCCAAAAGATGGGACCTTGGCGGAAGAGTGGTAAAAAGCGACACCGTAACCAACGGACCTTACGCAGAAATCAAAGAATCCATCGGCGGAATGTTCATTATCAGAGCCAATGATTATGACGAAGCTGTAGAAATTGCAAAAGGATGCCCGATTCTTCAATGGGGAGCAAGCGTGGAAGTAAGAATGGCGATTCCTCCTGTGACACAATAATTTTTTTTATATTTAAATTAAATGCACGAACAGGCATTAATACCAAATTTATTCCGGACAGAGTACAGGAAAATTGTTTCCGTGCTCTGTTCGACATTTGGTATCGACCATATCGAAATTGCCGAAGACATCGTGAGCGATACTTTTCTCACCGCCACAGAATCCTGGAGCATCAACGGAATCCCGGAAAATCCGACAGCCTGGCTCTACACAGTGGCAAAAAATAAGACCAAAAACCATTTAAAAAGGGATCAGCTATTTCAACAGAAAATCTCAACTGAAATAAAATACACCTCATCCAACACCGAAGAATTTGACATAGACCTTTCCCAGAAAAACATTATCGACAGCCAGCTTGCAATGATGTTTACCATCTGTAACCCATCTATTTCAAAGGAATCTCAAATTTCTTTAGCCTTACATTTACTCTGCGGATTCGGAACACAGGAAGTGGCCGACGCTTTTTTGGTGAATAAGGAAGTCGTTTATAAAAGATTAAAACGCGCCAAAGAAAAATTAAAAACAGAAGGCATAAAAATCGAGCAGCCTTCCGTATCACAGATCAATTCTAATTTACAGACGGTTCTTACAACGTTATATTTACTATTTTCTGAAGGGTATTATTCCACCTCTCAAAATGCTATTTTGCGAAAAGATCTATGCGAAGAAGCGATAAGACTTACTTCATTACTTCTCGAAAATCCCATGACCAATTCACCTTCTACGAACGCATTATTAGCCATGATGTATTTTCATTCGTCAAGGTTTAATGCAAGAATCAGTGAAAATGGCGAAAATATTTTATACGAAGAACAGGATGATACTTTATGGGATCATGCTTTAATTGGAAAAGGAATAAAATTTTTAAATCAAAGTGCTTTCGGAAATACCCTTACCAAATTTCACCTTGAAGCCGCCATTGCTTATTGGCACACCAAGAAAAAAGACACCGGTGAAAAATGGGAAAATATTTTACAGTTGTACAACCAGCTTTTACAAATCGAGTACTCTCCTATCGCTGCACTCAACCGTACTTTTGCCTTTGCGAAAGTGAGGGGAAAATCCGCTGCTATTTCTGAAGCCGAAAAACTCAATCTTATGGATAATCCTTTTTATTATTCGCTGTTGGGTCATCTTTATACGGATATCAATGATGTGAAAGCTATAGAAAATTTTGAAAAAGCATTGAAGCTTTCCAATTCGAGTTCGGTTTCCTGTACTTTGAAAAAATATATTGATCAGTTGACGGAAAAAAATCAATAATAATCTACAAAATTCGATGGAATAAGGATTACTGTAAGGTCAGCATTATCACTTGTTTTACTTTTGATTCTCAAATTTTTGATAATTAAATATAAACAATAAAGTATATTTTATTTTTACAAAAACAAAATATATCAAAGGGGTGTAAACAAAATCTAAAATCATGGCTAAAGCAAACAAAACCACAGAAACAGCAGTCAGTGTCACCGATTTTATTAATTCATATGTAGAAAAGGATGAAAAGAAAGCGGATAGTTTTGAGCTAATCAAGCTAATGAGCAAATGGTCAGGATTTGAACCTAAAATGTGGGGACCTACCATCATAGGATTCGGCGGCTATCATTACAAATATGCAAGCGGACATGAAGGTGATGCTCCAATCATCGGCTTTTCACCGCGCAAAGCAGAGTTTTCACTGTACGTCTATTCGCCAACCGAAGAAAGTAAACCATTATTAGATGATCTCGGAAAATTTAAAATGGGTAAAGCCTGTATCTACATCAAAAAATTGTCTGATATTAATATTGATGTTTTAGAAAAAATCTGTACCCTTTCGATTGCATATATCAATGAAAATCATGAGTGTGCCTGCAGAGAAAAATAATGTCAGGGATATTTATAAAAATTAATAAATTCTTCTTCATTCCAAAAAACTTCCCGAAATTTGTCGTCTGTACGTTAAATAAAAATCAATGAATTAAAAATTTAAATTAAAACAGAAACATACAGTAAAACTTAGTATAAGTTTTCTTCGGGGCAGGGTGAAATTCCCTACCGGCGGTTACAGTCCGCGACTCCTTTCTTTTGAAGGGACTGATTTGGTGGAATTCCAAAACCGACAGTTAAAGTCTGGATGGGAGAAGAAAATGGAGCAATCAGTGAGACTATTTCGATGGACTCATTGTGTTGTATTTCATTTCCATGTACCGAAGTGTATTTTAACTTTCAAAAGTAAAATAACATGGAAAAATTAATTGAAAAATTCGGAGCCACTCCGAAAGAACGTGTAGAGAAAGCACTTTTAACACTACAACAAGGCAAAGGCATCCTGCTGGTAGACGATGAAAACCGTGAAAACGAAGGCGACATCATCTTTCCTGCCTCCACCATTACAGAAAAAGACATGGCACTTTTAATCCGCGAATGCAGCGGAATCGTTTGCCTGTGCATTTCGGAAGAGAAAAGCAGACACCTGAACCTTCGTCCCATGGTGGAAACCAACAATTCTAAAAACCAGACCGCATTTACCATTTCCATCGAAGCCAAAGAAGGCGTCGAGTCGGGAGTTTCTGCCAAAGACCGTGTAACAACGATCAGAACGGCGGTTGCAGAAAATGCAAAAGCCGAACACATTGCAAGTCCGGGACACGTGTTTCCTTTAGTGGCAAAAAAAGACGGTGTTTTCGAAAGACGCGGACATACGGAAGGAAGTGTAGACCTCATAAAAATGGCCAACCTCGGTGAAGATGCCGTACTTTGTGAACTTACCAACGAAGACGGAACAATGGCCAGATTGCCAGAGATCGTAGATTTTGCAGAGAAAAAAGCAATGACCGTCGTGACGATTGAAGATATTTATTCTTATCGCAAAATGATGATCAGCCAGAATTAAGTTTTTTGGCTGGAAGATAGATGCAGGAAGTTTTACCAATAATGAACTTCCGGCTTCATGACCTCAAATAAAATATTTAACGTACAGAATAACCGTTCATTTTTTTGAGCGGTTTTTTATTTTTTATTAATCTCTAGCTTGTAAAGAAAATCCATTTAAGTATCAGATTTTAAGTATCTTTAGCTAAATTTTTATACATGAAACGAATTCTATTTTCTATGCTGGCGGCCTCTGGCTTATGCACAGCTCAAACTACTATTACCAAAGCATTTAATGATCCTGTTGCAGGCGAAACGGTGAACAATGTTACCATCAACGGAACGGTAGATAATTCTGCTACGGGAGCCAATACAACCTTCAACAATGCTTCTTTGACACAAGGTGCTGCAGCTACTACAACCTATTCAACTCCGACGACGGGTGATGTGACTACATTTCCAAGCTCTACATTAAAAATGGTTTCTTCAGGAAATACTTTTATGTACAAGCAGTCGACTTCAAAACTTGAAATCACAGGGCTTATCACTCCCGATGCGACCCTTAATCTGTCTGCAAACAACGGAACTTTCATTTCCTATCCTGCCGCTTTCGGATATACGGAAACAGATCAGGCACAGGGAACATTTACTTCTACCACAGCCAACGGCTTATGCAAAGGAACCATCAATGTTTCAGCAGATGCTTCCGGAACATTGATTCTCGGGTCTTCAACGTATCCGAATGTACTCAGAATTAAATCCGTTCAGAATTTTAGTCTTTATTTACCCAACGATACCACTTTTATGTTCCCGATCGGAACCATCGTCAATACCGCTTATTCGTACTATGACAGTGCGCATAAATTTCCTTTACTGAGCACGACTCAGGTTATCATCAACGTTCCTTTGGCGGGAATCAACAACCAGACAACCAACGGAGCACAGGCTTTGAATCTTACAACGTTATCAACGGGAGATCTTACTGCCAGAAAAAAAGGATTGAAAATTTATCCTAATCCGGCGCAGGATTTTATCGAATTTAAAGGGAAAACGGAAAATTATTCAACAGCGAAAATTTATAGCTTAGATGGAAAATTAATCAAAACATCTGACGTAAAAGCAGGAAAGGTACAGATTTCAGAACTTCCGCCTGCCGCTTATTTCATCGAAGTTTCAGCAAAGGATAATAAAAAACCGGAAGCTTCAAAATTCATTAAAAAATAATTTATATTTTAATTCATATTTCAAATCCGCCGGAAATTTCTGAGCGGATTTTTTATTGAACTTAGCCTTTATTTTAACCACAAAAGATGTAAAACATTAGTTATTGATTTTTATTCTTTTGCAGGTTTTTTTTAAATAGCTCAACTTTAAATAGCTCAGTAATATCTTTTGTTTTTGTGGTTAAATTTTCAATGAGTTTAAAAAGAATTATTGTGAAAATTTTAAACATTTTAATCATAATCATGAATTGTATTTTAATTATCAATCATAAATAAAAATTAAGTTTATACCTCAACGATTTTTTGCCCGTTTTTTGCTTTCATCAAAATACCACCAATCTTAAAATATAAAATCATGAAAAAATATCTCATTTTACTTCCTTGTTTTATTTTTTCTCAAATAAACGCACAGGAACCAGCCGCTGTTTCTTCGGACAAAATGAATATTGTAAAAACCAACGTTACAGCTTATGCATTCAGAAATATCAATCTTTCTTATGAAAGAGCTTTTACAAAATGGCTTTCCGTCAATATGAGTTTTGGAGCCATGCCGGAAGGAAAAGTACCTTTTATCAATTCTTTTTTAAGTGACGAAGATGAAAGAAGATTTCAGAATCTTGAAGTGAAGGTATTTAATTTTACCATAGAACCCCGGTTTTATCTCGGAGCGGGGTATGGAAAAGGATTTTATGTAGCGCCTTATTACCGATATTCAAAAATTACTTCCAATACTTTTGATTTTTATTATGATTATAATTTCAGCGGGACAACTTACCAGATTCCATTGAAAGGTTTCGGAAATGCCAATGGAAACAGTGGTGGGGTGATGGTTGGCGTACAGTTTTTCCTTACCAGCAAGCAAAATTTAGTCTTAGATTTATGGATTGCGGGTGCCCATTACGGAGCAGGAAAAGGAGATTTCACGATGACCAGTGATGTGGTTCTCACACCTGATATGCAGGCTCAGCTGAAACAGGAAATAGAAAATCTCGACATTCCTTTTGTGAATTATACCGTTGAAACCAATGCGAATGGAGCCAGAATATTGATTGACGGGCCTTGGATTGGCTTTAGAAGCGGACTTTCATTAGGTTTTAGGTTTTAAAAATTAAACTATAATTCGTTTTTTTTTAATTTAAACGTGTTTCATTGTATTCAATCTGTTTTTTGTATTTTGGCTACAATAAATATGGAAAAAAACCGAATTCAAAATGAAACTTCTTGTTATAGAAGATCATAAAGATCTTTTAGATACGGTTATAATCTACTTTAAAAAAGAAGATTATATCTGCGAAACCGCTTCCGACACGCGAGAAGCTTTAGAAAAAATTGAACTTTTCGAATACGACTGCATTCTTCTGGATCTTATGCTTCCCGATGGCAACGGACTTGAAATTTTAAGACATATTAAAAGCTATTCTCCGGAAACCAGCGTTATCATTGTTTCCGCCAAAAATTCTCTCGATCACAAACTGACCGGGCTGGATGACGGCGCAGATGATTATATGACGAAACCTTTTTCATTACCCGAGCTTCATTCCCGGATAAAGGCAGTTCTCAGAAGAAAAATGCCTGAAAACAATCGGTTTTTAAATTTTAATGAAATACATATTGATCTTCAGTCTAAAGAATGTAAAATAAACAACAACATCCTCAATCTTACCAAAAAAGAACTCAATCTGCTGATTTATTTTATTAACAATCAGAACAGAATGCTGTCTAAACAGTCTATTGCAAGCCATCTTTGGGGAGATTACACCTACAGTATGGATAATGTGGATTTTGTCTATCAGCATCTGAAAAATATCCGCAAAAAAATCACCGATGCAGGCTGTAAAGATTACCTTCAAACCGTGTATGGACTGGGATACAAATGGATTGACAGATGAATCTGAGTTTGCGTTTTGCCCGGTCTTTCACCATTCTTGTTTTGTTTGTGCTTCTCACAGGCTTTGGAATTCTCTATTTTGCCTTCGAAAGGGCGACAATGCGTTCTGCGATCCTCAAGCTGGAAGACCTCAACAACTATGTCACAAAAAAACTGGAACAAAATCCCAACTACGACTTTCTGAAATTTCATCACCGACAGACACAGGTGAAAATTCTTCCGGGTTCCGCTCCTGAAAAAGAAAAAATTATTGAAGAAAAATATATCTGGAATAAAAGTATACAGTCTTACATCAACAAAATTTCCGTAACCACCTATCCTATTATTCATCACAGAAAATATTCGATTACGAGTGTACGGTATATTACTGTCATCGAAAACCGTTTTCTCATGAGCCTTCTGATGGTTCTTGCCTGGATTATGGTTTTTCTGATTATTTTAACCATCATTTTAAGCGTACTGATCTCAAAAAATATCCTGGAACCTTTCTATCAGGCTTTGGATGAGATTAAAAAATTCAGTTTAAAGGATAACCGTCCGATGAATCTGATGAAAACGGATACCCAGGAATTTCAGGAGATGAATAAATTCCTGATCACCATGTCTGAAAGTTCGAAAAAAGATTATCATCTTCTTGAAGAGTTGTCCGAAAACACTTCTCACGAGCTCCAGACTCCCCTTGCTTCCATCAAAGGAAAAATAGAACTGCTTATGGAACATGATCTTTCCGAAAACCAACTCTCAGTCTTATGTTCGATGAATGATGAAATCGACAGGTTATCATCCATCAACCAATCATTGATCCTTCTTGCGAAACTTGAACATTTTGAAAAAAGTGATTCTGCTTATATCAATTTATCGGAATTATTAGAAGAAAGGATCAGTTATTTTGAAGATATTATTGAGCTGCAAAATATTACTTTAGTAAAAGAAATTCAGGAAAATGTTTTTATTAATTTTGATAAAAATCTGGCTTGTATTGTCATTAATAATCTCATCAGCAATTCTGAAAGGCATAATATCAGAAACGGAAAAATTTTCATACAACTTACCGATAATCATCTTTATATTTCAAATACAGGAAATATTCCTACAATTTCTTCCGAAGAATTATTTCAAAGATTCAAGCGTGGAAATCCCGATCAGAACTCGATCGGCATAGGATTGTCGCTCGTGAAGAAGATTTTGGAAATTTACAATCATGAAATTTCTTATCAGTTTAATAATAATCTGCATACTTTCAGCATGAAATTTAAAAATTAAATAACTAAAAATCAATAATTTAAAAACAATAATCGAATTTAGTTCAAAACTTCAAAATTTCTTCAGAATTTATTAATTGTTTAGGTGCTGTAAAGAAACCTATGAGAAAATTATTTTTAATTCTGACGCTTATATTTTTACAATATACTCAGGCTCAAGACAGTATCAAGGTTGAAAAAAAGACAGAAGATATGCCTAAAGAAAAGAATCCTTTAGATATCGGAGAACTTAAAATCAACCTCAACCCCGAAAAAGACAAATGGCTGAAATTCACTATTTCCAGCCAGATATGGCTCCGCAGTATTGATAATAATCCCGGAACCTTGGTAAACGGAGTCGCTCAGGAACACACGTACGATGCAGGAATCAGAAGAATGAGGCTTATCATGCAAAGTCAGCTGACGCCTTTTTATTCTATATTTTTGCAGATGGGAATTAATAACCAGAACTTCAATTCCGGCGGCGGAACAGGAACCGGAGCCAGTGGAGCAGGAAAAAAAGCACCTTTTTTCTTTCATGATGCATACAACGAATTGGCCATTATTCCCAGAAATAATTTCCAGACCGGAAAGCCTAATAAGAACAATATTTACATCGGAGCCGGGCTTCACTCCTGGAACGGTGTAAGCAGAATGACCAATGCGAGTACGACCAAAATGCTTGCTGCAGATATTCCGGTTTTTAATTTTCCTACGATAGAAATTGCAGATCAGTTTGCCCGACAGTTGGGAGTATTTGTACATGGTGAATTTGACAGGCTGAATTACCGTTTCAGCATCAACAAACCATTTGCTACCAAAACTACCCCTGCAGTCGGAGGTCCGGCTGTGGATAATAACCAAAGCGGGAAACTGTCTTTTGCAGGATATGCTTACTATCAGTTTTTCGAAAAAGAAGTTACCGCTACTTCTTTTTTAGCTGGAAATAACCTCGCTTCCAAAAAAATTCTTAATCTTGGAGCCGGCTTTTACACCAATAAAGATGCAACGCAAACCCAGCCTTCAGAGAATGTTTTTGAATCTCATAACACCAATATTTTTGGAGCAGATGTCTATTCTGAAATTCCGCTGGGAGAAAAAAGAAAAGAAATGGGACTCACCTTATATTCGGTATTTTACAATTATAATTTTGGTCCTGATTATCTAAGAATAAGCGGAATAATGAATCCCGGAACTCCTGATCCTGATTTTAAGGGACAAAAAATGATAGAAGGCGCCGGAAACAACCGGGTTTTGATGGGTACCGGAAATATCTGGTTCTCTCAGATCGGTTTTGTTATTCCAAAATTCAGTAAGATTTTGAAAATTCAGCCTTATTTTAATTATGCTTTAAAAGACATGAGAGCTTTAAACCAGACAGGAAGTTATTACGATGTCGGAGCCAATTTTTATTTGTATGGTCAAAATGCAAGAATTGTCGCTCAATACAGCAGCAGACCTCTATATGACATCTCTTCTAAAAGAATTTCTGACAGAAAAGGCGAATTTTTATTATCTCTTCAAATAGTACTTTAAAAAAATTAATATATTACCCCTATGAATACAACGCACATTACCACTGCCCAAAGGATAAAAGCCATTGTCGGCGGCTCTATAGGAAATCTTGTAGAATGGTATGACTGGTATGCTTATGCTGCATTTTCCATTTATTTTTCACATTCGTTTTTCCCGGATTCTGATCTCAATGCACAATTGATGAATACAGCCGGAATATTTGCGGTCGGCTTCCTGATGCGTCCGATCGGAGGATGGATGTTTGGAAGTATTGCCGATAAAGTCGGGAGAAAAAGAGCTATGACGCTTTCGGTTTTACTGATGTCATTCGGTTCGTTGCTCATTGCTCTTACTCCAACTTACGATACGATCGGGATTTTGGCTCCATTGCTGCTTCTTGTTGCAAGGCTTTTACAGGGATTAAGTGTTGGTGGGGAATATGGAGTTTCTGCGACTTACCTCAGCGAAATGGCCACCTCAGACCGGAGAGGTTTTTATTCCAGTTTTCAATATGTGACATTAATTGGCGGCCAGCTTACGGCTCTTGGTATTCAGCTTATTTTACAAAAATTATTGCTTACGGAAACCCAGCTGGAAACCTGGGGATGGAGAATTCCTTTCGTCATTGGTGCCATTCTTTCTGTGGTTGCTCTGTATTTAAGATCCAGTTTACATGAAACAGAGGCTTTTGAAGGAAATGAAGATGTAAAAAAAGAGAGAAAAGGAAGCATAAAAGAATTATTAAAACATCCTAAAGCTTTATTGACTGTTGTCGGGCTGACTCTAGGAGGAACACTGGCGTTTTACACCTACACTACATATATGCAGAAATTTTTGGTGAATACGGTTCATCTTACAAAAGAACAGTCGACCCTGCTTTCATTTATTTCCTTATTTATTTTTGCTTGTCTGCAGCCTGTTTTTGGTGCATTATCCGATAAAATAGGAAGAAGACCTTTGCTTTTATGTTTCGGGATTCTGGGAACAGCTTTCACCTATCCCCTTCTGAATGCATTAAGTACAACAACCTCGATGTGGGGAGCTTTCTTTTTGATCATGTCTGCTTTGATTATTGTGAGTGGCTATACCTCCATTAATGCCGTTGTAAAAGCCGAACTTTTCCCTTCCGAAGTAAGAGCTTTAGGCGTTGGATTACCTTATGCCCTTACGGTTGCGATTTTTGGAGGAACAGCTGAATATGTTGCCCTTTGGTTTAAACAGGCTAATGTAGAGCACTATTTTTACTGGTACATTACAATTTGTATTTTCTTTTCGTTTCTGGTGTATGCAAGAATGAAAGATACGAAAGAAACATCGACACTGGATAAAGATTGATCTTTATTGATGATATATAAAAGACCCGCGGCTCAGATTCTCTGAGCCGCGGGTTCTATTTTAATGATAGGCTTGCCTGAATTTTTCAAGAATATTGTCCAGATTATGTCGCTGAACATATACACTTTTTACATCATGATATCTCGGTGATTTGTAAAATACTTCGTGGAAATCCATACTCCCGTTCCCCACTTTCACTACTTTCTGTACTTCGATATTCAACTTTCTCAATTCGTCTTTAAAAACTTGAAATTCATCTTGGATATTCTTCATCTATATTGTTGGATTTAATAAAAATTAATGATTTATTTATCAAACACCCTACCATTTTTTAGGGGTAGTGTTTAAATTCTGATTAAAGTTAATAAATTTATTAATATAAACATAACATTCTGTTAACATTTTATTCATTTATTTGAAAATACTAAATTGATTTTGCAATATTTATACGTATTCCGTACTTTTTACGTTTATAAAAAATTATAATAAACTATTGAAACCATGACTATGAGAACATTTTTTGTAGTAATAATGTTGGGCTTGTTTAATATTTTACAGGCTCAAAAACCGGAATTCAAGGCACCGGATTATGATGCCATTCAAAAAAATATTGAAGACAAAAATTCTGAATTTTATTACCCGAATCTTTTAAAGAAATTAAAGGCAAGCGATACACTAATCACGGGAGACCAATATCGACATTTGTATTTTGGACAGACTTTCCAGAAAAATTATTCACCTTATAAAACGGGGAAAAACTTTGAGGAAATGTCAAAATTTTATCGCGGTGAAAACATTACAGATAAAGATCTTCCAAGAGGGCTGAAGCTTTTCCGTGAAGCACTGGAAGAAAATCCGCTGGATCTTCGAGCCATGAATTATCTGGCGTATCTGTATCATTTAACCAAAGATGAAGCGATGGCCAAGAAAACTTCAATTAATTTCCACGGATTGCTGGGTGCTATTCTCAGTTCCGGCGACGGATTAAAATGCGAAACGGGCTTCCATGTCATTTCCGTTTCCCATGAATATGTTTTGATGAATATGTTCGAATTGGAATCCCAGGCCCAAAGCTATGACGGAAAATGTGATTATCAGAAATTTGAAAAGGATAAATATAAAATTCCGGGGCTATATTTTAATGTGAGTAAACTTTATGGGAGAATGTTCGATTAATAAGGTTAAAATTTTAAATTAGCTTTTTTAATTATTTCTAAAATGACCAACAAAAACCATTGGGAAAACGTCTATGAAACCAAAAATCCGGATCAGGTAAGCTGGACACAGAAAAAACCTCAGACTTCCTTAGATTTTATCCATTCTTTTGGATTGAAAAAAGATGCGAAAATTATTGATATCGGCGGCGGTGACGGCAATCTTGTCGATTTCCTTTTAGAAGAAGGTTTTGAAAATATTACCGTTCTTGATATTTCTGCAAAAGCATTAGAAAAAGCAAAAAAAAGACTGGGCAAAAAAGCTGAAAAAGTACAGTGGATCACTACAGACATCACAGAATTCGCGCCAACTGAAACCTATGATATCTGGCATGACAGAGCGGCTTTTCATTTTCTGACAACACCGGAACAGATTTCAAAATACCTTGAAATTGCGAAAAAAAGCATCAATAAGTTCATGATTTTAGGAACTTTTTCAAAAAACGGACCTACAAAATGCAGCGGACTGGAAATCAAACAATACGATGAAGAAACTATGAGCAGTCAGTTTCATGAAAATTTTGAGAAAATCAATTGTATTATAGAAGATCATACAACACCTTTTGATACAACACAGAATTTTATTTTTTGTGCATTCAAGAAACTATTTCCCGATAAATGATTATGTAAATAAAAGTTAAATAAGGACTGATTAAAAAACTCTTTATCAGATTTCCTTATATTTGCAAAAACACACAAATAATGAAAAAAATTTTCACCATTTTGTCATTGATAATGACAATTACGTTACTGTATTCGCAAGATTCAATAAAAATTCATTCCTCTCTTATTACAAAAGACACAAAATTCGGTCTCGCATTAAGCGGTGGCGGTGCAAAAGGTTTTGCCCATATTGGAATTCTCAAGATGTTGGATTCTTTAAAAATAAAAGTAGATTATATTACCGGAACCAGTATGGGTGGGATTTTAGGAGGTTTGTATGGGATGGGATATAGCGGAAACGAATTAAAAAAAATGGTTTATTCTACAGACTGGAAAAGGGTTTTAAGCAACAAAATTCCCTACAATAAAGTGAACATCAGTGAAAAAGACGAGTATAATAAATACATTATGGAGTTTCCGGTCATTGATGGTTTGCCTACGTTACCGGGATCTTATATTGAAGGTCAATATATGTCGGAAGTCCTTAACACACTTACCTTTCCGGCGAAGCATATTAATGATTTCAGTAAACTCCGTATTCCCGTAGAGCTTACCTCTTCTGATATTATCAACGGAGGCCTAGTAATGCAAAAAAAAGGTTCGCTTGCATTGGCCATACGTTCGACACTGGCAATTCCAGCAGCTTTTGCTCCGGTTTATATCGATGGAAAACTGCTTGTAGATGGTGGCTTAGATCGCAACTTCCCCGTTCAGGAGGTTAAAGATATGGGAGCCAATTACATTATTGGAGGATATACGGGATTCAGGCTTTTTACAAAAAAAGAAATTGAAAATCCTATGAAAATGATTTACCAGACCCATGCATTTCATTCTGTACAGGATTATAATCAACAGAAGAAAATGTCTGACATTTTAGTAGATTTTGTAACTCCTCTCAATAAGTATACTACAAAAGATTTTAAAAACTATAAAGAAATCATTAAAATCGGTGAACAAGAAGCTAAAAAACATCTCCCCGAATTTATTGCTTTAGCCAATGAACAGCATAAGCTGGGAATTATTTATGATCATCAATTAATTGAAGAAATAAAGAAACCAACTGTAAAATTCACTTATAGTGAAGATAACGGCACTCCTATAAATAATACTGCTGAAATAGAAACTATTAACAATTTAATGGGTTTGAAAAAAGGAGTATATTATGATGCAAAAACAGTAAATGAAGCTATTGACAGGGTTTTTGGGATGAGGCATTATGAAAAAGTCTATTATACCTATACAGATTCTGATGATGGATTGATCATGAATATTTTTGTAAAAAGAGTAAATCCGGCTGCTTTTAAATTGGCATTACATTATGACAACGAGCAATCTGTAGGAATTATCGTAAATTATACGTATCGAAATCTTGAAAAAAGATTCCGTGCTTTGGCTACTCTGGATATTTCCGAACACTTTAAAGGACGACTGCAGTTTCAGAAATTTCTGGGAAATACTTCCCATTGGTGGATCAGCGCTGAAGGAAATACCTCTCAATTGAAAAGCAATGATTTTATCCTTCGATTAATAAACAGTGATGATGATAATGTGAGCTTGTCCGACAATTATATTTACAGAAATATTAATTTTAATACAGCGATTAATTATACTATCAATCCCAATGCGATGATTTCATCAGGAATAGAATATAATATCGAAAAAATCAATCATTCTGTAGACAAAATCGGCCAGTTCATTACGGGAAATTTTGATAATAAAGTATATCAGCATAATGATTTTAACCTATTTTTAAAATTCAACCAGAACAGTCTGAATGAAAAATATTATCCGACTTCCGGGAATAATCTACAAATTATTTCTAAATATTATTTTGGAAATAAATATAATTTATATGATCTAGAAAATACACAACCCTCACTTTATCAATACCTAAACCCATCTGAGCGTTATTATTCTGCATCTAAAAATATGATAAGTTTAATTGTCAATGAAAATTATGTTTTTCCAATCTTTAAAAAGCTATCAGTAAAGGCAAATGTATTTTTAGGAACTCACTTCTCATTTACACCTCAAGTGGAAAATCAGACACCTTATCTTTTTCTCAATCAGAAATTTTATCTTGGAGGAAGTGAGTATAATTTCAATGGAAACAATCCCGAATTCAACGGTTTCAGACAAAAGGAAGCGCCCATAAACTCTTTAGCTAAACTAGGAATTGACTTTCAATACAATATCTACAAAAAGTTTTACCTTACTCCATCTTTTCATTATGGAATGGGAAGCTATTACCTCACTCCTTTCAAAGAAAGTATTAACATCTTCAGTTATGGTCTTAATCTTGGCTATCAATCTGTCTTAGGACCTATTAATATTAATGTCTCAAAAAATGATGTCATTAATTTATGGAGAGTATATTTTAGTATCGGTTTTAAATTTTAATTGTATAATAAAAAAGAACAGGCAATATATTTTTGCCTGTTCTTTTATTATTAAAGAAATTTTTATCACACCAAATTCGGAATACTTAAAATTATACTATGATTTTCTTTCCTCTTCTTCCATTTCCACCTCGTGTCTCAGCTGGGCTTTGTACAATGTTGCGTAATATCCGTTTTTGTCCAGAAGCTCCAGATGCTTGCCTTCTTCAACGATTTTTCCGTGTTCCATAACGATAATTTTATCGGCCTTTTCAATGGTGGAAAGTCTGTGTGCGATGATGATCGAGGTTCTGTTTTTGGTAATTTTTTCGGTTGCTCTCTGAATCAATTTTTCACTTTCATGGTCAATCGAAGAAGTTGCCTCATCAAGAATTAAAATCTTAGGATCTGATAAATAGGCTCTTAAAAACGACAATAACTGTCTCTGCCCCAAAGAAATCGACGAACCTCTTTCGCTCACAACATAATCGTAACCTCCGGGAAGGCTTTCAATGAATTCATCTACCTCAATTTCTTTTGCTCCCGCCTTTATTTTATCTAAAGTAATGGTTTCATCACCAAACGCCAGGTTTTCAAAAATACTTCCGTGGAAGAGGAAAACATCCTGCAGCACCACTCCGATATGGCTTCTCAGGCAATACAATTCATAATCTTTCAGATCTACATCATCAATTAAAATTTTCCCTGAATTAATATCATACAATCTGGTAATCAAACTGATAATCGTAGATTTTCCGGCTCCGGTTGCTCCAACAATTGCTACGGTTTCTCCCGGATTTACTTTAAAATCAATTCCTTTCAGTACTTCCTGCTTCTCATCATAAGCAAAATGCACGTTCTGGAACTCAATTTTTCCGTCAAAGTGATCTTTTTGCACTTTTCCGGTATTCGGCATCGAATTTTCTTCATCCATTAAGCCTAAAACTCTTTCCGCACCCACAATACCACGCTGGATATTGTTGAATCTGTCGGCAATTTGTCTCAAAGGGCGAATCAACATCGAAATATATTGAATAAAAGCAATGACAACCCCTGCTTTAATCGTTGTATAACTTCCATAAAACAGGATAAAACCGATGAAAAGAGAAGAAATTAATTCTACCACAGGAAAAAACAGTGAGAAGATGAAAACCGTTCTCAACAAAGCGTCTTTTAAGGTAATATTAATATCATCAAACTTTTTAAACTCAGAATTCTGCCTGTTGAACACCTGAATTATCGGCATTCCCGCCAGCCTTTCCTGAACAAATGAGTTTTGATTGGCCGTCCACGTTCTTTCGTCTCCAAATGCTTTTTTCAGTCTTTTCTGGAAAAATCTCGTAATCACCACCATCAGCGGCAAAATCGCCAGTGTAATATAACTCAGGTGAACATTCGTAATGAACATCATCACCAATACGAAAATAATTCTCAAAATATCTCCGAAAACCATCAGAAAACCGTCTGTATACACCGTTGCAATGGTTTCTACATCACCAACCGCTCTTGTTACCAGCTGCCCGATCGGAGTTTTATCAAAAAAAGAAGTTTTAAAATAAATAAGCTTGTTATAAAGTCTTTCTCTAATGTCCCGGATTACATTTTGGGAAATATAATTGGAAAAATACACCAGAAAAAAATTCAGGACCGTTTCCGCAAACACCAGACCTACCAACAAGTAGATATGCTTCATCATCAGCGCTTTATCTTTCAGCCCTGTGATGTCATTATCCACAACCTGCATAGTAAGATAAGGCCTGTAGGTAGAAACTATGGCCAGTATGATGGAGATGATCAGCGTAATGACGAACCAAGAACGAAACTTCATTCCGATAAAGAACAGCCTCTTGATAATTCCCCAGGTATCTTGTTTTTTCATTGTACGAATTGAAGAAAGAATTAAAATAAAATTCTCTGCAAAAATAAGACTTTATAATTTCCCAGCCTTTACAACTTCATGAATTCCTGATGAAAAATTCAGATCGGTATTATTTATGGTATAGATGATTTTTCCGGTTTTAATTGAATAAGTTCTTGCTTCTAATTTTTTCAGGAGCTTTTTCCAGCTTTCCGCACTCGCTATTTTATGGGTTTTCGGGGGCTGCGGCTTTGCCGCAGCCCCCGAAAACCCATAAAATGAGCTCAAACAAATGCTGCAATCTGGGCTAGGGTCGCAGTCGTTCTTTTAAATCTTCGTCTTTCCTCAACTAAACCTTAAAGGTTTGATTAAATAAAAAAGAGACCAACTCCCCAAGCCGTCTCTTTTTCAATGTGTATGTAAATGTATATTAATTTACTTTTTTAATCCAATCCAAAACATATCCCGCAACCTCTTCCCAATTTTTTTCACCAGCGATAAAGTGGCTTCTTCCGGGAAACTCTTTAAAATCAACAATGCTGTTTTTGTCTTTGTAAGCTCCGGCAATTTTTCTTGAAAAATTGGCAGCAAAAATATGATCTCTTTCACCCGCAATGAAAAGCAAGGGCTCGTGAGGTTTTTGCAAATCCAGCTTTGCAGAAGATTTGAATAGCGGATCTCTTGCCAATTTTCTGCTTTCGGGTGCAGCAATGGTTTCATATAATTTGTCACTTTCCTCTTTAGAATAATTATTGAAAAAAGCTTTGTGATACCATTCTTTTGACCCCATAAATACGGTATTTCCTTTAAAGAAATTCACCACCGGCCAAACGATTTTCACGGTGGAAAAGGGAGCCATCACATTTTTTGGAGGAGCGCCGTCGATGCTTACTCCGGCAACAGCTTTTCCCATATCAATCAGTTTCTGAACCATCAATCCACCAAATGAATGCCCGATAATAATAGGTTTTTCAGGAAGTGTATCAATAAATCTTGATAAATGATCTACCACATCATCAAATCCCACATCTTTCAAATCTGCCGGAAAATTCTTTTTCAGATCTCTAGGATCTCCGTTGTGTCCCGGATTAGCAGGTGTGTGTACGGTGTAGCCCTGAGCTTCAAAATAAGTTTTCCATTCTTTCCAGCTTGTATTGTTCACAAATAATCCATGAATTAATACGATAGTGTTTGTTTTCATAACTTTTATTTTTATTGGTTTTAAATTATGAGACAAAGTTCCGCGAATAAAATGAGGATAATTTTAACCTTGGTTAAAATCGTATTACTTACCCGAAATTCTTTTTCGGATTCTGCTCAGAGATGGCCCCTGAATACCTAAATAAGAAGAAATATGATACAACGGAACATTATTAAAAATATCAGGATGCTGTTTGATAAGGTCTAAATACCTTTCTTCAGGAGATTTTAAAATAAATCCTTCTATTCTCGACATGGTAATATTAAAAGCTTCCTGCGCCAAAAGCCTTCCAAATTTTTCCCATCGGTGCGACTGCTGATACAATGAAAGCAGATCGGTATAGCGGATATAAATAATCGAAGCATCCGTAAGCGCCTGAGTATGATAATCACAGGGAATCTGATTGATAAAACTTTTAAACGAAACCACAAAACCATTAGCAGAATAAAGAAAAACATTCTTCTCCTCTCCCGTTTTTTCATCAATAGTATAAGAACGGAAAACACCATCAACTATAAATCCGAAATAGGTACAAACCGTTCCGCGAAGGTTATAGAAATCTCCTTTACTGTAGTTTTTGGGCAGCCAGAAATCTTCAGATAATTTGAAATCTTCTTCTGTAAGTCCGGCGAAATGATTCAGGGCAAAAGCCAGTTTTTCGATTTCATCCATGGTTTTTAGTTTTTATGTAAATTAAAATGATGACTTAAAAATATCATGTCACCATCATTATTATCATTCCTTATTTCCAATTTCTTCAATTTCCGAAGAAGGCTTTCTTACCATTTCCTTTGTGAATTTCTTTTCAAGATAGGTGTGAAATCCATATACGACAGCAATAGCAAATAACCAGCTTATAAAATTAACAAATGTAAAATTCCCATAGTCATAATTATTATTGTTGCTCAAAGCAGTAGGATTTGTAAGTCCTTTATAAATTCCGTAACAAAAAAGAAACAAAATCTGAAATCCAAGATAAATCCCAATAGCCAAAAGCCCGAAATGCCATTTCGTCTTCCCAAATCTCTGTGCAAGCCCTGCATAATATCTGTAGGCTCCAATCATAATAAAAATTGACATCATAATGTTTTTATGTTTTTAAAATCCTTAATCAAATTCATACCCGACATCCACCAGATACAGCCCATGAGCCGGCGCGGAAGTTCCTGCAGCATTACGATGCTTGTCTTCAATTACTTTTCGTAAATCTTCAGGTTTCATCTTCCCCGAACCGATTTCTACCATGGTTCCAACAATTGCTCTCACCATATTCCGTAAAAAACGATTCGCAGAAACCGTGAATTTCAGTTCGCTCCCGTTTTGCTCCCACTCTGCTTTGTACATTTTGCAAAGATTGGTTTTGTTGTCGGTATGTAATTTAGCGAAACTTGTAAAATCTTCATATTCAAATAAAATCTTACAGGCTTCATTCATTTTATTAATATCTAAAGGTCTTTTCCAATGCTGCCATGCAAATTCCTGGGTGAAAGGATTTTTTTCCAAGGAAATATAATATTCATACGTTCTGTACGTCGCATCAAAACGGGCATGAAAATCATCTTTTACCTGAAAAATTCTTTTCACCGAAATATCAGGCGGAAGAAAACTGTTTAATCTTCGGGGAAGATCATCATTCAAAACTTTTTCTGTATCAAAATGGGCGAAAATTTTCTTGGCATGAACGCCCGTATCTGTTCTTCCTGCTCCTGTTGTTTTAATCTCTTCCCTTAAAATCGTGGAAAGTGCCTTTTCCAATTCTTCCTGTACGGAAATAGCATCCGGCTGGATCTGGTAGCCGAAATAATTTTTGCCGTTGTAGGAAAACTCAATAAAATACCTCAATGTAATAAAATAACTCTACAAAAATACTCTAATTTAATGATAATTATCAATCAAATTTTTAAAATAAATATTGAAAAGTACCTACCATAGTAAGCCAAATCCATATGAAATTTCCTATTTTTGCAATCGTATGAAAAGATGGTACCTTTATCCTTTTTCCCTAGGTTATCACATGGTAACGGGTATCCGAAACACAATGTATGATCTGGGAATTTTAAAATCGACAAAATTCAAGACTCCGATAATCAATGTCGGAAACCTTTCTGTGGGCGGAAGCGGGAAATCTCCGATGGTGATGTATCTTGCTCAGTTTTTAGCTAAACATTACAGAACCGGAGTGCTTTCCAGAGGCTACGGAAGACTCACGAAAGGGTATGCTGTCACCAACTATGAGAGCAATTACAAAATGGTAGGTGATGAAGCGATGCAGCTTTTTGAACGTTTTAAAAACCGTTTTGTGATCGCAGTTTCCGAAGAAAGGGTTCCCGGAGCTCAAAAAGTGATTTCCGATATGGATCTGGATGTTCTGGTACTGGACGATGCGATGCAGCACAGAGCCATCAAACCGGGATTCACGATTATGATGACCGATTTTAATGATCCTTATTTTAAAGATCATCTTCTTCCTGCAGGAGATTTAAGAGAATCAAGAACCGGCGTAAGAAGGGCGAATATCATTATGGTAAGCAAATGTCCCGATGAACTCACGGAAGAAACCAAGCAATATTATATTTCAAGGATAAGACCTTCCCACAAGCAAAAAGTGTTCTTTTCATCCATCGGATACGACGAAAATGTATACGGAAAAGAAAAAATGCTTCCCGACAACAACCTGAATTATTATGATATTCTTTTAATTACAGGAATCGCCAATCCAAAACCTTTATTGACCCATCTTGCAAAATTTTCGCAAAGAGTAAAGCATTTAAAATTCAGAGATCATCACAATTTTACGGATGATGATATTAAAAAAATCGTTGCCGAATACAAAAAATTAGGTGAATATAAATTAATCTTAACCACAGAAAAGGATTATGTTCGTCTAAAAACTTTTGACTATCTTAGAGACATTGTTTACTACTGGCCTATCAATGTGATTATTGATAAAAAGGAAGAATTCAATCAAATCATCTTAGATTATGTTAGAAAAAATTAAGCAGACAGCAGATTTTATTAAAAACATCATTAAAGAAACCCCTGATTTCGCTATTGTTTTGGGCTCGGGATTGGGAAAATTACAGGATGAAGTTGAAGCCATTCATACTTTAGAATATTCTGCAATTCCAAACTTTCCTCAAACAACGGTAGTTGGCCACAGCGGAAAATTAATCTGCGGAATTCTCGAGGGCAAAAAAGTTTTGATGATGAGCGGCCGTTTTCATTATTATGAAGGACATTCTATTGAAACCGTTGTTTTTCCGATAAGGGTTTTTCATCTGTTAGGAATTAAAAATCTGATTCTTTCTAATGCTTCCGGCGGAGTAAATTCCAGCTTTAACATTGCCGATATTGCGATCATAAAAGATCATATCAACATGATGCCCGAACATCCGCTTCGTGGCAAAAATATCGATTCTTTCGGTCCTCGATTTGTTGATATGAGTGAAGCTTACAGCAAGAAAATGATTTCCGTGGCCGAACACGCAGCCAAAGAAAATAATATTAAAATCCATAAGGGAATTTACGTTGCATTACAAGGTCCGACATTTGAAACACCCGCAGAATACGGGATGATCAAAGCGATCGGCGGCGATATGGTCGGGATGAGTACCGTTCCGGAGGTGATCGTTGCCAAACATATGGGAATGGATGTTTTCTGCATTTCCATCATTACAGATCTTGGCGGTCCGGACATTGCATTTTCAGTTTCTCACGAAGAAGTTCTGAATGCTGCCAATAAAGCGATGCCGAATGTGATCACAGTAGTGAAAGGCTTGGTGAAGAATTATCAATAAACTTTCCTTTATTTTATTCTAAGTTATTTTCTCGAAGTTTGTCATCCTGAGAGGATCTAAACGTGACATTAGAAAAATCATATTTAAATAAACTCTATTAAAAATTCCAACACATTAGTCACAATAGATTTAACTCAAAAATTTGAAAAAATTCAGAAAACATAAGTAAAAATCAAAGATTTTCAAAGCTAATGGGTTCTTTTTAGGCTGTGTAATATGTCTATAAATTTCTTATGTGTTATTTAAGTTTAATAGAAATCTTCAATCTCATAAATCTTAACTAATTCATCAAAATAACGCTCCAATTGCATTTCATTGTTTAGATTTGCATTAAATGAAATTGAAAAAATGAGAAAGTTATTATTATTTTTTACATTAAGTATTTTTGGATTAGGCTGCTCACAAAAAGTTCCACAGGCCAATAAAACAGGCTTTTCCAAAGAAGCTTTAGCTCAAAAACTGGAAGATGAAGAAGGAAAAACGATTACTATTCAGCAAATTCTTGATCAACATAAAGGAAAAGTTGTAGTACTCGATTTTTGGGCCGGATGGTGCAGAGATTGTTTGAAGGCCCTTCCAAAAGCCAAAGAATTAGAAGAAAACAATAAGAATATTGATTTTGTTTTCCTTTCATTAGACCGTTCCAAAGAAGGTTTTGAAAAAAGTCTGGAAAGATTTGAAATGAAAGACAAAGAAAACTATTGGTTTGTATCCGGCTGGAAAAATGATTTCAACAACTACGTCGACCTCAACTGGATTCCGAGATATATGGTGATCGACCAAAAATCTGCGATTGCAAAATATTACGCCATTTCACCGGAAGACCCGGAAATTCAGGCTACGATTGATAAGCTTTTGAAATAATTTTAATCAAACTTCAAAGTGCAAAGATTTGCATTTTATTATTTATTTTAACCATTAAGATTTTTATTAAGGAATTAAGAATATTAAGTTTAGCGTTGCTTTAAGATTTAAAATCTATTTGATTTTCTTAATTAAACTTCACTTCTTAATAAAAATCTTAATGGTTAAAAATGTAGCTCATTTACAACAGAGTCTATTTTTAGTCGGAGTTTCCAAGTCTTGAATTTTTGTTTCTTTTGTTTTAAGACAAAAGAAATTAATCATAAAATACAAGAATCCATATCTTTGTGATATGGATTTTCCTTTTCCGATACGCAAAATTATTCATGTCGATATGGATGCATTTTATGCTTCCGTGGAACAGCATGACAACCCTGCGCTGAGGGGAAAAGCGATTGCCGTGGGCGGTGGTCACAGGGGTGTCGTTTCGGCGGCGAGCTATGAAGCCAGAAAATTTGGCGTCCGTTCTGCGATGCCCAGTAAAACAGCAAAAGAAAAATGTCCGCATTTGATTTTTGTTCCGCCACGATTTCCGCGTTATAAAGAAATTTCAAGAAAAATCCGGGAAATTTTCTATGAATATACCGATTTGGTAGAACCTCTTTCTTTGGATGAAGCTTATCTCGATGTCACCGAAAATAAAAAAGGAATAGAATCTGCCAATCAGATTGCGAAAGAAATCCGCCAAAAGATTTTCGAACAAACGGGTCTTACTGCTTCCGCAGGAATTTCTGTGAATAAATTTCTGGCAAAAGTAGCTTCCGACATCAATAAGCCCAACGGACAAAAAACCATTCATCCCGATAAAATTGAAAGCTTTCTTGAAGAATTACCCGTTGAAAAATTTTACGGTGTAGGGAAAGTTACAGCTAACAAAATGTTTAGTTTAGGCATTTTTAAAGGAAAAGATTTAAAGAAAAGATCTCTTGAAGACCTTACCAGATTATTTGGAAAATCGGGAGCATATTATTATAACGTTGTCCGCGGAATTCATACTTCCGAAGTAAAACCTCATCGGATTCAGAAAAGTGTGGCGGTGGAAAGAACTTTTTTTGAAGACCTTTTTGACGAACAGCAGATCAATGAAAAACTTCAAAGCTTAAGCGACGAACTTCACAATCGTTTGCAGAAAAATAATATTCTCGGAAGAACATTAACGTTAAAAATTAAATATAAAGACTTCTCCCTATATACGCGAAGCATTACCAAAGAAGAATACTTTTCTTCACCCGAGCAATATTTTAACACCGGAAAAAAACTCTGGGAACTTCGACCTTTTGATAAGCCTGTCCGATTATTAGGCTTATCTCTTTCACAACTTAATACCGAGGAAAAAAAGCTGATTTCCGTTCAACTAAAAATCCCGTTTAAGGAATTTGAGGATCAATAATGTGAAAATTTTTCACTACATTGTAAAGACCAAATTATAATTTTATGAATGAAACGATGATTCAGTTTTTCCATTGGTATTCGGAAGGAGACGGAAAGTTATGGAAAGAAGCTGAAAAGCATGCACAATATCTGGCAGACTTAGGAATAACATCAGTGTGGCTTCCTCCCGCTTACAAAGGCGCAACAGGAGGGCATTCCACAGGTTACGACGCCTATGATTTATATGATTTGGGAGAATTTGATCAAAAAGGAACCATTCCCACAAAATACGGCACGAAAGAAGATTATATTCAAGCAATTAAAGCTTTAAAGGAGAAAAATATTCAGGTGATTGTCGACATTGTTTTAGGACATAAAGGTGGCGGAGACGAGCTGGAAAGCTTTAAGGCTGTAAAAGTAGATGAGGAAAACCGCGAAAAAATCATTTCCGATGAAATAGAGATCCAATCCTACACAAAATTTACCTTTCCGGGAAGAGGAAAAAAATATTCAGATTTTGAATGGAATTTCACCTGTTTCAGCGGCGTAGACTATGCAGAAGGTATGGATTCCCATATTTTTAAAATAAAAAACGAATACGGAACCGACTGGGAAGAGATGATCGATGATGAAAAAGGAAACTACGATTATCTGATGTACAACGATATTGAACACCGCAACCCTTTTGTACGCGAAGAGCTGAACAATTGGGCAAAATGGTATTTTGACGAAACGGATTTTGATGGAGTAAGACTGGATGCGCTCAAGCACATTTCATTTGATTTTTATAAAGAATGGCTTACTTTATTACGTTCCAATTCGGGGAAAAATATTTTTGCTGTGGGAGAATATTGGGCTCCCGGATATCTGAATTTACTTCAAAAATACATCGAAGTTACGGAAGGTTGTATGAGCTTATTCGACAGTTCGTTACAAAACAATTTCCATACTGCCTCCAAAGAAGGTGGTTCTTATGATTTACGAAGAATTTTCGACGGAAGCCTTACTCAGGCAGATCCGCTTCACTCAGTAAGCCTTGTAGATAACCACGACACCCAGCCTTTGCAGGATCTGGAAGCTCCTGTGGAATTATGGTTTAAACCTTTGGCTTATGCTATGATTCTGTTGAGAAAAGATGGCTATCCTTGTGTTTTTTATCCCGATTTGTACGGTGCTCATTATGTCGACAAAGACAGAGAAGGCAACGATCAGGAAATATTTTTAGATAAGGTTGATAAAATCGAAGAACTGCTAAAAGCCCGAAAAGATCATGCTTACGGCGAACAGAGAGATTATTTTGAAGATGCCAATTGTCTCGGCTGGGTTCGTGAAGGAGATGAAGAGCATTCCGGATGTGCCGTTGTTTTGAGCAATAAAGACGCTTATGAAAAACCTATGGAAATGGGTGAAAAATATATTGGAAAAACTTTCTACGACTTGTTGGGAAGATTTGAAAACAAAGTAACGATCGATGAAAACGGATGGGGAAGCTTCCCGGTTCCGGCTGGGAATGTGAGTGTTTGGGTTGCTGAATGATTGATTTAAACACAAATATCACGAATGCTTTTACAAATGACACTAATTAATGCGAAAACGTTTAAAAAATTATTTGTGAAAATTTGTGACATTTGTGTTTAAAAATAAAACTAAACTTTTCGGAGACGAAGAATTTCCGGTCTTTCAGAATCATCGGAGATTTTTCCTTTTCGGGCAAATTCTGCCCAGAGCGCACGAAGCTTTTTTCCGTTTTCAACCATATATTGCCATGGAACATCTTTTAGTAATTCTGATGATTTCCAGGCGGTTTCATTGGCAAAAATTAAAGGAAGATCAAAGCAGTGTGATGCTCCGATATAATTATTTTTTATGGTTGAATGAATTTTAAACAAATAAATATTTCCTCCTCCTTCCGAATAGTTCTCCGCAAACATATTCGCCGGTTTTTCGTAGATGGAATCGGTTGTTACACGAACGATTCTGTTGAGAATTTTTTCATGTAAATAGGTATAAATTCCCTGCTCTGCTGTTTTTACATAAAATGCAGTTTCATCATGATTTAAACCCATTAAAACATCATATTTCTTTGCATTTTCCTTCCATTTTTCCTGGCTTTCTTCTTCCGTGCATAAAGGAGGATAACCATATTGTGTACAAAACGGCATTGAAGTTTTTAAACCATATTTTCTGAATGATGGTAAAAAATTTACATATCCCTCCGTCATTTTTAAAGGATCAGTTTCATCTTTCAGAAATTCTGTTTTCCGGAAAAATTCTAATGACATTTTGTTTCTTTTCAGCCTGAAACCAAGCGGCGCACTGTGAATAATAGCCCGGTGAAATAAATTATCAACTCCTTCTGAAATCATCAGGTGTGCAATGGCATCACCTCCGGAAGATTGTCCAAAAAGCGTAATATTTTCAGGATCTCCTCCAAAACTTTGAATATTTTTCTGAATCCATCGCAAGGCTTCCATGATATCAAACAAACCAAGATTTGCAGGCCGATTTTCATCACCGCCCAAAAAACCGAAAAGTCCGAGACGGTAAGAGACGGAAATCACCATCATATTTTGTTCTTTCACCCAAACCGAAGGATCCGAAGTGGGAAGATCGCCACAGCCGATTTCATAAGAACCTCCGTGAATCCAAACGACAACAGGAAGTTTTTCATTTTGACTAAAATTTTCGGGACGGGTAATGGTCAAAAATTGGGTAGATTCATCTGGTTGAAATTTTTCGAGATCCGTTTTACCGATCAGCCTTTCTAAGAGCGGACTGATATTCTGCGGGCAAACCGGAGTTTTATCCAAAATCTCCTCAGACTCTACAGTTTCAACGGGAACAGGCATTTTGTACCTTTCAGAACGGGCATAACGGATGCTTTTGGCTTTGATAACGCCATTTTCCTTTAATGCTAAAATTTTTCCAAAAGGTGTATGAAAAGAATGTGTTCCTATATTTTGCTGTGTTGTCATCCAAAACAAAATTTATTTGATATTAAATTTAGTGATTTTTTATTTTTAGACACAAATGACACTAATATTTGCACAAATTTCACTGATAAAACATTGAAAAATTGACATCTGGAACAAACTTATTTTTTTTATTTTAAACACAAATAGCACTAATATTTGCATAAATTTCACTGATAAAACATTGAAAAATTGACATCTGGAACAATTTATTTTTTTAATTTAAACACAAATGACATTCCATTAATAAAATATTGGTGTTATTCGTGAAAATATTAGTGAAATTCGTGTTTAAAGTTTTAGTTTAAAGTTTTATATTCACTCGGAGACACTCCAACCTTACTTTTGAATAATCTTGTAAAATGCTGAGGATATTTAAACCCTAGATCATACGAAATTTCACTGATGGATTTTGAGGGATCAAAAATCTGGTCTTTTGCTACGTCGATCAGCTTATTGTGAATATATTCCTGTGCGGAAATTCCAAGTTCTTTTTTTATGAGATCCCCGAAATAGTTCGCCGAAAGATTTAGTTGTTCCGCAAAATAATTGACCATGGGGAAACCAATGCTTTTAGGCTTATCAGATTTTAAATATGCCTCCAACAACCCTTCAAATTTACCTATCACTCCCTGATTGATATGATCTCTTGTGATGAACTGGCGGTCATAAAAGCGCATGCAATAATTCAGAAACAACTCAATATTATTGACAATTAATGACTTACTATGCTTATCAATGGACTGTTCGAGCTCAAGTTTAATATTTTTAAAGCATTCCAACACAATTTCCCTTTCCTTTTCCGAAAGGTGAAGCGCTTCATGAACTTCATAGGAAAAGAAATTATAATCCTTGATATTTTTACCCAAATTCGTCCCTTTGATTAAATCCGGATGAAATATCAAGGCATAACCCGCCGGCTGAATAAACTTTCCGTCATTATAAATTCCGTACGTCTGTCCGGGCGCAATAAAAACCAATGTTCCTTCCTGGTAATCATAGCTGTGCTTGCCGTAATGCATATCTCCACACATAATATCTTTCAGAAAAACCGTATAAAAACCAAACACCCTTCTGAACTGGCAGATAGGATCAGATTTCGAGAAATCGATAATGCTTACCAACGGATGCAATGTCTCATGATTGGCCATTTTATTGTATTCCGAGACGCTGTTATAGATCTCAATCTCCTGATTTTGCATGAAATATATTTTTATTGATAATCAAAATTACCATTTTCCGGCGGACATTTTATACTGCCTGTAAAATTGGTAAATCTTTCTGTAATTTGTATAAGTATTGTTAATTTTAAACTATCGACTTTTGTACTTGAGAAATCAACAGATTTAAAATTAAACTTAAACCAAAAAACAAATGAGCACATTCACGGTAAAAGCTTACGGAGCAGAATCTAAAATTGCTGACTTACAAGAAATTAATATCAACAGAAGAGAAGTAACCGCAAAAGACATAGAAATTGAAATTCTATACTGCGGCGTTTGTCACTCTGACCTTCACACAGCGAGAAATGACTGGGGAGGATCTTTGTATCCTGTTGTTCCCGGACATGAAATTGTGGGAAGAATCACGAATGTAGGAAGCGAAGTTTCTAAATTTAAAGTCGGAGATCTGGCTGCAGTGGGCTGTATGGTTGATTCTTGCGGAGAATGCGAGAGCTGTAAACATGATTTGGAACAATATTGCCAAAACGGTTTTACAGGAACTTACAACGGGAAGGATAAACATTTGGGAGGTCATACTTTCGGCGGATATTCTCAAAAAGTAGTTGTTGATGAGCATTTTGTGCTTAGTGTTCCTGAAAATCTGGATTTGGCAGCTGTTGCACCTCTTCTTTGTGCAGGTATTACAACCTGGTCTCCATTAAGACACTGGAATGTCGGTCCGGATTCTAAAGTTGCAGTTGTAGGTTTAGGAGGGTTGGGACATATGGCCATCAAGCTTGCCAAAGGGTTGGGAGCTGAAGTGACTTTATTCTCCAGAACTCCGGGAAAAACTGAAGATGCGAAAAAATTGGGTGCCGATCACGTCGTAATTTCTACCGAACAGGCACAGATGGATGCTGTAAAAGGTAAATTTGATGTCATTATCGACACGGTTCCTTATGAGCATGATATTAATCCTTATATGCAGACTGTTGCCTTGAACGGAACGTTGGTTTTAGTAGGATTCGTAGGGGAATTCGAAAATGAGGAGCCAAGTACAAGACCCATGATCTTCCAAAGACGATCTGTAGCGGGATCACTGATCGGAGGTATCGCCGAAACTCAGGAATTACTGGATTTCTGCGGAAAGCATAATATTGTTTCTGATATTGAATTAATTAAAATTCAGGACATCAATGAAGCGTATGAAAGAATGTTGAAAAGCGATGTGAAATATCGTTTTGTTATTGATATGCAATCTTTGTAATCTTCGTATATTTTTTAACTAAGGCTCTCTTCGGAGGGTCTTTTTTTGTTTAGGGTTTAGGGTTTAGGGTTTAGGGTTTAGGGAAATTACATTTCTTAATTGTTATATTGTTATATTGTTATATTGTTACGTTGTTACATTATTTAATTTTCACATTCATATCTTTAAATGCCCATTCTGCCATGGCATGAATGACCGGAATCAATCCTTTTCCTGACTTGCTTAATTCATAAGTTACATGAGGTGGAATGACCGGTTTTGCCGTTCTTATAACCAATCCGTCGGCTTCCAGCTGTTTGAGATGCTGGATCAGCATTTTCTCGGTTACGGCCGGAATCGCACGTTTTAATTCACTGTACCTTTTATCACCATTCGACAGATGATATAAAATAATGGGTTTCCAGAAACCACCGATTTTTTCCATAACATAGGTTACGGGACAGGAATCCAGCGCGTATTTCTTGTTCTGCTGGATGGTTGAGCTTTCTTTAATGGCTGTCATAATACATACTTTAGGGTAAGTACTTGTATAAAAGTAAGTACAAATATAACTTTGTCTCAGGAAATAAAAAAATATTTTATTATGAAATCGCATTTAGTTAGTCAACTTATAAAAACTAATATTCTGCGATTACATACAAACCATTAAAAACAATAAAAAAATTTACGTATGAAAATTGTAATCACAGGATCATTAGGAAATGTAGCAAGACCGCTTGCTCAACAATTAATAGCTGAAGGACATGACATTACTGTAATCAGCAGTAACGAATCCAAGAAAAATGAAATCGAGGCTTTAGGGGCAAAAGCAGCGATCGGTTCTATCACAGATTTAGAATTTTTAATTAAAACTTTTGAAGGAAAAGATGCCGCTTTTTTAATGACTCCTCCGAATCTGGGTTTTGAAAATATTGTTGAAAACACCATTAATGCAGGGAAAAACTACACAGAAGCCATCAGAAAAACGGGTTTGAAAAGAATTGTGATGTTAAGCAGCATCGGTGCAGAATCACCAGTAGAAAACGGACCGATAAAAACACTTTACCATATTGAAAAACTCTACAACGGATTGGAAAATACTTCCGTTACATTTTTAAGAGCCGGGTATTTTTATATTAATTTCTTTAATGACATTCCATTAATTAAAAACGCAGGAATTATCGGAGGAAATTATCCTGAAGATGTAAAAGTTCCGCTGGTTCATCCCATTGATATTGCAAAAGCGGCGGCTGAAGAGTTGGTTAAGAATTCAGACAGTAAAAATGTAAGATATATTGTAAGTGATCTTCGTCAAGCTTCTGATTTTGCTAAAACTTTCGGTCTTGCCATTGGAAAACCTGAACTTCAGTGGGTAGAGTTTAAGGATGAAGATTCATTAAACGGAATGCTTCAGGCCGGTCTTCCACAGGAAATTGCTGAATTGTACACTGAAATGGGACGTGGAATCCGAACCGGAGTTGTACAGAAGGATTTTATTGAGCATGGAGCGTATGTGGATGGTAAGGTAAAACTGGAGGAGTTTGCTAAGGAGTTTGCGGAAAGGTTTAATGCTTGATTTCTTTTGACTTGAATGTCCTTTTCACAATGTGAATGTATAAATGAGTTTCGGCGAGCCTTCGGCTCGCCGAAACTTTATCTTAAAATGAATTAATATCAAATTAAAAAATTATTTATTCTCTTTTAAAGTCTTTTTCAACACTTTTAGTTTTCCATCAATAGGCTCATTAATTTTTAATCCTAAAATTTCAGCAACCAATGGATAAACATTAATATTAGCAAATTCATCAATAACTAAATTATTCTTGAACTCCGACCCCCAAGCTAAAAATGTCGCTTTCATTTCAGGCACGATTGCAGGGTTGTATCCATGCTTTCCTACAGATGTTGTTTTTCCTTTTGGTAAAAATACTTTCGGAGCTTTCGGAACTAATAAAATTTGCCCGATTCGGTTATACTTATCATCTTTTGTAGCAAAATGCAGATATTTCGGGAATTTTTTATCCAGATACACTTCATAGTCATCAGTTTTATTGGCTTTTAATTCCTTATAAACCGCTTTGACTTCTTCCGGATTTTTAACATAAACTCTTAACAAAGTCTGGGAATTATATATATCAAATTTTTCTTTATTTAAAAGCATTGCAGGAATTTCAAGAGGATTTCCGCCATCAACTTTTATCATTCCGTGATCGGAAACAAATATAAAATTTACATTCTTTAAGCCTAAATTATTTACTTTTTGAACCAGCTCTCCTATTGCCTTGTCAACCAAATGAACCGCTTCTTCCGTTTCCTTCGTCTCAGGTCCAAAATGATGGCCACTGCCATCAACTTCAGGGAAATACAAAGAGATAAAATGAGGTCTTTTATCCATCGGCAACTTCAGCCAGTCGATCACTTTATCCACTTTTTCGGATGGAGTGAATTTTTCGTGATAAGGATAATAATATGTCGGTCTTATACCTCCCGCATCACTTGCAGAGCCTACCCACATCAAAGAAGCAGAAATCATCCCCTGTTTTTCAGCCAGTCCCCAAAGCGGAATTCCACCGTACCAGCTTCCGTCTTCAGCATTTTTTCTATCACTCATGGCATAAGCTTCCTTTCTTTTGTAATCGTAAAAATAATTATCAATCAACCCGTGATGAGAAGGATAAAGTCCGGTAATTAAGCTCCAATGATTCGGAAAAGTGATGCTTGGATAACTTGGAATCATTGCCTTTGCCTGAACTCCCCCGTTAGAAAACTTCAAAAGGTTTCCGGCATTGTATTTTTTAGCATAATCATAGCGAAAACCGTCCGCAGAAATCATGATCACATAAGGTTTTGTCTGTGCTTCAACACTGTTATATCGATTGGGAATAACTATCTGAGCTGTATCAACCGTTCCTTTTTGTCCAAAAACTGTTAACGAAAATATTATCATTAACCATTGTAATCCTCTCTTCATTTTTAAAATTTTGACAAAGTTACTCTCAGAAATTTTCACACAAAAGTTTTCTGAATTAAAAAAACTTTAAAAGTATTTTTTAGAATTGATGTAAATAAATTTTAAATCAAGACAATAACCAAGATTGGATTTGTATTTAATTAATAATAAGTTAATTATATAAAATATTTTTATAGTTTAAATATTTTTTTTAGCTTTGCCATGTAAATATAAAACACACAACGATGAATAAAAAACTACTCTATTTAATGAGTGCATTTTCTATATGCGCATCCAATCCATTAGACTTACTAATAACACGACAAGTTCTGTCGTTATACAGCAATATCTTTGCAAAAAAAGATCATATTCACATTAAATCTCTGTAATAAATCTTTCTAACGTGAAGTAAAAGAAATAATTTTGCAGCGATTTAAAATTAATAATTAACAACTCAAAAATAAACACGGGTTATGAATAAATTCTACACAGGTGCACTTTTCTTATGCACAATTCTGAGTACATCTGCTCAGGAAGTAGTCTGGCAGAAAGACATTAAATCCTCAACACAGGATTTTTTAAGTCAGGTTACCACAACCATTGATCAGCAATATCTCATTTCAGGAAGCTCGATTCAGGCTGGAGATCAGAAACTGGGGGCTGGAAGTAAGCAGAATAACGGTTATGACTATCATTTTATAAAATTAAACCAGCAAGGAGAAGAAGTCTGGGAGAAATATTTCTCGGGGCAGAATCATGATTTTTTGTCTGCAACAGTGGCTACTCAGGAAGGTGGATTTTTAGCGGCAGGAACTTCTTATTCAGGAAAAGGATTGGATAAAAAAGACGATTCTAAAGGAGGATCAGATATTTGGCTGATTAGACTCAATGAATTTGGAGATGAATTATGGCAGAAAACCATTGGTGGAGCTTCAGATGAAGAAGCAAGAGCTGTTATTCAGACGACTGATCTTGGTTTTTTTGTGGCCGGATCCTTCGTCTCCGCTCAGGACTCTAAAATGAAGGGTTACGGCTCAAAGGATGTTCTCATTGTAAGGCTGGATAAAAATGGCAAAGAGCTATCACAACTTATTTTAGGGGGAAAAGGACTCGATGAAGTTGAAAAAATGATTCCAACAAAGGATGGTGGAGCTTTACTCGGAATTTATTCTAGAAGTAATGCAGGCGGATCAAAGAAAACCGAAAACTTCGGTGAGGGCGATTATTGGATCATTAAACTTTCAAAAGACGGAAAAGTAGAATGGGAAAAGAATTTTGGAGGAAAAGGTGATGATCATTTAAGAACACTTTCTTTAACATCAACAGGATATTTAATCGGAGGAGAATCAAGATCGGAAAGGTCTGGAAATAAATCTGTAGGGATCGAAGAAGGAACAGACTTATGGTTGATTTCACTCGATGAAAGAGGAGAAGAAATCTGGCAGAAATCTTACAATTTCAAAAACAGAGATGTATTGATGGGGATGAGTATCTTACATGCTTCTGATGACAAATCTTCAAAAGGGGTTTTGCTAGGAGGCTACACTCAGGCAGAAGGTCGTATAGAAAGTGATGATGAAACTTTCTGGATGTTGTATTTGGATTACAATGGTAATGAGCAGTGGAGAAAATACGTAAAGGGAGAATCGAGAAAGAAGGAGGAAAGATTGGCTGATATAAAATTAAACAGAGACGGTTCAATTGTATTAGCCGGAACCAGTGCAGAGGAACTTGGAAAGGAAAACTGGAAGATTGTAAAATTGGGAGATAAGCAGATTGATCAACTCATCGAAAAACAGGATATTAAGATCTATCCGAATCCTGTCTCAGACTATGCGTATGTAGAAATCGGTTTTGATTTCAAGGAAGCTGAGATTTTGTTGTATGATATGTCTGGGAGACAGTTGCAAAGTCTGAAAACTAAGAATAAAGTGACGAAGATTAATACGCAGCCTTTAATTCAGGGAGCTTATCTCATCACCATAAAAACTGATATAGGTAAAACAGCAAATGCTAAATTGATAAAGAAATAAACAAAAATGAAAAAAAATATAATATTAAGTTTTGTATTGGGTCTGACCTTCTTCTCTATAATACAGGCTCAGAATGATCAAAACAAATACAGTGAATACTATTTTAAAAACCTTCCTAATTCTCCATCAACAGCAACATTTTTAAGATATGGGGATATTCAAAATTCGGAATATACAGGAACTAATAGCCCTCAAATTCCCTTACTTACGGCTGAATCAGGAACTATTAAAATTCCCCTGATATTAAAATATATTTCGGGAAATGGTGTAAAAGTTACACAAGAAGCTGGATCTACGGGATTGGGATGGGACATAAGCCTTCCGTCGATTACACAATCAATTTTAGGAGGCTATAGTGATTTTGGAACTGAAAAAAAATATCTAGCAGATTTTACAAAATCAGCAAATCCTTTTAATAATTATTTCCCTCACAGTGTTCAACCTTTGCCGGCCGGATTTGTATCTCAACCCACTAAGGATGCTTATTCGTATTATAAGACAATTGATGGGTTTTTACCATTAAATGGGAATTTTGAAGATTTAAACAACTCTTTTCAGGCAGATACAGATACCTCACCAGACATATTTACATGCAACTTATTTGGTGAGAAGTTAGAATTTATTATAAGTAATTATCCCACGAATTTTGTGACAACTTTTACACCAACTTTTTATTGCTTGAATAAAAAAGGATATAAAATTTCTTACAACAGTAATTCCTATTTTACAATCATTGATCCGACAGGAACTAAATTTTATTTCTCAAGAGTTGAAGATGTAAGAACGTTAACCAGTGTGAGTAAAAATTATTTTATTACAAAAATAACAGATATTAACAATAACGATATAAATTTTACATATAATGAATATTCTAATGTTAAAAATTTAGTATCGATAGGACAAAAACTAAATTATACTTACGGTAATCAAACATATCATTATAATTCTTTACCGTTATCAAACTCACAAAACTTTACATGGATAGGAGAATTTGACGAACAATATCCTGGTTCAGCAATGAATCCGTTTCGTAGTTCTCAAAGTGTTGGATTTATGACACCACCATTGATTAACTGGTCTACGACACAAAATTATTTACTTATAAACAATATATCAGGAAATTTTGGTAAAATTAATTTCTATTATTCTGATCGTGTCGATTTTCCTACACAAAAATTAGATAAGATAGAAGAACAAAATAATTTAAATCAGATTGTAAAAACAGTTAACTTCAATTATGACTATTTTAACTCTCAGAATTCTATAACAATAGATCAGCCTTATCAAATCTATTCACAAGATAGATTAAAGAAAAGACTTAAGCTCTTATCAATTACAATAAATAATGATACTCCTTACATATTTGGATATAATGAAACATTATTACCTTCGAAAAATTCAATGGGAGTAGATTATTGGGGATATTCTAATGGTGGTTTTAGCAATAAGACATTGTTTTTAAATCCCACTGATTTTAATTATCCAACAGCCATACCATTGGATAATAATTATAACAATAATTTTAAACAAGCTGATATTAATTATACGCAATCTGCTGTTCTTACAAAAATTATTTATCCTACAAAAGGTTCTTCGCTTTTTGAATATGAACTAAATAGTGCAAATAATCTTTTCAATCAATATGATTATAGTAAATTAACTGTAGGAAATGGTTTAAGACTAAAAAGTCAAACAAATAAAGATTCTAATGATCAGTTTATTTGAATTAGTCAATACTTAATCTGACAGTTATAATCAAATTAAATAACTTTAAAACAGATTAAGTATTATGACAACACAACAAAAAATTATCAAAA